>NZ_JBNCNO010000002.1:0-223565 GCF_049847025.1 Micromonospora sp. DT231 | reverse complement strand
GGTTTTTTTTTTATCCCCCCGGGTGGGTCACCCGGCCCCGGGGGTTTAAAGGGGGGGGCCGGGGGGGGGGGGGGGGCCCCCCCCCGCCCCCTCCACCGCAGTCCGTCAGATGTCCAGGAACCGGACGTCCTTGGCGTTGCGCTGGATGAACGACCGCCGCGCCTCGACGTCCTCACCCATCAGCACGCTGAACAACTCGTCGGCGGTCGCCGCGTCGTCGAGCGTGACCTGACGCAGGGTACGCGTGGCCGGGTTCATAGTGGTTTCCCACAGCTCGGGATAGTTCATCTCGCCGAGGCCCTTGAAGCGCTGGATGTCGTCCGGCTTCGCGTTCGGCTTCTTCTGCTGGCGCAGCGCGATCAGCCCGTCCCGCTCGCGGTCGGAGTAGGCGTACTGCGCGTCGTCGCCCTTCTTGTTCCACTTGATCTTGTAGAGCGGCGGGGCCGCCAGGTAGACGTTGCCCATCTCGACAAGCGGCCGCATGAAGCGGAACAGCAGGGTGAGCAGCAACGTCTGGATGTGCTGGCCGTCGACGTCCGCGTCGGCCATCAGCACCACCTTGTGGTACCGCAGCTTCTCCATGTCGAAGTCGTCGTGGATGCCGGTGCCCAGCGCGGTGATCAGCGCCTGGACCTCGTTGTTCTTCAGCACCCGGTCGATCCGGGCCTTCTCCACATTGAGGATCTTGCCGCGGATCGGCAGGATCGCCTGGGTCCGTGGGTCACGGCCCTGCTTGGCCGAGCCGCCGGCCGAGTCACCCTCGACGATGAACACCTCGGACTCGCGCGGGTCGGTCGACTGGCAGTCGGCAAGCTTGCCCGGCATCGAGCCGGACTCCAGCAGCGACTTACGTCGGGCCAGCTTGCGCGCCTGCTGCGCGGCGATGCGGGCCCGAGCAGCCTGGGAGGCCTTCGTGATGATCATCTTGGCCTCGGCCGGGTTGCGGTCGAACCAGTCGACGAGCCGGTCGTTGCAGACCCGCTGCACGAAGCTCTTCACCGGGGTGTTGCCCAGCTTGGTCTTGGTCTGGCCCTCGAACTGCGGGTTGGCCAGCTTGACCGAGATGATCGCCGCGAGACCTTCGCGGATGTCCTCGCCGGAGAGCTTCTCGTCGCCCTTGAGCAGCTTCTTGTCGGTGCCGTACCGGTTGACGACGCTCGTCAGCGCCGACCGGAAGCCCTCCTCGTGGGTGCCGCCCTCGTGGGTGTTGATCGTGTTGGCGAAGGTGTAGACCGACTCGCCGTACGACTCGTTCCACTGCATGGCGATCTCGAGGGACATGCCCTCTTCCTCGGCCTCGAACTCGACCACTGTCTTGTGGATCGGGCTCTTGGAGGCGTTGAGGTGCCGGACGAAGTCGGCGATGCCACCCTCGTAGTAGAAGGTGACCTCGCGCTGCCGGCCGTCCTCCTCCTCGGCCACCCGCTCGTCGAGCAGGTGGATGCGCAGGGCGCGGTTGAGGAAGGCCATCTCCTGCAGGCGTCGGTAGATGGTCTGGAAGTCGAAGTCGACGGTCTCGAAGACGTCGGGGTCCGGCCAGAAGGAGACGGCCGAGCCGGTGCGGTCGGTGGTCTCGCCCTTCTCCAGCGGACTCGGCTTGGAGTGGGTGTAGTGCTGCCGCCACACCGAGCCGGACTTGTGGATCTCGACGAACATCTTGGTGGAGAGCGCGTTCACCACGGAGACGCCGACGCCGTGCAGACCGCCGGAGACCGCGTACGCCTTGCCGTCGAACTTGCCGCCCGCGTGCAGGATGGTCAACGCGACCTCGACACCCGGCTTCTTGAGCTTCGGGTGGAGGTCGACCGGGAAACCGCGGCCGTTGTCGGTGACCCGCACGCCGCCGTCGGCGAGCAGCACCACGTCGATGGTGTCGCAGTATCCGGCGAGGGCCTCGTCCACCGCGTTGTCGACGACCTCCCAGACGAGGTGGTGCAGACCGCGCTCGCCGGTGGACCCGATGTACATACCGGGGCGCTTGCGAACCGCCTCCAGCCCCTCGAGAACGGTGATCGACTCTGCGCCGTACTCCTGCTTGTCCTGCGCTGCCACCCTCGGCCACTTTCTCGCGTCAGCCGCGCCGGTAGGGGCGCGTCGGGCGCGGGTTCGGCGGACAGGACGCGACGTCGGCGCGTGGACCGGTGCCGGAGACCTCCGGACAGCGGGTCGAACGCGCCGGTCGCCGCGGTTGCCCGCGGATCGCGATCGGCTCGACCCGACGTGGAGAATGAACCTGGGGCCAACTGGCCCCGTCCCTCTCCCGCACCGGGTCTTCGTCTCACCGTCAATCCTACTGTGCGCGGGGGACAGAACCACCACTCGGCACCCTCAGAGAGGCTGCTGAGAAGTCCGTAGCCGGCAGAACCCCGTTGCCCGCGACTCCCCCCACACGCCAAGGTCCGATCGCACGCGCCGTCCCCGAACGGGTTGACCCGCGCTCGGGCGGGTCGGGGGTCGCGGCCGGAGCCTCAGTGCCGTACGTTTGCGGCGCTCCGGAACCAGGCTTGATCTTTACCGGCCGGAACCGGGACGATCGACCCGATCGACCCGACACGTGCTCTCTAAGAGGTGACAGATGGGGCTGGACAACGTCGCGGTGCACTGGCCGCGTACCGGCCGCTTCTACGATCCGGTCGCGCCGGCCGAGTTCGTCGACTTCGGCGAGATCGTCGACCTGCCGCGCATCTCCGCGCCGACGGCGGCGCTGGCCGAGCTGATCGCGAAGACCGGCACCATCCGGGCGACCGCGTACACCGAGTTGGTGGATCTGCTGCTCGGCCTGGAAGGTGTGTTGTACGCCACAGACGCCGCCGCCGAGGACGAGGACCCGGTGATCGACCCGGACGGCTGCTCCTGGATCGCCAGCGGCATCGAGCGATTCGTGGCCGGGCACCGGGCGCACGGTGAGGCGGTCACCTTCGACTCGGTGAGCACGGTGCTGCGCTCGTTGCTCGGCGACGGCAGGCTGGCCGAGCAGCAGCTGCGGTGGCTGGAGACCCGACTCGACGCGCTGCGCGACGAGCGCGGTGACCCGCCGCAGTGGAACTTCACCTGCGCCGAGTTGGGCGTGCTCGCCGCCTTCTACAGGCGCTGCGCGGAGCGTGGTTTCGCCGTCTACGCCGACGCCTGACCCGCCGCGCCGGTGCCCGCCGCGCCGGTGCCCGCCGCGCCGGTCTCCGCCGCGGGCTGGTCGCTGCCCGGTCGGTTGGCGGCGGCGATCACCTGGGTGAGCACCGCGTGCAGGTGTTGCAGGTCCTCGACGGGCAGCCCGAGTCGCCGCACGATCGCGGCCGGGATCAGCTCCGCCTGGCTCCGCAGCGCGGCGCCACTGGCGGTGAGGGTGACGGCGAGGCTGCGCTCGTCGCCGGGGTCGCGTTCCCGGCGTAGGTAGCCGGCCGCTTCGAGCCGCTTGAGCAGGGGTGAGAGCGTGCCCGGGTCGAGCTGCAACAGGCGGCTGAGGTCGCGACCGGACAGCGGCGCGTGCTGCCAGAGCGCCAGCATGACCAGGTACTGCGGATGGGTGAGCCCCATCGGTTCCAGGAGTGGCCGGTAGACGGCCACCACGCTGCGTGCGGCCACCGACAGGGCGAAGCAGACCTGCTGCTCCAGCGCCAACGGGTCGACGCGATCCGGTCGTTCGTTCATCGGTTGCTCTCCCCAGGCACGGTGACTACTCTACCGATCATTGGTGTACCAACCATTGGCACCCCAATCATCTGCTCGTGCGGCGGGCGGACGAACGCGAAGCGGGAAAGGGCGGCAGATGAGCGAGGACGGCGCGGTCAGCAGGGCCCCGGGCGAGGGCGGCCGACTCCTGAGCTGGGCCTTTCGGCACCTCGCCGGCCCGGCCGAGGGTGTCCAGGGTGCGGTGCAGGGCGGCTCGACCGAGGCCCGGGAGGCGTGGAAACGCGACCTGGCCGAACGCAAGCGCTACACCCGGGAACAGCGCGAACGCAGGCGAGCGGCCCGCGAGGCCCGCAACGGCTGAGGAGCCGCCTCAGCCGTACGTGTCGCGGGGGCCCCGGCCGCGTACCCGGCGTGGCCCCTTCCCCCAGGAGGGCGCGGCCGGGCCGTGGATGTGCAGCTTGCGCACCACGTTGTGGCCGACCTCGCTGGCGATCTGCTTGAGCAGCGATCCGGCGAGCAGACGCAACTGGGTCGCCCACGCGGTCGAACGCGCCTCCACGGTCAGCTCGCCGTTCTCCAGCTTGACCGGGCGACTGTGCTGGGCGACCTCCGCGCCGACGACCCGCTCCCAGGCGCCGAACACGGTGGCCTCCGCCGCCGGCTGCTGCCAGCCCCGCGCCTTCACCAGCCGGTTGAGCACCGCGCTGAGCGGCTGCGGATCGCGGGGGTCGGGGCCGGGCCCGGAGTAGCCGCGCAACCGCCGCCCCGACCCGCCGGCCGCGTCGCCGCCCGCGCCACCGGTGGTACGCCGGGCACGGGCCGCCGCCTGCCGGCGGGACAGCGCCGCGTCGAGCACCGCCCGAGCCAGCTCCGGCCCGGCGGCCGCCGCCGGCTCACCGCCGGTCGCTTCCACCTTCGGGGTACGCGCGGCTGCGGAGTCACCCTTGCCGGTCTCCGGTCGTCCGGGGCGTGGCTCATCCGACACGGTGTACCGTCCCTTCGCCGACCTGGTAGCGGGTGCCGCGCAGAGCCGCTGGCACATCATCGTCCACGGCGCAGGTGACGAGCAGTTGACTCGCCCCGCCGACCAGCTCCGCCAGCCGTTCCCGGCGGCCGGTGTCCAGCTCCGCGAAGACGTCGTCGAGCACCAGGACCGGCTCGATCCCGTCGGCGCGCAGCAGGTCGTACCCGGCCAGCCGCAGCGCGAGCGCGAACGACCAGGACTCGCCGTGGCTGGCGTACCCCTTGGCGGGCAGCGGGCCGAGGGCCAGCGCCAGCTCGTCACGGTGGGGACCGACGAGTGTGGTGCCCCGTTCGATCTCGGCGGAGCGGGACGCGGCCAGTGCGGTGGTCAGCGCGTCGGCCAGCGCGGCCCGGTCGGTGGTCGGCTCGGCCAGCTCGATCGAGGGTCGGTAGGCGATGCTCGCCGCGCCCCGGCCGGCGGCCACCGCGTCGTACGCCTTGGCGACGTGCGGGGTGAGCGCGGCCACGAGTTCCAGTCGACCGGCGAGCAGCTCCGCGCCGTGCTGGGCCAGGTGGGTGTCCCAGACGGCGAGGGTGCCGAGGTCACCGCCGCGGGTCCCGCCGGTCTTGCGGGCCAGGTACGCGGTGCGCAGCAGGGCGTTGCGCTGCTTGACCACCCGCTCGTAGTCGGCCCGCACGCCCGCGTACCGGGGCTGCCGGTTGACCAGCAGGTCGTCCAGGTAGCGGCGGCGCTCGGACGGGTCGCCCCGGACCAACTCAAGGTCTTCCGGGGCGAAGAGCACGAGTCGCAGGGCACCGAGCACGTCCCGGGCCCGCCGCGCCGGCGAGCGGCCCAGCCGGGCCCGGTTGGCCTTGCCGGGCACGATCTCCAACTCGACGAGGAGCTCCCGACCGTCGTGCACCACCGCGCAGCGGATCACCGCGGCGGTGGCGCCCATCCGGACCAGCGGAGCGTCGGTGGCGACCCGGTGTGAGTCCAGGGTCGCCACGTAGCCCAGCGCCTCGACGAGGTTCGTCTTGCCGACGCCGTTGGGGCCGGTCAGGACGTTCGCCCCCGGCTGGAGGTCGACGGCCACCCGCTCGTACGAGCGGAAGTCGACAAGTTCCAGCCGGTGGACATACACAGGTTGTGGATACCGCTCAGCGCTTGTGGACGGCGTGGCCACCGAACTGCTGACGCAGCGCGGAGACGGCCTTCATGGTGGGCGAGTCGTCCTGCCGCGAGGTGAACCGGGCGAACAGCGACGCGGTGATGACGTTCAGCGGCACCCCCAGCCGGACCGCCTCGTCGACGGTCCACCGGCCCTCGCCGGTGTCCTCGGTGTAGCCGCTCAGGTCGGCCAGCTCCGGGTCCTCGTCGAGCGCCCGGTCCAGCAGGTCGAGCAGCCAGGAACGGACGACTGTGCCCTCCCGCCAGGACTTGATGACGCCCGGCACGTTCGTCACCAACTCCGAGGCCGCCATCAGCTCGTAGCCCTCGGCGTAGGCGTGCATCAGGCCGTACTCGATGCCGTTGTGCACCATCTTCGAGTAGTGCCCGGCGCCGACCGGCCCGGCGTGCACGAAACCGAACTCGCCCTCCGGCTTGAGCGCGCCGAAGATCGGCATCAGGCGGTCCACGTGCTCCTGGGCGCCGCCGACCATCAGCCCGTAGCCGTTCTGCCGACCCCAGACGCCGCCGGAGACGCCGACGTCGACGTAGCCGATGCCCCGCTCGTCGAGCCGCTCGGCGCGGGGTGCGTCGTCGCTGAAGCGCGAGTTGCCGCCGTCGATGATGATGTCGCCCTCGCCGAGCACCTCGGCCAGTTCGTCGATGGTGGCGTCGGTGACACCGGCGGGCACCATGACCCAGACCGCGCGGGGCGACTCAAGCTTCTCAGCCAGGCCCGCGAGGCTCGTCACGTCGCTGATCTGCGCGTTGTGGTCGAAGCCGACAACGTCGTGACCAGCGGCGCGCAACCGCTCCCGCATGTTGCCGCCCATCCGGCCGAGTCCTACAAGGCCGAGCTGCATGTGTTTCTACCTCCGTGGATCTGGGTGTTGCTGGGCGCGATCAGCGCGAGACGCGGATCGGCATGATGAGGTACCGGTACCCCGGAATGACCTCTCCATCCTCGCCGGCGGGCGAGATCACCGCGGGCTTGAAGGCGTCGACGAACGAGAGCACGGCGGTCTGGGAACCGAGGTTGGCCAGGCCGTCGATGAGGTACTGCGGGTTGAAGCCGATGGTCAGCGCGTCACCGGTGAAGGTGGCCTCCATCGCCTCGCTGGCCCGCGCCTCCTCGGAACCGCCCGCCTCGACCACCAGGCCGTCGGCGCTGAAGCTCAGCAGCACCGGGGTGGTCCGCTCGGCGACGAGCGCGACCCGCTTGACCACCTCGATGAGGGTGCTCACCGAAACCCGGGCGGCGGCGTTGTGGGTGGCCGGGAAGAGCGAACGGACCGGCGGGTAGTTGGCGCCGTCGAGCAGGCGGCTGGTGGTGCGCCGGGTGCCGCCGGCCAGGCCGACCATGCCCTCTCCGGCAGCGCCCTGGGCGAGGGCGAGGGTGACCTCGCCGCCCAGCGGCCCGAGGGCCTTGGCGGTGTCGTTCAGGGTGCGGGCGGGCACCAGGGCGTTGATGCTCACCTCGGGGTCGTCCGGCTGCCACTGGATCTCGCGCAGCGCCAACCGGTAGCGGTCGGTGGCGAGCATCGACAGGGTGTTGCCGGAGAGCTCGACGCGGACGCCGGTCATCATCGGCAGCGTCTCGTCCCGGCCGGCGGCGATGGCCACCTGCGACACCGCGGTGGCGAACGCGGCGGCGTCGACGGTGCCGGCGCTCTGCGGCATCTCGGGCAGCGCGGGGTAGTCCTCCACCGGCATGGTGGGCAGGGTGAACCGGGCGCTGCCACAGACCAGCTCGAGGTGGGCGCCGACCGCGGCGATGTCCACCGGCTTGGCCGGCAGCGCCTTGGTGATCTCGGCGAGCAGGCGGCCGGAGACGAGGGCGGCGCCGTCGGCGTCACCATGCACCTCGACGGTCACCTGGCTGGAGACCTCGTAGTCGAACCCGGAAACCCGCAGGTTGCCGTCGGTGACCCGGAGCATCACCCCGGCGAGCACCGGTACGGATGGCCGGTTGGGCAGGCTCTTCGCGGTCCACGCCACGGCCTCGGCGAGCGCGTCGCGCTCCACTCGGAACTTCATCAATGCCTCCGCGTCGACGTCAGCGACAACTCTCTCATGCCGACCGCTGCCTACCGTCCCGCCCGACCGTGCGGGTACCCATCGCACCTTAGGGCGCGGGGGTATCGGCTGTGCGCCCGACCCCATGTTTCGTGTCGGTGCCGACCTGTCGATCGGGCAGCGTTCGGCACGATCCACAGAAAGCCCAACGGTGATGATTGGTTTTTGTTCTCTTAGAAGAGATAACTCATCGTCTTCATCGCACCTGTGCAAACTGTGGAAAACCCGGGTTTGCGCAGCTCAGACAGGTTATCTACAGGTGATTTACCTGTGGAGAACCGGGGGTACAACCGGCTTGCCTGTCCACAGCCCGATCTCGGCGCTCGGTTGTCCACCGTTGTCCACCGGTTGTCCACCGGTAATCCACCGACTTTCTCCCCAAGCCTGTGGACGACGATGAAGATCACCATTGCCGTCATCCCCAGAACCTTCAACAGCTCGTACACAGGTCGACTGTCGTCGGTGGAAAACCTGACGGTTGTCCCCAGGCGTCCACAGCTCCGTACACAGGGTTTCTCCACAGCCTGTGGGTAACCGGAGATGGACGGACCGTAGTTATCCACCGACGGTGGACAACGAGCTGTGGACAACGAGTGGGAGTCGAGGCGGTCACGGCCTCCATGCTGTGGCCTACACCATGTCGAGAGTCCAGGTGGAGGACCGAAAAACGCCCGACCGGAGATCCGGTCGGGCGTTTCCTGGGCTGCGTGCCGCCGCCGCGGCGGCGTACGCCTCAGCTGTTCTGCTTGATCCGGTTGGTCAGCTCGGCGATCTGGTTGTAGAGCGAGCGACGCTCCGCCATCTGCTGACGGATCTTCCGGTCGGCGTGCATCACCGTGGTGTGGTCCCGGCCGCCGAAGGCCTGCCCGATCCGGGGCAGCGACAGCTCGGTCAACTCCCGACACAGGTACATGGCCACCTGCCGAGCGTTCACCAGCACCCGGGACCTGGACTGACCGCGCAGGTCCTCCAGGCTCACCCCGAAGTAGTCGGCGGTCGAAGCCATGATCTGGTCGGCGTTGATCTCCGGCCCGGCGCCGTCGGGCATGAAGTCCCGGAGCACCTCCTCGGCCAGGGACAGCTCGACTGTCGACCGGGTCAGGCTGGCGAACGCCGTCACCCGGATCAGGGCGCCCTCCAGTTCCCGGATCGAGTTCGACACCCGCGAGGCGATGAACTCCAACACGTCCGGCGGGGCGTACATCCGCTCCTGCGCCGCCTTCTTCTGCAGGATCGCGATCCGCGTCTCCAGGTCCGGTGGCTGGATGTCGGCCAGCAGCCCCCACTCGAACCGGGTACGCATCCGGTCCTCGAGGGTGGCGAGCTGACGCGGCGACCGGTCGGAGGTGATCACGATCTGCTTGTTGGCGTTGTGCAGGGTGTTGAAGGTGTGGAAGAACTCCTCCTGCGTACGCTCGCGGTTCTCCAGGAACTGGATGTCGTCGATCAGCAGGATGTCGACGTCGCGGTAGCGCCGCTGGAACGCGCTCGTCTTGTCGTCCCGGAGCGAGTTGATGAAGTCGTTCGTGAACTCCTCGGTCGAGACGTACCGGACCGAGCGGGCGTTGCCGAGCGTCGTGGCGTAGTGCCCGATGGCGTGCAGCAGGTGCGTCTTGCCCAGCCCGGAGTGCCCGTAGATGAAGAGCGGGTTGTACGCCTTCGCCGGTGACTCCGCCACCGCCACGCTCGCGGCGTGGGCGAACCGGTTGGACGACCCGATGACGAACGTCTCGAACATGTACTTCGGGTTGAGTCGGTTGCCGCCGGTGTCGGCGCCGGGCAGCCGGCGATCGTCGCGGCCACCGGCCCGGTGGTCGACTCCGCTGCGCCCCGGGCCGCTGTCCGTGCCGCTGTCGCGGGGCATCGAGCGGATCACGTGCTGGTCGCGTGGCGACCCCGAATCTTCCCGGTAGCGCGGCTCGTAGGGCCGGGTGTCCGGGCCGGGCGGGTCGAGGCGGGCGGCCTGCTCGTCGTAGCCGCGCCGGTCCGGCCCTGGTCGGGGCGACCGCATCGGCTCCGCGAAGGAGGCGCTGAACAGCGCCTCCTGCCCGTCCCGGCTGGCGGGGATCATCCCGGGACGATGCGCGTCGACGCTCGGCGCGAGCGGCGGACCCGCGGGTGCGGGTGGCGCGACCGGCTCGGAGGTCCGCGGCGCGTGTGACTGCTCAGGGATCATGCTGTCGGCGTGCGCTCGTGCGCCGTGGTCGTCGAAGGGCGCGGCAGCCGGACCCTCGACGTCGAACGGGCTGGTCTCCGGGGCGCTGCGGTAGACGGTGCCGGCTGGTCGGCCCGTGGCATCCTCGGCCACCCGGACGGTGACCGCCACCTGGATCGGCCGGCCGAGCCGGCGGGTGAGCGCCTCGGTGATCGCCGGGCGTAGCCGTGACTCGATCACGTCGCGGGTGAACGCGTCCGGGACGGAGAGCAGCGCGGTGTCCTCGACGATCGCCCGCAGCCGGGTCAGTCGGAGGTAGGCGCGCTGCTGAGCAGAGATGATCTCGTCGGCAAGCTCGTCGGTCGCCGCTAACCACACTGCGGCAAGGTCGGTCGTACCGGCCACCGTCGTGCCACCCCCTCGCTTCTGCTCCCGGCCGCCGCTGTCTGCCAGCCGGCCATCCCGGGCCCGCCGCGTTCGCGGGTGGAACAACACCCCACCCGGTCGGCCGACCGGTGGTCATCCACAAGTTATCCACAGCCTGTGTACCGACCGATTGTGGCCGCTGCCGGACGCGGGTGGGACCTGCCCCCTGCCTGACCGGGCGCTGAAGCGGGTTCACCGTGCCGAACGATTCACTACCTTGTCCGGTCTTGCCTGCGCGACGACCGGCGCTTGAAGACGCTCACCGCAATCGGGCACGGTAACAGCGTTGTCCCTGCGCCATCAACCGGCGACGCGGCGACACCCTTGTCGGCATCAGCGAAAACCACCCCTCGGCCTCGGGCGCGTCCTGTTGGCCGCTCCTCGGGGTGTTTGACGGTCATTGCCCCCCTGCGTAGGCTGGAACGGTTGCTTTCTCGCCCTCTGCTAGGGTGATGGGTGCTTGCTGTCCGCGGTCGCATTCCCCCGCATCGTCGAGGTCCCGCACCGCCGGACAGCACCGATCGGAGGCCACCGTCGAGGTGGCCTGGACACCACCACACGACCCCGGCGATCCCGTCGCGCGGGGCGCGTACGAAAACGGAGAGCCTGACGTGAGCAAGCGCACCTACCAGCCGAACAACCGCCGGCGCGCGAAGACCCACGGCTTCCGGCTGCGCATGCGCACCCGTGCCGGCCGTGCCATCCTCTCGAGCCGTCGCGCCAAGGGTCGCACCACCCTGTCGGCCTGAGCCGACCGGGCCGGTCAGGGGACGTGAGCAGTCGTGCTGGCCGCCGCGCAGCGACTGCGGCGCAGCACTGACTTCGCCGCAGCGGTTCGCGGTGGCCGACGCGTCGGACGTGGCGCCGTCGTGGTCCACCTGACCGTGCCGGTGGTCGCCGACCCCAACCTTTCGACCTCGTCGGAGCCGGTGCGGGACGACAGTGCGGAGCAGTCACCCGCGCCGTCCCGCGCCGGCTTCGTCGTGTCCAAGGCCGTCGGCAACGCGGTGATCCGCAACCGGGTCAAGCGTCGGCTGCGGGCCCTGGTCCAGGATCGGCTGACCGCCCTGCCCGCCGGCAGCACCCTCGTCGTCCGGGCGCTGCCCGCAGCGGCGGAGGCGTCGTACCCCCGCCTCGCCACGGACCTGGACGCCGCCATCGCGGTCGCCCGGTCCCCCCGCGAGCGGCGGTCCCGATGACAGGTGCCGAGGAGACCAACCCACGTCCGCGGACAACCGGTGCCAAGGTGCTGATCGCGCCCATCATCGCGTACCGTCGGTGGATAAGTCCGGCGTTGCCGGCCCGCTGTCGGTTCTACCCGTCGTGCAGCGCGTACGCCCAGGAGGCGGTCGCTCGGCACGGCGCGCTCCGGGGAGCCGCGCTGGCGGTCCGGCGGCTGTTGCGCTGCCACCCCTTCCACCCTGGTGGGTATGACCCGGTGCCGGAGCCGGGCGGCCGCCGTCGTGCTGATGTGACTGGAGCCTGAGAGTGGACTTTAGCCTCGACTGGATCTACTACGCGATCTCGTGGATCCTGCTGACCTGGCACTCCGCCTGGGACGCCATCGGGGTGCCGGTTGGTGCGGTGATCGGCACCAACTTCGCCTGGATCCTGTCCATCATCTTCCTGGTGGTCACCGTCCGGGTGATCCTGTTCCCGGTCTTCGTCAAGCAGATCAAGTCCCAGCGGGCGATGCAGGCGCTCCAGCCCAAGGTCAAGGAGCTTCAGGAGAAGCACAAGGGTGACCGGGAGACGCTCCAGAAAGAAATGATGGAGCTCTACAAGAAGGAGAAGGCCAACCCGCTGATGGGTTGCCTTCCGATGTTCCTTCAGATCCCGGTCTTCCTGGGTCTCTTCCACACGTTGAAGCGGCTGGACCCGGCGAACCAGGGCAAGACCCTGTACGGGTGGAGCGTCGACCAGTTCACGAGCGCCTCGCAGGCGAAGCTCTTCACCGCCCCGATCGCCGGCAAGTTCGGCTCGACGGCCGACGAGTTGTCCCGCCTCGGCGCGACCGGCAGCACTGTCAAGATCATTGCCGGCATCCTGGTCCTGATCATGATCGCGACCACCTACCTGACCAGCCGTCAGATGATCCTGAAGACCGGCTGGGCGGAGGACCCGCAGCAGCGGATGATCCAGCGGCTGATGCTCTACGGCATCCCGGCGTCGCTGCTGATCTCCGGCGCGATCTTCCCGATCGGCGTCATCATCTACTGGGTCACCAACAACCTCTTCACCCTCGGCCAGCAGCAGTGGGTGCTGCGGAAGTTCCCGCCGCCGGTGACCGCCAAGAAGGCCGTCGCCCCCGCGGCGACGCGCAACCCGGTGCAGCCCGCCAAGTCCGGTGGTCTGTTCGGTCGTGGCAAGGCGGCCCCGCCGGCGCCGGTCAAGGCGACCGCGCCCAAGGTGGCCGGGCCGAAGCCAGGGGCCAAGCCGGTGAACAACCCGAAGAAGAGCCGTCCCGCCAAGCGGCAGGGCTGACCTGTGCGGGCCGTCGCCGGGTGACCGGCGGCGGCCCGTGCCGCACCGTGCAGCCGCCGTCCGGTGGCGCCGAGCGGAACCGACCGCGCATCCTGCGGCCACGGGCGACACTGCCCGTACAGACGTGCCCGCGGGCACCGGCGACCTCCCGCCGGCCCCGGGAAACCAGTCGGACCCGACGGTCCGGCCGAGCGAGTACGGAGATGAGACCGTGACCGAGACCAGCATCCCCCACGCCGAGCAGTCCCTGGACGAGGAGGAGACCGCAACGCTCGCGGTGGACGGTGACGACGACACCGAGACCGACGACGACAACGCTGCCGACGAGGACACCGACACCGCTGCCGGCGGCAGGGTGAAGAAGGCGGTCAGCGAGAGCGACCTGTTCCGGCAGAGCGAGATCGCGGCCGACTACGTCGAAGGGCTGCTCGACATCCTCGACTACGACGGCGACATCGACGAGTTGGTCGCCGCTGGGCGCCCGATGGTCGAGGTCGTCGGTGAGCGGTTGCAGAACCTGGTCGGCCAGCGGGGGGCCACCCTGGAGGCGCTCCAGGAGCTGACCCGCCTCGCCGTCTTCCGGCAGACCGGGACGCCGAGCCGGCTGCTGCTCGACGTCGGCGGCTACCGGGCGAACCGCCGCAAGGAACTCGCCGCGGTCGCCAAGAACGCCGTCGAGAAGGTCAAGGAGTACGGCGAGCCGGTCCGCCTGGACGCGATGTCCGCGTTCGAGCGCAAGTGCGTGCACGACGTGGTCAACGCCATGTCCGGTGTGGCGAGCGAGTCCGAGGGCGTGGAGCCGAACCGGCGCATCGTCGTACGGCCGGCGGACTGACCGGGTGACCCACGACGACAACACGGCCGACGCCGTGACCGGCCCGGGCGGCACGCCGCTCGGGCCGTCCGCTGTCCAACCCGCAGGGGCCGGCGCCGAATCAGACCGGCTCGACTCCGCCCCGTCGCCTGCCGACGCGGCGGTGCCGCCGGAACTGGCCCCGGCCGCACTCACCCTCTTCGGCGATCGTCTCGACCTGGCCGCCGCGTACGCCGAGCTGTTGGTCACCGACGGCGTGGTCCGCGGTCTGATCGGCCCCCGAGAAGCACCTCGCATCTGGGATCGGCACCTGCTCAACTGCGCCGCGGTCGCCGAGCTGATCCCGTCCGACGCGACAGTTCTCGACGTCGGCTCCGGAGCCGGACTGCCGGGTCTGGTCCTGGCCATCGCGCGCCCGGATCTCACGGTCACCCTGATCGAGCCGCTGGCCCGACGCACGTCGTTCCTGATCGAGGTCGTCGAACGACTCGGTCTGGCCAAGTCGGTGCGGGTGTTCCGCGGTCGGGCGGACGAGGCGGCCACCGGCTCGAGCGGCCGGGAACCGATAAGCGGCGACGTGGTGACCGCCCGAGCGGTCGCGCCACTGGATCGTCTGGCGGGTTGGAGTCTTCCCCTGGCGGTCCGTGGGGGCCGGCTGCTGGCGCTGAAGGGTTCGTCCGCGGCCGCGGAGATCGAGGAGCACGCCGAGGTGGTGGCGCGACTCGGTGGCGGGGAGCCGGCGGTGCGCCTCTGTGGGACCGGGGTGATCGATCCGCCCACCACCGTCGTGGAGATCGTCCGTGAGCGGATGATCGGCCCGGCACGGGTGGCGGCCACCAAGCGCTCCCGGAGCAGCCGCCCCCGCCGACGCTGACACCTCGTGGTACGTGGGCTTCCGGCGGGTGGGTTGCCTCGTTGTACCGGTACGGATGGACGAGGGGATGAGAACCCGACGTGGACCGGCCGCGCCCGTCCGCCGTAGGCTGACCGCGCGTCGATAGTGTGGAGCGGGCGACGGACGTCGCGGGTCTCCGACCGCTCCCGAGAGCCGTACGCTCTGGGTTGCGAGCGTGGGTGTGGCCAAGTTGACCGGGGCGCGGACCGACCATCCGAAGCGGGCAGGGATGACAGGTGCATGACGACGGCAGGTACGACGATCCACGCGTGACCGGGTCGACAGGCGATCCCGTTTCACGTGAAACCGACTACCCGAGCTGGTCGCCCGGTACGACCGGGCCAGCGACCCGACCTACGGACGGCGATCCGCCGGCGTTCGCCGGAGAACAAACGGCTCAACCGACCGGGCCCGACGTCGTGGACCCGGCGGCGGCTCGACGGGCATCGGAGGGGTCGACCCGACCCGCCAATGTCGTCGAGGTGCGGCAGACATTGGGGCGGCGTAACAGCGCGAGGGCTGTTCGCTTCGAGCCGGCGGTCCCGCACCAGCCCAGCGCGGCGGCCGTTCGGGACGCCGCGCCGGTGATCGCCGACCCACCTGTCGCTTCGACCGAGTCGTTGGCTGCCGTGGCGACCGACCCCACGTACGTTTCACGTGAAACCCCGACGCGCGAAGAGGATGACCCACCGTTGGCTATGGAGGCGATGCGCGCCGTGCAGATCCTGAATCCCAGTGGCGAGGTGACCATGCCTCGGCCCGACCGGACCCGGGTCATGTGCGTCGCCAACCAGAAGGGCGGCGTGGGCAAGACCACGACCACCGTCAACCTTGCAGTGGCGCTCGCCCTGCACGGCAACCGGGTGCTCGTGGTGGACCTCGACCCGCAGGGCAACGCCTCCACCGGGCTCAACGTCCCGCACCACACCGGAATCCCGGACGTCTACGACTGCCTGATCAACAGCGTCCCCCTGGCCGAGGTGGCCCAGGCGGTCGAGGGCATCCCCAACCTCTGGTGCGTACCCGCGACCATCGACCTGGCCGGCGCCGAGATCGAGCTGGTGTCGGTGGTGGCACGGGAGTCGCGCCTGGACCGGGCCATCGCTGCCTACCCGGGCGAGTTCGACTACGTCTTCATCGACTGCCCGCCGTCGCTCGGCCTGCTCACGGTCAACGCCCTCGTTGCCGCGCAGGAGGTGCTGATCCCGATCCAGTGCGAGTACTACGCCCTGGAAGGGCTCAACCAGCTGATCAACAACATCAACCTGGTACGCCAACACCTCAACCCGAAGCTCGACGTCTCCACAATCCTCCTGACGATGTACGACAGGCGTACCCGGTTGGCCGACGCCGTCGAGCAGGACGTCCGGAACCACTTCGGCGACAAGGTTCTCCAGGCGGTCATCCCCCGCAACGTCCGGGTCTCCGAGGCACCCAGCTACGGCCAGTCGGTGATGACCTACGATCCCGGTTCGCGGGGAGCCACGAGTTACTTCGAGGCCGCCCAGGAGATTGCCGAGCGAGGCGTCAAGGAGCCGGTGGGCCGGAATGCGTAGTGCGGACGAGTCGCTGGGAGGCGAGGCATGAAGAACCGTCCTCGGGGCGGTCTGGGTAGGGGCCTGGGAGCGCTGATCCCGACCGGGCCGGTGCCGGGTGCCGCCGAGACCGTAACGGCGGAGCCAGAGAGCGAGTACGCGGACGACACCGGCACCCCGGCCATCCCGGCGCCGCCCATCGGGGCGACACTGCACGAGCCGGAGTCCACGCTCAGCCCGGTACCGGGAGCGCGATTCGCCGAGATCTCCGTCGACGCGATCCTGCCCAACCCGAAGCAGCCCCGCCAGGTCTTCGACGAAGAGGCCTTGGAGGAACTCAAGACCTCGATCCAGGAGGTCGGCTTCCTCCAGCCCATCGTCGTCCGGCAGCTCGACGACGAGAAGTACGAGCTGGTGATGGGCGAGCGGCGTTGGCGGGCCGCCCAGGCGGTCGGGCGGGAGAATATCCCGGCGATCATCCGGGACACCCGTGACGACGCCATGCTCCGCGACGCCCTGCTCGAGAACATCCACCGAGCCAACCTGAACCCTCTCGAAGAGGCCGCCGCCTACCAGCAACTGCTGGAGGAGTTCGGGGCCACCCACGAAGAGTTGGCCCGCAGGATCGGCCGGAGCCGCCCGCAGATCTCCAACACGATCCGGCTGCTGAACCTGCCGGCCCAGGTACAGCGCCGGGTCGCCGCGGGGATCCTCTCGGCGGGGCACGCGCGCGCCCTGCTGAGCCTCGACGGCACCGAGGCGCAGGAGCAGTTGGCATTGCGGATCGTGGCGGAGGGCCTGTCCGTTCGGGCGACCGAGGAGATCGTCGCCCTCACGCTCAACGATGGGCCGGCGAAGAACCAAGCCGCGAAGCGCCGGCCGAAGGCGCACGCGCCGGCCCTGACCGATCTCGCCGATCGACTGTCCGACCGGTTCGATACCCGGGTAAAGGTCGACATCGGCCGGAGCAAGGGGAAGATCACCATCGAGTTCGCGACGGTGGACGACCTGGAGCGGATCGTCGGCATCATCGGAGTGCAGCAGGAGGAGAGCGGGGACTGAGCCCGCACCCCCTTCGCCCACGGCCGCGCACCCTCTCCGGGTGGCGCGGCCGTTCCGCGTCCGGCCGGCCGTGTTTCACGTGAAACGGCCGCGGTTCCAGGCTCGTCCAGCGCGGATTCTCTGGTGCGTGAGTTCGTGGTCGGTGGCCGGTCGGGGCGGACCGTGACAATTTCCTGCCATCGAACGTCAGGGCCATCCCTCGGGCGTCCGTCAGTCGACGCGGTCAATCCTCCTCGGCGCGGTGGGCCGACGACCGCAGCGGCGCGCAGGGCTTGTTTCACGTGAAACGGAGATCGGCCCATGTGGGCAACCTCTCGAACTCACCGGAATGACCATGAGGTCCGTTGCGGCCGCTGAGTGGCCCGCTGCCGCCTCGTGCGCCGTAGGGTGACCTCCCGTTGGCCCAGACCTCATCGAAGGCCTCTCGGCGCGAATACGACCCCCGGCGACTCCGCTGCCTCCCCTCGTCTGCCGCCTGACGTTCGGCTGCTGCCTCCCGGTCATTGGTTTCCCAGCTCGGTGCGGGTGCTTCCGGTCGCTGGCGCTCCTCTGGTCGGCGAGTCTTCCATCGTTGGTGTCGTCGCGAGCGCGCTGCTGCAACGGACGGTTCCGCCGGGTCCAAGGCTCGGCGGGTGGTCTGAGGACGGCGAGCAGAAACTTCCGGCCGCTGGCGTCGAGGCCCAGCGGGCACTCCAGTCGTTGGTGCGTGATGGTCAGCCGCGCCTCCCGTCTCCGGTTCTGGTGCCGGCCACGCCTCCCATCCTTGGTTCGTTGCGCCGGCCGCGCCTCTCGTCTTTGTTTCGTGACGCCGGCGCGCCTCTCGTCTCTGCTTCGTGGCCGCGCCGGCCAGGCTCCCCGTTGGGGTTGGACGGTCGGCCGCGCCTCGCGTCTTGGTCCGTGAACGACCGCTCTGCCCTCCGGCCGTCGGTACGTGACGCCCTCCGGCGCGTCCCGTCGTCGTCGCTCGGTTGCTGCCTCGCGTGCCCGTCGCCCTGACACTCCGAAGGGTTCACCTTCTGCTGAGGGGTCATCGACCATCGGTCCGTCGATGAGGCCGTGTCCTGCGTGTCCGTGGGCTCTGTGCCTGCGGGCCCTGAGGTTCGGCTGCTCTGTGTCTGGCTGCTCTGTGTCCGAGTGCTCTGTGCCAGCGTGCTCGATGTCGGCGGGACCTGTGCCTGTGTCCTGTGGTCCGCGATTGGGCGCCCTCTACGCCGAGCCGAGGCGTGATGTGTCGTCCGACGATCGGTGCAGCCCCACATCCCTTGAGGGACGCAGCACTCGCCTGCACCCTCTGGCGCTCGTCAAGCGGAGGCGCGGCGACCTTCTCAACGAGGCGTCGGCGTAGACACCCCCTGGGGTTACGGCTCGGCACAAAGATCGACTTCGGGGAACGCTCGGAGCCTGTCGGCGATCGGCGGTCAGCCAGCGCCAGGTGGACCCGACACCCGATACCCCGGCCACCCGATACCCCGGCCACCCGATACCCCGGCACCCGATACCCCGGCACCCGATACCCGGCACCCGATACCCGGCACCTGGCACCCGGCATCCGGCACCCGGCACCCGGCACCCGGCACCTGGGCCATGATCGTGCTCGAACCAGGATGTAGTGGCCTCGGTGACGGCAGAAGCCACTACATCAATGATCGAGCGCGATCTTGTGCTCCTTTAGACGCGGCCGAGACGGCCGCCCTCGGGAGCTCGGCACTCGCGCTGCCCCGGAAGCCTGCCGCCCCGGAAGCCCGCCGCCCCGGCACCCGCCATCCGACGACTCCGCGTTTGGGCAGCCTTCGCGGCGGCGGAGGACGGCAGATTGGCGCGGATGAGCCGGCGGTGTCGACTGGTTGTCGCCGCGCGGTTCAGCGGCCTGCGGACAACGACCGACCGGCCGAAAAGTTATCCACACCCTTTGTCCACAGGCACCCCCTGTTTCACGTGAAACAGCGCGTGAGAGCGGGTGCGAGCCTGTGGATGACGGCCTGTGTTGGCGATCTCGGCAGCCTGTGGATATCGGTTCGCCGCTCGGTGGTGACGTGGCACACCTGTCCGACCGAGGGCACTGATCCGGTCGGTCGGGAGCGGTCAAACAGGTAGGGACAGCGGTGCCAGACTCGGTTAGGGTCAGCGTCGTGCACGACACCCCTCCCTCAGTCCCGGACTTCACGCAGTGGCCGTCGTTTCCCTTCGAGGGGGACCTCCACGTGAAGCAACTCGATGATCCGGTCCCGGTCGAACCACCCCGGAAGGGCGAGGGTCTCCGGGAATGCACCGCTTGCAACGCACCCGATGAGGCCTACATTTGGGTCGGTGAGCGGTGGCGGGTCCGTGCCATGGACCGGCCCACCGGTCTGCCCATGGTGCTCATCCTGGAATCGCGAACGCACCTCGACCTTGGTGACCTGCCGAACCTGCTCGCCGCCGAGCTGGGCGTGATGACCGTGCGGCTGGAACGAGCCATCAGGTCGCTCGACGGTGTGGCGCGTGTGCACGTGAACCGGTGGGGAGACGGCTCGGCCCACCTGCACATGTGGTTCCTCGCCCGGCCGTACGGCCGTCTCCAACTGCGGGGCACCTTCCTGTCGCTGTGGGATTCGATCCTGCCGCCGATCTCCGAGGCGCAGTGGCGGGAGAATCTGGCGCTTGTCGCCGCCTGGCTCGCCGAGTTCGGCGGCCGTCCGCTGGCCGAGCCACCCCGGATTCAGTGGCAGGCGCCGTCCAGTCTGCTGGCCCAGTCCGCCGCTGCGGATGCCGCTGCCGCCGCCCAGGCAGCATCGGCGGAGGCAGCAGCCTCGGTCATCGAGGCAGCAGAGGAAACCCCGGAACCAGCGCCGGAACTCACCGCCAGCGCCGGTCAGATCGACGGTGACGAGGCACCCGCAGCCGATCCCGTCGTCCTGGGCTCGGACACCGACTCGCCGGCGGACACCGAACCGACGGGTGAACCGGCTCGTTTGGCATCCGCCACCAACGAGCCGGCCGACGGCGCATCCACCGCCCCAACATCCGGCACCGCAGCAGCCGGCACCTCAGCGACCGGCACCTCAGCGACCGGCACCTCAGCGACCGGCATCTCAGCGGCCGGCATCTCAGCGGCCGGAACCCGAGCAGCCGGCGCGCCCACATCCGGCACGTCAGCATCCG
Source organism: Micromonospora sp. DT231 (assembly GCF_049847025.1). Lineage (NCBI taxonomy): Bacteria > Bacillati > Actinomycetota > Actinomycetes > Micromonosporales > Micromonosporaceae > Micromonospora > Micromonospora sp. DT231. The sequence continues at coordinate 203,216 of NZ_JBNCNO010000002.1, read as the reverse complement.
CCGTCGTTGGCACCGAGGAGCCGGTTCCCGGCGGATCCACAGACCTCGGCGGTGCCGCGGCCCGTCGCGACCGGGCGGGCAGCACCGATGTCGAAGCCACCCCCGGCGCGGCCAACGAGACCGCCCCGGAGGCCACCCGCGACAGCGCCACCCGCGACAGCGCCGAAGCGGACAGCGCCAACCCCGACAGCGCCAACCCCGACAGCGTCAACCCCGATAGCGCCGAACCGGACGGCGCCGAACCGGACGGCGGCACTGCGGTTGCCTCACCTGCCGCATCCGCGCTTCCCGACGGCCCGGGCGCATCCGACGTACGGACGGCTCCCTGAGCGCGGACCGACCATGAGGATGGCGCGGCCGTCCCGACGCGCGGCAAGCGCGCACGCCTCGTGGTCGGCCCGCGCCGAGGTGATGGGAAGTTGGTCAGGGGGCGGTGACGCGGGTCGCCGCACGGGCGACCAGGGTGCCGAGGAGTCGGCCGAAGTCCAGCCCCGCTGCCTGCACGGCGAGTGGCAGTAGCGACGTCTCCGTCATGCCCGGCGAGACGTTGACCTCGAGCACGTGGGGCTGGCCGGCGGCGTCCACGATGACGTCGACCCGCGAGAGGTCCCGCAGACCGAGCGCGGTGTGCGCGGCGAGGGCCACGTCGGCGACGGTGGCGGACACCTCCGGGTCCAGCCGGGCCGGAGCGTGCCAGGTGGTCCGCCCGGCCGTGTAGCGGGCCGCGTAGTCGTACACCCCGTTGCGCGGCACGATCTCCACCGGTGGCAGCGCCTGTGGCCCGTTGCCCAGGTCGATCACGGAGACCGCCACGTCCATGCCGGGCACGTACCGCTCCACTAGGGCGGTCGAGTCGTACGCGAAGCAGCCCACCATCGCGGCGGGCAGCGCCGCGGCGTCCCGGACCACCGCGCCCCCCAGCCCCGACCCGCCCTGTGCGGGCTTCACCATCAGCGGCAGGCCCAGCCGGTCGACGATCCGATCCAGGACGGCGACCGCGCCAAGCTCGGAGAAGCGGTCGTGTGGGAGGGCCACCCAGTCCGGGGTGGGGATGCCGTCCTCGCGGAGCACCGCCTTGGCCGACGGCTTGTCCCAGGCGACCCGGGAGGCACGGGCGTCGCAGCCGACGTACGGGATGTCGCACAGGTCCAGCACGCCGCGCAGCGATCCGTCTTCACCTGTGGCGCCGTGCAGTGCGATGACGACGGCGTCCGGCGGGTCGGCGGCGAGCGCCGGCAGCAGGGCCACGTCGGCGTCCCGCAGCTCGGCCTCCACGCCGACGGCGCGCAGCGCGTCGAGCACCCGGCGACCGGAGCGCAGTGACACGTCCCGTTCGTAGGAGAGCCCACCGGCGAGCACGACGACGCGTAGGTCGGCCGGAACGGCGGAATCGGTCACGAGGAGGCGCTCGGCAGCGGTCGTACCCATGCCGGCATCATGCCAAGTCGGGCCCGGGCACGTCGGAGCCGGCCTGGCCGCGTCGGCCGGCGGCGCCGCCCACGGCACCGAAGACCCGGCGCATCGCGATCTCCTGCTCCATCACACCGGCCAGCCGACGGACGCCCTCGCGGATCCGCTCCGGTGGCGGGAAGCTGAAGTTGAGTCGCATCGCGCCGGTGCCGGTGCCGTCGGCGTAGAAGCCGGTGCCGGGCACGTAGGCGACCCGGGCGGCGACCGCGCGGGGCATCATGGCCTTGGAGTCGAGGCCCTCGGGCAGGGTGGCCCACACGAAGAGACCGCCGGCCGGCGTGGTCCAGGTGGTGCCCTCGGGCATCAGGTCGGCCATCGCGTCGAGCAGTGCGTCCCGGCGTTCCCGGTAGACCTCGCGGTAGACCTTGAGTTGCTGCCGCCAGGGCATCGTGCCCAGGTAGGTGGAGACCGCGGTCTGGGCGTAGACGCTGGGGCAGAGGATCTGTGCCTCGCTGGCGATGACGAGTTTGTCGCGGACCGCGTGCGGCGCCAGGATCCAACCGACCCGCAGGCCGGGCGCGAAGGTCTTGGAGAAGGTGCTGAGGTAGAAGACCCCATCGCGGCGGCGGGCCCGCAGGGGCGCCGGGGCCTCACCCTCGAACCCGAGCTGACCGTACGGGTCGTCCTCGACGACGAGCAGGCCGGCGCGCTCACAGATGTCGAGCACCCGTTCGCGGCGTTCCTCGCTGAGGGTCACGCCGGCGGGGTTCTGGTAGGTGGGGATCGTGTAGAGGAACTTCACCCGGCGGCCGGCGCGGGCCAGGTCGGCGATGGCCGTCTCCAGCGCCTCCGGGATCAGCCCGTCCGCGTCCATCGGCACGTGCACGACCTGTGCCTGGGCGGCTTGGAACACCCCGAGCGCACCGACGTACGTCGGCCCCTCGGCCAGCACCACGTCACCCGGGTCGAGGAAGAGCCGAGCCACCAGGTCCAGTGCCTGCTGCCCGCCGACGGTGACCACGACGTCCTCGGGGGAGGCGCCACACGCGGCGTCGATCCCGGAGAGCGACATCACCTCGCAGATCCGCTCGCGCAGCTCGAGGGTGCCCTGGCCGATGCCGTACTGGAGGGTGGTGACGCCGTGCTCGGAGCCGAGCCGGCCGAGCATCTCACCGACCGCGTCCAGCGGAAGTGCGGCGATGTACGGTGCGCCACCGGCGAGCGAGACGACCTCTGGACGACTTGCCACCGCGAACAATGCTCGAATCTCGGAGGCGGTCATCCCGCGTACCCGCCGGGCGTACCGGTCGGTGTAGTCGTCGAGTGTCGTGCCGGTCATGACCTCACCTCGATCGCTGCTCGGGCGGCTACCGCTCCGGGTACCCCATACACCGACAACCATGACGATGGGACACCGATTGTCGATCCTAGTCCGCCAGAACCAGGCTGCCGCCCCACAAATACGGATCGACCACATGGCGGACCCTGCGGGGCGTCCCCCGGTGAGGTGGGCATCTGCGCGTCCCCTCCCGGATCGCCGATTGGCGGCGTACGATCGCTCGTCGGAGCAGGAAGGCGGCGCTGTCGTTACGGGCCGCACCTACCACCGAGCCTATTGTGGGGATGCGCCATATGTCGCGACGTCTGGTCAGCCTGACCCTCGACACGTTGGAAGACGTTCCTCGCCCGTGCCGGCAGTGCGTCTACTGGGAGCTTGATCCGGTCTCCGCCGACCGGGCCTGCGCCGCCGGCGATCCGGGCTTGGAGAAGGAGGCGTGGGTCTCCCAGACGCTGCTGGAGTGGGGCTCCTGCGGCAAGCTCGCGTACGTCGACGGCATGCCCGCGGGTTTCGTGACGTACGCGCCGCCCGCCTACGTGCCCCGCTCGATGGCGTTCCCGACCTCGCCGGTCTCCGCGGACGCGGCACTGCTGATGACCGCAAACGTGGTCGCCGCGTTCGCCGGTGGCGGGTTGGGCCGGATGCTGGTGCAGGGCGTCGCCCGGGACCTGACCAAGCGGGGGATCAAGGCCATCGAGGCGTTCGGCGACGCCAAGTTCGGCGACGCGGACGACCCCGTGGGCGGCTGCGTGGCACCCGTCGACTTCTTCCTCTCGGTGGGGTTCAAGACCGTACGTCCGCATCCGCGCTTCCCCCGGCTGCGCCTTGAGCTGCGGACCGCGCTGAGCTGGAAGTCCGACGTCGAGTACGCGCTGGAGAAGTTGCTCGGCTCGATGAGCCCGGAGACCCTGCTCCGTCCGGTCCGCCCCGCTCCGGCCACCCGCTCCACGAACACCTGATCGCCGAACCGGCGGATCAGTCGACCACCGTGCCGGCGGTCACGACGGCACGCAGTTCGCTGACGTCCAGCGAGCCGGTGGGCACGTCCCGCTCGATCGGGTAGTACATCCGCTGCACCGCCGCCACGATCGCCTCCACGACCCGGTCACGGAAACGGGGATCGACAAGTTGGGCGCGGTCCGTGGGCGAGGTGAGGTAGCCGACCTCGACCCGGACGGCCGGCATCCGCGTCAGCCGCAGCAGGTCCCAGGTCTTGGCGTGGGTACGGCAGTCCCGGAGGCCCGTCCGGGCGACGATCTCCCGCTGCACCAGCCCGGCCAGGCGCTCACCGGTCGCCGACGTCACGCCGTTGTCGGTGCCGTAGTGGTAGGTGGCGACGCCCTCCGCATCGGGGTTGGCGTGGCCGTCCAGGTGCAACGAGATGAACACGTCGGCGCCCAGCGAGTTGGCCAGCAGTGCCCGGTCGGTGTCCGGTAGGCACCTGTCGGGCGACGGCCCGCGGGTGAGCTGCACCCGTACCCCGGTCGCGGCGAGCCGCCCTTCCAGCCGGCTGGCCAGGTCATGAACCAGGTCCGCCTCCGTCCAGCGCAGCGACCCGTCGGGCACCACCATCCCGGGATCGGTGCCCCCGTGCCCGGGGTCGACGACCACCGTCTTGCCGACCAGCGCGGGCCCGGACTGCCGGATCGCGTCGGATTCGCGCAGCCACTGGGGTCGGCCACCGACCACCTTGCGGCCGATCCGGCGCAACGCGTTCATCGTGTGCGGGCCGCAGGACCCGTCGGGGGTGAGGCCGACCTCGCGCTGGAACTGGGCCACCGCGCGGGACGTCCGGATGCCGTAGACGGCGTCCGCCCGGCCCACGTCGTACCCCATCTCCAGCAGCCGCTCCTGCAGTGACCGGACGTCCTCGCCGCTGAGCGGGTCGGGGACCGCGTGGTAGAGGGTGCGGGCGCCGAGCCGCCAACGGGCGGCATCCAGGGCGCGCCAGGTTTCCGCGCCGACCCGGCCGTCCACGCTGAGGCCCCGGGACTGCTGGAACGCGCGGACCGCCCGCTCGGTGTCGAGGTCGAACTCGTCGGTGGCCGGTCCCGCGGTGGTGAGCAGGTCGAGGCCGGTCAGGATGCTGCGGATCTCCGTGACCGCGGGGCCCCGGTCACCGGATCGGATCGGACGCACGGCACGACCCCCTCTGCACGACACTGGCTGGCCGGGCGGCCCAGGGTTGAGGCTATGCGTTCCGGGGCGGCGAGGTGGCGTGGCCGGGAAAAACGTCGAGCGGCGCGGCCGGAAAGACAGCTGCCGGAAAGACACCGAACCCCGCACCCGACGAGCGGGGCGGGGTTCGGTGGATGTTCCTGCTGGTCAGAGAGCCGATTCGATGAGTCGGACCAGCTCGCCCTTCGGCTTGGCGCCGGCGATGGACTGCACCGGCTGGCCGTTCTTGAACACGGTGAGCGTCGGCACCGACATCACCCGGTAGGCGCGTGCGGTTTCCGGGTTCTCGTCGATGTTGAGTTTGACGATGCTGACCCGGTCGCCCATCTCGCCGGCGATCTCCTCGAGCAGCGGCGACACCTTGCGGCACGGACCGCACCACTCGGCCCAGAAGTCCACCAGAACCGGCTTGTCGGCCTGCAGCACGTCAGCGACGAAGCTCTTGTCGGTGACCGCCTTGGTATTTCCCACTGTGCCCCTCCTCCGGGATGTGTTTCCTGTTTCAGCTGAGCGTCGCGATGAACCGTTCGGCGTCGAGCGCCGCGGCACAGCCGGTGCCGGCCGCGGTGATCGCCTGACGGTAGGTGTGGTCGACCACGTCACCGGCGGCGAAGACGCCGGGGACGTTGGTGCGGGTGCCGGGGGCCTGGACCTTGACGTAGCCCTCGTCGTCCATCTCGACCTGACCACGGAAGAGTTCGCTGCGGGGGTCGTGACCGATGGCCACGAACACGCCTGTCACGTCCAGCACCTTGGTGTCACCTGTGTGCACGTTGCGGACCCGTACGCCGGTGACCTTGCCGTCGTCGCCGAGGATCTCCTCGACGGTGCTGTTCCACTCGACCTTGATCTTCTCGTTGCCCAACGCCCGCTCCGCCATGATCTTGCTGGCCCGGAACGAGTCGCGGCGGTGGATGATCGTGACCGACTCCGCGAAGCGGGTGAGGAAGCTGGCCTCCTCCATCGCCGAGTCGCCGCCGCCGACGACGACGATGTGCTGGTTGCGGAAGAAGAAGCCGTCGCAGGTGGCGCAGGAGGAGACGCCGTGGCCCAGGTATTCCTGCTCGCCGGGCACGCCCAGCGGACGCCAGGCCGAACCGGTGGAGAGGATGATGGATCGGGCCCGGTACGCGGTCTCGCCGACCCAGACGGTGCTCACCGCGCCGGAACCGGCGTCGCCGGTGTCCACCAGCTCGACCCGGGTCACGTCGTCGGTGAGGAACTCGGCACCGAACCGCTCGGCCTGCTTACGCATGTTGTCCATCAGCTCGGGGCCGAGGATGCCGTCGGCGAAGCCGGGGAAGTTTTCCACCTCGGTGGTGGTCATCAGCGCGCCACCGGACTGCACGCCCTCAATGATCAGTGGCTTCAGGTTGGCGCGTGCGGCGTAGACCGCCGCGGTGTAACCGGCCGGCCCGGAGCCGATGATGATCAGGTTGCGGACCTCGTCCACTGCCGTCTCCCGAGTGTGTGTGTTCAGCGTCGGTGAGCGCACCGGTGCTGATCCGAGTTGCCGACGCCTGGGTGGGGTCGACAGCTGACTTCCAGAACGTCATCGTACGAAGCGTGGATTCCCGAGACGGGCATCTGGTGGGTCAGGTCACGTGGGTGCTCATCGTGCCGATGACCGTGGATTCACCCTACCCGCGCCGAATACCGGCTGTCCGCGCCGGACCCCGGCACTCCGCACTCCGGGCCGCTCACCCAGGCCCAGCGGGCCCCGGTCGCGTCGGTAAATCGGATGATGAGCGTCTGCTCGCCTTGGAAACGCGCGTAGTCGATCATTTCGACCGCCAGTGGAGCGGATCCGTGCTCCGCCGCGACCTCGGCCAGGCAGCTGCTCAGTGCGGCCTCGGTGGTCAGCCTTGTCAACTGGTCCGGCCCGTCGGGCGACGAGCGTCGCTCCTGCTCGGTGCCCACCCCCGGCTGCGAACCCGGCACGGCACCGCTCGTCTGGCCGGACGTGGTCTGCCGGTCGGCGGCCGGCGCGTTGCCGAGGGTCTGCGGGGTGTAGTCCGTACCGCTGCGCAGTGTCGGGCCGGTGGTGCGGACCGCCGCGTCGCCCGCGGGCGCGACGACCGGCCGATTGATGGCGCTGGTGCCGGAGTCGTCGCTCGCGCGCATCGACAGCTGGTCGAGGCCGAGCCCGACCGCGACGACGGCGATCACGGCGGCGGCCACCGGCGTGCCACGACGGAGCCAACCGTGCCGGCGACCGGGGCCGGTGGACGCCCGGCGACCAGCACGGGCCGGTGCGGGGATGGTCGCCCACCGACGGGACCCGCCCTGCACCGGCACGACAGGCGATGTCGTGGGGCGGTCGACGTCGGCGGTGTCCTCGTCGGTCGCGGTGTCCGCGACCGACGGCCCCGCGTCGACAAGCGCGGCGACGAGACGGTCGGTGATCGCCTGCGGCATCCGCGGCGACGGCTCGGCCCAGCGGCCCAGGTCCGCGCGGACCTCCGCGAGCGAGGGGGCCAGCAGCGCGTACGCCTCGGTCCAGGCCGGGTCCGTGGACACCAGCCGGGCGACCTCCTCCTGCTGCGGGGTGCCGTCCAACGCCCCGCCGAGGTAGTCAGCGAGGAGATCGTCGTCGACCTCCCGGAACCCCTCGGTCGTCACGTGTCCTCCTGGTTGGCGTCCCGCCGGTATCGCACCGACCCCGATCCGACGCCCTCGACCGGGCCTGGGTTCCCCGGCGTGACGCCCGGCACCTCCCTGGTCGGGCCGGTCGGGTCCGGGCGGGCCGACGGCGGCGAGGTGCCGGCGGGCCGAAGGTGCCCGAGCAGCACGGCCAGCCGCGCCCGCCCCCGGGCGCACCGACTCTTCACCGTCCCCTCGGCGACACCGAGGATCCGGGCCACCTCGGCGACCGGGTAGCCCTGCACGTCCACGAGCACCAGCGCGGCACGTTGCTCGAGGGGCAGCGCGGCCAACGCCTCGCGGACCACAAGCGCGGTCTCGTGGTCCGGTGCGGGCGCGACCGGCTCGATCCCCCCGATGCCCGAGCCGTCCCCCGCCCGGTTGCCGTCCGGCAGCGGCACGGTCGGGTGCGCCTGCCGGCGACGGATCCGATCCAGGCAGGCGTTTACCACGATCCGGTGCATCCAGGTGGTGACGGCGGAGTCACCGCGGAACCGAGCGGCCGCCCGATGCGCGGAGAGCAGCGCGTCCTGGAGCGCGTCGGCGGCCTCTTCACGATCACCGAGCGTACGCAGAGCGACCGCCCAGAGCCGGTCGCGGTGCCTGTGGAACAGCTCGGCGAAGGCCTGCCCGTCGCCGTCGACGTGGGCGCGCAGCAGCTCCAGATCGGTAGCGGCGGCGCGCCCGTCCATCACCACGTCCTGCGGATGCGGTGCCACGGCGGAGATGCCAGGATCACGACCCCTGGACCGTGATCTCCTGCACCCCCAGCTTGAAACCACCCTCGGCCGGCGGCAGCTCGGTGATCCAGAACAGCAGGTACCGGTATTTGGTGTCGGCGTCGAAGCCGTTGAACGTCATGGTGGTGCCGTCGTGATCCTCGAACGGCTGGCCGATCGGCGTCTTGTAGTCCGCGACCAGCTGCTTGTCGCCGCTGGGACTTGACGGCGGGTTGGTGGTGCCGGCGAGGAGTTGGGCGGACGCGCCCGTGGCCGACAGCCCTGCCTGGACCGACTTGACGCTGTGCGGCTCGCCGAGGTCGATCCAGACGCCCATGCCCTTCTTCAGGTTGCCGAAGTTGGGCCGGTCGCGGTACGTCTCGGTCTCCCAGCCCTTGTCCTCGTCACCGTCGATGACCTTCTCCGCGCCGCCGACCTCGCTGCGGTTCTTGCTGTCCGGGTCGATGATCCGAACACCCTTCACGGGCAGCTTGCGGACCGCGACGGCGGCCGGAGTGGCGTCGTTGGCCGGGGCGCTTGCCGACGGCGCGGGGCTCTGGCTGGCCTGCGGGTCCTTGTCGCCAAGCGTGCTGATGCCGATCAGCAGACCCACCAGGGCTACCGCCAGCAGGCCGGCGATGCCCACGGCGACCTTGCGACCACCGGCGGCGGCCAACGGCGACGGCTCTTCGCCGGTGTCGGCGGCGAACCGCAACGGGCCGCTGTTTTCGAGGTAGTGCTCCTCCTCGGCCGGCACGTCGAGTCGGGCCAGCTCGGCGGCGAGCACATCGGACGACGGCGGCGCGATCTCGGCGTCGAGCAGATCCATTGTCAGGTCGTCCAGGTACGCGGGCACGCCCGCCCGGACCTGACGTGGCGCGGCGATGCCACCTCCGGCGTCGCGAACGGCGTCCGGGATGGCGGCCCGCCCGTGACCGGCGGTGGCGCCGTGCAGCGGCGCCTCGGCGTGTGGCCACGAGCCGGTGAGCGCGAAGTAGAGGATGCCGCCGACCGCCCGGATGTCGTTCTCCTGGCTGTCCGCGCCGTCGGTGCGGGCGTCGGCCAGGACCACCCGGCCCTCGTCACTGATCATGACGGTGCCGGGGTGGACGTTGCCGTGGACCATGCCTGTGGCGTGGACGGCGGCGAGCGCGCTCGCGACGGCGTTACCGATCGCGGTGGCACGGGCCGGATCCAGTGGACCGTCGGCCGCGAGGTCGCGCAGGGACTGCCCGTCGACCCACTCGCGCACCACGTACGCCCGCTCAGCCTCGTCGATCGCGTCGTAGACGCCGACCAGGTTGGGGTGGATGACCCGGCTGGCCGCGACGGCGGCCTGGAGCATCTCGGTGGCGGAGTCGCCACCCGGGTAGCGCAGCACCACCGCGACGGGACGGCGCAGGATGACGTCGACCCCGCGCCAGACCAGCCGACCCGCGCTGTCGTTGTTGATGTGCTCAACCAGTTCGTACCGCTCGGCGAGGACTTCACCGGCCGTGGGAGCACCGAAGGTCATAACCGGAGGAGCGCTTTCGTCCGCCTCCTGACCCTCGCCGACCTGGGTCACCCGTCCTCCCTCGGTGATCGTGTCGATCGATGGACCCGCACTGCTGGGCATGTGGCTTCCCGCTCTGCCGTTGAAGGAACCGGCCGACCGGTGTCGACGCGCAGCGTCGGCCCCTGCCGTACCCGTCGAGAGCGACCTTACCCGGGTTGCTCGTCTCCCCGACATGTCATCTTCCCGCCTTACCCGACGGGCTTCCGGCAGTCGAAGAACTCGTCCGGTTACGACCGTTGTCAGCCACGTTGCTGGCACATGTACTAGCTAATCTACGGCTTCACCGCAAGTGACCGACGCCGGGGCTGGGCTGGCGTGGCGCTCCCGCCACCGTGCCTGTTCCCCCCGATCGGCTTGCCACGCTCAGCCGTACGGTTGGTTATCCACAGGCCGATGCGGCAGTTGACCGGCGAATCGCGGAGTTATCCACAGCTGTGTCCCCAGCCTGGTGATCCGTGGTCACGTTCCGTGTGTGCGCAAACTTTTTGTGATCGGATGCTGGCGGTCAGCGACCGAGGCGGCGGCGGACCATGCCGACCACCTCGGTGATCTCGCCGATCCGCAGCAGCGTGGCCAGACCCAGGTAGCTCCCGCCGATCACCGCGCCACCGACGACGAGTTGGATCACCGCCTCGAACCAGCTCGGCCGGTCGCCGCCGGGCAGCAGGCTGATCACCAACCATCCGACCAGGGCCGCGCCGAGGGCGGCGACCACGACCCGGCCGAGGGTGCGCATGATGGCGCCCAGGCCGATCCGGCCGACCCGGGGCCGCAGCAACCAGGCGGAGGCGACCGCCGCCGCCACGTACGAGACCGCGTTGCCGATCATCATCCCGGCCGCCGCGAAGTGCGCGGCGAACGCGGCGAAGAGCACGATCTGCACGCCCACCCGCAGCGCCACCACCGGGATGTTGATCAGGGCCGGGGTGCGGGTGTCCGGCAGCGCGTAGAAGGCGAAGGTGAAGAGCTGACTGATCGCGAACGGCACCAGGGCGAGCGCGGCGGTCAGCAGCACGGTGGACGTCGCCGTCGCGTTCTCGGCGGTGAACGCGCCGTACCGGAAGACCACGACCGAGATCGGGGTGGACAGCACGGCGTAGCAGACCGCGATCGGCGCGAGCACCGCTGTCACCATCCGGACACCCCGGGAAAGGTCGGCGGTGACGTCGTGGAACCGGCCGTCCGCCGCCGCGGCGGCCATCCGGGGCATCAGCGCGGTGATGATCGAGACGGCGATGATGCCGTGCGCCATCATCAGCAGCAGGAAGACGTTGTTGTAGATCAGGATGCCGGCCTGGTCCGTGCCCGCGGCCCGGGTGAGGAGGTTGACCACCACGAAGAGGCCGAGCTGGTTGACCGCCACGTAGCAGAACATCCAGGCGCCGAGCTTGGCCAGCTCACGCAGCCCCAGCTCGCGGAAGTCGAACCGCCACTTCCAGCGGAAGCCGACCTTGCGCAACGCCGGCAGCAGGCCGGCGGTCTGCACCGCCACACCCAGCAGGGTGCCGCCGCCGACAAGCAGGATCCGGCCGAGGCCCATGTCCGACGGCTGCAGCCCCTTCGCCCCGTAGACCAGGATGTAGAGACCGAAGACGCCGATCACCACCAGGTTGTTGAGGATGGGCGCCCACATCGGCGCGGCGAAGTGACCCCGCGTGTTCAGCACCGCGGCGATCAACGCGCTGACGCCGGTGAAGAACAGCATCGGCAGCACCAGCCACGACAGGCGTGTGATCAGTTCGGTGTAGGCCTCGTCCTTGCCGCTGGCGTAGATGGCGGTCAGCCAGGACGCCGATGCCACGGCGATCAGGGCCGCCACGGCCAGTGCCAGCACCGCGAGGGAGAGCAGCCGCTGGGCGTACGCCTCGCCCCGGTCCGCGTCGCTCTTGCGCCGACGGACCAGCACCGGGATCAGCACACTTGTCAGCACGCCGCCGAGCAGGAACTCGTACACCTGGTTGGGGAGGAAGATGGCGGTCGTGTAGGCGTTGCCGATCAGGTTGCCGAGGGCGGCACCGATCATCAGGTTCCGGATGAAGCCGGTGCCCCGGCTGACCAGGCTGCCGATCGCCATGACGGCGCTGTTCGCGGCGGCGCTGGTCTCGCCGACGACCTCGGGCGGAGGCGCCGTGGCCTCCACCCCGGGCTGGTTCAGCGGCTCCGCGGAGATGAAGACCGCCCCGTCCGCCGGCGGCACGTTACCGTCCGGCGTGGCGTTGGCGCTGCGGTAGAGCCCGCCGCTCATCTCCAGCCTCCCAGGGGTACGTCGAGCCGGACACCGACCCGCACGCCACAGACCATAGTCAACCCCCACCCGTTACCCACGCCCGGCGGATCGGATCACACCCCGGCCCGATAGGCTGGCGATCCCATGTCCGAAGCCTCCGCTCCCCACGCCGCCGACCGCCGCGAACTCACCGCCGCGCAGCGCAACGCCGTCGCCGAACTGCTCCGGGTCTCCCCGGTCGCCGACGAGTTGGGCCGCCGGTTCGTCCGCGCCGGCCACGAGTTGCACCTGGTGGGCGGTTCGGTGCGGGATGCCCTGCTCGGCCGACTCGGTGACGACCTCGACTTCTGCACCGACGCGCACCCCGACGAGACGCTGCGGATCATCAAGGGTTGGGCCGAGTCGATCTGGGAGACCGGTCGCGAGTTCGGCACCATCGGCGCGCAGCGCGACGGCCTCCGGCTGGAGATCACCACCTTTCGTGCCGAGTCCTACGACCAGGTCAGCCGCAACCCGGTGGTGGTGTACGGCACAAGCCTCGACGAGGACCTCAAGCGGCGCGACTTCACGATCAACGCGATGGCGGTCAGCCTGCCGGAGCACCGGTTCACCGACCCGCACGGCGGCCTGGGCGACATCTCGGCAAAGGTGATCCGGACTCCGAGCACCCCGGGTGAGTCGTTCGGTGACGACCCGTTGCGGATGCTGCGGGCCGCCCGGTTCGCCGCCCAGTTGCGCTTCGCCGTGCACCCGGACGTGCACCGGGCCATGACCGAGATGGCCGCCGACCTGGACCGGATCACCGCCGAGCGGATCCGGGACGAGTTCACCAAGCTGCTCTGCGGCGCGGACCCGATCACCGGGCTGCGGCTGCTCGTCGACACCGGCCTGGCCGAGCGGTTCCTGCCGGAGCTGACCGGGCTGAAGCTGGAGATCGACGAGCACGCGCAGCACAAGGACGTCTACGAGCACACCCTGACGGTCGTCGAGAACGCGGTCTCCTACGAGGAGGAGGGCTGTGACTTCATCCTGCGGATGGCCGCCCTCCTGCACGACGCGGGCAAGCCGGCGACCAAGGCGGTCGGGTCCGATGGTCGGGTCAGCTTCCACCACCACGAGGTGGTCGGCGCTCGGCTGACCAAGGCCCGGATGAAGGCGATGCGTTACCCCAAGGACGTCACCGCGAAGGTGACCGCGCTTGTCGCGCTGCACCTGCGTTTCTACGGGTACGGGCGGGGCGAGTGGACCGACTCGGCGGTGCGTCGCTACGTCGCCGATGCCGGTGACCTGCTGCCCCGGCTGCACAAGCTGACCCGCTCGGACTGCACGACCCGTAACCGGCGCAAGGCCGCCCAACTCGCGGCCGACTACGACGCGCTGGAGGAGCGGATCGCCCGGATCGAGGCCGAGGAGGATCTGGCCCGGGTCCGCCCCGACCTGGACGGCAACGCGATCATGGAGCTGCTCGGCGTACCTCCGGGGCCGGTCGTCGGCCGGGCCTGGAAGCACCTCAAGGAGCAGCGCCTGGAGCACGGCCCGCTGGACCGCGACGCCGCCGAGGCGGAGCTGCTGCGCTGGGCCCGCGCCGAGGGCCTGATCACCTAACGTCCGTTCCGCCCGGCGGCTGCGGGCTAACGGGGTGCAAAACGCACCCCAAATAACTTCGGAACCGTCGTTCTGATCTATCTGTCGCTCTTTTTACAGCACCGAAGAATGTCGTTGCTGTCTGTTGTTACGAGTCTCCAGCCTGGCCTACCGTGGTGTCCGGCCTGTCGGTCACCTCTATGGGGGCACAATGGACGTCTCGGAGATCGCCCAGCTAGGTGCTGCGGCACTGATTAGCGCAATGGCCAGCGATTCCTGGCATTTGGTCAGGTCCCGCCTCGCCGAAATGTTCACTCCAAGCGACATGATGCTGTCCCGCATCGACGATGTCCGGGCCGAGATCGTCGCGGACGTCCCTTGGGCGCGGCCCCGGCGCGATCTGCTTCAGGGCGATCTTGAGGATCGCCTGCTGGCGGACGTGGAGCTGCGTAACCGACTAACCACGTTGCTGGCGGAGGTCCAGCCGTCCGTGACACAGGACAGCCGGCGCACCATTCAGCACGCCACCGCAGATCGGGGCGGGACGACGATTCAGGCGGGCCGCGACGTTGTCTACCCTCCAGGTCCACGGCACCGGACAGATGAGTGACGACAGCCCGCAGACGGACTGGCCCCGACAGACCATGCTCGGCCGTCTACACGGTCAAGCACTCACCGAGATCTGCGCAGCGGGCACCCGGGTCGACATCGCGAGTGGGCGATTGGTGTTCCGACAGGGCGATCGGTCCCGACACGTGCTGGTGCTGCTGAACGGCTCGGTCAAGGTCGTCGCGCTCACCGAGGGCGGCTACGAGGCGCTGCTCGCCGTGCGGGTGGGCGGGGAGATCGCCGGCGAGATGGCCGCAGTGGACGGAGATCCACGTTCGGCGAGGGGTGGTCGCCTGCGGCGCGGTGGCCGGACGACGAATCGAGCCGACCGAACTGCACCGGATCGACAAGCTGCACCCGGAGATCGACGCGGAGATACACCGTACATTCAGCCGGAGGCTTCACTGGGCGAACCGACAAAGTATCGATCTCCGCGCCTACGATGCGCCGACCCGAGTCGGCCGAATCCTCGTCTGGTTGGCGGAGATGCACGGCACGCCGAGCCCTCTGGGCCTGGAGTTGGGCTTCCCCTTCGGCAGGGCGAATTGGCGTCGATGGCCGGAGTGGCCCTTCCGACGGCCGAGAAAACACTCCTCGGCCTCGATCAGCAGGGGCTGATCAGCCGTGGTCATCGGCAATTGGTGATCAGGGATCTGCCGGGTCTGCGCAAGGTCAGCCAGATGACAGACCAGATCCCGTACTAATACGGGATTCTCGTCGCGACCGCATCGCAGGGTAGAGATGTTGTCGTTTGTAGGGAGAGGCCGGTCAATTGATGTCTGCTGGATCCTTTGACCGCAGATTATGCGTGTCTGTGGACGCGGAGAGTTACGGAACAAGGGACGACTGGGCGCAGGCGGAGCTACAGGGGCTCCTCGTCGGACTACTCGCTCGTGCTGCGGAAGCCGCTGGTGTGGACCGATCGAGGTGGGTCACCCAGCCCTCCGGCGACGGAGAGCTGGCTCTGGTGCCCCCGGGCAGGAACGAGCCCAGGGTCGTCGACGATTTCGTCCGCCACGTCGACGCCGAGCTTGCTCGGCTCAACCGTCGGCGGGCCGACGGCGAGCGCCTCCGGTTGCGGATCGCCTTTCACCATGGGGTGGCCTATCCCAGCGCGAATGGCTTCGCCGGGCAGGGCGTGGTGACGGTCAGCCGGCTGCTCAACTCGGCTCCCCTGCACCGGGCCCTCACCGCCGCGCCGGCGGCCAACATGGCAGTCGCCCTCTCCGACGACGTCTTCCGGACACTCGTACTCGGTGATCACACCACTCTCACCGAGCGGGATTTCCGCCCCGTCACGGTCACGGAGAAGGAGTATCAGGCCACCGCCTGGGTGCGGGTGCCCGGCACCGACATGCGTCTCCTGGACCTGGGTGAGCACGTGGGGCACTCGGGCCAGGAGGCGCTGGCCGCCAATGGCTCGACCGTCAACCAGGCGGGACGGGACATCGTGTTCGCTGGCGAGGAACGGCCGGTTCGCCGTGAGCCCGGTGTCATGAACGTATTCCACGGCGCGGTCGACGCGAGCCACGCGACCTTCGGGTTCTCCGGTGGCACCCGTGACTGAGTCGAATGGCACACAGACTGAGTCGACCCCGGCGGGGTCTTCGGAGCCCGACGTTTCGACACCGGATCCGGCCATGTCCCCGGCAGCGCCGGCGGCGGAGCCGACCACCGATCCGGACGAGCCGGATGCGCGCGATCAGCGACGTGACGCACGGGTCATCAACCAGTTCTACGGGCAGGTGCATGCCACCAGCGCGACATTCGGGGTGTCCGGCGGGGCGGTCGGCGGGGGGCACGCGTCGGTTGGGCGGCTCCCGGCCGTCGACGTGGACCACGCTTTGCGCTACTTCGCCCCGCCGGACGGGTACGTCCGCGCCGCTGTCCTGCTGCGGGAACAGGGCCTCGTCTTCCTCACAGGGGACGAGGGCACGGGGCGGCGAGCCTCTGCCTTCGCCCTGTTGCGCGACCGGATCGGCACCGACGGCCGCATCAACGGGCTCTCACCCGCGGTCTCCCTTGCCCAACTGGTGGAGTCCGAATTCGTCAGCGGGCGTGGCTACGTGGTTCTCGACTGGCTCGGCGAAAAACGTGACGGTGTCGTGCAGGCGTTCGACGCGGGGCGCCTCGCCGACCGGCTGAAGAGAGCCGGCGCCCACTTGGTCGTGACGACCGATCAGCGCGCCACCGCCCGGCGTGACCTGGGAAGCTTCACGGTCCAGTGGTCCCCGCCAGATCCTTCGTCCATCTTCCAGGTCTATCTGGAGCGTGCGGGCACCCTCGCCGAGGCGGAGATCGATCTCGTCAGCGCCAGGATCGCCGAGCTTCGTCTTCCCGGGGAGGTCGCCCGTCTGCTGGACCGTCTGCCGCAAGGTGTCGGCGCCGCGCTGGCCGAGGTCGAGCACACGGAACAGATCCGGGTGTCGAAGTGGTTCGCCACGACATCGTCGTGGGACGACCTGCTGTGGGTGGGGGCCCTGGCGTTTGCCCATGCGCTCCCCGAACGCACGTTTGAGGAGAAGCACGCTCGCCTGCGCGAGATCGAGCACGCCGAAGACCTCCGTCGGTCCACTCTCGTCGAGGCGGGCACGACAGCCGAGCCCTTGCAGGGACGGCGGACCCTCTACCGTGACGGCGGTCTGGTGGCACGTCGATACGGCGACGATCCCGTTGGCAACGTCGGCTGGGAGGAACGGCGGGTCGTGTTCGTGGCCGACGGCATGCGGGAGCACGTGCTGCGCGAGCTCTACGAATGTGACTATCGGCTCTGGCGCCCACTCCGAATCTGGATCAACGAGCTGGCCGGCAGTGGCAGCGTCGAGGTACGGCTGCAACTGGCCCTCGCGGTGACGTTGCTGGCCCGCGACCGCAATGCCGCCCCGGAGGTTTGGGACATGCTCGGACAGTGGAGCAGGGGCCGAGCCGCCGAACGTTTCACCGCCGTGTCGGCGTTGTCCTTCATGGCCGGCGAAGACGCCCTAGCGCCGGCCGCGCTACGGCTGGTCCTCGATTGGACCGACGGGGCCGGACAGAGCCCGGCAGTGACAGCCGCGATGGCCCTGGGCGGGCCGCTCGGCATGCGTTACCCCACGGAGGCCGAGCGCTGGCTGTGGCACCTCTCCACCCGTGGACGGCCGATTCGACTCCTCGCCGCCCGATCGCTGGGCCTGCTGTTCTGCACCGCCGCCGACGAGTTGGACTCCGCGACACTACTGCTCAAGCGCCTTGTGCTGCGTCTGCGGCGCACGCTGGAGCAGGCACCGGACCCACGGTGGGTGAGTTACGCCGTCGAAACAGTTCTGGAAGTGCTCTCCGCAGAACACCTGGAACATTCGGAACCGGTGGTGGCCCGCCTTCTACGGTTGTGCCCGAGCGCGGTCAAGCCGGTGGGCGTGCTCTGGGCGGAGGTCCTCCGCAGCCTGCCGCACCGCTCCACCGCCATGGACACGCTCAGCGCCACCCTGGAGTCGCTCGCGAAGCACAACGACACCGAGAACGCGGTTGGCGCCCTCGGTGACGTCCTGTGCCGGGAGCTGACGAGCGCCGAGTGCGTACTCCTGCGACGAGAACTGAGCTGGGCATTGTCGTCGCCGGTGGATCCCTCCATCTCTCGCCCGGTCATCGCCGCCCTGCTGGCGGCGCTGGCCGGAAAGGGCGCTCGTCCGGCCCTGGGCTGATTCCTTGTGCGCAGATCCGAAAGAAGGAAACGAATGGGATACCCCGTACTCCTGGAGAAGACCTTGCCGCCGGCGCCCCGTCGCCTGCTCGGACGGCGGAGGAACGCCACCGATCTGCCGCCGCTGCCCCCAGGCGCGGTGTATGTGTTCAAGGTCGACGGCCATCAGCGGCTCTATGGCGATCGGCACATCGACTACGGCGACGAGGTTGTGGTCGACGCCGTTGCGGTCAGCGTGGTGCAGCGACGCACCGCGACCCTGACCAGCCAACTGCCAATTCCGTCGATCAGTGCGGCGGACGAGTTCACAGTAATCACCACGTTCCGCTGCCAGGTGCTTGCCCCGGAGGCGGTCGCCGAGACCGGGTTGACGGATCTCGTCACGGTGCTCACCAACCACCTCTGGCAGGACCGCGAGCTGAAGAACCTCGGCCTGGACTACCGGATCGACGACATAAACGACGTCCGCCGGCTGGTGGACGCTCGAATAACCGCCTACTGCACCCTGGTGCCCCCGTCGGTCCCCGGAATGGCGATCGAGCTGACCTCGGTGATGGCACACCCCTCCGCTGATCTGCGTGACCACGGGCGCAAACTGCGGGACAAACAGTGGGATCAGCAGTTGGGCCGGCTGGACGTGGCGTGGCAGAACGAGGACGTCGAGCGTGTGGCGTCCTTCCTCTCCGCCGGGCCCACGTACGCCGACGCGCTCGGCGTCAGCCGCAACGAGATCAACGTCGGCCAGGTCGCCGAGCGGATGCACGATGCGGAGGCGCTGCGCCGACAGCAGCTCAACGAGACTCTCCAAGAGATGGTCAAACGTGGCTTCTTCGACCGGGTGTCGATAGACCCGGTGCGCCTGATGGACGAGGTGGTCGGGCTTGGCGCCGCCGCGGAGCCTCGTTCGGTTCCGGCCGCCGACGAGCCCGCGCAGCTGCCGCACCGTCGGCGGAGCGTTTCTCAGCAGGGTGAGGACGCTGAGCCGGACTTCATCCCGAACGAGGCCGACATTGACTAACGAGGACATGCGAGCGCCGCGTCACCAGCCCGGTGAGGGTTCGCGGCGCTCGGTCCGGGATCCGTCCCGGCTCCTACGGGCGCTGGCGGGTGTGGACGAGGCGCTGCTGCGAAAGGTCTGGCACGAGCGGGCCCGACACACCGCGCTCGGTGGGGTTCTAGTTGGCACGTCGTTGATCGCCGGATTTTCCATGTACATAGCGATCAACCAGGCGATGGGGCGGACGTCGGCGCTGCACCTGATCCCCGCGCTGCTCTGGTCGCTGTTCATCCTCAACCTGGACCGCCTGCTTGTGACCAGCATGGCCGGCAACGCCAGGCGAATAGGCCCGTTGCTGATGCGGCTGGGCGTCGCCCTGATGTTCGGATTCATCATCGCGGAGCCACTCGTCATGCGGATCTTCGAGACGGCCGTCGAGGAGCACATCAAGGCCGACCGCAGCAAGCAGATCGACACGCTGCGGACCCGTCTCATGGCCTGCAACGGTGAGCAGAGCGCCACCGCCGCGAACACCACGATCACACCGGAGTGCCGGGAGTACACCTTGTCGTTCCAGACGACACCGGCATCGATGAGCCGGGAACTCGCCGGTACCCGGGCCGAGGCAGCAAGCCTCCAGGACATCATCAATCGGGATGGGGCGCAGCTCAACCGCCTCCGTGACAACGCGGCCAAAGAGTGTGCCGGCGGTCGCGGCACCGGTTTCACCGGGCGGCCCGGCGACGGACCACGTTGCAGGCAACGCACCGCGGACGCGAACGAGTTCGCCCGCACCCACCCCATTGCCGAACAGGGGCAGAAACTCAGCGAATTGCGCGGCCGGATCGCGGAGTTGGAACGCGGACTCGGTAGCGCGGTGCTCACCTTCGAACAGGCACGAAACGGTCTCGTCGAGGCCCGGCTCGAAGAGGAACGCAGTCATCAGGGGCCCATCGGGTTCCTTGAGCGGATGGATGCCCTGCATGTACTGGCGGGAAGCAGTTCCGCGCTCTTCGTGGGCACCTGGGCGGTCCGGCTGTTCTTCGTCGCCATCGACTGCCTGCCCGTCGTGATCAAGTTCTTCGGCGGCAGCAGCACCTACGACAACCTCTACCGGATCAAGAGTGAGAGTTCCCATCGGGTCTTCGCCGACCAGGTGAACACCGAGGAACGCAGAGTCACCGACGCGTACGCCGCCGAGCGCGACGGCATCGACAATCAGGCGAGGATGCGGCGTGCGGAGCACGACTTGCACCTCCAGGAACACCAGGTCGAGCTCAAGGCGCGCCTCGGAGCCGCGGTCAGCGCGTACGCCGCCGACCTGCTCCGCGAGCCGACTTCCCCTGCGGCGAAGGCACCACCGAGGACGGCCGAGGAGGCCACTGCCGGTACGGGCTCGGCCGGCGTCAACGGGCGTTCGCTGATCTGACCCGTACCGACGTGACGGGTGCCGCCCACGAGAGGGGCGGCACCCGTTGTCGGAGGAGACGGGTCAGCGGGTCTCGACGGCCGTTCCGTCCACGGACGCGCCTTTGCCGGCCGACGTGCCGTTGCTGGTCGACGTCGACGCCGAGCCGAGCCGAGCCAGCAGACCGGCCAGGTCGATGCCGGTCAGGTCACTGCCGAGTTGGAGCCCCTGGGCCACGTTGCCGGCCACCGACTTCGTCAGCGACGACGCGCCGTCGGTCGAGATGACGGTCATCTTGTCGATCGCCCCGATCGGCGCGCTGGCCGCCTCCACCACCTGCGGCAGCACCTTGACCAGCAGGTCCAACACCGCCGCCTCCCCGTACGCGGCGAACGCCTCGGCCTTGCGCGCCATCGCGTCCGCCTCGGCCTCACCCCGGGCGAGGATGGCCGCGGCCTCGGCCTGACCCTCCCGCTCCACCGCCTCGGCGATCGCCGAACGGCGGCGCTGCTCGGCCTCACCCTCCTTGGCGCCCTCGATCGCGTTCGCCTCGGCGAGCGCGGCACGTCGGGCCCGCTCGCCCTCACCGGTGAGCCGCGCCTGCTCGGCGGAGGCCTGCGCGGCGGCGATCACGGACTGCCGCTGCGCGTCGGCGTGCAGCACCGCCGCGGCGCGGGACGCCTCGGCCTCCTGCTCCACCTTGTACCGGGCCGCGTCGGCGGGCTTGCGTACCTCGGTGTCCAGTTGGCGCTGCTTGAGTTCGGCGTTGCGCTCGGCGACCTTCTGCTGCTCGGAGAGGATCGCCTGGTCCCGCTCCGCCTGGGCGAGCGGCCCGGCGGCCGCGGACTTCGCCTTCGCCGCGTCGATCTCGGCCTGGATGCCGGCCTGCTTCAGGGACAGGTTCCGGTTGGCCTCCGCGATGGCCTCCTCGGCGAGCAGGCGTTCCTGCTCCGCCTGCTGCCGGGCGCGCGCCTCGGCGATGGCCGCGTCCTTGAGCACCCGGGCGGCCTCGGGCCGGCCCAGGTCCTGCAGGTAGGAGCCCTCGGCCAGGATGTCCTGAAGCTGGAAGGTGTCCAGCACCAGACCCTGGTTGGTCATCGAGTGCTCGGCCTCCTCGGCGACCGCGTTGGCGAACGCCGCCCGGTCCCGGATGACCTCCTCGACCGTGAGGCGGCCGACGATCGACCGCAGCGCGCCGGCCAGGACCTCCCGGGTGAAGTTGTCGATCTCGTCCTGCTGGTGCAGGAACCGCTGGGCGGCGGCCCGGATCGCGTCCTCGGTGCCGCCGACCTTGACGATCGCCACACCGTGCAGATCGGCGCGGATGCCCTGCTTGCTGACCGCGCCCCGGATGCCGACGTCGATGCGTCGGCTGGACAGGTCGAGCGACTGGAGCTTCTGCACCACCGGCAGCACGAAGACCGAGGCGCCCAGCACGACCTTCTGCCCGGAGTTGTCGGTCGACCGGCCGCCGTCGGCGGTCTGCGTGGTGCGGCCCTTGCGGCCGGTGACGATGAACGCCTCGTTCGGCCCGGCCACCTTGATCCGGGAGAGCACGAAGAGCACCAGGATGAGCGCGAGGACAACCGCGCCACCGATGGCGATGAGCAGGGCCATATCAGGAGTCCCGTCTACGAGGAGTGGATCAGTAGGTCTCGACGTGCACGCTTGTCTCGCTCAACGCCTGCACGACGAAGACCTGGGCGCCGAGCGGGATCGGCTGGTCCGCGCGGGCGCTGAGCTTCACCGGTTGGCCGGCGAGGCGAACGCGGACCTCGCCGTACCCGTTGGCTGGCACCGGGGTGACGACCAGGCCGAGCGCGCCGACCAGGTCGTCACGGGTGGGGGTGGGATCGGTGCGCATGTTCCGCGCCGCCCGGCTCAGTCGAGACGCCAACCACGCGGTGGGCACGGCCGCGAGCAGGCCGCCGGCCGCCGCGCCCGCGATCAGTGCGGGGGTACGCGCGCCGAGCAGCTCGTTCACGATCGCCCCGCCGAACCCGAACGCGCCGGCGAACCCCGCGACCGTCTCGGTGGAGATCGGCCCGTCCACGTCGGCGTGCCCGAAGTGCAGCAACTCGCTGCCGAGCAGGGCGAGCGCCAGAACCCCGACACCCGCCCCGCCGATGATCAGAAAGATGAGCGTTCCCGTGGCCACGACCCGCACGGTATCGACGTCGTGCAAAGGTCCATGATCGGCCGAACGGCTCAGCGTGGCGCCACGCTCACCTCCAACTCGGCCAACTGGTCGGGCAGTGGCTGGCGGATCAGCTCACGACCCGTCGGGTCGGCGAGCACGAAATCGCCCGACTCGTCCGGCGGCCGATAGAGCAGCCGGTCGTCGCCGACCCAGGTGACGTCGGCGGTGGGCAGCGGGTTGACAACCCGCCCGGTGGACGTCTCCACCAGCAGCGGCTCCTGCTGGCCCTGGACGACCGCCAGGGTGCCGTCCGGCGACCAGGCCCACGGCCCGGCCGGGTCACCGGGGAGCGGCTCGAACCGGGTCGGTAGGCCGTTCTCGGCGGAGAACATCTGCACGCCGCTGCGGGGGTGGCGGACCGACTCGGACCGGGCCTTGCCCTGCGCGGTCTGCTGCAGTGCCACCTCCCGGCCGTCCCGCGTCCAGACGAAGAAGCAGTGGTCGGTGCAGAAGTAGCGCTGCCGGGACACCGGGTAGGTGCGCTTCGTGCCGTCCCGCTCGACGACGACGAAGCCGAAGTGATCCCTCTGGTCGGTGGTGAACAGCAGACGCCGACCGTCCGGTGACCAGGCCGGGCGGGTCAGGGCGCGGCCGACCTGGTGCCAGCGGGTCTTACGGGTGGCCAGGTCGATCAGACCGACCTCGCGTGGACGGTCCTCCTCGACGACGGCGACCAGCGAACCGGTCGGCGCGGGATAGATACCGTCGTAGCGGTTGGTGGCCACGTAGCGGCCCCGGCCCTGGCTCCGGTCCAGCAGAAAGCCGTTGCCCGACCCACCGGTGAGCTGTGCCCGGGTCACCACCCAGTCGCCGGGCAGGACCAGGGGCGCAACGGTCCAGTTCGCACCGGGGGTGGGCCGTACCGACGGCGACGGGCCGGCGGTCGCGGGCGGCGTCGCCGGTGGCGTCGCGGGGAGTGGGGCCGGGCGGGGCCGGAGCAGCACGAACGGCACGGCCACCCCGACGACCGCGACCAGGGCGGCCGCGCCGGCGGTCAGCCGCCGCCGCCGACGCAGCCGGCGACCCCGACCGATCGCGCGGACGGCGAGGTCCGGAGCGGGCGCGGCACCGTCGGCGAGGTCGCGTACGGCCCTGCGAAGCGTCTCGTCCAGTCGCGTGGTCATCGCGTCACCTCCGAGCGGCTGGTCAGCTCGTCCAGCCCTGGCACCAGGCGCCGGAGCCGTGCCAGTGCCTTGGCGCTCTGGCTGGCCACCGTGCCGGCACGGCAGCCGAGCAGCGTCGCGGTCTGCTCGACGCTCAGGTCCTCCAGGTAGCGCAGGGTCAGCACGGCCCGCTGCCGAGGTGGCAGCGCCCGCAGCGCCCCCAGCAGCAGCAACCGCAGGTCGGCCTCCTGGCCGCCGTCGCGGTCCGCCGGCCGCTCCGGCAACTCGGCCACGGGCACCTCCACGCGCCGTGCCCGTCGACGCCAGCCGGATACCTGATCGTGGTAGAGGATGCGCTTCACATACGGCTCGGCGTCACCCCTGATCCGCGGCCAGCGGGCGTACGCCTTGGCCAGCGCGTTCTGCAGCAGGTCCTCGGCCGCGTGCTGATTGCCGGCCAGCGCGTACGCGACGCGCAGCAGAGCGCCGCCCCGCTCCCGAACGAACATGGTGAACTCCCCGTCGATCTCTGCCACCGTCCACCTCCGTAGCTCAGACGCCCGGCGGAGGGGAAACTTTGCCTCACCGCGCGGGACAATGTCGGGATGAGGTGGACTGTGCTCGACTCGCCGATCGGCGAGTTCTCGGTCGGCACCGAGGTCGAGGGTGTTCGTGCGGCGCACTTCGGCAGGGTGGAGTCGGCGACCGACGAAGCCGGTGACGACACCGCCCGGCAGGCCGTCGCCGAGCTGCGGGCGTACTTCGCCGGCGAGCTGACCGCGTTCACGGTACCGATGTCGCAGCCGGGCGGCTCGGCGTTCGAGCGGGCGGTGTGGCGGGAGATGACCCGCATTCCGTACGGCGAGACGCTCACCTACGGCGAGGTGGCGCGTCTGCTCGGCGATCCCGGGGCGGCACGAGCGGTGGGCGTGGCCTGCAACCGCAACCCGATCCCGGTGCTCGTGCCGTGCCACCGCATCGTCGGCGCGGGCGGAAAGCTCGTCGGGTTCGGCGGCGGCTTGACTCGCAAGGTCAAGCTGTTGGAGCTGGAGGCCGGGGTCGCGCTGCGCCACGCCTGGTCCTGAGCGGGCCCCGGCGGCGCGTCACTCTCTGCCGGATGGCGAGTCCGGGCGGCCGATGGGTTCACCTTCGGAAACCATCGGCACGCTGACCTCGGGGTAGGCGGGGTCGACCCCCCACCGCCGGAAGAATTCGTTTGCCGACGGCAGGGCCAGCAGCACCAGCGCGACGGTCACCGCCAACGGCGCGCCCACGCCCAGGATGAACAGCACGGGTTCCAACCACTCCGGCATGCGGTCCCGGGCCAGGGCGGTGATCCGGTCCAGGTTCTCGTCGGAGTACATGAACGAGAGCGGTCGCGGTGACCGGGCCACGCCGACAGTGGCGCAGCACGCGAAAAGGGGTGCCGCCACCCAGGAGGCGATCCGTGCCCCGTTCACGCCGACGGCGTTGACGGCGCTCAGCACGAGGAGGCCGATCGCCAGCACCGCGGTCAACAGGTCGGCCCCCAGTACGGCGACGCTGCCCACGGCCGCGAAGGCCACCCCGCTCTCGGGTTCGAAGGACTCGGCGGCGGTTTCGAAGAACGCCTGATGCCAGTAGGTGAGCGGCAGCACCGCCAACTCCGCGACGGCGGCCAGCGCCAGCAGCAGGCAGGAGATGGTGACGATTCGGGGTCGCGGCGGTCGGGCCGGACCGCCCCGGGGTGTTGGCGTGCCTGTCATCTCTTGCATGATCCAAGTGTCGGACGAGGCGACGGCCGTCTGCTGTCCCGAAGTCGGTGGCAGGGATCACCAATCTGTCGCGTACCCGTGAGATGTCGAGCTGGACGCGGCGAGGGCCGGGTCCCGACGGACCCGGCCCTCGGCCGTGCTTGCCGCTCAGCGGGTCAGCGCTCGACCTCGCCGGCGATGAACTCCTCGACGGCCTGGTGGGCGTCGTGGTCGGCGTACTGCACCGGCGGGGACTTCATGAAGTACGACGAGGCCGACAGGATCGGGCCGCCGATCTTCCGGTCCAGCGCGATCTTCGCGGCGCGGACCGCGTCGATGATGACGCCGGCCGAGTTCGGCGAGTCCCACACCTCGAGCTTCAGCTCGGCATTCAGCGGGGTGTCACCGAACGAACGGCCCTCCAGGCGGATGTACGCCCACTTGCGGTCGTCCAGCCACGGCACGTGGTCCGACGGGCCGATGTGCACGTCGCTCTTGCTCATCTCGTGCGGGATCTGCGAGGTGACCGACTGGGTCTTCGAGATCTTCTTCGAGACCAGCCGCTTGCGCTCCAGCATGTTCATGAAGTCCATGTTGCCGCCGAAGTTGAGCTGGTACGTGCGCAGCAGCTCGACGCCGCGGTCCTCGAAGAGCTTCGCCAGCGCGCGGTGCACGATGGTGGCGCCGACCTGGCTCTTGATGTCGTCGCCGACGATCGGCAGGCCCGCGTCGGTGAACTTCTGGGCCCACTCCGGGTCGGAGGCGATGAAGACCGGCAGGGCGTTGACGAACGCGCAGCCGGCGTCGATCGCGGCCTGGGCGTAGAACTTGGCGGCCTGCTCGGAGCCCACCGGGAGGTAGCAGACGACGACGTCGACCTGCGCGTCGCGCAGCGCCTGCGCCACGTCGACCGGGGTGGCGTCGGACTCCTCGACGATCTCGCGGTAGTACTGGCCCAGACCGTCGAAGGTCGGACCGCGCTGCACGCTGACGCCGGTCGGCGGCACGTCGCAGAGCTTGATGGTGTTGTTCTCGCTGGCGACGATCGCCTCCGCGAGGTCCATGCCCACCTTCTTGGCGTCCACGTCGAACGCCGCGACGAACTCCACGGTGTTGACGTGGTAGTCGCCGAAGGCGACGTGCATGAGACCCGGGACGCGGTCGTTCGGGTTGGCGTTCCGGTAGTACTCGACGCCCTGAACCAGGGACGAGGCGCAGTTACCCACACCGACGATGGCGACGCGGACGGAGCCCATAGCGTCTGCCTCCTTCTTTTCTGTCACGGCCGCTCATTCCTGGTCTCTCCAGGCGGAGGCGGGCTGTTGTCTTCTCGTCGGCCGCCGGCCGTCCCGATGTCCGGGACCGTCGGGGCTCGGCCGGAGCGCTCGTTGGCGATGAGCTCCTCCAGCCAGCGGACCTCGCGCTCACAGGCGTCAAGGCCGTGGCGCTGTAGTTCCAAGGTGTAAGCGTCGAGGCGCTCGGCTGCCCGGCCCAGCACGTCGCGAAGCCCTTCGCGACGCTCCTCGATCTTGCGGCGGCGACCCTCCAGAATGCGCAGTCGGGTCGCCTGGTCGGTACGGGCGAAGAACGCGAAGTGCACCCCGAAGCCCGTGTCGTCGTACGTCTCGGGCCCGGCCTGTGCGATCAGCTGGGCGAAGCGTTCCTTGCCGTCCGCGGTGATTTTGTAGACCACCCGACCTCGTCGGCTGGTCAGCGCGGGAACCTCCTCGGCAGTGGCGGGTGTCTCAGCAGCTTCGGTGATCCAACCCGCCGCCTGGAGCCTGCGTAGGGTCGGGTAGAGCGAGCCGTAGCTGATCGCCGCCCGGATCGCGCCGAGTTTGGCGGTCAGCTCCTTGCGCAGCTCGTAGCCATGCATCGGAGACTCCTGCAGGAGGCCGAGGATGGCGAACTCGAGCACTGGCCACCCTCTCTTTCCCCTCCGGCGTGGAGCGGTAACCGCCGCGATGTATCGGACCGATACATCGCACGTTAGCGGGTCGCGCCGGCCAGGGCAAACCCCCGATCCGAGACGTCCTCGTCACGGATCGTGAGCATGGTCGCCTGCTCGGGCCGGACCGCGTACCCTTCTCCGCATGCGTACGCAGCGCCAGGTCGTGGACTACTCGCTTCAGAAGCGAGCAGTGCTGCGTGAGCTCCTGGCCGGCCGGGTCGGCACGTACGACGTCTGCGACGCGTCGCCGTACCTGAAGAACGCCGCCCGGTTCCACGGCGAGCCGACCGACCGGCGCTGCCCGATCTGCCGCAGTGAAAACCTGACCCTCGTCCACTACATTTACGGCGACGAGCTCAAGCAGTCCGCCGGGCAGGCACGGACACTTACCGAGTTGCCCGTGTTGGCGATGACGCTGCGTGAGTTCCAGGTCTTTGTGGTGGAGGTGTGCCTCGGCTGCGACTGGAACCATCTCGTCGAGCAGTACCTGCTCGGCCGGGACGGTCTGACCGGCGACAGCGACGGCACCGGCGAGCAGAGTGTGGCGGCCGTCGACGGTGTAGGTCGGCGGAGGCGAGAGGCGCAACGGTGATCGCAGCTGGTTGGACCGGCCCCGGGGCCATCGACAGAACCCGGGACGGCCAATCGCTCGATAGTCCGATTGGCCCGATTGATACGGCATTGACTTCGGCGAGGCGGCACCCCCGTGCCGCTGTCCCGGGTGAAGCAACTCACGGCAACCCGGTGGCGGCGCAGTCGCGCCCCACCGCGACCGGCAGGGTGTGAGGAATGAACTCGTACGGCGATCCCAGTTCTGCGCGCGGACGGGCCCAGTACCCGGGCCCGGCGGGCGACTCCGGGGCGGGCGCGGACGACGCGTACCGCCGGCCCGGCGGTGACTCCCGCGGAGGTGGCTGGTCGGCCTCGGAGGGCGGAGCGGCAACACCGGGTCGCGCCTCGGTGACGCCGCCGGCCGCCGGTGGGCGGGCCACGGTCGGCGGATCGGCCTCGGTGCCACCGCGCGGTGGCGCGGCCGCCGGATCCGCCTCGGTGGGCTCGGCGGCCCCGGGCCGACCGGGACGTGCCTCCGTGCCGGTGTCCCCGGCACCCGGAGCGGCCGCCGGCCGCGCTGGCGCCGGACGGGCCGGCGCCGGACGGGCCGGCGCCGGACGGGCCTCGGTGCCGGTGTCCCCGGCACCCGGAGCGCCCGCGGGTCGGGCGGTGGTCGGTGCCGCCTCGGTCGGATCCGCCTCGGCGGGGCGCGCCAGCGTCGGCTCCGCGTCGGTGGGTGGCCGGGCGGCGGTCGCCCGAGCGAGTGTCTCCCCGGTCTCCGGCGGGCCGGGTGGGCCGGGTGGCCCCAACGGTCCCGGTGGACCCAACGGCCCGGGCCGGGGCGGTCGTGGTGCGGGCGGCGCGGGTGCGGCGCGGTCGAAGAAGCGCAAGCGGATGAACCTGCTGATCGCCGGGGTCGCGATCTTCATCATGCTGGCCGGTGTCGGCGTGGTCGGGTTCACCTACTACTCGACGAACGTGGTCATGCCCAACGAGTTGCCGCTGCCGCTGTCCACCACCGTCTACGCCAAGGACGGCAAGACGCAGTTGGCCAAGCTGGGCAGCGAGAACCGCACCTTCGTCACCATCGACCAGATCCCGGTGCACGTGCAGCACGCGGTGGCGGCCGCCGAGGACCGCAACTTCTACCGGCACTCCGGCGTCGACTACAAGGGCATCGTCCGGGCCGGATGGAACAACATCTCCGGTGGCGACAAGCAGGGCGCCTCGACCATCACCCAGCAGTACGCCCGCAACGCGTTCGAGAATCTCCAGGACGACTCGTACGGCCGGAAGGTGAAGGAGGCCATCCTCGCCTCCAAGCTGAGCGAGCAGTACGACAAGCCGGAGATCATGCAGCACTACCTCAACGTCATCTACTTCGGACGCGGTGCCTACGGCATCGAGGCCGCGGCACAGACCTACTTCGGCAAGGCGGCGAAGGACCTGACCGTGGGCGAGGGCGCGGTGCTCGCGGCGGTCATCAAACAGCCGAGGCCGAGCGCCACTCACAAGGGCTTCGACCCGGCGGAGAACCTGCCGGATGCCAAGTCGCGGTGGGACTACGTGATCGGCGGCATGAAGAAGGAAGGCTGGGTCGACGCCGCGGGGGAGCCCGCGTCGCCGACCGAGTACCCGAAGGTGCTGCCGCCGAAGAAGGGTGGGAACGGGTTCGGTGTCGACAGCCCACGGGGCAACGTCATCAACTACGTCCGCGAAGAGATGGACGCGATGGGCCTCTGCTCCGACAACGGCGCGGAGGGCAAGAGGAGCTGCGTGGACGCGCTGCGCGACGACGGCTACCGGATCACCACCACCATCGACCCGAAGCTGCAGACCGCCGCCGAGAACACGGCGATGCAGTCCAAGAAGGGCTCCGAGCTCAACGACCAGCCGAAGAACCTGATGGCCGCGGTGGTGTCGATCGACCCGTCGAAGGGTCGCGTGCTCGCCTACTACGGCGGTGACAGCGGCGCCGACTTCGACTACGCCGGCAAGAACACCGACAAGAACGGCGACCTGACGGGTGGCCACCAGCCGGGCTCGTCGATGAAGGTGTACACCCTGGCCGCCGCCATCGAGGCGGGCATCTCGGTCAAGTCGCACTGGGACCCGACGCCGTACAAGCCCAAGGAGTCCAGGGACACGATCGGCAACGCCGGCCGTACCAACCTCAAGTGCGGCAAGTACTGCACCCTGGAAGAGTCGACGATCCAGTCGTACAACGTGCCCTTCTACTGGGTCGCCGACACGCTCGGTGCGGACAAGGTCGTCGACATGGCCCGGAAGGCCGGCGTGACCACCATGTGGGGCGTCGACCCGCCGCAGGCCTTCGACCTGTCGAAGAAGGGGCCGAACCCGTTCGACCAGTACACCGGTTTCGGCAAGTACCCGATCACCGTGTTCGACCACGCCAACGCTTTGGCCACCTTCGCCAACGACGGCAAGTACATCAAGGCTCACTTCGTCATCAAGGTGGAGCAGCAGGACAAGGACACCGGCAAGTGGAAGGTCGTCGGCAGCGAGCGCATCAAGGTGGATCAGCGGATCCCCAAGAAGGTCACCGACGAGGTGACAGGTGTCCTGAAGCAGATCCCGCGCGTCAACAGCATCTCCCTGGAGAACGGCCGCCAGGCCGCCGCCAAGACCGGCACCTGGGAGTACGACAAGGACGACAACTCGCACGCCTGGACGGTGGGCTACACCCCGCAGAACGCCACAGCGGTGTGGGTGGGCAGCCGCGACCCGAAGCATCCGGAGATCCGGCTCGCCAGCGGCAAGGACATCGGTGGTTCGACGCTCCCCGGCCCGATCTGGGAGAAGTACATGAACACCGCGCTCAAGGGCCTGGAGGAGATCCCCCTGCCCAACGTCACCGGCGAGGGTGACGTCACGAAGGGCAACGGCAAGGAGCCGCCGCCGACCCTCCCGGGTCTGCCCGGTCTCCCGGGTCAACCGGGTGTTCCCTGCGACCCGCTGACCGACCCGTTCTGCACGGTCCCCGGCGGCAACCCGGGTGGTAACCCCGGCGGCAACCCGGGTGGTAATCCCGGCGGGCCAGGTGGGCCGGGCGGGCCCGGTGGACCAGGTGGTGGTGGCGGCGGACTGCTGCCCGGCGTACCGCCCAACCGGGACTGACCCCCAGCTCCACACGACGCCGCCGCCGGCCGGACGACCTGTTCGGCCGGCGGCGGCGTTTCCGTACCCAGATCTCTCCGCGTCGGGACAGGACGGGTACCCCGGTCATACGGCAGGATGCCTTTTCATGAGCACCCAGTCGACGCCCGGCATCGACGACGCCGGAACCACCGACCACCCGTCCCGGTCCGACGGGTTCGTCCGCGGCCTCTCCGGCGCGATCGGCGGCCCACTGGGCGACCACGCGACAGCGCTGGACCGGCCAGCCGGCCAGGAGCGACGCTTCTGGACCGCCGTCCGGATCGTGCTGGCCCTGGCCTGCCTCACCCTCGCGCTGCACTGGGTGCAGAAGTCGCCCTGCCAGGACGGCGCCTGGCAGAACAACGTCCAGTACAACCGGTTCTGCTACACCGACGTCCTCGCCCTGTACTACGCCGAAGGGCTCAACGAGGGCAAGGTTCCCTACCGTGACCACCCCGTGGAGTACCCAGTACTGACCGGCTACTTCATGGGCGCGCTGGGCCTGCCCGTGCACGCCGTGGGTGACGGCGACCCGAGCATCAACCAGGGCCAGTGGTTCTACAACCTGAACGCGCTCGTGCTCGGCGCGCTCGCGGTCGCCACGGTGGCGGTGATCCTGGCGCTGCGCCGCAGACGACCCTGGGACGCCGCGTTGTTCGCACTCGCCCCGGCGCTGGTGCTCACCGCCACCGTCAACTGGGACCTGCTGGCCATCGGGCTGGCCGCCTTCGGCCTACTGGCCTGGGCCCGAAAACGACCTGCGGTCGCCGGCGTGCTGCTCGGGCTGGCCGGCGCGGCGAAACTGTGGCCGCTGTTCGTGCTCGGGCCGATCCTCGTCCTCGGACTACGGGCCGGCCGGCTCCGTGCCGCACTCACCGCCGTCGGCACGGCGGTCGCCGCCGTGGTGCTGGTGAACCTGCCCGCCGCACGGGCCTACCCGGACAACTGGGACCGGTTCTTCGAGCTGAACACCACCCGGCCGATCGACTGGGGCACCCTCTGGTACATCGGGCGCTACCTGGACGGCAAGGTCGGCAACGACCCCGGCCAGCTCGGCCCGTTCGAGTGGCTGAACGCCAACATCCCCACCCTCAACAACATCTCGTACGCGCTGTTCGGGCTGGCCTGCCTCGGGGTGGCCGTGCTGGCGTTGCGGGCACCGCGCCGACCGCGGCTGGGCCAGCTCGCCTTCCTGGTGGTCGCGGCGTTCCTCATCTTCAGCAAGGTCTGGTCGCAGCAGTTCGTGCTGTGGCTCCTGCCACTCGTGGTGCTGGCCCGGCCGAAGTGGGGAGCCTTCCTGGCCTGGCAGATCGCCGAGGTCTGCTACTTCGTCGCCTTCTACGGTGAGCTGCTCGGCGCGGCGACCAGCCGCCCGGTCTTCCCGGAAGGGGTGTTCGTGCTGGCCTCGACGTTGCGGCTGACCACAGTGGTGGTGCTCTGCGTGCTGGTGGTCAAGGAGATCCTGCACCCCGAGCGGGACGCCGTGCGGGCCACCTACTCGGACGACCCGGACGGCGGCGTCCTCGACGGCGCACCGGATGCGCCGTGGCTGGACCGCTGGCGCCGCCGCCCGACGACAAACGAACCCGAACCCGAGCCCGCCGCGGCCACCTGACAGTTGGGCCGAACTCGGCCCGCACCACGTCAGGAGTTTTCGGGGGAGCCGCCTGGAGCCGGTTGGGGCTCCCCCGAAAACCCGCCCCAAAGCGTCACAGGCGATAGACGACAGCGTCGCCGACTTCCTGCCGGGTGATGCCGAGCGACTCGACAGGCGCGTCGATGGTGATCTCCCACGGCGTGCCGGCCACCTGGCCGCGCAGCAGCACCACCGTCCGGACGCCGAGCGTGCGCAGGTAGTCGACGCTCGTCTGGTTGGGGAACGACTGACTCACCCGACGGACGTCGTCAAGCTGACGGGGCGTGAAGCCGCTGCCGCCGTTGACCACATCGGGGAACCCGCTGGTCGACCAGAGCATCACGTGCTGGTCCAGGTTCTGACTGCTGGGCAGCACCAGCAGAGGCCCCTCGGCCGCCCGCAACGCGGCCGGCTGGGTCGGCACCACCGGGTGCGGGGTGTTGTTCAGCCCCTCGACGGTCACCAGCAGCAGCGGCAGCAACGTGGCCATCCGCAGCCACGGCCCCGGCCACGACGGGATCCGCTGCGCGGTCAGCTCGCGGACCCGATCGGTGAGCGCGGTGACCGCTCCCGCCGCGAGCAGGCCCAACAACAACGTGGTCCACAACATCAACCGACCGGGGGTACGCAGAGCACTCCAGCCCGGCACGTGCTCGAAGAGCGGCACGTAGGTGAAGGTGCCGTCGAAGAACCGGGTGCCCATCGCGAAGGCCATCGTCACCAACACCCCGGTGAGCAGCAGCAGTCGGTGCCGCAGCCGCCAGACCGAGAAGAACAGCCCACCCAGGGCGAGCGCGTAGAGCACGTAGCCTGGCAACAGCGTCATCTCCGGGTGCCACGGCAGCGCCGCGCGGGCGCCCTTGTGCAGCCCACCCCAGATCAACGACTCCGCGGGTGACGTCACGAAACCCGACGCCGGCGGCGAGAAGACGCCGACGTCGTCGATGGTGCGCTCGGCGTACGGGTGCAGCTCGGTGACCCGGAAGAACGGGAGCGCCAGGAGCACACCCACACCGGCGAACAACACCCCACCGAGCAGGTTCGCGACGAACAACCGGCGACCGAAGGGCACGGCCTGGCGGGTGCGCAGCCGCCGTACGAAGAAGAGGACGACGGCGACAAGCACCGCGCCACCCAGGAAGTACGCGAACGGCAGCCCGATGCCGAAGCCGAGGCTGAGCTGCCAGGCCGCCACCAGCCAGCCGCCGTAGACCCAACCGTCGTGCCGCCGCTCGGGGCGGTAACCGTGCCGCAGAGACCAGCCGTGCCCGCGCGCCAACATCGCAAACGCCAGCGGAATCCCGCCGTTGGAGAGCACGTGCAGGTGCCCGGCCTGGGACAGCAACCACGGCGCGTAGGTGTAGGTGACACCGGC
This sequence comes from Micromonospora sp. DT231, assembly GCF_049847025.1. Taxonomy (NCBI): domain Bacteria; kingdom Bacillati; phylum Actinomycetota; class Actinomycetes; order Micromonosporales; family Micromonosporaceae; genus Micromonospora; species Micromonospora sp. DT231. Next base: position 169,156 of record NZ_JBNCNO010000002.1, on the reverse strand, counting down.
GACGGCGGCACCGATCCGACCGGCGCCCAACTGCCGAGCCAGGGCGTACGCCCCGAACGTGGCGAGCGCGTGCGCCAGCACGAACATGATGTTGTAGCGAAGAATCGCGTCCTCGGGGCCGCTGCCGAGCATCCCGGCCGGGGCGTACCCGAGCAGTGTGTCGGAGAACGCGAAGCTCCACAGCTCGGGGAAGAACGTGTTGGACTGCCACAGGTGCGCCGGGTCGGTCAGCAGGATGTGCCCGGACCAGGCCATCTGCCAGGCCTGCAGGCTCGGGTCCCAGTAGTCCTGCGGGAGTGTGTAACGCGGGTAGCGCAACGTCGGCCAGGTCATCAGCACGGCCAGCGCCAGCGAGCCGAGGGCGGCGAGCGTCCACTCGTGGATCAGGAAGCGGCCGACGGCCCGGCTGGCCCGGCTCACGATTGACGGTTTCGGCTCCGGAGCGGAAGCGAACGCCTCCCAGCGATCCGGGTCGGCCGGCTTGGCCTCGCCATCCGGACCGTTGGCGTCGCTCGCCTTCGCGCTCTTGGCCGTGCCACCGCTCGTGGCCGCGTCGTCCTTCGAGTCGCCGTCCTTCGAGTCGCCGTCCTTGACCGGGTCACCGTCCTTGACCGGGTCGCCGACCTTGACGGCGCCGGCCTTGGCGCTGTCCCCCTTGGCCGCTTTGCCGCGCTTGGTCAGGCGGCTGATCCAGCCGCGCTTCGGTGCGTCCGTACCGGCGACGTCCTGGGCCGCGTCGATGGTCTTGCCCGTGTCGCTGGTCTTGGCCGCGTCGCTGGCTTTGGCTGTGTCGCTGGTCTTGCCCGTATCGCTGGCTTTGGCTGTGTCGCTGGTCTTGCCCGTATCGCCGGCTTTGGCTGTGTCGCTGGTCTTGGCTGTGTCGCTGGTCTTGGCTGTGTCGCTGGTCTTGGCTGTGTCGCTGGTCTTGGCCGTGTCGCTGGTTTTGCCTGTGTCGCTGGTCTTGGCCGTGTCGCTGGCTTTTCCCGTACCGCTGGTCTTGGCCGCGGTGTCCTTCTCGGGAGCGGGTTCGATCTCACCGGTGGCGGCGCTGGCGTTCGTGGGCCTGCCGTTCCTCGCCGCTTTGGGCTTCGCGTCGTCGGTCGGGCGCGGGGACCGCTCGGCGCTTTCCGCGGTCGTCGCGGCCGATGCCTCGGCGGATTCGGGCGCCCTGTCGGTGCCCGAGCTGTCGGCCGGCTGGGTCGGGCTGGCCGTCGTGGACGCGGTGGCGGGTTGGTTCTCGGCTTTCGCGCCGGTGGGGGCGGGCCGGGCCGCGCCGGTCCCGGGCTGTCCGGTCGTCATGCTTCCGGGCTCTCCGTCCCGAGCTGCTGACGGAGGAAGTCGATGTCGGCGGTCTGACCGGCCACACCTCCCGGTGTCTCGACGACCACCGGCGCCCCGGCCGCCCGAATCACCGCCACCACCAGTTCCGGGTCGATCGTCCCGCCGTCCAGGTTGTCGTGCCGGTCCTGGCCGGAGTTGAACGCGCCCTTGGAGTTGTTGGCGTGGATCAGGTCGATCCGTCCGGTGATCGCCTTGACCCGGTCGACGAGCCCGAGCAGCTCCTCGCCGCCCGCGTACGCGTGGCAGGTGTCCAGGCAGAAGCCGACCTCGTGGTCGCCGATGGCGTCCCAGAGTCGGGCGAGCGCGTCCAGTCGGCGGGCGCACGCGTTGTCGCCCCCGGCGGTGTTCTCGATCAGGACCGGCACGCCGAAGCCACCGGAGTCGGCGGCGTACGCGAAGGTCTTGCGCCAGTTGTCGAAGCCGACGGCCAGGTCGTCCCCGGCGTTGACGTGCCCGCCGTGGACGATCAAGCCCTTGGCGCCGATGGCCGCGGCGGCGGTGGCATGCCCGAGCAACAGCTTCCGGCTCGGAATCCGGATGCGGTTGTTGAGGGTCGCCACGTTTATGACGTACGGCGCGTGCACGTAGAGGTCGACCTCGGCCGCGCGCAGCCGCTCGGCGTCTTCCCGGGGCTTGGGCGCCTTCCACCCCTGAGGGTCGGCGAGGAAGAACTGCACGGTGTCGGCGGACCGGGCGGCCGCCTCCGCCAGCGGGTCGGTCGAGTCGACGTGGGCTCCGATACGCATGCGAGCGAGCCTACGTCGCGGGCCGGACCGCCGCCGCGACGGTCGGGGCGGTGTCGTGGGGCGTTGACGTCACCGCTCGGACCGACGGTCGTTGATGGGATTGAACCGGCGACCACAGCCGGGTCAGCCGGCGGCGCGAGCGCCGCGTACGGCGACCGGGGTCGACGGCCGACAGCGAGGTTGCCTCCGCCGCGCGGCCCGGCGCGGCGGGGGCGGCCCCCTCGTCGGGCGGATTCCGACCGACGAAGAATCCGGGAAATTTGTGCTTTTTGCTCCGACAAGGTACGAGAGCTGTTGTATCGTCAGATAACAACACGATAAAGCTCCGCGGGGCGTCTCCAGTCCAACCTCATCGGTGTGGTCGTTCCTCCCCAGGTCCCACCCAAGGAATGCGGACGGGACGCCCCGCGGCCTCGTTGGACGGGGGTCCACCACCGATCGGTAACGGTCGGGCGGTGGACCCCCGTCAGCGTGTCCGGGTGCTGACCCGGCCGCCCCGGGCATGATCGTTCGGACCGGGTATCCTGGTCCGGTTGTCCGCGTCCGGCCGAGTTCCCTCGGCGCGAGCGGGCAGCGACACAAGACCTCCTGCCACGGAAGGACCGTGGCCGCTTAGCCCACAGGAGGTGAGCACGTCTTGCGTCACTACGAACTAATGGTCATCCTCGACTCCAGCCTCGAGGAGCGCACCGTCGCACCGTCGCTCGACACGTACCTGAACGTGATTCGGACCGCGGGTGGCTCGGTTGAGAAGACCGACGTGTGGGGCCGTCGGCGCCTCGCGTACGAGATCAACAAAAAGGCCGAGGGCATCTACGCCGTCATCGACCTGCAGGCCACGCCTGCTGCGGTGGCCGAGCTGGACCGTCAGCTGCGCCTCAACGAGTCCGTGCTGCGCACCAAGGTCATCCGACCGGAAATGCGCTAGAGCATCCAACCCCGGTTCGTCCGGATCAGCCTCCGCGACTCTGTCGTACGGCTCTGCGAGCCTGTACGACGAGACGCTGAGTGCGCGAGGAGATGGTCATGGCAGGAGACACCACCATCACGGTCATCGGCAATCTGACCGATGACCCCGAGTTGCGGTTCACCCCCTCCGGGGCTGCGGTCGCCAAGTTCCGAGTCGCTTCGACGCCCCGTTTCATGGACAAGGCGTCGAACGAATGGAAGGACGGCGAGCCGCTGTTCCTCGCATGCACCGTGTGGCGGCAGGCCGCCGAGCATGTCGCCGAGTCGCTGCAGCGTGGCGCTCGGGTGATCGTGTCGGGCCGGCTGCGTCAGCGGTCGTACGAGACCCGCGAGGGTGAGAAGCGCACTGTCATCGAGCTTGAGGTCGACGAGATCGGCCCGTCGCTGCGCTACGCCACGGCGAAGGTGCAGAAGATGTCCCGCTCCGGCGGCGGTGGCGGCGGCTTCGGTGGCGGCGGTGGCGGCGGTCAGGGTGGCGGCGGAGGCAACTTCGACGACCCCTGGGCTTCGGCTGCTCCCTCTCCCTCTCCCGCGCGTGCCGGTTCGGGCGCCAATTTTGATGAGGAGCCACCGTTCTAATGGCGCCTAGCGCTCGCGATCGCAAACCAGGAGCACGTGCAACGGCCAAGGCTGCGGCACTGCGCAAGCCCAAGAAGAAGGTGAACCCGCTCGACAAGGACGGGATCGCCTACATCGATTACAAGGACACCGCGCTGCTGCGCAAGTTCATCTCCGATCGCGGCAAGATCCGCGCTCGTCGGGTGACCGGCGTTACCTCGCAGCAGCAGCGCCAGATCGCCCGTGCGGTCAAGAACGCCCGTGAGATGGCGCTCCTGCCGTACACGGCCACCACCCGCTGAGAGGAGGCACCGATATGAAGATCATCCTGACTCAGGAAGTGTCCGGCCTCGGTGCCCCGGGCGACGTCGTCGAGGTCAAGGACGGCTACGGCCGTAACTACCTGCTGCCGCAGGGCTTCGCGATCGCCTGGACCAAGGGCGCGGAAAAGCAGGTCACCGTCATCAAGCGAGCCCGTGGGGCTCGCGAGATCCGGGACCTCGACCACGCCAACGAGGTCAAGGCTCAGCTCGAGGGTCTCAAGGTCAACCTGAAGGTCCGCGCCGGCGACGGCGGACGGCTCTTCGGCTCGGTCACTCCGGCCGAGATCGTCGACGCCGTCAAGGCGGCCAGCGGCCCGGTCCTCGACCGTCGCCGACTGGAGGTGCCCGGTCACATCAAGTCGACCGGCACCTACCCGGTGAAGATCAAGCTTCACCCCGACGTGACCGCGTCGTTCAACCTGAACGTCCTTCAGGGCTGACGTCCGCAACACCACCACGAGGGCCCGCACCGAGCGATCGGTGCGGGCCCTCGTGCGTACGTCGTCCGCCCTCGCTCCTGCCTGCCCGCGGCCCGGCCTGCCCGCGGCCCGGCCTGCCCGCGGCCCGGCCTGCCCGCGGCCCGGCCTGCCCGCGGCCCGGCCTGCCCGCGCCCCGATCAGCCGATCGGCTGGCCGGTCACCGCGCTGATCAGCACCGTGGACAGACCGCCGCCCACCACCGCGGCGGCGAGCGCGATGGTCGCCGAACGCCAGGTCGTGCCCACCCGACGCAGCAGCGCCGCCACCACCAGACTGCTCACCAGCGCCAACCCGAAGCGCGGCGAGCCAGCCAGCAACGACTCCAACGCGCGGGACCGAGGTGAGTCGCACCCACCCCCGCTGATGTCTGTCACACAACCAGCGGGCGCCTGACTGTCCAAGGTCAACAACCACACGAAGATCAGCACCGCCGGCGTCAGATAACAGGCCGCCGTGTACAGCAGCGGCCGGAAGGGTCCGCCCGGATCCGGGTCGAGCAGGTCGTCCTCCAGGCGGCGAGCCCAGGCGCCCGTGGCCGCCGACTCGACCCGCCGACGCACCGACGCCGTCCCGGCGGCCGGCCGATCCGCCCGACGCCGTGGCGCACCCACCGGCGGCACCGCGGCGCTGCGCGGCCTCGGAGCCGTGTAACCCACCACCGGCGATCGAGGCGCGGACGGCAGCGGATCCGTCCACCGGGGATCATCGCCGGCCAGCCGAGTGCCGGACCAGAACCCGCCGTCCCGGGCCGGCCAACCCTCCGCCGCGGCATCCCGGTCCGAGCGCGGCGGCAGTGTCTGGTCCCACTTGTCGTCCTCGATCGCGGACCGCTCCCACTGACCAGTGCGGTCAGACCGCTCCCAGCCACCGACGCTCTCCACCGCCGACCACTGCTCGCTCAGATCCGTGCCGTCCGCACCCGGCCCCGGCGGCCACCCGTGCACCCCAGAGGCGTCCCACGGATCCACCGCGGGCGGGTACGACGGCTCGGGCTCAGCCACCCGATCCGACCCACGTGCCCACGGGTCGGCCGCCGGCCGGGACCACGACTCCTCCGCCGCACGGCGGCTGCGCCGGGTGGGACGGCTCACCTCCGGGCCCGGCACCGGCTCGCTCGGAGCGGACTCCAGATCCCCGCCCGACCAGACCACCTGCGGACGGCCAGCGGGCGCGCGACGGGGACGGCGGTCCGGGACAGCACCGGAAACCGGCTCGTCCTCCCCGGCGTCCGCGCGCCGGCGGCCGGCGTACCCCTGCTCCTGCGGACGGTCGAGCGTCCACTCCCGGGTGTGGTCCGACTCGGGAGCCGCGCCGATCGCCGTCTGCTCCCGCCAACTCGTGTCGCTGCCCCGCCGCCGGCTGCCAGACGACTCGATCGACCGCCGGCCGGCACCCGAACTCGGCCGCTCGGGTTCGCGTTCGGGCTCTTCCTCGTCGTCCGGTGCCGCGTGGCGACCGCCGCCGTCAGCGTGCCGAACACCCGACTCCAGCGCCCACCGGGGCAGGTAGGCGTCGACGGGCTCGTCCTGGCCGCGGTCCAACGCGCGCCGCCGGCTGGAGGTGCGGTAGCGACCGTCCTCGTCGTACGGATCAACCGGAAGAGACGCCGCGCGCTCACCCCACGAGGCGGTCGGCTGGCGCTCGCGCGGGCTGCCATCCCCGCGTCCCCAGTCCCGGTAACTCACGGCCGGAGTGTGACCCTTCTGAACCGAAAGCGGAATCCGCTGTCCAGGTGTAGCCGTTCGCTGGAGATAGTACGGGACGATCGTGTCACAGGCCCGACCGAAATATTCTCCTCCACAGGCTGGGGAGCATGTTTTCCCAGGTCAACGGCCTAAGGCCAAGAATTCCCCAATGGTTATCCACAGGCTGTGCACACCCTGCGCACATCATCTCCCCCGGCATCCACAGGTTGTCCCGAGGCTCGTCCACCGGCGTTGTTGAGTCTCTGACCTCGGGGTCCGTATGGTTGGCCCCCGACCGCCGGCGCGATGGCCCCCGATCGACCGGCCCGGTCGGACGGAATCGTCAGACCCCAGCGGTAGAGCTGGAATCAGATCCGACGCACTGGAGGGGGACCCGTGTCGGTCACCGACGACAGGCGGGCGGACTCACGGTCCGGTGGCGGCCAGCCACAGGGGCCGCGCGACGGCCAGTTCGACAAGACCCCACCCCAGGACGTCGCCGCGGAGCAGTGCGTCCTCGGCGGCATGCTGCTCTCCAAGGACGCCATCGCCGACGTCGTCGAGATCCTCAAGACCAACGACTTCTACCGGCCGGTGCACGCCACCATCTTCGACATCATCCTCGACATCTACGGCCGGGGTGAGCCGGCCGACCCGATCACCGTGGCCGCCGCCCTGACCGACTCCGGCGATCTCGCCCGCATCGGCGGCGCGCCCTACCTGCACACCCTCATCGCCAGCGTGCCCACCGCGGCGAACGCGGCCTACTACGCGCGCATCGTCAGCGAACGTGCGGTGCTGCGCCGGCTGGTCGAGGCCGGCACCAAGATCGTGCAACTGGGCTACGGCACCGCCAGCGGCGGCAGTCGCGACGTCGACGACGTCGTGGACCTCGCCCAGCAGGCCGTCTACGACGTCACCGAACGGCGGGTCAGCGAGGACTTCGCGATCCTGGCCGACATGTTGCAGCCGACGCTCGACGAGATCGAGGCGGTGGGCGCGCAGGGCGGGATGATGACCGGCGTACCGACCGGCTTCAGCGACCTGGACCGACTGCTCAACGGCCTACACGCCGGACAGTTGATTATTGTCGCTGGCCGGCCCGGTCTGGGAAAGGCGCTCGCGCTCGACACCCCGCTGCCGACGCCGGACGGCTGGACCACGATGGGTGAGGTACAGGTCGGTGACCGGCTCATCGGCGCGAACGGTCATCCCACCACTGTCACCCATGCCTTCGAGGTGCGTCACGACCGTCCTTGTTACGAGGTTGAGTTTTCCGACGGGTCCATCATCGTGGCGGACGCTGAGCATCTGTGGAAGACCACCACCCGAGCGAGCCGCAGAGCGGGCGACGACAGGCGTCGCAACCAATGGCGCCCGGAGACCGTTGAACGGCTGCGCGCCGTCGCCACGACCGCCTCGACCACTGACACCGTCACCATCAACGAGTTGGCCAGCACGATCGGCGCAGAGCTCGTACACACAGCCCAAAGGGTCGCCCGTGAGTTGCCGCGGGAGGCTTCCTCCTCGATGCGCGGCAGGCCGGGGAAACGTCCCGCGCGTGCGTATCCCACCCGTGCGCTCCGTGGAGGATTGCTCCACCGGGTTGAGCGCTGGACCGCTGACCCCGGTGACAGCATGCAGCCGGGGGTCGTGACGACCGAGCAGATTCGGGCGACGCTGCGCACGGAGACGGCAGATCGTCGCCTCAATCACGCGGTTACGAACGCGGCCCCTCTCAGCCTTCCCGATCGACTCCTCCCGATCCCGCCGTACACGCTCGGGGCGTGGTTGGGTGACGGCAGCAGCGCCGACAGCCGGATCACGACCGTTGACCCCGGTATTTTGCGGCGTATCGAAGAGGATGGCTTCGAGGTCAGGCAGTCAGGCGCTGTCTCGACCCTCTACACGATCCTGCCCAGGAAGTGCCCGGTCTGCGACAGGCGTCGAAATGGCTGCGCGGCCTGCGGGAACCGCCCTTCCTCCCTGGTGCGAAGTCTGCGAGAGTCGGGAGTGCTGAACTTCAAGCACATACCCGATGCCTACCTGCGCGCGTCTGAAGGGCAGCGCCGAGCCCTGCTCGCAGGGCTGCTCGACACCGACGGGACTGTCACTGGCACGGGAAATGCGCAATTCACCACCACCTCGGCGCGACTGGCTGCCGGGGTGTATGAGCTGATCGTCAGTCTGGGATACCGCTGCTCGATCAGTCGCAGAGCGGTCGACGGGCGCAAGCCGGAGACGTCGGTCGCATACAACGTGAACTTCACGACCAGGGACCAGGTCTTCGGGCTTGCCCGAAAGCGGGAACTGCACGCGGCACGACGGCGGGGGGAGGGCACCGCCCGATCCGGAACCCGCTTCATCGTCGACGTCCGCCCGGTCCCCAGCGTGCCGGTGCGGTGCGTGACCGTAGACAACGACGATCATCTGTACCTGGCCGGCCGGGCCATGATCCCGACGCACAACAGCACGGCGAGCATGGACTTTGCCCGAAATGCTGCTATTCGCGCCAATCAGGCTGCCGCGATCTTCTCCCTGGAAATGAGCAAGGTCGAGATCGTCATGCGACTGCTCTCCGCCGAGGCGCGGGTGCCACTGCACGTGCTGCGGAGCGGGCAGCTCTCCGACGACGACTGGACCAAGCTGGCCCGGTGCATGGGTGAGATCAGCGAGGCGCCGCTCTTCGTCGACGACACACCGAGCATGAACCTGATGGAGATCCGGGCGAAGGCTCGGCGGCTCAAGCAGCGGCACGACCTCAAGATGATCGTCGTCGACTATCTCCAGCTGATGACCTCGCCGAAGCGCACCGAGAGCCGCCAGCAGGAGGTCGCCGACCTGTCCCGTGGCCTGAAGCTGCTGGCCAAGGAGGTCGAGTGTCCGGTGATCGCGGTGAGTCAGCTGAACCGTGGCCCCGAGCAACGTACCGACAAGCGACCCCAGTTGTCCGATTTGCGGGAGTCGGGCTGTCTCACGGCGGAGACACGAGTGGTTCGAGCGGATAACAATACCGAGATCACGCTAGGTGAGTTGCTGTCAAATAACGCTAAAGACATCCCGGTCTGGGCGTTAGACGAGAGCCTTCGGTACACGCCACGCACGATGACCCACGTCTTCCCGAGTGGTAGCCGCGAGGTGTTCCGGCTGACTCTCGCATCGGGCAAGCAGATCGATGCCACAGCCAACCACCCCTTCCTCGCGTTCACCGGGTGGGTTCCACTCGGCGAGCTTTCACCCGGGGATCGCCTTGCCACACCACGTCACCTGCCGCCGCCAATGGCCACCCGCCCATGGGACGACGCGGAGGTCGTCATGTTGGCGCACCTGTTGGGTGACGGCTCCTTCGTTCGGCGCCAGCCGATCCGATATGCAAGCTGTGATGAGCTGAACCTGCAGGCTGTGGCGGAAGCCGCGAAGCACTTCGGGATCACCGCCGTGCGTGACGACTATGCGGCCGCGAGGGTGACCACTCTCCGGCTGCCTGCGCCCTATCGCCTGGCTCGCGGTCGGCGTAACCCGATCGCTGCGTGGCTGGACGACCTGGGTCTCTTCGGTCTGCGGTCACACGAGAAGTTCCTTCCTTCGGCCGTTTTCAGCCTGCCCAAGGAACAGATCACCGCCTTCCTGCGGCACCTCTGGGCCACAGATGGTTCGGTGACCGTCAACGGCTCAGGTCGTGGAGGTCGCGTCTATTTCGCGTCCACGAGCCGCCGAATGCTCGAGGACATCTCGCGACTGCTCCTCAGGTACGGCATCACGGCCCGGCTGAGGGTCGTACCAGTCGTGGGGCACCGCCCTCAGTACACGCTCGACATCTCCGGCCGGGATGACCAGTTGAGGTTCCTGCGCGAGATCGGCGTCTACGGGCAACGGTCGGAGGGCTGTTCCGCTCTGCTCGCTGCGTTGGAGTCAACGGAGAGCAACACCAACGTCGACACTGTGCCACGAGAGGTTTGGGCCAGAGTCAAGGAGATTTTGGTCGAGCAGGGCATGACTCACCGTGAGTTCGCGAAGGCCATCGGCACCCAATTCTGCGGCAGCACCCTCTGGAAGCGCGCCCCCAGCCGCTCCCGCCTGGCAGCGATCGCCACTGTTCTTGATGCGGCCGATCTGGACCTGCACGCCACCAACGACATCTTCTGGGACTCGATCGTGTCTATCGAGTCGATCGGTGAGCAGGAGGTGTTCGACGCGACCGTGCTCGAGAAGCACAACTTCATCGCCAACGGCATCGCCACCCACAACTCGATCGAACAAGATGCCGATGTTGTCATACTTCTGCATCGTGACGACTACTACGACAAGGAGTCGCCGCGGGCGGGCGAAGCGGATTTCATTGTCGCTAAGCATCGGAATGGACCAACCGACACCGTGACCGTCGCGGCCCAGTTGCACCTGTCCCGCTTCGTCGACATGGCCATCGGCTGACCGGCGCGGCACCCGCCGTCGATCACCCGAGCAGCGGGAACCAGCCCGCCGACTCGCCCAGCTCCACCCGGTCCCGATCGGTGAGCGGGACGCGCCCGGTGGCCTTCAGCAGGAAGTCCTTGTCGTCCCAGCCGGCGGGGCGCACCGTGTCGTCGCTGAGTAGGCCCTCCATCGTGGTCACCGCGACACGCGCGGCCAGCGGGCCGGGCGGCGGCGCCTCGGGCAGCTCCGGGATCAGGTCCAGGTGGTGGACGACAGCCTCGGTGGTCAGGGTGGCGAGGAAATCGGGTACGCGCAGCACGTGCCCCTGCGTGGTTACGTACCCCTCGGGGTTGGCTGACCCGGCGGCGCGGACCGCGGCCGGGGCGGTGTCCCGCCAAAGTCGAACGATCCCGGTCGGACGGTCGAACGCGGCGGCGGATCGGCGGACCCACCAGGCGTGTCTGTCGCTCTCGTCGTCGCCGGACGGGAAGTCGCGCCAGTAGCTGACGTCGTCGACGTCGGCCGGCCCGTCGACGGGGCTGGCCAGTGCGACAAGTGCGCGCTGGGCGTCGCCGAGCACGTGCAGGAGCAGGTCCGCGACCAGCCAGCCTCGGCAGCGGGTGGCTCGTTGCAGGCCGGCGTCGTCCAGGTCGCCGACCACCGCGGTGATTCCGGCGTACGCCTGATCCAGCGCCTCGGCCGGTCGGGTCGTGGTCATGCGATGCAGCCTGGCACGGACCGCCCCGCCCGCCAACCGTCTGCCGGTGGGCGCTGCGCCCGGGTCGACGCGTGATCGACCCGGGCCGGTTGTCGGTCCCGGCTCAGCCGAACATGTCGTCGAGGAAGCCCTTGCGCTTCTTCTGCCGGTAGTGCCCGTGGTAGCCGTGGTGCTGTTGCTGCTGGTGACCGTAGGCCGGCTGCGGCGGGTAGCCGTGGACGGGCGGGGGCGGCGGCGGGACGGCACCGTATCCGGGCGGGGGCGGCGGGGGCGGATAGCCGGCCGGCTGGTGGGTGGGTTGCGGCGGCGCACCACCGGTTTGTTGGCGGCTCCAGTTGGCCTCCGCCTCGAACAGCTTCTCCAACTCGCCGCGGTCCAGGAAGATGCCGCGGCACTCGCCGCACTGGTCGATCACGACGTTGCTGCGCTCGTACTGGCGCATTTCTCCGTGACACTTGGGGCAGGTGAGACTATTCATCTCCCGACGGTACCTGGTCGACCTAAGCGGTTGCTGTGAGCGCTTCGGTGACCTCGTCGTCGGAGACCTCGTGGAAGTCGTCGTAGTAGACGCTCACCGCGCCGAAGTCAGGTGGGCGTTGGGCGCAGATGACCTGGTCCGCCTCGGCGGCGAGCAGTTCGTACGCCTCCTGTGCGCCGACCGGGACGGCGACCACGACCCGGTGTGCCCCGAGTTGGCGGACGACCTCCACGGCGACGCGGGCTGTCGCACCGGTGGCCAGGCCGTCGTCGATGATCAGCGCGGTCCGCCCGGTGAGGTCCACCTGGGCGCGACCACCTCGGTAGAGCTGTTCCCGCCGGGCCAGTTCGGCCTGCTCCCGTTGGCTGACCTCGGCGATGTCGTCGCTGCTGAGTCGGCTGGCCAATACGCCGTTGAGTACCTGGACCCCGCCCGGCCCGAGCGCGCCGAAGGCGACCTCCCGAGCCCACGGCATGCCGAGCTTGCGGACGACAAGCACGTCGAGTGGTGCGCCGAGTCGTTCGGCGACGACCCGGGCGACCGGCACGCCGCCGCGGACCAGGCCGAGGACGACCACGTCCGGGTCGCCGACGAGTGCGGTGAGCCGCTCGGAGAGCACCCGGCCGGCGTCGGCCCGGTCGCGGTACGTCGTCATGCCTTCAGGTCTACGCCCTGGCGCGCGGTTGCGCCCAGCAGTTACGCCGATGTGGTCCGAGCGGATCTGTCGGGAAGGGGGGTGGTCGGCGTGTCGACCGGGCGGTGCAGGGCGGGTGCCCAGGTGAGCAGGGCCACCGGGTAGAGCAGATAGCCGAAGCGGGTCGAGGGCATCAGGGCGATGGCGGCGAGTAGCCCGTACCCGCAGATCAGTGCCGTGGCGACGGCGGTGCGGGGCGGGCGGCGGGCGAGCCGGACGGCGATGGCCACGCCGGCGGCGACCAGCAGCGCGGCGGCGACGAGCCGGCCGGCGGGTAGCGCGGTGGCGATCAGGTAGCCGGGGAACGGGGACTGCGCGGGGCTGGTGACCAGGCCGTGGCCGAGGGGGAAGCGCAGCACGTTCTCGGTGAGCGCGTCGCGGTCGACGAGCATCGCCGGTAGCAGGGCGGCGATGGGCAGGCCGATCGCGCCGGCGGCGACCCGGGTGCCGGCGCGTCGGGTCAGGCCCCACACGATCAGGACCAGCGCCACCGGCCAGGCGAAGAGCTTCAGCGCGCCGGCCAGCCCGACCGCGAGGCCGGCTCGGCCGGGGCGGTCGGCGGCGGCGAGCGCGAGGGCCAGTAGGCAGAGCGCGAGTACGGGGAGGTCGTCGCCGCCGGTGGCGAGGGTGAGGGCGCAGATGGGCAGTACGGTGGCGGCCTGCACGCCGCGCAGCAGCGCGGCGTCTCGCCGGTGGGCATCCGGGGCGGGGAGGGCGGTGGTCGGTGTGGTGCGCAGGGCGGCCACGGCCAGGGTGAGCGCCAGCACGGTGCCGACCGCGAACCAGACCCGGGAGTCGGTCCACCAGGTGTCGGCAAGTGCTCTGGGCAGGCCGAACATGGCCATTCCGGGTTGGTACGGGGTGTAGCCCAGCAGTTGTTCGCCGGGAGGCAGGGCAGCTATCGCGTCGGGGCCGAGGTATGGCGTGCCGTGCTCCAGGAGGCGGGTGCCGGCGTGCTCCACGACCAGCACCTCCTCCTGTGCCCGGTCGGTGCGTCCGTTGGCCCGCTCGATGCTCTGCCAGAGCAGGGGCAGCAGCGCGGTGCCGGCCCAGGTGAGGCCGGTGATCGTCCAGCGGGCTCCGAGACCGGCCAGCCGCGCGGTCGGGCGGTGTCGGCGCAGCAGGAGTTGGGTGAGCACCGCCAGCGTCGCGAGCAGGTATCCGACGGCGGCGACCGCGCCCCAGGCCCGGTGCGGCAGCAGGGTCGACGTGACCGCGGTGATCGCGGCGAAGATGGTCGAGACGGCGTAGAGGCCGAGGTCGACGGCGAGTCCGCCGGCGGCGGTGTCGAGCGTCCGCCAGTGCCGGGGACGGCGGCGGGCGGTCGGGGCGTCGGCGATCACGCGCGCCAGTCTGGCAGACCGGGGCGTACCAGCACCGGGCCGCGGGGCGGGGGCGGCCGGTGCCCGGTCAGGCGGGCAGGTGTGGGAGGCGGGCGCGGCCGGTCTGGCGGCGGTTCTGGCTCAACCGGATCACCGCGCCGGCGTCGTGCAGTGGCGCGACGAGGGCGCCGGGACGCCCGCCGGAGCCGCGCTGCATCGCCGCGAGCAGGATGCCGGCGGGCACCGGTCGCGCGAACAGGTGACCCTGGCCGGCGACGCAGCCCAACTCCCAGAGGGCGCGCCGTTGCGGCTCGCTCTCCACCCCCTCGGCCACCACGACCAGGTCGAGACTGCGACCCAGGTCGAGGGTGGAGCGGATGACAGCGGCGGCCTCCGCCGAGCTCTCCATCGTCGTCACGAAGCTTCGGTCGATCTTCAATTCGTGCACCGGGATGCGGGAGAGGAGCGACAGCGAGGAGTAGCCGGTGCCGAAGTCGTCCAACGCCAACCGGACGCCCTCGTCCCGCAGCCGGCTGAGCACTCGGTCGACCACGTCGAGTTGGCTGAGCGTGAGCGTCTCGGTCAGCTCCAGCACCAGCCGGTCCGCTGGGAGGTCGTGGGCGCGCAGGCGGGCCAGCACCGAGCCGGGGAACCGCGCGTCGAGCAGGCTGCGTGGGGACACGTTCACCGCGACCGGTACGTCGAAGCCGGCGTCACGCCAGGTGCCGGCCGCGATCAACGCCTGGTCGAGGATCGCCTCGGCGAAGGCCGGCAGCAGACCGGACCGCTCCACCGCCTCCAGGAAACGCAGCGGGTCGATCATGCCGTGGGTGGGGTGTCGCCAGCGGGCCAACGCTTCAGCACTTGTGACCTCGCCGGTGCCCAGGTCGACGATGGGTTGGAAGTTGACGATGAACTCGTGGTCGGCGACGGCTCGGGGCAGGTCGCCGCCGAGGGTGAGGCGGCCCAGGTCGGCGGTGTCTCGGGTCGCGGCGTAGGTGGAGGTCTTCTGCCCGGCACGCTTGGCCTGGTACATGGCCACGTCGGCACGGCGCAGCAGTTCGGCCATGCCGCCGCTGGACGGTGCGACGGAGATGCCGCCGCTGGCTTCGACGCTGATCCGCATGCCGTCCAGCTCGAACGGTTCGTGCAGGGCGGCGAGCAGGATCTCGGCCCGGTGCGCGGCCACCGCCGGGGCCGGCAGCCCGCGCAGGAGTACGGCGAACTCGTCGCCGCCGAGGCGGGCCACCAGGTCGCTGGCCTGCGCCGCGTCTCGTAACCGGTCGGCGACCTGCACCAGCACCTGGTCGCCGGCGGCGTGACCGAGGGTGTCGTTGACTTCCTTGAAGTGGTTGAGGTCGATCAGCACAAGTGCGGTCACCCCGTCGGCGTGCCGGGCGCTCAACTGCTCGGTGCCCTCGTCGAGGAGGTGCCGGCGGTTGGCCAGTCCGGTCAACGCGTCGTGGGCGGCGGCGTACGCGTGTTCGTTGGCGACCCGGGCCAGTTCGGCGTACGCCTGGGCGTTGCGTACGGCCGTGCAGAGCGCGGACGCGAAGGTGCGCAGGGTGTACTGCTCCCGTTCGGAGAGCTGTACCGGGCCGCGGAAGCGCAGTCGCAGCACGCCGACGTCGACGGTGCGGTCGTGCCCTTCGAGCCGGGTGGGGACGACGGTGCCGTGCACGTCGGTGGGCGTGCCGGTGAGGCCGTCGAAGGTGATGCCGCCGGTGCCGCCGCGCACGGCGCGGTCGCCGTCACGCAGTTCGATTTCGACCTCGTCGGCGGAGAACAGTTCGGCGGCCTGGGTGACGGCGGTGGTGAGGACGGCGTCCAGGTCGACCACGTTGAGCGCGTCGGTGGTGCGGGCGAGGCGTTGCCACGCCTGCTGTTCGGTCCTGGAACGGATTCTCGTGGCGTAGGCCAGGTGCAGGCTGAGCACCAGGGGTGGGATGACCAGCAGGAGTTTGAAGTTGGCGTCGAGGATCAGCAGCGTGCAGACCGCCACGACGAAGCGTACGGCGAAGCCGGCGAGTCGGAGGTCGAGGTTGGTCCGGAACTGCTTTGAGATCTTGGTGTTGGATGCCAGCGCGATGACCGGGATGGCCAGGAGGTCGTCCAGCAGTGCCGCTACCAGGTACGAGGCGGCTACCGGCACGATCAGGGCGACGGTGCTCGCCGGTGGCCAGGTCCAGGTCGTCATCGCCAGTGTGATGCCGGCGCCCCAGGCCACGATGACGTTCTTGCCCACGCTGAAGGCCATCTTGATCGGCGACAGCCGGAGCGAGGCGAAGGTGATGCCCACCGCGGTGCAGAGGACCACCGACTGGGCCGGGGCGATGGCGAGTCCGATGATGATCGCGGCTTCGGTCCAACTGATCGAGTGGGTGGTGGACCGGATCCGCACCCGTGCTTTGACCCGGGCTCCCAGGGCGATCGTGACGGTGAGTACGACGAGGACCGCGATGTCCGCCGGCGTGGCGGTCACCGCCGAGCGTGCGGCGACCGGTAGTGACGTGGCGGTGATGATGGTTGCCACAACGACGACGAGACCGACGAGCAGCCGTAGCCGCCGATCGGTCTCAATCTGTCGTTGCTGAGGAAGGGTCATGCCGCTCCCGAAGGACTGTCTCTGCCGTGCTCGTAGCCTACCGTTCGAGGCTCGTGCACGTCCCCGGTCGAGGGGTCACTCCCACTCGCTGCCGCGCATCGCGTGCCCCCTTCTCGCTGAGCCATTCGAAGACCTACCCAAAGGGGAGGTCTTCCTTGGAAACGCAGCTTAAGAGAAGGATCGGCAGGTTAGAAGAAATAAATGTCGGTATGCGCAACATTAGCCAAGTTGGCGAGTGTTTGTAACGTTCTGTCCATCGCTGCTGAACGGAGTGCGGTCGAACTCGCTCCTGCTGGATTCGTGGGACAGCTAGCAACTGCAGACGGTATCGGACGAGGTAATGGTCGCGTTATTCGCTGGCTCCGCAGATCCCTACAAGTTGCCGCATCCGGAGCGTGGACAGGCGTCAAGGCGGCATGGGCAGAGTTGACGCGCCCGTGTGTCGGGTAGGCGGAGTAAAGGTGTCAGTCTTCGCCTGGATCGACGGTGACGACGCGGAATTGGTGTCCCTGAGCCCGTGCCGATGCAACTTGCGGCCGACATCGTGCGGCTGCGTGCGGGCAATCGAGCGGCCCTCCTCGCGGTAATCCTGGGGTCACCAACAGCCATCCGCCTTCGCCCCGTGAGCAGCATGTCACCGATGGGGGTCGTAGACTTCGTTGCGTGATCGACTGAGTACCTGGGATGGCTGGAACAGGGGACCGGTGGAGATTCAGGTTCTGGGCGGCCTTTCGGTGCAACTGTCTACCCGCATGCTGCGCCTCGGTACACCCAAACAGCAGGCAATCTTCGCGATGCTCGCAGTGCAGCCCGGCCGGCTGGTGGCATTGGAAGACCTCGTCGATGAGTTATGGGGCGATTGCCCACCGCGATCGGCTGTGGCTAATGTGCGGACCTATGCGGCCAATCTGCGCCGGACTTTCGAGTCCTTCGCGGCCGGTCACGGTGCCATCGAACGCCAACGCAACGGCTATCGACTCGTTGTGGACCCGGAACGGATCGACGTCTTTTGCTTCGAGCGGGAACGTAACTCGGGTCGGGAAGCGCTGACGGCCGGTCACCTGGACCCCGCCCGCGAGCTGCTGGAGCGCGCTCTGGCTCGGTGGCGCGGTCCGATGCTCGCCGGCGTACCGCTCGGTCCCGTCCTCACCTCCCGAACCGTCGCTGTGGAGGAGGAACGGCTGGTGACCGTGGAACTTCTCGCCGACGTCCAGCTGCGGTCAGGGCGAAACGACCTGGCGATTCCACTGCTGCGCGACGTGGTGGCCCGCCACCCTCTCCGGGAGCCGGCCTACCACCTCCTCATGCGGGCCTTCCACGAGCGCGGGGACAACGCGGGGGCGCTGGCGGCGTACGACGAGATCCGAACCCGGTTGGCCACGGAGTTGGGCGTCGGTCCCGGGCACGACCTCGAAGAGTTGCGCCGCTCGATCGTCGCGGCGGTGTCGCGCTCCGGCCCGGGGCGCGCCGTTGCCCCCCGGCGGGAGAGCGGCCAGCGTCCGGACGTGGTCGTGGCGGATGCTGCGGCTGCCGGACAACCGGGCCGGATCGAACCGGTGGACCACCTGCCCCGGGCGGTCGCCGACTTCGTCGGCAGGGAGACCGTCGTGTCGCGGCTGCTGGCGGAGACCCGGCGGGTGGAGGAGCGGGTGCCAGCCGTGCACATCGTCGACGGCATGGCGGGCAGCGGCAAGACCACCCTCGCGGTGCACCTGGCCCGCCGGCTGTCCGACCGATACCCGGACGCCGCGCTGTTCGTCGACCTCGGTGGGCACGGCGAGAAGAACCGGGTGGAGCCGGCGAGCGCACTTGTCACACTGCTCCGACAGCTCGGCGTGCCGGCCGAGCGCGTCCCGGTGGAGTTCGACGACAGGGTGGAGTTGTGGCGGCAGGAACTGGCCCGCCGGAGGTCGGTGGTGGTGCTCGACAACGCGGCGAGCAGCGAGCAGATCATGCCCCTGCTGCCGGCCGAGCCGACCACCGTCGTGCTGGTGACCTCGCGGCGGCGGCTGTCCCACCCGGACGTCGGGCCCTCGCAGACGCTACCGCTGCTGAACCCGCGGGAGAGCGTGGATCTCCTGCGTCTGAGCGTCGGTCAGGACAGGGTCGAAGCCGAGCCGGAGGCGGCCGCCGAGGTGGTACGTCGGTGCGGGTACCTCCCTCTGGCGATTCGGCTGGCCGGTGCCCGACTGGCGCACCGGCGCGGCTGGCGGGTGGCGGACCTTGCCGAGCAGATGGCCGGCGACGCGCCGGTGCTGCACCAGCTCGCGCAGGAGGAGAGCAGCGTCACCGGGGCCTTCGCCGCCTCCTACCAACCTCTGCCGAGCACGGCCAAGCGGGTCTTCCGATTCCTGAGTCTGTATCCCGGTAGCCGCTTCAGCGTGCCGGTAGCCGCCGCGCTGACCGGCCTGACCGTCGCGGAAGCTCGTACGGCGCTCGACGACCTCGTCGACCGGAACCTGGTGGAGGACCTGGACTCGACGCGCTATCGACTGCACGACCTCATCCGGGAGTACGCCATCGACCTGTGTTCGCGGACCGACTCCGCGAGCGAGCGGAAGGCCGCGCTGGCGCACCTGTTCGACTTCACTCTGGCGGTGGCGTTACGGGTCGCCAAGACGCTGGAATTCGACGACCTGGGAGCCCACGTCACACATCTCCCGTTCGGGCGACCCGAGCTGATCGACGCGATCGGGGCACCCACCGCCGACTGGTTGGAGACGGAACGGACGGACCTGGTGACGATGGTGCGGGCGGCGCTCGACGAGGGCTTCCCCGAGCACTCCTGGCGGCTGGCCCGTGCCCTCTGGCGATTCTGTTACATCCGCGGATACTTCGAGGACATCATCACGACCCACCGGTACGCGCTGACCGCGGCGGAAGCATCCGGGGACGTCAGTGCGACGGCACTGATAAACAACTACCTCGCCTCCGGCTACGTCCGGATCGGCGACAACCGGGCGGGGCTGAACCATCTGACCCGCGCTGTCGCCCTCGCCGGAGAGTCGCGGGACGTGCTGAACGCCGCCCGATACCGCGCCAATCTCGCCGCCGTCTACCTGTGGAGCGGCAACCTGACCGAAGCGGTGACTGTCGGTCAGGAGTGCCTGCGTGACTACAAGGGGTACGGCAATGTCCGGGTGCCGACGGTGCTGCCGAATCTCGGCATAGCGCTGATGGCCCTGGGACGCTACGAGGAGGCGTTGCGGATACACCGCCTGTACCTGACCTGGGCCCGGACGAACTCCGACGAGTTCCACGCGCTCAGCGCGCTCAGTCGCATCGGCGCCGTACGCCTCCGAATGGGTGACCTTCAGCCGGCGATCCGCATCCTCCTGGCCTCGTTGGCCCTCCGCGATCGCACCGGTCACCGGTATACCGAGGCCGAGGTGCGCAACGACCTCGGGATCGCCTATCGGGTTCTGGGCCGTCTGGTGGAGGCCGAGCGGGAACACGAGCTGGCCCGGAAGCTGTCGATCGGTTCGGGGGAGCTCCACGTCGAGGCGGCCGCGCTGAACGAGCTTGGGCGCACCCTGTTGGCGCAGGGGCGCCGTGGCGAGGCGTTCGAGACGCACCAGCAGGCGTTGCGCCTGGCCACTCGCATCGCCTACCCGCACGAGCAGGGTCGAGCCCTGAGCGGGCTTGCCGAACACTTCGCCCGCGTCGACCCGGCCGAGGCCCGACGGCACTGGGAGCGGGCGTTGGCGATCTTCCGGCGGATGGGCGTGCCGGAGCGCTTCGAGACCGAACGCCGCCTCGCCGAGGTGGCAGCCGCAACCCCGGCCGCAGATCGCTGAACTGCCCGAACGGCCTTTATCGATTTCTTATCGGCAGGCCCGGTAACTTTCCCGCCGTAACGACGAACGGGGGAGGTTCTGCTCCTGGGCAGAACCGGGTCGTCGACACGCACCCGCTGCCAGTTCTCCCCCGAGGCCTTGGCAGCGGGTCGGCGAGGAAGGAGCGGCGTTGCGTCGCCGGGCCGCAGCACCCGTCCTGGCGGGCAGGGACGGCGCCGCTCCTTCCAAGCGCCGTCGTACCGCACCGATAGGCTCACGACCGTGACCGAACCCGCGCAGCTCAGCCACGTCGACCGCGCTGGCGCGGCCCGCATGGTCGACGTCTCCGACAAGGCGGTGACGGGCCGCCGGGCCGTCGCGGCCGGCCGTTTGCGGACCACACCCGAGGTCATCGACCTGCTGCACCGCGACGGGCTGCCCAAGGGCGACGCGTTGGCGGTCGGTCGGTTGGCCGGGATCATGGGCGCCAAGCGCACCCCCGACCTGATTCCGCTCTGCCACCCGATCGCCCTGCACGGCGTCACCGTCGACCTCCGACTGACGGTCGACACCGTGGAGATCACGGCCACCGCCCGCACGGCGGACCGGACGGGCGTGGAGATGGAGGCACTGACCGCGGTCGCCGTCGCCGGTCTCGCCCTGATCGACATGGTCAAGGCGGTGGACCCGGCGGCCTCGGTGGAGGCGGTCCGGGTGCTGCGCAAGGAGGGCGGCAAGACCGGCGAGTGGGTCCGGCCGGAGGACCGGCCGTGATCCGGGCCCGAGTGATCGTCGCGTCCAACCGGGCCGCGGCCGGTGTCTACGCCGACACCAGCGGTCCGCTGCTCGTGGCCGGCCTGCGCGAGTTGGGGTGCCAGGTCGACGAGCCGGTGGTGGTGCCCGACGGTGAGCCGGTCGGCGTCGCCCTGCGGGCTGCCCGCGCCGACGGTGTCGACGTGGTGCTGACCAGCGGTGGCACCGGGGTGACCCCGACGGATCGCACCCCGGACGTCACCCGGGGTCTGCTGGATTACGAGATCCCCGGCATCGCCGAGGCGATCCGCGCGCACAGCCGCGACCGGGTGCCCACCTCGGTGCTGTCCCGTGGCCTGGCCGGGGTCACCGGCCGGATGCTTGTGGTCAACCTGCCCGGCTCGACAGGTGGCGCCCGGGACGGGTTGGCGGTGCTCGGGCCGATCCTCGGGCACGCCGTCGACCAGCTTCGCGGTGGGGACCACTGAAGTCCGCGAGGGGAACGCCGACGGAGTCCACGCCAGGCCCCGACGGGTGTCGGCCCGTGCCGATAGGCTCGGTCGGTGAGCACGGAAACCGCACCCACCGCGGATCGGGTCGCCGCCCCTCCACCAGCCGGGTGGGAGGAGGCGCGGTCGCGGGTCTACGCGGTCGGTCTGGCCGCCGCGCTGCCCGCCGTCGCCCGACCACTCGCCGACATCGACGGGTCGACCCTGGCCGAGCCGTTGACCACCCGCACCGACCTGCCCGCCTTCCCCACCTCCAGCGTGGACGGCTGGGCGGTGTGCGGCCCCGGCCCGTGGCGCATCGTCGGCCGGGTGTTGGCCGGCAGCACCCCCGCGCCGCTCACCGCTGACGGCACGACCGTGGAGATCGCGACCGGCGCCATGGTGCCCGAGGGCGCCACCGCCGTGCTGCGCGTCGAGGAGTCGACGATCGTCGACGGTCTGGTCAGCGGCACCCCCCGGGCGACGCCGGAGTGGCGCAAGCCCGGCGAGGAGGCGTACGCCGGTGAGGAGCTGTTGCCCGTCGGCACGCCTGTCGACCCGGCGGTGATCGGCCTGGCCGCCTCCTGTGGGCACGACACGCTGCGGGTCCGGCGGGCGCCGCGCGCCGCGCTGCTGGTCTTCGGCGACGAGTTGCTGACCGCCGGCCCGCCCGCCGCCGGTCGGGTCCGCGACGCGCTGGGCCCTGCCGTGCCGGCGTGGCTGCGGCGCTACGGCTGTCAGGTCCGCCCATCGGACGTGGTCGGCCCGGTGGCCGACACACTGCCCGCCCACGTGGCGGCCCTGCGGGCGGCGCTTGCCACCGCCGACCTGGTCTGCACCACAGGTGGCACGATGAACGGCCCGGTCGACCACCTGCACCCGACCCTGGAAGCGCTCGGCGCCGACTACGTGGTCAACACGGTGGCGGTTCGCCCGGGTTTCCCGATGCTGCTGGCCCGGCTGGCCGGACCGGACGGGCGGGTCCGGTTCGTGGCCGGGCTGCCCGGCAACCCGCAGTCCGCGATCGTCGCGCTCGTGTCGCTTGTCGCGCCGCTGCTCGCCGGCCTACAGGGCCGCTCGATGCCGGTGCTGCCGCACGCCACGTTGGCCGAGGCGGTGCCCGGTCGCGGTGACCACACCCACCTCGCCCTGGTCCGCCTGGACCGGGCCGCCGGGACCGCGTCCCCGGTGCGACACGTCGGCTCGGCGATGCTGCGCGGCCTGGCCGGCGCGGACGGGTTCGCCGTCATCCGGCCCGGCACCAGGGGCGAGCCGGGCGACCGGGTGCCGATCGTGCCGTTGCCGCTGCTGCCCGGGGAGCGTTCGTCATGACCGCACCGACCATCACCTTCGGTGAGATCACCGACCAGCCGCTCGACCTCGCCACGCACGAGGCGGCCGTCGCCGACCGCCGGGCCGGCGCCGTGGTCTCCTTCCAGGGCGTGGTCCGCGACCACGACCACGGCCGGCAGGTCACCAGCCTGGAATACGAAGGACACCCGAGTGCCGCGCAGGTGCTGCGCGAGGTGGCCGCCGAGATCGCCGCGGAGCCCGACGTCTACGCGGTGGCGGTCTCCCACCGGGTCGGCCCCCTGGCGATCGGTGACGTGGCGCTCGTCGCCGCGGTGAGCACCGCGCACCGGGCGGCAGCCTTCGCGGCCTGCGCCCGGCTCGTCGACGAGGCCAAGGCGCGCCTGCCGATCTGGAAGCGGCAGGTCTTCACCGACGGCACCGAGGAATGGGTCAACTGCCCCTGACCGCTCAGCGGCGGCCGTTGAGCGCCACTGTCCGGGCGAGTCGGTCACCGTAGAACGCCGGCTCGGCACCCGGACGCCAGGGCAGTGCGGCGACAAGCACGATGAGCGCGAGCGCGAGCGAGTTTTCCATGAGCGCCCCGAAGAGACCGTCCTGGTAGTGCGACATCTCCGGTAGCTGGTGCTCGTAGGGCCAGATCGGGGAGATCAGGAAGAGCAGGTAGAGCCCGATCGCGGCACCGCCGTGCCGGAGCCCGGTCAGCGTTGGATACCAGATCGGCGGGCGGAGCCCGTTGACCCCGGGCACCCCGCCGAACACGGTCCCCTGGCCGGCGCGCGGTGGCATCGTCCGGCTCGCCTCCCGGCGGCGTACGGCGGCGTCGGCAAGCACGATGATCGCCGGGATCACCCAGACCAGGTGGTGCGTCCAGGAGATCGGGCTGATCACGTTGGCGGTGAGGCCGACGAGTGTGAACGCGGTCAACTCGTCACCGTCGGCGCGGGAGCTGGCCGCCCGGGACAGGCCCACCGCCAGGATCAACACCGAGAAGGCGAGCCAGAGCAGCCCGGGGGTCTCGATCGAGTCGTACAGGCGGGCGAGCAGGCCGGCGAGTGACTGGTTCGGCGTCATGTCCGCCGCGCCGACGCGTTCGGTCTGCCAGAGCACGCTGCCGAAGTACGTCCGCGACTCGTCACCGACGATCCCGAAGGTCGCCACCGTCACGCCGATCGCGGTGCCGATCGCGGTGGCCGCCACCCGCCACTGACGGGTGATCAGCAGGTAGGCGATGAAGAGCGCCGGGGTGAGCTTGACCGCGGTGGCCAGGCCGATGCCGGCACCGGCCCAGGCTCCGCCGTAGAGGAAGCGCAGCAGGGGGCCGTCCGTCGCGGCGTAGTGGGTGCCCCGGCGGGAGCGCCAGCGAAGGCCGATCAGGTCAGCCATGATCAACGCGAACAGCAGGATGTTGACCTGGCCGTAGCCGAGCGTCTCCCGACCTGGCTCGATGGCGACCGCGAGCGGCACCGCCACGGCCACGGTGAACCACAGTGGCCACCCCAGCCGGTCCACGATGGGGCGGAGCAGCCCGGCCAGCACCAGCGCCAACGCGGCGATGCTGGCGACGGCGTTGACCATGCCGGCGGCGTCGATCGGAAGCTGCGCCATCGGCAGCATGACCAGCCCACCGAACGGCGGGTAGGTGAAACCGAGGGTGGTTCCGGGCGCGATGAACTCGTAGAGCTCGTGACCGCTCGCCCACCACACCACGGCACCGTGGTAGATCTTCATGTCGAAGAAGTTGTACGGCCGCCCGAAAGTGCCGATGGCGAGCCATGCGGCGTAGGCGACGGCGACCACGATGGCGCCCCGTACGACGTTCTTGCGATCGATCCGACGTGTCACGCGGTCGATCCCGCGTGACACGCGTTGGATTGGGGCGAGGCGGTCCGCCCGACTACCGACAGCCGTCGGCATGGCGTGGCCACCCCCGTACCAAGGTCGTCCTACCCGTCCAGGTCCTGCACGGAGCCTAGAACGGCGCCTCACGTCAGTGCCTCCCGCGTTATGCGACCGTGTCCGATCCCACACATGTTTTTGACATTTCCACCGCGTTAACGCCTACCGGGTGGTTCAGGTAATTCGCGGCCTTAGCGGGGGGTGGGGGTGACGCGGAGAGGCATCGACGCAGTTCAGCCGGGCAGTCGACGTGCGGTGGACGCGGATCGGACGGCGATCCGGGCTTCTCGTCGGGCGGTACGGACGGCGCGCTGCATGGAACGTCGAGAGTGGCCGATGCGATGGCCCGTCCGCCAGCGCAGACCCGGCTTGCCGCCGGTGTCGGCAGCGGCCAACAGCAGACCGCCGAGGAGACCGAGGTTCTTCAGGGCGTGGATCTGGTTGTTGTTCTTGGCGATCGGGTCGTCGTTGTTCCAGAAGGGATGCCCGGCGATGGTCACCGGCACCAGCGTGCCGGCGAGGACCAGCGCGGCGGGTCGACTGAACCGCCCGGTAGCCAGCATCAACCCGGCACTGACCTGCACCGCCGCGTTGAGTCGGATCAACGTCTCGGTCTCGGTGGGGAAGCTCGGGTGCGCCTTTTTCAACAGCGGCGCGACCCTGTCGGTGACCGGTGCGGCGGCCTGCGCCAGCCGCGCCGGGTTGCGGAGGTTGCGATACCCGCTGACCACGAAGATGCCGCTCAACATGGCGCGGGCGAGGGAACGTACGGGCGTCATGGATCAGTCATACCCCCTCGCGGCGTTTGCTACCCCGGCAACCGTCGGATCGGATCGGTGTTCATACACGCGTGCGCCACGCCGATTCGAGCGACAGTCACGGATGGACCGACCCCGGCGGGTAACGTCGCGCGGGTGACCACGCTGCGGCTACGCCCCGAGGACCCGGCCGACGCCGGTCCGGTGCGCCGCGTGCTGGCCACCGCCTTCGCCCGCCCCGACGTGGCGACGCCGCCGGAGGTGAGCCTGGTCGACGAGTTGCGCGGCACCGCCGCCTGGCTGCCGCGGCTGGCCATGGTCGCCGAGTACGGCGGCGAGGTGGTCGGGTACGCGCTGCTCACCCGGGTGCGGGTGCGGCCGGAGCGAGGCTCGGACGTGCCCGCCCTGGCGCTCGGTCCGGTGGCTGTCGCGCCGCACCGGCAGCGCGTCGGGCACGGCACGGCTGTCGTGCAAGCAGCACTTGACGCGTCCACCGAGCTGGGTGAGCGGCTGGTCGTGGTCCTCGGTGACCCGGCCTTCTATCGCCGGTTCGGCTTCAGCCCGGCGACGGAACTGGGCCTGACCAGCCCGTGGGCCGGTCTCGGTGAGCCCTGGCAGGCGTTGGTGCTGCCGCCGTCGACAAGCGAGGAAGGCCCCCCGCCACGCGGTGAGGTGCTCTTTCCGGCGCCCTGGTCGAAGGTCTGACCGCTTCGACACCGTCGGCGGTCAGGCCGGCTGGGTGCGCAGGTATCTGCCGAAGTGCGGCACCGTGAAGGCGACCGTGCCCCGCTCGCCGGAGTAGATCAGCCCCTTCTTGATCAGCGCGTCCCGCGCCGGGGAGAGGCTGGCGGGCTTGCGGCCGAGGGCTCGGGCGATCTCGGCGGTGGGCACCGCGGCGTCCATGTCGTCGCGGATCACCGCCCCGGACTCGTCCTCGACCGCGGACATCATGGCCATCGCCCGCATGTACTCACGTTCGGCGGGGGTGGCCCGCTCGAACCGGGAGCCGAAGAACCCGACCGCCAGCTCGGCCTCCGCCTCGGGTGCGGCGACGCGCACGTCCGCGGCGGTGATCGGCGAGCGCGGCGCGTGGTCCCAGGTCGCCTTGCCGTACGCCTGGACGAAGTAGGGATAACCGCCGGACTTCTCGTAGAGCAGGTCGAGTGCCTTCTGCTCGTACTCGACGTCCTCGCGCTCGGCAGGCGCGCAGAGCGCCTGGTCGGCGGCGATCCGGTCGAGCCGGTCGATGCGTTGGTAGCGGAAGAGCCGCTCGGAGTACGACTTGGCCGCGCTGAGCACCGCCGGCAGGTGCGGGAGGCCGGCGCCGACGACGATCAGCGGCGCGCCGAGTTGGGACAGCTCGTGGCAGGCCGCGCAGAGCGCCGACACGTCCTCCGGACCGAGGTCCTGCATCTCGTCGATGAAGATGGCGATGCCGGTGCCGACGTCACTGGCCACCGCCGCGGCGTCGGTGAGCAACTCGACCAGGTCGATCTCGATGTCGCCGGAGTCGGCCCGGCCACTGGCGGCCGGCACGTCGATGCCGGGTTGCCACCTGTCGCGCAGCTTCGGGGCGGCACCGGCCCGGCCGGTCGGGGTGGACCGTTGGGCGAACGCCTTGAGGACGCCGAGGAACGCGTCGATCCGGTCGGGTGCGCGGTGTCGGGGCGCCAGCTCCCGGACCGCCATGTGCAGCGCGGCGGCGACCGGGCGGCGCAACGACTGGTCCGGGCGTGCCTCGATCTTGCCGCTGCCCCAGAGATGGTTGATCGCCTGCGACCGGAGAGTGTTGAGCAGGACCGTCTTGCCGACTCCACGCAGCCCGGTGAGCATCAGGCTGCGTTCGGGTCGTCCCCGTGCGATGCGTTCGAGCACGATGTCGAAGACGTCCAGCTCCCGCCCCCGCCCGGCGAGCTCGGGCGGACGCTGGCCGGCGCCCGGCGCGTACGGGTTGCGGACCGGATCCACGCATCGCAGAATATCGGGCCCTCTAGCTGCGAGGCTAGACATGGATAGATGGGGCTACCGGCGTGTCGGGGCCGTGGACAGGGCCAACGGTCGTCGACACAAAACTAGGGCTGTCTAGCTTGGACGCTAGACAGCCCTAGTTTTGGCAATCGGAGCTACTGCTTCCGCAGGCAGAGCACGTAGTCGAACAGGTCCACGTCGTTGTCGTGCACGTAGGTCGCGCTAATCGGGGGTGGCAGCGCGTCACACCGGGCCGAGTCGGTGGTCGCCGGGATCCGCAGCAACACCCGGTAGGTGTTCGGGCCGCACGGCACCTTGCGCAGCTCCGCGGCGTCCTCGGTGCCCTCGTTCACCAGGCAGTCGCCCGTGGCGAACCCGGTGTCCCGCGTCGGCGCGGCCGAACTCGGCGCGTCGCTGGGCAGGACCGGCGGGACGACCGGGGCGCTCGTCGACGGCGTACGGACGTCGTTGCCGGCGTCGACGACCCTCCAGACCGCCCAACCGGCCAGGCCCAGGCACGGGCAGAGCAGGAGCACCACCACAAGCACGATGATGAGGGCGACCTTGCGGCCGGTCCTCTTCACCGGTGCGACGGGCGGCATGCCGTAGCCGCCAGGTGGCTGCCCCCACGGCGCAGGCGGTGGACCCGGCACCGGTCCGGCCGGCGGAAACGGCCCGGGCGGCGGGTAACCCGGGCCGGAGGTCGGCGGGTAACCCGGGTCCGGGGCCGACGGGTAACCGGGGCCCGAGGCCGGTGGGTGACCCGGGTCCGGGGGCGGCGGGTAACCCGGGCCGGAGGCCGGCGGTTGCGCCCACGTCGGTGCGGTTGGCGGCTCGGGTTGGGCCGGCGGCTCCGGGTGGGCCGGCGGCGGTGCCCACATCGGCACGGTTGGTGGTTCCGCGTCGGGTGGCGGCTGACCCCACTGCTGCCTGGTCGGATCCTCGGCGGGCGGGCGATGGTACGGGTCGTCCGGCTGATCGGAGCCCGCTGGTCCGTAGGTCGTCATGTCATCCCAAGGGTGGGTGGTCTCAGCGTTGCTTCAGGCAGAGGACGAAGTCGAGGGTGTCCAGCTCGCTGTCGAAGAAGTACCAGTTGGTGTAACCCGGGACCTTGTCGCACTTCGTCTCGGCGTCGCGCTCCCCGCTGGTGGCGCCGTCGATCCGGCTCAACACCTCGTACGACTTCGCGGCGCATTCGCTGATCAGCAGCTTGGGCTTGCCGTCCGCCGCGGCGTCATTGCGGACGCACTGACCAACCTTGGCGAACCGGGGATCGGCCGACGACTCCGGGGCCGGGTCGCTCGGCGGCGGCTCGGCCCCGTCGGCGTCCGCACTGGGCTCCACGGCGGCGGTCGAGGTGGTGGGTGCGGCCACCGGGGCGGGGTCGTCCTGCCCGCGAAGGAACCAGAACACACCGCCGGCGGCCGCCAGCAACAGCACCACGGCCAGCACCGCGATCAGCGGCCCCCGACCGCGCCGGCCCGGTGCCGGTGTGGGGTCCGGGCCGTACGGGTTCTCGTCGGGCCGGTACGGCTGCTGGTCGTAGCCCGTGTTCGCCCCGGTCGGCTGGTACGCGCCGCCGTAGGGCGCTGCGGGGGCACCGCCGTAGGGCGTTCCCGCACCGCCCCCGTAGGGCGCGTTCGGTGGGCCGCCATACGGCCCGGGTCGCTCCTGGGGCGCCTGCGGATACGACGGCCCCGGCGGCGGGTACGACTGGCCGGGCGGCGGATACGACTGGCCGGGCTGCGGGTACGACTGGCCCGGTGGCGGGTACGACGGGCCCGGCGGTGGATAGGGCCCGGGTGCCGGCGGGTAGGGCTGCTGCACCGGCCGGCCGGGCGTCTCGTCGGGTCGCTGCCCGCGCCACGGTCCCGGGTCGCCGCCTCCGGGTGGTCCGTAGTTGGTCATGCCGCCCTCCTGCCCGAAGTGGTGAGTCCGGCCACCGGTACGCGACGCCGACTCCGACGTCACCGTAGCGTGGTCCACTGATGAGCTCACCTCCACCGAGCGCGGCAGCCGTCGTCGGCCGCCCCGCAAGCGCCGCGCCGACCCTGATCTGGACCGCGTTGATCGTGGTCTACCTGCTCTGGGGCTCCACCTACCTGGCCATCCGGATCGCCGTGGAGACGCTGCCGGCGTTGCTGTCGGCCGCACTGCGGTTCGCCGTCGCGGGCCTGGTCCTGGCGGTGGTGCTGCGGCTGCGCCGCGGCCCCGGCGCACTGCGGGTGGATCTGCGGCAACTCGGCTCGGCGGCGCTGGTCGGGGTGCTCCTGCTCGCCGGTGGCAACGGCCTGGTGGTGCTCGCCGAATCCGGGCCGCCCGGAGAGGCGGTGCCGTCCGGGATCGCCGCGCTGCTGGTGGCGACCGTGCCACTGCTGGTGGTGTTGTTGCGCACCGGCACGGGGGACCGGCCGCCCGTCTGGACGTTCGCCGGGGTCACCCTGGGCTTCGTCGGCCTGATCCTGCTGGTGCTGCCCGCCGGCAGCGCGGACGCGGTGCCCCTGCTCGGGGCGTTGGTCGTGGTCGTGGGGGCCGTCGCCTGGTCGGTCGGGTCGTTCCTGTCCGGCCGGATCCGGATGCCCGCCGACCCGTTCGTGGCCACTGTGTACGAGATGCTGGCCGGCGCGCTGGTGCTTGCCGTCGTCGCCGCCGGTCGGGGCGAGCTGGGCGACTTTCACCCGGCGGAGGTCAGTACCCGATCCTGGCTGGCGCTGGGCTACCTCATGGTGGCCGGCTCGCTCGTGGCCTTCACCGCGTACGTCTGGCTGCTGCACAACGCGCCCATCTCGCTGGTGTCGACGTACGCCTACGTCAACCCGGCGGTCGCGGTCGCGCTCGGCGCGCTGCTGGTGGCCGAGCCGATCACCACGCAGGTGCTGCTCGGCGGTGCGGTGATCGTCGCCGGAGTCGCTCTGGTGGTGAGCACCGAACGGCCGCGCCGCAACGGCACGACAGCCCGATCGGGGGCCGCGCCGGCGCGCGACCGGAGGTAACGTCCCGCCCATGTCGGCCGTCGCGCTGGTGCCGGTCGCGCTGCTCGGCGCGCTTGTCGGCTTCGCCGTACCCAGGCTGACCTGGCGTTACGCGGCCCCGCCAGCCGTTTCGAGGGTGCCGCGGCGTGCGGTGTGGGCGGTGGTCGCGGCGGTGGTGTTCGCCGGGCTCGCGGTCGCCCGGGGCGACGACTCCGCCCTGCCGGTCTTCCTCGCGGTGGCGGCGGTGGGGCTGGTGCTGGCGCGGGTCGACCTGGCCTGTCTGCGGCTACCCGACCCACTGGTGCTCGCCGCCGGGGTGCTGGCCCTCGGTGGTCTGACCGCCGTGGCGATGCTGTCCGGTGAGGCGGCGCGGCTGCTCGGCGCGCTGGCCGGCGCGGCTGTCGCCGGTGTGGCGCACGTGCTGCTGGCCCTGCTGCCGGGCTCCCGGCTGGGGTTCGGGGACGTCAAGCTCGCGACAGTTCTCGGCCTGCCGCTCGGATGGATAGGCCGGGACGCCCTGGTCGTCGGGCTGGTCCTGCCACATCTGCTGCACGGTGGTCTGGTGCTCGGCCTGCTCGCCACCGGGCGGGTACGCCGCGACACCCTGCTGCCACTCGGCCCAGCCCTGCTCATCGGTGCCTGGCTAGCCCTACTGCAAGCCTGACGCGCGCCCCACTCCTCGTCGATCTTGCACTTTCCGCGCCGACACAAGGTGCATCCCACGCCTGACGGCGACCGAAAACGCAAGATCGTGCGGCGAGCGGGTGGCCGATCAGATCAGGCGGAGTTGGCGGTCCCTGGGGCGGCGGGGCTCGGCTTCGCCGAAGCGTTCGAACAGGCCCGGGTCGATGCTGCCGAGGAACGGTGAGGGGGCGCAGTCGCGTTCCGCGCCGTGCCGCGTGCGGCGGGCGGCGTGACTGACGTACAGCCGGTCCTGGGCCCGGGTCAGGCCCACGAAGAAGAGCCGGCGCTCCTCGGCGACCGCGTCCTCGTCGGGCGTCGCGCCCGGCCAGCGCAGCGGCAGCAACCCGTCCTCCACGCCGACCAGGAAGACCACCGGGAACTCCAGGCCCTTCGCCGCGTGCAGGGTGAGCAGCGTGACCGCCTCCGCACGGGGGTCGAGCGCGTCCACCTCCGCGCCGGTGGCCAGCTGCGACAGGAACGCCTCCAGGTCGTCGCCGCAGCGCCGGGCCAACGGGGTGAGCAGGTCCACGGCGGAGCGGACGGCCTCGGGGCGTACCGTGCCGGTGCCATCCAGGGTGGGCACCGCGAACCGCTCGGCGACCACCTGGCCGGCCAACCGCACCCGGGCGGTCAGCGAGCCGGCCAACCCGTCGGCGTGCCGCAGCTCGCGGGCGATGGCCGCCACCCCGGGCCGGTCCCGCAGCCGGTCGTGTGAGCGCTTCTGCACCGGAATGTTGGCGCGGGCCAGAGCGTCGACGATCGGCGCGGCCTGTGCGTCGGTGCGGTACAGCACCGCGATGTCGGAGAACGACAGCGAGGTGGACCGGCCGTCGATCCGGCCCGAGTCCAGCGACCGGTGGGACAGTCCGCCCACCAGGTCGTCGACCGTCCGCACCACGAAGTCGGCCTCCTCGGCCACCGACGCCGCCGGATAGCGCCCCACCAGCGGGGCCTCCGGGTCGAGTCGGGCCGGATCCAGCCGCCGGCCACGGACCAGCGAGGACGGCGCGATGGCCTGCACCGCGGCGGCCAGGATCGGCGCCGACGAGCGGTAGTTGCGGTTGAGCCGGACCAACCGGGCGTCGGTGAAG
Organism: Micromonospora sp. DT231; assembly: GCF_049847025.1. Lineage (NCBI taxonomy): Bacteria > Bacillati > Actinomycetota > Actinomycetes > Micromonosporales > Micromonosporaceae > Micromonospora > Micromonospora sp. DT231. The sequence continues at coordinate 137,125 of NZ_JBNCNO010000002.1, read as the reverse complement.
TCCTCGGAGAAACGCAGGAAGTAGCCGACGTCGGCACCCCGGAACGAATAGATCGCCTGGTCCGGGTCGCCGATCGCACAGAGGTTGCCGTCCGCGGGGCTGAGCAGCCGCAGCAGCTCGTACTGCACCTCGTCGACGTCCTGGTACTCGTCGACGAAGATCCACCGCCAGCGGTCCCGGTATCCCTCGACCAGCTTCCGGTCGGCGCGCAGCAGCTCCACCGGCAGGGTGACCAGCTCGTCCAGGTCGACCAGGTCCTGCTTGCGCAGCAGCGACACATAGGCGGCACCGTCGTCGCCGGCCGCGGCTCGGGCCGCCGCCCGTTCGGTGTCGTCGGCGATGCGGAAGTCGGCCGGCAGGCCCGCCGCGTCGGCGTTCTCCCGCAGGATGGTCAGGCCCAAGGCGTGGAACGTGCCCACTGTGACGTCCTCGGCGACCGGGCCGAGCAGGCCGTCGAGGCGGTGTCGCAGCTCCTCGGCCGCCCGGCGGGTGAACGTGATCGCGAGGCAGTGCTCGGGGAAGACGTTCAGCTCCGCGCAGAGGTACGCGATCCGGTGCGTGAGGGTCCTGGTCTTGCCGGTGCCCGGCCCGGCCACGATCAGCAGCGGCCCGCCCGGAGCGGAGGCGGCCACCCGCTGCATCGCGTCCAGCCGGTCCAGCAGGCCGGTGCCGACCTCCTCCATGCCGGAGAGCATCGGCTCGAACGGCTCGTGCGGGGACGGCGGCGACGCGATCGGCGGCGCGGGAGCGGGGATCGGCTTCCGCTTCGGCTCCGCCTTCGCCGCCGGACGCTTGGCCGTGGCCTTCGCCGCCGGCTCCGTGGGTCGGCGCTGCGCCGGCACCGGTACGTCGAACAGGGTCTCCTGGGCCGCGTCGGCGCCGCCCAGCTCCGCCGGGTCGAAGAGCGTGATCACCCCGTACTCGCCGTCGTAGCCCGGCACCCGGCGCACGTCGCCTCGTCGCAGCCGCCCGATGCCCTCGGCGAGCAGCTCGCCGCCGGCCTGCGCGATGTCGCTGAGCGGCGTCGTGGTCAGGATTTCCAGCTCCGGGCCGAGCGCGGCGAGCAGCTCGTTGAGTCGCCCCTCGACCTTCTTCGACCGGGCGCCCACCTTGTTGATCTCACCGAGGATCTCGGCCAGCGGGACCAGGTGGGTGACGTCCCGAGCCTGTGCCGGCCGGTGTCCCGCCGGCCGGTCGGCCAGCTCCTCGATCCGGCTGAGGACACCCACGGTGAGGGGCTTGCCGCACTCGGGGCAGCGCCCGCCGGCCGCCCGGGTGCGCTCCGGGGACCAGTTGACCCCGCAGAGCCGGTGCCCGTCCGCGTGGTACTTGCCCTCCTCCGGGAAGAACTCGATGGTGCCGGCCAGACCGTCACCGGTCCGCAGCGCCTCCCGGACGGCGAAGTAGTCCCGCTCGGCGGTCAGCACCGTCGCCTCCCGGCCCAGAGCGGGCGGCGAGTGCGCGTCCGAGTTGGAGACCAACTGGTAGCCGTCCAGGCTGCCGACCCGCCAGTTCATCGCCGGGTCGGAGGAGAGGCCGGTCTCCACGGCGAAGATGTGGTCGGCCAGATCGGCGTAACAGTCCGCGATCGCGTCGAAGCCGGACTTCGAGCCCAGCGCGGAGAACCACGGTGTCCAGATGTGCGCCGGCACCAGGTAGCCGTCCGGGCTGGCCTCCAGGGTGATCTCCAGCAGGTCGCGGGAGTCCAGTCCGAGGATCGGCCGGCCGTCCGAGCCGAGGTTGCCGATCCGGCCGAGGGCGGTGTTGAACCGGGCCACCGCGTCCAGATCCGGCAGGTAGATCAGGTGATGCACCTTGCGGGTCCGGTCGTCCCGCTTGTAGATCGTGGAGATCTCCACGCTCAGCATGAACCGGACCGGGTCCGCCTCCGCCGCGCCGGCGAGCCGGGGCGGCAGCCGCCGGGCGATGTCCCGCTCCGCCTCGGCGTCGAGCCGGTACAGCCCCGGCTCCGCCGGGCGCAGGGTCTCCCGCAGGTGGTCGTACCAGGCGGGGTGGGTGAAGTCGCCGGTCCCGAGCAGACCGATGCCCTTACGACGCGCCCACCAGCCGAGGTTCGGCAGCGTGAGGTCGCGGCTGCACGCGCGCGAGTATTTCGAGTGGATGTGCAGGTCCGCGACGAATGGCGAGAGGCCACCGGAGGGTACGGCACTGAACGGGGGCACGCCGCATCCTGTCACGCCCGCCGCGCCGGCCGACGGCCGCCACGCGCGGACGTGACGTCCGCTATGCCGAGCGCAACTCCACGAGACTGATCTGCGGCTCCGCGCCGACCCGGACCGGCGGCCCCCAGAAGCCGGCGCCGTTCGTCACGTAGACCTTCGTGCCGTCGACCTCGCCGAGGCCGCTGACCACCGGCTGCGCCAGCCGGACGACCAGGTTGAACGGCACTATCTGCCCGCCGTGGGTGTGCCCGGACAGTTGCAGGTCGACGTCGTACTGGGCGGCCTCGACGGCTGCCAGCGGCTGGTGGGCGAGCAGCACCACGGGACGGCTCGGATCGCGGTCGCCGAGGGCGGCGGCGAAGTCGGGCCCGGCGGCGAGGCCGGTGCCGGCGGGATCGGCGTCCAGGTCGTTCACGCCGGCCAGGTCGAGTACGCCGCCCCGGGCCTGGATCTCCTGCCGCTGGTTCTGGAGCACCCGCAGGCCGAGCCGGTCGACCTCCTGGACCCACTCCTCCACACCGGAGTAGTACTCGTGGTTGCCCGTGACGAAGAAGCTGCCGTACCGGGAGCGCAGGTCGCGCAGCGGGGCGGCGGCCGGGCCGAGTTCGGCGACCGAGCCGTCGACCAGGTCCCCGACCACCGCGACCAGGTCGGCGTCGAGCCGGTTGATCGCGGCGACGATCCGCTCGGTGTGTGCCCGGCCGCGCAGCGGGCCGAGGTGGATGTCGGAGACGGTCGCGATGCGCAGGCCGTCCATGCTGCGGGGAAGCTTGGCGAGGGGAATCTGCACCCGGTCGAGTCGTGGCGGGCCGAGGGCGGTGCGTACGCCGTACCCGGTGATGCCGGTGGCGGTGAGGCCGGCGAAGATGGCCACCCCACGGGCCAGCAGCAGCCGGCGGGCCGGGTCGTGGTCGAGGGCCGTGACGGCGTCGGTGGCCGGTGGCTCGGACGGCCCGGCGGCGCCGACGAGCACCGGCTCGGGCGCGGTGGTCGGCTCGGCGGTGGTGACGAGCACCGGCTCGGGGGCGGCGGTGGTCGGCTCGGCGGTGGCGAGCCGGCGGCGCAGCACCAGCCGGGTGACGAGCATCGGCACTTCGAGGACGGCAAGCACGACGAGCAGGTAGAACATCACGGCGAGCCACAGGTAGCCCGGCCAGGCGAGCCAGTAGAGCCCGGCCTGCGTCCCGGCGAGGGTGGCCGGCACGAGCAGCGCCAGCACCAGGGCTGCGATCCCGCCGGCCCGCCGCCAGCGGCCCGGCGTCGTGGTGTCCCGAACGAGCCGTTTCCACAGGTAGAGGTGGATGAGACCGGTGGTCAGCGCCAGGACGCCCACGAACCCCAGAACCGCCAACATGTGCGCCTCCTCAGCCGCCCGCGAACGGGGGCAGAACATCGATCGTGGCCCCGGCCGGCAGGGGTGCTTCACGATCATGACAGGTGACGCCATTTACCAGGAAACTCGCCACTCGCAGCACGGCGGCGAGGCGGTCGCCGTGTCGCCGTACCAACTCGGCGGTGAGGCCGTCGAGCGACCGGCCGGCGGGTAGGACCTCCTCGGCGTGCCCGGCAGCGGCGCGGGCACCCGCGAAGTAGCGGACGGTCAGCGGTGTCGGGGCCACGCCTCAACCCCCGATCGCGGACATCGGCCGGGTCGGCTGGAGGAAGGTCGGGTCGTCGATGCCGTGCCCGGCGCGTTTGCCCCACATCGCGGTGCGCCAGCGTCGGGCCAACTCGTCGTCGTCCGCACCGGCGCGCAGCGCCGCGCGCAGGTCGGACTCCTCGGTGGCGAAGAGGCAGGCGCGGACCTGGCCGTCCGCGGTGAGCCGGGTGCGGTCGCAGTCTCCGCAGAACGGCCGGGTGACGCTGGCGATCACGCCAACCCGGGCGGGGCCTCCGTCGACGAGCCAGGTCTCCGCCGGCGCCGCCCCGCGCTCGGCCGGGTCGGGGCTGAGATCGAAGACGGTACGCAGGGAGGTCAGGATCTCCTCGGCGGTGACCATGGTGTCGCGGTTCCAGCCGTGCTGGGCGTCCAACGGCATCTGCTCGATGATCCGCAACTGGTAGTCGTGATCGACGGCGAAGCGGAGCAGGGCGGGCGCCTCGTCCTCGTTGACACCGCGCATCAGCACAGAATTGATCTTCACGGGATCGAGCCCGGCGGCGGCCGCCCCGGCGAGCCCGGCCAGCACCGCGTCGAGGCGGGGACGGCGGGTGAGTCGGGTGAACCGGTCCGCGTCCAGAGTGTCAAGTGAGACGTTCACCCGGTCCAGGCCGGCCGTGCGCAGCGCCGGGGCCAGCCGGTCGAGCCCGATGCCGTTTGTGGTCAGCGAGACCCGGGGTCGGGGCCGCAACGCGGCCACGGCGGTCACGATGCCCACCAGGCCGGGCCGGATCAGCGGCTCGCCGCCGGTGAACCGCACCTCGGTCACACCGAGCCGCTCGACGGCCACCCGGACCAGCCGGACGATCTCCGCGTCGGTCAGCAGCTCGGGGCCCGCCAACCAGGGCAGCCCTTCCGCCGGCATGCAGTAGGTGCAGCGCAGGTTGCACTTGTCGGTGAGGGACACGCGCAGGTCCCGGGCGACGCGGTCGTACCTGTCGACGAGGACGCCATCGGTCCCCGGGGTGGCGCTCACCTGTCGACCGTAGCGCGTTCGACCCGGGCCGGGACGGCGCGGGCAGCCTGGAGGACCGCGTCTCGGTAGCCGCCGCCGAAGAGCGCGGTGTGCACGAGCAGCAGATGCAGTTGGTGCAGTGGCACCCGGTCGCGCCAGCCGTCCGGCAGCGGCCACCTCTCCCGGTAGGCGGCCAGCATCCGGTCCAGGTGGGGGATCCCGCCGAAGAGGGCGAGCTGGGCCAGATCCGTTTCCCGGTGCCCGCCGTGCGCCGCCGGGTCGATCAGCCAGGCCCGGTCCGCGGCGCCCCAGAGCACGTTGCCCGGCCACAGGTCGCCGTGGATGCGCGCCGGTGGCTCGTCGCCGCCGAGCCCGTCGAGCCGACCGATCACCTGCTCGACGACCGTGGCGTCGGCGCTGGTCAGCGCGCCACCGTCGACCGAACGTCGCAGGTAGGGGACGAGACGTCGCTCGGCGAACCACGTCGACCAGGGCCCGTCGGTGGGGGTGTTGTCCTGGGGGAGCGACCCGATGAACCCCGGCCAGGTCGCACCGAAGGCGGGTGAGCCCGCCCGGTGCAGGTCGGCCAACTCCCGGCCGAAGCGTTCCGCGGCCTCCGGCGTCGGCTCGCCGGGCTCCACCCAGTCGAGCGCCAGCAGGTCCGGCAACGCCACGATCACCTCGGGTACGGCGATCGCCCCGGCCTCCCGCAGCCAGCGCAGCCCGGCCGCCTCGGCGGCGAAGAAACCCTCCGGCGCGGGTCGGCCGGCGTCCTCGGGCCAGGATTTGGCGAAGACGGAGTGGCCGTCGTCGAGGGTGAGCCGGGCGGCGGCGCAGATGTGCCCACCGGCGACCGGCGTCTCCCGGATCCGCTGGTGGGTCCGGAAGGTCGGCAGGTGTGCCGGATGCGCGCGCAGGTACGCCAGGTCCATCAGCGCACGGTAACCGCTCCCTGTGACGCCACGGTGCCGGCCGAGGACATCGGGTCTCTTTCGGCACTCGTAGAAATGGTTGAGCAGCGAAAACACGGTAAGTAACTGTGGATAAACCGCGTGTCGTCCACAGGGCCTGTTGGGCCGGGCGGACCCGCCGCAGGCTTCCGACATGGCCTCGACCGAACGCCCCCAGCTCGCCGTCCGCTCGCCCGCCGACCTGATCGCCGCCGTGCCGTACCTGCTCGGCTTCCATCCCGCCGACAGCGTGGTCGCGGTGGCGTTGCTCGGGCGGCAGATCATCTTCGCCGCCCGGGCGGACCTGCCCGATCCGTCGGCTGATCCCGTGGAGCGGGCCCGGCACCTGGCCGGGGTGATCCGCCGGCAGGGCGCGGAGGCGGCCACCGTGGTCGGCTACGGGCCACCCGATCGGGTGACGCCGGCCGTGGACGCGGTACGTGCCGCACTGCTCGCCGCCGGGCTGGAGGTCCTCGACGCGCTGCGGGTGACCGAGGGCCTGTGGTGGTCCTACCTCTGCACCGAGCCCGACTGCTGCCCACCCGAGGGCCGGCGCTACGACCCGTCCGCCAACCCGGTGACCGCCTCGGCGGTCTTCGCGGGCCAGGTCGCGCTCCCCGACCGGGCGGCCCTCGTGGCGCAGGTGGCACCCGTGGACGGGCCGGCCCGGGACGCGGTGCGAGCGGCCACCGCCCGCGCCGAGTCGCGCCTGGCCGAGTTGCTTGAGCAGGCGCCCTCGAGCGACCTGCTGGGCAACCGGACGATGTGCTCCGCCGGGGTCGTGGCGGTCCGCGAGGCCCAGCGCCGGCAGCGCCGCGGGGAGCGGCTCGACGACGACGAGGTGGCCTGGTTGAGCGTGCTGATGCTCCACCTGCCGATCCGCGATCACGCCTGGGAACGCACCGACGGTCGGGATCGGGACATCGCCATGTGGACCGACGTGCTGCGGCGGGCCGAGCCGAAGTTTGCCGCCGCGCCGGGCGCGCTGCTGGCGTTCGCGGCCTGGCGTGCGGGGCAGGGGGCGTTGGCGGCGGTCGCGCTGGAGCGCACGCTGAGCCTGCACCCTGACTACGCGCTCGCCGTGCTGCTGGACGACATGCTCCGGCGCGGTGTGCCCCCGTCCGAGCTGGACGGGTGGCCGTCGGCCGGGATGCCAGGGGTCATCCGTCCGCGCAAGCGGAGACGACGTGGCCGCCGCTGACGAGCGATCGACTCGGCTTCCTGGAAGGCGGGGTGTCCTCGCTGCCGGGACACCCGATTTCAGCAAACCCGACCGGGGCGGTCCCGTACGTGCGACTCCGCCGAACGATGTACGCGTTTCTCCTGATCGCGGCCGACTCGGCGGGGCGTACGCCAGCCGACAATGATCGAGTGACCCCCGAACTGCTGCTCTCGTTGGCCGGGCTGGCGTTGGTGGACAGCACCAGCATCGGCACCCTCTTCATCCCGGTCTGGCTGCTGCTCGCCCCCGGGCCGGTCAACGCGCGGCGGATCCTGGGCTACCTCGCCACCATCGCGGCGTTCTATCTCGCGGTGGGGCTGCTGCTGGTGTGGGGTGGCAGCAGGTTGGGTGATGCGCTGGGCGGTGCTCTGGACAACCGGGCGGTCCTCTGGGCGCAACTCGTGCTGGGTGTCGCGATGCTGGCGCTCAGCTTCCGCTACGACGGCAAACGGCGGCCCCGCACCGGTGGGGTGCTGCGGTGGCGGGACCGGGCCACCGCCGGGGACTCCTCGGCCCGCTGGCTGGTCGGGCTGGCGTTGCTGGCCGCGCTCGCCGAGGTGGCGACGATGCTGCCGTACCTCGGTGCGGTTGGTCTGTTGGCGACCTCGGGGGTGGGCGCGGTGGCCGTGGTGGCGCTGCTTGCCGGATATTGCCTGGTCATGGTGCTGCCGGCGGTGGTGTTGCTGGCTGCGAGGGTGGCCCGCCCGGCGTTTGTCGAGCCGGTGTTGGCCCGCCTCAACGCCTGGATCGTCGCGAAGGCGGGCGGTGCGTTGGGCTGGATCCTCGGCATCGCCGGCTTCCTGATCGCCCGCGACGCCGCCGCGCGGCTGGCCCTGTTCGACCTGATCGGTCGCTGAGCGTCAGGCCGACTGTTCCAGTGTGATCCGGTGCGGCCCGGTGTAGACGTTCATGGTCCGGCCGCGCAGGAAACCGACGAGTGTCATCCCCGCCTCGTCCGCCAGTTCGGCGGCGAGCGTGCTCGGTGCGGACACCGCGGCCAGCAGCGGCAGCCCCGCCATCCACGCCTTCTGGGTCAGCTCGAAGCTGGCCCGGCCGGAGACCAACAGCAGGTGCCCGGCCAGTGGCAGCCGACGTTCGCGCACCGCCCAGCCGATCACCTTGTCCACCGCGTTGTGCCGGCCCACGTCCTCCCGCAGCACCACCAGCTCTCCGCCGGGGGTGAAGAGGCCCGCCGCGTGCAGCCCACCGGTCCGGTCGAAGCCACGCTGGGCGGCGCGCAGTCGGTCGGGCAGGTCGGCGAGGAGCGCGGCGGGCACGCTGAGCGGATCGTCGGCGACCGGGAACAGGGACCGGGTGCGGACCGCGTCGATGCTGGCCTTGCCGCAGACGCCGCAGGAACTTGTCGTGTAGAAGTTGCGGGACGGGTCGGTCGTCGGTTCCGGCACGCCGGGGGCGAGCGTCACGTCCACCACGTTGTACGTGTTGGGTGTCTCCGCGCCAGCGCAGAGCTGCGCGGTCAACACGTCGTCGGTCGACCGGATCAGCCCCTCGGTCAGCAGGAACCCGATGGCCAGGTCGAGGTCGTCACCGGGGGTACGCATAGTGACGGCCAGGGGCTTTCGCCGGCCCGGACCGGCCGCGCCGACCCGGATCTCCAGCGGTTCCTCCACCGCGAGCGTGTCCGGTCGACGGATGGACCCGCGCCCGACTGTCGCCGCGTCCAGGTCGATCCGAAGTACGCCCCGCCGATCAGTAGCCCGTCCCATCCCGCCATCCTCCACCCCACCCCAACCCCCGCGCGCTGATACCCGGCGCGCCGCAACCCTGCACCCGGCGCGCCACAACCCTGCACCCGGCGCGCTGCCACCCTGCACCCGGCGCGCTGCCACCCTGCGCGTTGATCATGGAGTTGTCCGCGCGTGTCGTCGGCGTGTCGAACGACAACCTCATGATCACCGAGGCGAGGGGTCGGGGGCCGGGGGCCGGGGGCCGGGGGCGGGCCGGGGGCCGGGGGCGGGGGCACGGTTACGGTGGTCGGGTGGGGACGTACGCCGCTGTGGTGCTCGCGGGTGGGGCCGCTCGACGGATGGGCGGGGTGGACAAGCCCGCGCTTTCCGTTGGCGGGCGGCCGATGCGTGACCGGGTGCTGGCCGCTGTCGGCGACGCGAGGCCGCGCGTGCTTGTCGGTGCGGCCGACTCCGTGCCGGCGGGTGTGCGGGTCGTCCGGGAGGATCCGCCGGGCGGAGGCCCGGTCGCCGCCGCCGCTGCCGGCCTGGCGTTGCTGGAGACCGACATCGTCCTGGTCGCGTTGCTCGCCGCCGACCTGCCGCTGCTCACCCGCTCCGCGATCGGCGACCTGCTGGCCCACCTCGCCGGCGAAAACGCCGACGGGGCGTGCTTCGTCGACGGGGACGGGCGGCGACAGTCGCTCTGCGGTGTCTGGCGGGTCGCGGCGCTGCGGGCCGGGCTGGACCGCCTGACCGGCGAGCGGGGCGGCAGCCTGTCCGGAGCCCCGGTCCGGGCGCTGCTGGCCGGGCTCGTCGTGCGGGAGGTGGCCTGGTCCGGCGACGGCCCGCCGCCCTGGTTCGACTGCGACACTGACGAGGACGTACGCCGGGCGGAGGAGTGGGCGCGATGACGGTGATGGACGACTGGGTGACGGCGGCGTGCGCCGAGCTGGATCTGGACCCGACCGGGGTGCCCGTGCAGGCGGTGCTTGATGTGGCCCGCGACGTCGCCCACCAGGTGCTGCGGCCGGGCGCGCCGGTCACCGCGTACCTGCTGGGGCTGGCGGTCGGCCGGGGTGCCGACCCGGCGGACGCCGCGGCCCGGCTCAGCGCCCTGGCCGGTGCCTGGCCCGTCGAGCTGGGCGCGGACCCGGCGGACCCGACGGCCCCCTGACTGCCCCTGTCCGATCCCGGTCCGGGCTGACGAGGCCCGAGGGCGGCGTGGGTAGGGTGATCGGGACGGACGGAGGCGATCATGACGGCTGACCACCCCTCGGCGCCGCTCGGTGACCTGCCCGGCGCTACGACTGAGCCGGCGGAATCGATCCTGCTCGACGAACCCAGCACGACCGACCTGCGGGCGAAGGTGACCGAGGCCTGGCAGGAGTTCGCCCGCGCGCTCGCCGTGCGGCTGCGGGAGCTTCCCGTCGGCGCGCACCTGGAGGTGACCCTGGACCCGACCGCCTCCGGCACCGGGGACGCCGTCTACTCGGTGAGCGTGGATGTGCGCGACGGCGGCGGGCTGTCCGCGCGGGCGGTCGGAAACGCCACGCTGCCGGCGGGCTACCGGCTGGACCGCAGCGCGGTGGCGGACATGGTCGCGCTCGGCTGGTCGCCGCCCGGGGTGGTCGCCGGCTCCGGTGGCTTCTTCGGGCTGGACGGCGAGACGAGCGAGTCGACACGGGTCGCGGCGTTGCTCTCCCGGACGCTGCGGGACGTCTACGGCGCCCCGCATCCGGCGTTCCTCGTCTACCTGGTGCAGGACGCCGAGGGTGAGCCGCTGGCCGTGGACCCGTTGGGCACGGCGCGCAGCGAGTTCGGCCCGGACGCCGACGTCGAGGGCGACCTGGAGGAGGCGCTGGCCGAGGCGGCCTCCGCGCAGGTCGAGCGGGACGACGTGCTCGACCTGGCTGATCGGGTCCGGACCGTGGTCTCCACGATGCTGAAGTCGGACACCGACCGGTTGCAGGTCGACTCGGACGGCGACATCAACATCCGGGCCGGCTCGGCGATGGTCTTCGTACGGGTACGCGACAATCCGCCGCTTGTGGACGTGTTCTCCCCGGTGCTCACCGAGGTGGAGCCGACCGAGCGGCTCTACGTCAAGCTCTCCGAGTTGACCAACCGGATGCCGATCGGCCGCCTCTACTGCGCCGACGACACGGTCTGGGCGTCCATCCCGGTCTTCGGTCGCAACTTCCAGGCCACCCACCTGATGCTTGCGGTGCAGGTGATGACCGGTCTCGCCGACGAGTTGGACGACCGGCTGCATGGCGAGTTCGGCGGCAAGCGGTTCTTCGGCGAGGGCGACAAGCCGGTTCGGCGCGACGACTCGGAGCACCGCACCGGCATGTATCTCTAGGCGACGTCCAGCAGAGTCTTGCCGACCGTTGCGCGCGCCTCGATGGCGGCGTGCGCGTCGGCGGCGCGTTCCAGCGGGAATCGCTGGCCGATGAGCGGGCGTAGGCGGCCGGCCGCGCCGCCGGCCAGGGCCTGCCGGGTGTACGCCAGTAGTTGTGCGGGTGACGTGTCCGGCCGTACCAGGGTGACCTGCCGTGCCGTGGCGGCCTCCGCCGACACCGGGGACCACTCCCCGCTCGCCAGGCCGAAGCTGACCATGCGACCGCCCGGGTCCAGCAGGTCGAAGGCCGCTCGGGCCACCGCGCCGCCGACCCCGTCGAACACCACGTCGACGCCGCCCAGTGGGGCCCGAACGCGGTCGGCCCAGTCTGGCTGGAGGTAGTCGACGGCCAGGTCGGCACCCAGGCCGGGTAGCAGGTCCACCTTGCGCGGCCCACCGGCGACGCCGATCACCCGTGCACCGGCCTGGGCCGCGAGCCGCACCAACAGGCTGCCCACGCCGCCCGCGGCCGCTTCCACCAGCACCCGGTCACCGGGGCGGATGCCGACCGCCTCGACAAGCATGGTGGCGGTACGCCCGTCGGCCAGCAGTGCCACCGCCTCGTCCAGGGCCAGCTCGGCGGGCACCTCGATCGGCGCGGAGGCGTCGACCGCCGCGCGTTCGGCGTATCCGCCGGAGCCGCCGGTCGCGCTGACCACCCGCCGCCCGAGCAGTGCCGGGTCGACGTCCGGGCCGTGGGCGGCGATCACCCCGCCCACGCCGTTGCCGGGGATCAGGGGCGGGGTGACCTGGAACGGCCCGGGGCGGCCGGCGCGCTGCTGCGTCTCGACGAATGTGATGTTCGCGTGCGCGACGTCGATCAGCACCTGACCGGGGCCGGGTGTCGGGTCGGTCGCGGTGCCGGGCACCAGCACCTCGGGCCCGCCGAACTCACGTAACCAGACCGCACGCATCACGTCTCCCTCGGCTGCGGTGGGCGGCGTGCCCACGCTCCCGACCACTTCATCTCCTCAACCAGGGTTGAGGTCAAGCGGTGCGGGAGGACGGGCCGACGCCGGGGGACTCGACCAGGCGGGACAGCACGATGGTGCTGCGGGTGGAGGTCACGAAGGACTCCGCCCGCAACCGTTCCAGCGCTGCCTCGAGGTGGGCGATGTCGGCGGCCCGCAGGTGCACGAGCGCGTCCGCCTCCCCGGAGACGGTGTACGCCCCGACCACCTCCGGGTGCCGCCGGGCGGCCACGCCGATCTGGGCGGGGGTGGTCCGGCCGGCGCAGAACAGCTCGACGAACGCCTCGGTGGTCCAGCCGACGGCGGCGGGATCAACGACGGCCGTGAATCCCCTGATCACGCCCGTGGCGCGCAGCCGGTCGACGCGACGCTTGACGGCCGGGGCGGAGAGTGACACCCGGGTGCCGATGTCGGCGTACGACGCACGGGCGTCGGCGACGAGCAACGCAATGATCCGCTGGTCTACCGCGTCTATCTGCAACGTTCCGCCTCTGGGAAGCAACGGTTGTGGCTGTTACCAAAGTTCCACGGTACCTACTGTTGGTGACCGTGAACCAGCAGCGAGTCTCGCGAAAGCGGACATATCTCATGTGCTCGCCCGAGCACTTCGCGGTCGAGTACGCGATCAACCCGTGGATGGACGTGGCCACCCCGGTGGACCGGGACCTGGCCGTCAAACAGTGGGACCGGCTGCGCGAGACGCTTGTCGGCCTCGGCCACGAGGTGCACGTGCTCACGCCCGAGCAGGGCCTGCCGGACATGGTCTACGCCGCCAACGGCGCCTTCGTCGTGGACGGCAGCGTGTACGGCGCCCGGTTCAAGCACGAGCAGCGGGCCGCCGAGGCCGCGGTCCACCACGCCTTCTACGAGTCACAGGGTTGGCGGTTCGTGTCGCCGAGCGAGACCAACGAGGGCGAGGGTGACTTCGCGTACGTGCCGGAGGCGCACGGCGGCCTCATCCTCGCCGGGCACGGCTTCCGCACCGAGCTTCCGGCGCACGCCGAGGCGCAGGAGGCGCTGGGCCGCCCGGTGGTGTCGCTGCGGCTGGTCGACCCCCGCTTCTACCACCTGGACGTGGCGCTGGCGGCCCTCGACGACTCGAACGTCATCTACTTCCCGGGCGCGTTCTCCGCGGCGAGCCAGCGGGTGCTCACCCACCTCTTCCCGGACGCGGTGATCGCCGACGACGCCGACGCGTTGGCCTTCGGGCTGAACCTGGTCAGCGACGGCGCGAACGTGGTGCTCAACAGCGAGGCCACCCGGCTGGCCGGCAAGCTCAAGGCCGCCGGTTACACCCCGGTCCCGGTCGAGCTGGCCGAGCTGAAGAAGGGCGGCGGCAGTGTGAAGTGCTGCATCGCCGAGCTGCGGCACTGATCCGCACGTGCGTCGGGGCCGGCCTCCCAGTGGGAGACCGGCCCCGAATCGTGCCGCGGGTGGGCGTCAGCCGAGCGTGGCCAGCTCGTTGATCAGCACGTTCGACATGACCTGACCGTCACGCTGCACCTCGCGCAGATACCACTTCTGCTGGGGCGTGCGTGGCTGGTTGAACTGCCAGATGCCGCGCGGGCTGTCGATCTGGCCGATCTTGCCGAGCGCCAGGTTTACCTGCTGTGGGCTGGGCGAGCCGCCGGTCAGCTGGATCGCCTGGTCGAGCACCTGCGCCGCGTCGTACGACGCCATCGCGTACGTGGTGGGCGTGACCTGGTACTTCTTGCGGTAGGCCGAGGCGAAGACCCGGTTCGACGTGTTGTTCAGGTCGGCCGAGTAGTTGAGCGCGGTCTGGATGCCCAGCGCGTTCTCCTTGAGGTTCTCCAGCACGTTGCCCTCGGTGAGGAAACCGGGCGCGTAGACCGGCCCGCTGAACTTCTCCCGCAACTGCTTGATGAACTCGACAGCGGCCGCGCCGGCGAAGAAGCAGAAGACCGCGGTGGGCTCCTTGGCCAACGCCCTGCTGATGTCGGAGGCGAAGGTGGTCTTGCCGGGGTTGGGGTTGGCGCTGGTGTAGGTGACCGGGTCGCTGATCCGCGGGTCGGTCGCGCCGAACTCCTGCCGGAAGCCACGCACCACGTCCGGGCTGCCGACGTTCTCCGGCATGATGATCGCGACGCGACCGTTGGACGGCAGTTGGTCGCGCAGGTAGCGGCCCAGCGCCCGACCGGCCTCGTCCAGCACGTACGACGTCCGCCAGATGTAGAAGACGCTCTGCAGGCTGCTCGGCGAGGCGTTGGAGCCGATCAGCGGGACCTTGGCCTGCTCGACGGTGTCCCGGATGCCGACCATCACCGCCGAGTTGACCACCCCGGTGAGCGCCAGCACGCCCTGCTTGAGCAGCCCGTCGACGGCGGCCTTGCCGGTCTTCGGGGTGTCGCCCTCGTCGGCGGTCAGCAGCTCCACCGGGTGGCCGCCCAGCCGCTTGTCGTGCAGGTCGAGGAAGAGCTGGAAGCCGTTGGTGATGTCGTCACCGATGCTTTTGAGACCGCCGGCCTTCGGCGTGATCAGCCCGATCTTGACCGGGCCGCGGTTGACGGTCGGCTGGGCGTCGGTGTCGGAGGCGCACCCCGCGACGAACCCGGTGGTACCGAGCGCGGCCAACAGTTGGAGCGCGCGCCTGCGATTCATCTGTGACACCGAGTTCCTTCCAAGGAGCGTTGCAGGGCTGAACACCGCCCCTCCGGCGTTCTACCTGGTCCGCGACGCTGCGTCAATGGCTAGTGATCAACGTGCAGGGACCGCAACGAGGCAAGGACCTGAGGCCACGCCGTGGACTCCGGATCGATGAGCCCGAAATGCTCGCATTCGGGCAGTTCAAGAAGGGAGATATCGGATCCTGCGGCGGTCGCTTCCGCGACGAACCCCCGGCTCATCTCCACCGGAACCTGCTGATCCTCCGAGCCATGCAAAACTACCGTCCGTGTCCGCGTGGGTACCAACAATCGTGGATCCGCCACCGCGTACCGGTCGGGCACCTCGGCCGGGCCGCCACCGAGCAACGCGGCGACCGCACCCGAGTCCAGGTCCCGCCGGTACGCCTCACCCAGGTCGGCCACCGGGGCCAGGGCCAGCACCCCACCCACCGTCGCCGCGGCGGTCGCCGCCACGTAGAGCGCCAGGTGGCCGCCTGCGGAGTGCCCGACCAGGATCGGCGCGGCCCCGGTCACCCGGCCGGGCAGGGCCTCGGCGGCCAGCGCGGGCAGCTCGGTCACCCCGTTCAGCACGTCGGTGAACGTGCCCGGCCAACCACCTCCCGGCTGCCCGGTCCGCCGGTATTCGAGCTGGGCCACCGGGTAGCCACCGGCGGCGAGTGCGGCAGCCATCGGGTCGGTGTGCCGTCGGTCGTACTCGACCCGCCAGAAACCGCCGTGCAGGACGACGACGAGCGGCCGCGCCGGGTCAGCTCCCGCCGGGCACCGCAGGTCGGCCACCTGGTCCGGGTGGTCGCCGTACGCCAGGGTGAGGTCGGGCTCCGCTGCGGGCCGGGTCAACACGGCACGCGGGTCGGCAGGCATGGGGCGACGGTAGCGCGCCCGCGCGGGTGTATCGGGCCCGGTAGCCGGTCCCGGGTGCCACGGGTGCCGTCCGCTGGGTAAAGATGGACCCCATGACCGAAGCGCGCTCAGCTGGACACGACGACGAGCCGGGCACCGACGACTCCGGCCACCCCGGCACTGTTGTGGTGGTCGGTCCGGACGGCCGGCCGATCGGGACGATGCAGACCGACGAGGGCCAGGGTGAGGACCCGACCCGCCTGGTCGAACAGCCGGCCAAGGTGATGCGGATCGGCAGCATGATCAAGCAGTTGCTGGAGGAGGTGAAAGCCGCACCTCTCGACGACGCGAGCCGCAACCGGATGCGGGAGATCCACGAGCGGTCGATCGTCGAGCTCAAGGAGGGCCTCGCCCCCGAGCTGCGCGACGAGTTGGAGCGCATCTCGCTGCCCTTCGCCGAGGACAAGGCCCCCAGCGAGGGCGAGTTGCGGATCGCGCACGCCCAGCTCGTCGGTTGGCTGGAGGGCCTGTTCCACGGCATCCAGGCGGCCCTGGTGGCCCAGCAGATGGCCGCCCGGGTCCAACTGGAGCAGATGCGCGGCGGCCGGCAGGCGCTGCCCAGCGGCCCCGGCGGAATCGTCCCCGGGGTGTCGGGCATCGGCCAGCCGGGCGGCGGCGAGGGCCACAACACCGGCCAGTACCTGTAACCGGCTCAGTCCACCCCGAAAACCTTCTCCAGGTACGCCGCCACGCCGTCCTCGGTGTTCGCCGTCGTCACCTCGTCGGCGACCGCGAGGACGGCGCGGTGCGCGTTGGCCACCGCCACGCCCCGGCCGGCCCAACTCAACATCGGCACGTCGTTCGGCATGTCACCGAAGGCCAGCACGTCCGCGGCGCGTACCCCGAGCCGGTCGCAGTACCAGGCCAGCCCGGCCGCCTTGGTCACCCCGGCCGCGGAGATCTCCACCAGACCGGAGGACGACGAGTGCGTGGCCTCCGCCAGCCCCGCCACCGCCGCGGCGATCAACTCGACGAAGGTGTCCGGGTCCTGCTCGCCGGCCCGAGCGAGCAGCTTCACCGCCGGCACCGAGAGCAACTCCTCGGGCGTCTCGATCGGTCGGATGCCCACGGGGTCGACGTCCCACCGCAGCGGGTAGTGCGCCTCGTGCCGCATCTCCCGGCTGTCCAGGATCTCCACCGCGAAGCTGATGTCGGGCACCTCGGCCCGTAGCCTCCGGGCCACCTCGGCCAGGTGGTGCGGCGCGAGTGGATCGGCCCGCAGCACCTCGTCGGAGAACGGGTCGTAGACCACCGCGCCGTTGGCGCAGACGGCCGGCAACGGCTCGGCCAGTTGGTCGTACACCATCTTGAGCCAGCGGACCGGACGGCCGGTGACCAGGACGACCGGCGTGCCTCGCGCGGAGATCCGCGCGAGCACGTCGGCGGTACGTGCGCTGACTGTGTGGTCGTCGCGGATCAGCGTGCCGTCGATGTCGGTGGCGATCAGGCGAGGCGTCTCTCCCATCACCGGGACAGTAGCCGGTCCAGATACACCGCCACACCGTCGTCGTCGTTGCGCAGGGTCACCTCGTCGGCGGCGGCACGCAGGGCGGGGTGCGCGTTGGCCACCGCCACCCGGGACCAGCCGGCCCACTCGAACATCGGCAGGTCGTTGGGCATGTCACCGAAGACCAGGACATCGGCCGGGTCCACCCCGAGGCTCTGCGCCACCACCATCAGCCCGGTGGCCTTGTCCACGCCCGGCGGGCAGATCTCGATGAAGCCGAGCCCGGCCTGGGTGAGCGTGGCGACCTGCGGCGAGATGATCCGGCGGGCCACCGCGAGCAGTTCGTCCACGTGGTGGTCGGCGGTCCGGGCGAACGCCTTGATCACGTCGCAGGAGAGGCACTCCGCGCGGCTGCGTGCCTCGAACCGGTCCTGGTAGGGCCAGCTCTCGTGGTAGTCACCCCAGAGCGGGGCGTCGTGCTCGTCGGACGCCTCGACCATCACGGTCAGTGGGCCGACCTCGGCCTCCAGGTCGGCGAGCAGCCGGGCCAGCACCTCGGCGGGCAGCCGCTCGTCGCGGAGCACCACGGGGCCGGCCGGGTCGCTCTGGTCGACCACCCGGCCACCACCGGCCAGCACCAGGAAGTCGGCGGCCCGGATGTCGTTGCGGGTCAACTCGGTCAGCCGAGGGCCGCGACCGGTCGCGCCGACCACCGGAATTCCGGCGGCCCGCACCCGGTCGAGCACCCCATGGGTGTACGCGGAGACGGTGTCATCGCTGCGGACCAGCGTCCCGTCGAGGTCGGTGGCGATCAGCTTGGGCAGTCCCGGGCGGGTCATGGTTCCTCCTTCGCCCACCGCCGTCGCGCCTGCTGTCCCCTTCTGGTGAGGGGACCCTGGCGTCACGGCGGGCAGCAACCGTACCTCGCGGAACGGGTCGCATCCATGGCTTCCAGACGAATCGGACGCGAACAAACCCCCCTCCCGCGATCTTGCACTTTCCGTCGCCGTTATGCGTGGGATGCACCTGATGTCGGGACAGAAAGTGCAAGATCGGCGCAGCGAGCGGGTGCGCGGGTGCGCGGGTCAGGGCTGGGTGTCGGGGCGGGCGAAGGGGGCGGCGGGGGTGACCGTCAGGTCGGCTGGGGCGGGTGGACCGTCCTCGATCGGGTCGGGCCTACGGCGGCGGCGCCAGGGTCGCGATGTTGGCGCGTCGTCGGACGGGTCACCGTCCGGTGGCCCGGCGAACGCGCCCGGTGGTGCGGCGGGCGCCAGCCGCAGGGCAGCCGCGAACAGCACACAGGCGGCGAACGCCATCACCACGCCGCGGCCGTACTCGGCCCGGAAGCCGTCCTGGGGCGAGTAGAAGAAGTTGCGCTGACCGGGGTCGTCGAGGGTGGCCGTGGCGGCGACCAGCAGCGCCAGCAGGGCGCCGGCGAGGGTGAGACCGGCGAGCCGGGCGTTCGGTCGAACGGCTGCCGTGCCCCGCAGGGCCAGCGCCACGGTGCAGACGAGACCGAGGAGCCCGACCAGGTAGCCGACCCCGAAGCCACCGACCTCGGACACCCCGGCCGGCACCTCGATCGTGGCCTCACCCTCGGGCCCGCCGTTCGGCAGGCTCATCACCAGCCACTCGCCGACGAGCGAGGCGACACCTGCCACCGCGCCCAGTCCGGCGAGCAGCAGAGGCAGCCGAGGGTCCCCGGCGAGACCGGCCAGGGACCAGCCGAAACGGCGGCGTGGAGCCGGGTCGACAGCACCCCACTCGATCACGGCCGGCCCTTCGGACCGGTCGCCCTGCCGCGGGATCGGAAGCTCGTCGGACATCGGCCATCCTTCCGCCGGTCACGGACCTGGTCGCATCATGGCACAGCCAGGCCGTGGTGACAGGGATCGCACGGCAGGCGTCCGTGCCGGTCGGTCGCTCGACGGTCACCTTTCCGCTAGCGTTCTCCTCATGCCTATCCGTACCGCTTCAGCACAATGGCAGGGCAATCTCACCGAGGGTGCCGGCACGGTCCGCACCGGTAAGGGTGGCCTGTCGGGCAACTACTCCTTCAAGTCGCGCTTCGAGGAGGGCGAGGGCACCAACCCCGAGGAGCTGATCGCCGCCGCGCACGCGGGCTGCTTCTCGATGGCGTTCTCGAAGGCGCTCGCCGACGCCGGCTCGACGGCCACCTCGGTCGAGACCACCGCCAAGGTTCACCTGGACAAGACCGACGCCGGCATGACCGTGACCCGCATCGACCTGGAGACCGTCGGCCAGGTCCCGGGGATCGACGACGCGGAGTTCCAGAAGCTCGCCGAGGCCGCCAAGGCCAACTGCCCGATCTCCCGCCTGCTCTCGCCGGGCGCCGAGATCACCCTCAGCGCGCGCCTGGCGTCCTGAGCGGTCGACCCACAACCGCTCGTTCACGGACAGAGCAGCCGCCCACCCCTGGGCGGTCGCTCTCTCCGTGAGCCTGCGGGGCGGGCCAGCGGCACGTCACGAGGGGCCCGCCGGGTCCGGCATCGGGCAGAATGGGTGGCGTGCCGGTGGAGATGACCCGTGAGCGCTTCGAGGAGCTGGTTGCCGACGCCCTCGACGAGGTGCCCGAGGAACTGCTCGGCCTGATGAGCAACGTGGTCATCCTCGTCGAGGACGATCCGCCGCAGGGCGAGGCCGACCTGCTCGGCCTCTACGAAGGCCACGCCCTCACCAGTCGCGGCTGGGACTACTCCGGCGTGTTGCCGGACCGCATCTTCATCTACCGGCGCCCGATCCTGCGGATCTGCGACAACGACGACGATGTCGTCGACGAGGTCGCGGTGACGGTCGTGCACGAGATCGCCCACCACTTCGGCATCGACGACGAACGGCTGCACGCGTTGGGCTGGGGCTGAGCCCACCGGCGGCCGCGTGGTCGCCGCTCGGCCGATGGCCCGTGGTTGCTCCGGTCGCCTACCTTCGGTGCAGCGACCGCAACCCTGTCAGGAGGCACCCTTTCATGCGCAGTGAGCTGTTCTCCGCCGAAAATCTGGAGAAGGAGTCCGCGCAGCCCGGCATGCGGCTGCAGAACTCCAAGATGCTGAAGATCGAACTCAACGGTGAGGCGATGGCCCGGGTCGGGTCGATGGTCGCCTACCAGGGAAATGTGCAGTTTCAGGCGTTGGGCTCGGGCGGGCTCGGCAAGTTTCTCAAGCAGAAGCTCACCGGCGAGGGTGTCCCCCTGATGAAGGTCTCCGGTCACGGTGACGTCTTCCTCGCCGAACTCGCCAAGGACGTGCACATCATCGACCTGGAGCCGGGCGACGCCCTCTCCATCAACGGCTCCAGCGTGCTCGCCTTCGACTCGACCCTCCAGTACGACATCAGGATGGTCGGCGGCGCCGGGATGGCCTCGTCGTCCGGCCTGTTCAACTGTGTGTTCAGCGGCTACGGACGGATCGCCATCACCACCAAGGGCACCCCCGTCGTGCTCAACGTGGACGCCCCGACCTACGTCGACCCGCAGGCCGCGGTCTGCTGGTCGGCCAACCTGCAGACCGGCTACCACCGGGCCGAGCAGTTGGGCCTCGGCACGCTGCTGGGCCGACGCACCGGCGAGTCGTTCACGATGAGCTTCGCCGGCCAGGGCTTCGTGGTGGTGCAGCCGTCCGAGGAGCCGCCGGTCCTGGGCAGCGGCCAGCAGCAGCAGGAGGGCGGCCTGCTCGGCGGTCTGCTGAGCTGACGACCTCGGTGTGGGCGCCCCCGCGTGGAGGGGCGCCCGCACCGGTCAGGTCAGCTCGCCCGTGCGCAGTCGGGCCAGCCAGGCCGCCGCGTCGACGTAGTCGGCGTCGGAGAGCCCCGCCGGCGCGGGCACCGGCCGATCGGCCGCCGCCTCGGCCCACCGGTGCCGGGGGTACGAGCCCAGGAAGCGAACCTCCGCGCAGACCCGGCGCAGCCCCTGCAACGCCTCGCCCAGTCGTACGTCGGCCACGTGCCCGGTGCAGTCCAGGAAGAAGACGTACCGGCCCAGCGCCTCCCCGGTGGGGCGGGACTCGATCCGGGTCAGGTTGACGCCCCGGACGGCCAACTCCATCAGCACCGACAGCAGCGCGCCGACCCGGTCGTGCGCGATGTAGACCGCGAGCGAGGTGAGGTCGTCGCCGGTCGACGGCGGGGGTGGCCCGGGACGGGACACCAGCACGAACCGGGTCACCGCGTCGGGGTGATCGGCGATCTTGTCGGCGAGTGTGGTGAGCCGGTGCCGGCCCGCCCCGATCGGCGCGCAGATCGCCGCGTCGTACGCGCCGGCACCCGCGCCCGCGGCGGCCGCGCCGTTGGAGAGCACGTCGACCACCACGGCGTCCGGCAGGTTGTCGCGCAGCCAGCCCCGGCACTGGGTGGAGGCCTGCGGATGGGCCGCCACGGTGCGGATCGAGGTCAGTGGAGTGCCGGGCCGAGCACCGAGCACGAAATCAACAGGCAGGATCACCTCTCGGGTGATCACCAACGGCTCGCCCTCGGCCATCTCGTCAAGGGTGACGCCCACCGCGCCGCCGATCGAGTTTTCCAGGGGCACCAGCGCCGCGTCGGCGTCGCCGGTCCGGACGTTGTCCAGCGCCTCCCCGACGCTGCGGGCAGGCGTACGGGTGCCGCGTTCGGCGGCGGGGAGGGAGCGCAGGGCCTGCTCGGCGAAGGTGCCCTCCGGCCCGAGGTAGACGAAGTGTGTCGGCGGTGTTCCCGGCATGGCGATCAGCCTACGCACCCGGCCGGACGGTCGGAACGGCGTCGCAGGCGAGGGCCCGGATCCCGGCCGGGCCGGTGGCGCGTACCTCGATGGTGCACACGTCGGTGCCGGCGGTGACCAGGGTCGGTGCGTCGGCCCGACCCCGGGTGACCACCTGGAGCTCCTCGTGGCCGGTCACCGTCAGGACGGTGTACTGCCACTCGGCGGCGCAGAGCGGCCCGGTGCGGACCTGGACCCGGACGTTTGCCGGCAGCACTCCGGCCCGGCCCCGCAGCAGTTGCACCACCCGTTGACCGGTCGGGCCGTTCCGGCAGGCCGTCGCGACCAGCCCGGCGTCCGGAGTGGGCGTGACCGTGCCGAGTGGTGGTGCGCTGGCCGGCGGGCGGGTGGGTGGGGTGCTCGGGGCGGATGCCGTCGGGGCTGCGGTGCGGGTCGGTGCGGCGGTGGGCTCCGACAACTCGGGTGGGGCGCCACAGCCGGCGAGCACCGCGACGGCGAGCACCGCGAGGGCTACCGGTCGGATCCGGACCGTGGGCCGCGCCGGGGCGTGATCGGACGCCCGGCCGCGAGGCGCCGGTCGGATGTGGGACGCCGCCCGTGGTGGGGGAGACGAGGGGTGGGGTGGGGTGAACGGCACGGGCCGATCCTCGGGACATCGGAGAATTCGTCGCGGCCGGGGTTGGCCGAGCCCATCGTAGGGTCAGCGGCCGACCGGGTGAAGGTCAGCCGGTGACGCGGTGCCCGGCGCGCTGTAGCGCGGCCGTGCCCTCGGTCAGCCGGACGGCCGGCACCAGCAGATAGTCGGTGTCGAAGGTGGAGAAGGTGAGCACGCTGACCCGCGCCTCGGCGAGCGGGTCGACGAGCGCGGCCAGGCTGCCGGTGCTTGCCAGCTCCACCGGCGCGGTGACCCGTAGACAGCGCCAGACGGTCTCCACCACGGCCTGCGCCGGCACCCGATCCGCCGGGCAGATCACCGAGATCCCGTCGGAGGTCCAGCTCACCGTCACCACGTCGGTGCCGCCCAGCCCGCTCGACAACGCGTACGGCAGGGCGGTGCCGGCAGCCAGCCGACACACAGCGTATTCCCCTGGCAGCACGGCGATGTCGAGCATGAGGGCACCTTACGGCCTCCTCGCGCAAGGCTGAGCCAGCAACGCCGTGCGCGGCTACGCGGCTGGTCAGACCTCGGAGAAGAAGGTGAGCGAGCCGGCCACGGCGCCGTCGGTGAGCACCGGGGTGGAGATCGCGTCGACTGTCGCGTCGGAGCTGTCCGCGGAGGCGCCCTGCACCCGGAGTAACCCGCGGGCGAGTCGACCGGAGGTGAGCGCCAGCAGGGGCGGGATCTTGTCGATCTCGGCCTCGGTCAGCTCGCCCCGGTTGGCGGTGAAGTCGAGAAGACGCAGCCCGCCGTTGAGCAGCGGTCGCCCGATCAGGCCGTCCGGCTCGCCCAGGCAGAGCAGCTCGCAGCCGGCGGTGGAGATCGCCAACACCAGGGTGTCGGCGTCGATCAGCAGGCACGGCTCGTCGGCCCGGGAGACCGTCGAGGACCACTGGCCGACGTTGCCGGACTCCGGCTCTGTCAAGGCCCGCGCCGCCGGCACGAACGCTTCTGAGAGCGAAAGTTCGACGTGGGCCACCGCGCCTCCTATGTGCACCGATCGACTGTCCACGCTAGCGGGTCGCCGACGGAATCACCGAGCGCACCGGGTCACCGAACCGCGCAGCGTGAACCGGGGCGGTCGGTGACGGCGCGGAAACCGGTGAGGTCGAAGGGGGGCCGGAGCCGCGTGGCGTCGCCGGTGACGTTACCGGCGACGAGCCGGCTTGTCAGCGGCCGTTCGGCCCTCGTCATACCACCGGTAGTCGGCTGGTGGACGGTACGTGCCGTTCAGCCAGGTGCCGGGATGCTGTGCGACCCGGGAAAGCTTTTCGGCAGTGGCCGGGCTGATCCGGCTGCCACCGGCCACGAGGAGCCGGTCCAGCTCTCGGTGGGTGGCCATCAGACAGTCCTTCGGGAGGCCGTAGACGCTGATCACGCCGGAGCCGACGAAGGTCAGCACCGGCGTCACCGGGACGGGCAGCCCCACCGCGTCGGAGAGGGCCTTGCTGGCCCGCTTGGCGTCCCGGCGGGACTCGGCCACGTACGGCGGACGCTTGCCGTTGATCTGCACGACGTCCCCGGCGACGAGCACCCTCGCCCGGCCGTGGTCGGCGATGGTCACGGCGAAGAGGCCGCTCGGCCCGATGGCGAGGAACCCGGCGCGCTCGTCCTGACCGCGGTCGAGGACGTCCGTGACGTCCGTGCGCGGCCACTCGATGACGTGCCAGGCGGGCCCGAGGTGGTCGAGTTGACCCAGTGCCCGCGCCCCGGCCGCCTCCAGGCGGCGCGCACCCCGCTCGGCACGACGGCGGCGAGCCCATTCGAGCGGTGTCGGACGGGCCGGTTCGAGAACCCCCGGCGACTCGACGCGGGGGTGTGGCACCGACACGGGCGGCAGTGCCCGAGCGGACGGTACGGCTCGTCGTGCGGGAAAGACAGTCATCGCGACCTCCGGCAAAAGGTCCCTCGAAGTTATGTCCTCACTACCCTACGTTGCCACTACCGGTGTTCGGCAAGCCGGAACGCCGGAGTGACTACGGATGAATGCCATATTCATCCACAGTTCTTTTCTCGGATGCCGCCAAACCCTGCCCTACGCTGCGGGAGTGACCCACTACGTCGACAGTGAAGTCGGCCGGCTCGGCACCGTACTGCTGCACCGGCCCGGCCCCGAACTGGCCCGGCTCACCCCTCGCAACAACGACTCGCTCCTGTTCGACGCGATCCCCTGGGTCGGACGAGCCCAGGAGGAGCACGACGCGTTCGCCGCCGCCCTGCGCGACCGTGGAGTCGAGGTGCTGTACCTGGCCACCCTGCTGACCGAGACGCTTGCCGTGGCGGACGCCCGTGCCGAGCTCACCGAAGAGGTGCTGCGCTCCCGGCGGCTCGGCGACACCCTGCGGGCCCGCGTCGCCGACCACCTCTCCTACCTCGACCCGGCCGCCCTGGCCGACGTGCTCACCGCCGGGCTGGCCCACGAGGAGCTGCGGATCAGCTCGGAGCGGCCGGGCGGACTCGTCTACACGCTGATGGACCGACACGACTTCGTCATCGACCCGTTGCCCAACCTGCTGTTCACCCGCGACTCGTCGCTGTGGATCGGCGACCGGGTCGGTGTCACGAGCCTGGCCATGCCGGCCCGAAGCCGCGAGACCACCCTGACCGACGCCATCTACCGCCACCACCCACGCTTCGCCGGCACCGAGTTCGTCTACCGCCCCAACCTGGAGCACCTGGAGGGCGGGGACGTGCTGCTGCTCGCCCCCGGAGTACTGGCGGTCGGGGTGGGTGAACGGACCACACCCGCCGGCGCGGAACGACTCGGCCGGCAGGTCTTCGCCGCCGGCCTGGCGCACACCATCCTGGTGGTGCCGATCGCCCAGAAGCGCGCCACCATGCACCTCGACACGGTCTGCACGATGGTCGACGTGGACGCCGTGCTGATGTATCCCAACATCGCGAGCACGCTGTCCGCGTACACGGTGATCGCCGGCGCGGACGGTGCGGACCCGCGGGTGGACGGGCCCGCGCCGTTCCTGCGGGCCGCCGCCGACGCGATGGACCTCGACCTGCTGCGGGTCATCGACACCGGGCTGGACCCGGTGACCGCGGAACGCGAGCAGTGGGACGACGGCAACAACACACTCGCCCTGGCGCCCCGGCTGTGCGTCGGCTACGAGCGCAACACCGAGACCAACGCCCAACTGGAGCGCGCCGGCATCGAGGTGATCCCGATCGCCGGGTCCGAGTTGGGCTCCGGTCGTGGCGGGCCGCGCTGCATGTCGTGCCCGATCACCCGCGACCCGTTGTGAGAGTGGGCGCCCTCTCCTCAAGAGGGCGCCCACGCACAGCTCAGCGCAGGGTGAGTTGCCGGCCGACCAGCCCCTGGCGGGAGCGCCGGCCGGCGGCGTCGAGCGGGTCGGTGGCGGCCAGCGCCTCGGCGTACCGCTTGGCGAACTGCGCCACCGGCTCCTCCCAGTCGGCGGCCGGAGTCGCCTCCGGCAGGTCCCAGACCGGCGCCAGGCGACCGTGCGCGCGGAACATGCCGGCGAACTTGGTCTGCTCGCCGAGCGTCAACGCGCCGGCCGCGCCGAGGCGGGCCAGCGCGTCCAGGGCGGCGTCCTCGTCGTCCGGCAGCACCCACCGCACGTGTGCCTTCTCCGGCACCCGACACCAGTACGCGGCCTTCGCCGCGGTCAGCCGCACGGTCGGGTAGATGGCCGCGTTCGCCCGCTCCAGCGACGCCTGGACGGTCGGATCGTCGGCGGCCCCGGGGTCGAGCCAGAACTCGAACCCCTCGTGCATGGTGATCTCCAGCGGGCCGTCCACGAGAACGTCCTGCAGGCGGGGCCCCGGGCCGGGCAGCGGCGGCACGGTCACCTCGCCACCCGGCTCGGTGCGCAGCGCGCTGAGCAGCGCCTCGGCCAGATCCCGCGAGACGTCGCCGGACTGCTGGTGGCGTTGGAGACCGATGAGCACCCGACCGTCCGGCTTGGTGATCGCCGGGGCGGCCATCGGCAGCACCGTGGCGAGCGTCGCCGGCCGGTCACCGAACTCCTCGACCAGGGCGGGTGCCAGCCGCAGCGGCGCGGAGGCGGCGGGCACCAACTCGCGCAGC
Organism: Micromonospora sp. DT231; assembly: GCF_049847025.1. Lineage (NCBI taxonomy): Bacteria > Bacillati > Actinomycetota > Actinomycetes > Micromonosporales > Micromonosporaceae > Micromonospora > Micromonospora sp. DT231. The sequence continues at coordinate 110,674 of NZ_JBNCNO010000002.1, read as the reverse complement.
GCGATCCATTCGGCCTCGTCGACCAGCCCGTCGAACGGACGCGGCACGAAGACGTCACGAACCTTGTCGCGGCGGGGGGCGGTGTCGGTGGCGGTGCGCTGGCTCTTTCGACGCTTACTCACGGCGTCAAAGCCTAGAGCCCCAGCGAGCCCGCCGTGGCCCGGACCCACCCACCCCGTGACATCGCTTCTTGATCATGGAGTTGTTGTCACCGCCCACGGCGTGTCGTGGCGATAACCTCATGATCAACGGGGTCAGCCGGCCGGCACCAGGTTGGGGCGGGGGGTTGGGGTTGGGGCCGGGGTTGGGTCGAACTCCGCCCAGACGCGCTGGCCCATGCCGTCCCGCTCGACACCCCAGCGGGTCGCCAGACCGGCCACGATGTGCAGCCCTCGCCCGTCCGCCGCGTCCGCGCTGGCCGTCCGGAGCCGTGGCGTGGTGCTCGCGCCGCCGTCGGTGACGCCGAGCTGGATCGAGGGGCCCAGCGCCGAGGGCCGCAACCGCCAGGCCACCCGGACCACCCCGCCGGGCAGCGGCTTGGCGTGCCGCACCGCGTTGCCCACCAGCTCCGCGAGCACCGCGATCAGGTCCGCGAGGACCATCGGGGGTACGACGCCCGCGAGTTCACCGGCGAGCCGGTGCCGGGCCAGCCGTGCCCCGGCGGGGTGATGGGGCACCACCACGCACCACGCCTGATCCCTCGCTGCCGCTGCCGCTGCCACCGTCGCCTCCACGTCGCGCCACCTCGGTCAACCGCGCGGTAGCCGCACCTCTGCGACCGTACCGCCGTCGGTCCTTGGACGTAGGGATACCCATCCATTCTGTTGTTCAACGATCCGGCGGACGAGGTAGAGGCCGAGCCCCGCACCCGGGTAGCCGCGCCGGTCGCCGGACTCGCCCTGCCAGAACCTGTCGAACGCCCGCTCCACATGCTCCGGTCGGATGCCGATGCCCCGGTCGCTGACCCGGAACGCCACCAGTTGACCGTCCACCGAGGCGGCGATCTCGATCGGCGACTCCGGTGGTGAGTACTTGCCGGCGTTCGTCGTCAGCTCGGTCAGCACGGTGGCCAGGCTGGGCCGGTGGCCGAGCGCCTTGGGCAGGTCGGCCGGGAGGCGGAGCACCAACCGGCGACGCAGCTCCGTCGGCAGGTCCAGGACCGCGGAGCGCAGCGCTTCGCCCAGGTCGAACGGGGTGGGCGGATCGTCGCCCGGCCCGGCCTCGGCCGCCGAGCTGAGGAGACGGTCGACAAGTCGGGCCAGCTCGTTGGCGCGTTGCCCGATCACCCGGGCAGCCTGCCGTCGGTCGACGTCGGTCAGCGAGTCCCAGTGGTCGGTGAGGGTGTCCGCGTATCCCTTGATCACGGTGACCGGGGTACGGAGTTCGTGGCTGGTCACCGCGACGAACAGCTCCCGGTCGTGGTCGCGGCGCTGCTGGTCGGTGATGTCGCGGAAGGTGACCACCCGCAGCGTGCCCGGACCGGGCAACTCGCCGGAGGTGATCCGCAGCCAGCGGCCGTCCGGCGTCCGGTGGTCCCGCACCTGACCGGAGGGCGGCAGCGGGAACGGCAGTGGTCTGCTCAGCGCCTGCTCGACCGGGCGGCCGGTGACCTGGGCGGCGGCCGGGTTCCAGAGTCGGACGTTCCCGTCCCGGTCGACGACGGCCAGCCCGTCGGCGAGGGCCGCCACCACCGGGCCGTCGCCGTGCACCGGCAGGCCGCTCTGGTCGCCGTACATGTGGGCGATGCAGGACGCGAGGTAGGCGACCACCCCCTGCCGTTCGGCGTCCGGCTCGTCGTCGCCGGGATAGAGCGCGTGCAGGCTGCCGACGGTGTGGCCGCCGATCTCGGCCCGCGAGACCGCCATCCAGCGCAGGTCACTGCCGGCCAGCTCGCCGGCCAACTTGCCGTTCAGGCTGCCCACCAGCACGTTGCGCACCCGTGGCCCGTTGAGCAGGCACACCGTGTCCGGGTCGTCGACCGCCAGGGGACGGCCGAGGGCCCATTCCGCCGCGCCGGTCGCGACGATCACCCGACCACCTGTGGGACCGAACTCGACGAACGCCATCCCGGTCGTGCCGAGGGCCGGCTGGGCCACCCGGAGCAGTTGGGTGAGGACCGGAAGACCCGCCTCCCCCGAGTTGATCATCTCGATGACGACGGTCTGACCGGTGAGGAGAGCGGGGAAATCGATACGCTCCGGCATGTGCCGAGTCTGCCCCGCCGGCCGGGTTTTGGCACCCTTACCTGGTCAGCGGGCCAGCCGGGCGAGGGCGTACCCCGGCCGGTCGGTGATGATCCCGTCCGCCCCGGCCGCCAGCACCAGCTCCAGGTCGGTCGGCTCGTTCACCGTCCAGACGTACACCTGGTTGCCGGCCGTGCGAAGCGCGGGCAGCAGTTGCGGGCGGGCCCGGACCAGGCCGATGCCCGGCCCCGCGATACGGGTGCCGAACGGCAGCCGACCCAACCTCGGCCAGCGCGGCAACACCTCCAGCAGCAGCACCGTGGGCAGCTTCGGGGCCAGTTCGTGCACCCGGCGGACCGCCAGCGGGGAGAACGACATGACGGTGACCTGCACCGGATCGTCAGGTGTCGGGTCGGCCAGGCCGTACCGACGCAGCAGGCTGACGAGTCGCCGTTCGACGGTCGAGCCGTAGCGGGACGGGTGTTTCGTCTCCACGAGCAACCGGACCGGCCGCCCGGCGGCGAGCACCGCGTCCAGCAGCCGGGCCAGGGTCAGCAGCCGGGTGTGTGAGTCGTCCGGCGGCAGGTCGCCGTTCGGCGCGCTGCCCGGATGCCACGAGCCGAAGTCCAGGGCGTCCAGTTCGGCGAGCGTACGCGCGCTGACCAGACCGCGACCGTTGCTGGTGCGGTCGAGTCGTCGGTCGTGCACACAGACCAGGTGCCCGTCGCGGGTCAGGCGGACGTCGCACTCCAGGCCGTCGGCGCCCTCGTCGAGAGCCCGCAGGTACGCGGCGAGGGTGTGCTCGGGAAGGTCGTACGAGGCGCCGCGGTGCGCGAAGACAAGTGGACCACCCATCCCGGCCGCCTCAGATGACCTGGCCGGGCTGCCCGTTCGCGTCGACCACCGGGCGGCCGACCGCAGCCCACTGGCGCATGCCGCCGTCGGCGTTACGCACCTGCTCCCAGCCGTTGTTGACCAGGTAGGCGACGACCTGGGCGGAACGCCCCCCGGAGCGGCAGACGACCGCCACCTCCCGGTCGGTGGGCACCTCCGCGATTCGAGCCGGCAGCTCCATCATCGGCAGGTGGTGGGCATTCGGCGCGTGGCCGGCCGCCCATTCGTCGTCCTCCCGCACATCCAGCAGGTAGGTCTCGTCGGCGATCTCGGTCACGGGCACGGTGGGAACCTGGGGTCCGAACACAGGAAGCAACACTAGATCCTCGTCGACCGGTTCGGCACCGACCTGGCCGTCGGCACCGTCACAACCGTGTCACCCAGCGCGGGTTGGCCTGCGCCCAGGACGGCATCTGTCGGCCGCGAACCGCCTCGAACAGCCCATTGCCCCCATTGTTCAGCACCACGTACGAGACCTCGTCGATGGTCTGCGGGGACGACGGCACCTGGACGCCGCGCATCCCGTCGGGCGGCAGCGCGCGGAGCGCGAGGAGCAGGTCGGACAGGGGTACGCCGTTGGTGTCGACGGTCAACGAGCCGCCCACCGCCCGGAGCACCTGATCCAACTTGACCGGGTTGCTCCGCAGATCGGCCCTGCCGGCGCTGTCCAGCATCGCCCGGAGCAGTTGCTGCTGGTGGTGCTGCCTGTCGTAGTCGCCCCCGGGCAGGTCGTAGCGCTGCCGGACGTAGTCCAGGGCCTGCGCGCCGTCCATCTGTTGGCAGCCGACGGGGAAGACCCGGTTGGTGTGGATGGAGCGGACCTCGGTGTCCACGCACATCCGCACGCCGCCGAGGAGGTCGATGACCTTCCGGAAGCCGGAGAAGTCGATGAGCGCGGCACCGTCGAACCGGATTCCGGTGAGCCGGTTGAGGGTGGCGGAGAGCAGTTGGGCCCCGGCCGGTCCACCGCCGCCGTGCTCGTACGCCGCATTGATCTTGTCTGGACCGCCTCCGAAGCCGTTCGCGGGCGGGATGGCGACCAGCAGGTCACGCGGGACGGAGACCAGGTAGGCCTCCCGCTGACCGGCGGGCACGTGCACGATGAGGATGGTGTCGGAGCGTTGGTCCGGTCCGCTGCCGCCGGGGCGGCGGTCGGAGCCGACCAGGAGATAGTTGAGCGGCCCGTCCAGGTCGGTGCGGCCCGTGCGGGCGCCGGGGTCGAGCAACTGTTCCTTGGTCACCGTGCGGTCGTACCTGTTGCTCAGCGTCTTGAGCCCGACCACGGCGAGCCCGGCCAACAGGACGAGGGCCAGGCCGATGCCGAGCATGATCCGCGGCCCTCGGGCGCGGCGTGCTCGGGTGGGCGGGGCCGCGTTGTCCCGGCCCGCCACGTTCCGTCCCCACCTGGACGTGACCGCCTCCCCGGAGCCGATACGCGAAACCTGCTCACGTCAGGCTACGGGCGGTGACGGGGTGGTCGCCGGCTTTCCGGGACTTCCGGCCACCGCACCTCACTTGCGGGTGGAGATCACCTCGGGGTGGGTGAAGACGAACTCGGCGAGCTTGTCCTGCTTGACCGCCTGGAACATGTCCTTCGTCACGTCGTTCAGCGCCTCGGTGCCGTTGCCGGCGGCGTTGTAGGTGCCGTTGTTGGTCTTGAGCATGGTCAGCTCGTTCGCGGTCACCCCGCGCATGGTGAAGATGAAGTTCTCGATCGACGCGCCGCCGGTGTCCAGCACGAACGCCTTGCCGGCCGCCTTGATCAGCTGCTGGAGCTTCGCCGGGTTGGTGAGCATCCCGCCGTCGGTCGCCTTCTTGGCCATCGCCTTGATGAGCTGCTGCTGGTTCTGCTGCCGGTCGTAGTCGCCACCGGGCAACCCGTAGCGCTGCCGGGAGTAGTCGAGCGCCGCCCAGCCCTCCATCTGCTGGCAGCCCTTCTTGTGCACCACAGCGGTGCGCGACTTGCCGGTCTTCTTGGCGTCGGCGTTCCACATCGGCTTGCCGTCGACCATCGACATGTGGTGCGACTTGACCTCGTGACTCACGCAGATCCGCACCGTGCCGAGGGTGTCGATGACGTTCTTGAAGCCGCCGAAGTTGATGATCGCCGCACCGTCGAAGCTGATGCCGGTGAGCCCCTTGATCGTCTGGGCCATCAACTGGGCGCCGCCCTCCCAGCCGCCGCCGTTGCGGGCGCCGGCCTCGAACGCGGCGTTGATCTTCTCGGTCCCACCGGCGTAACGGCTCTTCGGGAACGCCGGAATCCGCGCCTCGGTGTCCCGGGGAATGGAGATCAGGTACGCCTGGTCGTGCGTGGCCGGGATGTGCAGGATGATGATGCTGTCCGAGCGGACGTTGTCGGCGGCCCAGCGCTCCCGGGCGTCCACACCGAGCAGCAGCATGTCGATCGGGCCGTCCAGACTGGCCCCGCCCTCGGCGTCGGACTTGCTCGCGTCACCGAGCAGGTTTCGTTGCGCGATGTCACCTGTCGCCTGGCCGATCAGCACCTTGCCGCCGACGATGCCCACGCCGCTGCTGAGCATCAGCACCGCCCCGAACACCACGGTCAACCGGGCCCACAGCGGGTCCTTGCGCTTGGTCCGCTTCTTCGCCGACCCACCGCCACCCACCCGGCCGCCGCCGCCGTCGCCGGGCGGGCGCCCGCCCGGCCCGCCACGCGAGGGGTGCGCCTGCGCCGGTATGGCCGCGGAGACGCGGCCGCTGGGGGCGGCGGACCCGGGGGAAGGAGGGCGGCGACTGGCCTGAACCGGCATGCGTGCTCCAGCTCGTGATCAGGAGGGGGCGGCACCACTGTACGTACATCAAATCGACTTGGCGAGTTCATCCCGGGTCAATCCCGGCGCCGACTGACACGAATCGGGTCGATCGGTGCGTCTCGATGACCCGAACGGCCTGCTGACGGTCGGCCCGGCGGACCACCGGGCCGACCGGTGAGTCAGCCGCCGTCCCTGTTCTTCGGTGGGTTGGCCTTGACCCACTCCGCCATGGTGTCCGCCGTCATGGCCCGGTACATCGCGAGCGCCTTCTCCCGGTCCGACACCACCACCGACTCGCCGTTGATGGTGTCGCTGCCCGAGTTCGGGCTGGTCACAAACGTGAGGTTCTGGCCGCGCAGGTTGCGGAACTGCAGCGCCATATCAGTAACCGAGAAATCCTGGTCGACGGTTACGGCCGCGGTCACCGACTGGAGGAAGTTGTTGAGTTTGCCCGGGTTCGCCAGCGTGCCGCTGCTCGCCGCCTTGTCCATCAGCGCCCGGAGGAACTCCTGCTGGTGCCGCATCCGGGCGAAGTCCCCCTCCGGGAACTGCTTGCGCTGCCGGATCCAGTCCAGCGCCTCCGCGCCGTCCATGTGGTTGGTGCCCTTGGTGAACGTCCGGTACGGCTTGTGGATCGAGGTGATGGTCCGCTCCACCTTCAGGTCCACCCCGCCGAGGGCGTCGGTGACCTCCTTGAAACCGCCGAAGTCGATCGCCATCACGTGGTCGATCCGTACGTCGGTGAAGCACTCCACGGTGCGGACCGCCAGCGGCAGCCCGCCGAACGCGAACGCGGCGTTGATCTTCGCGCGCTGTCCGGAGTCGCAGGCCGCGCCGGCGCTCTCCGGGATCGGCACGTAGAGGTCACGCGGGATGGAGACCAGGTACGCCTCCTGGTGGTCGGCCGGGATGTGCATCACGATGACCGTGTCCGCGCGCCACTGGCTCTTGCTGTCGACGGGCGCGTCCGGGTCCCGGGAGTCGCTGCCGACAAGCAGGATGTTGAGCGCGCCGTCCACCGTCTTGGTCGGCCGGCCACCGGTGATCTCCGCGAACGGGTCGGTGCGGGCCAGGTCGCCGTTGAGGTTGCGGGCGTACAACCAGGCGCCCACGCCGCCGAGCAGCGCCAGCACCAGCACGGCGACCCCCGACACGAGGGCGATCCGACCCCACCGGGGTTGCGGCCCACGCCGCCCCGACCCGCCGAGGCCACCCGGTCCGCCGGGCCCCCGGGGCCCCGCCGGACCGCCGGGCTTGGGCTGCTCCTCGTCGTACGGCGGGTAGAAGCGCGCCTCGGTCGGACGGGCGCGCCCGGAGGCGGCCCGGTCGGGGCCGGGAACCGACGCGCGCCCGGCGCTGCGGTGCAGGTGCGGATGCGGGACGCCGGCAGACGAGGTCGCAGACATGTCACTCAGGGTACGTAGCGCAAGCCACCGCCGCCTTCAGCCGACACTCAGAGACCACCGGGCGTCGACGAACTGGTTACCCTAGCCGCGCCCGGAAGTACGCGATCGTGCGTCGCAGGCCGTCTTCGGGCGCCACCGTCGGCTCGTAGCCGAGCAGTTCGCGGGCGAGCGTGAGATCGGGCCGGCGCATCTCCGGGTCGTCCGAGCTGCGGGTGACATAGGTCACCGTCGAGGTGCTGTCGGAGAGTGACACGATCAACTCGGCGAGTTGCCGCATGGACAGCTCGTGCTCGGTGCCGCAGTTGACCGGGCCGGTCTCGGTCGAGTCGAGCAGCAGCAGGATGCCCCGCACCAGGTCCTCGACGAAGCAGATGGATCGGGTCTGGTCACCGGTGCCGTGCACGGTGATCGGCTCGCCGCGCAGCGCCTGGGAGATGAAGGTGGGGATGGCCCGGCCGTCGTCCGGTCGCATCCGCGGGCCGTACGTGTTGAAGATCCGGACGATCGCCGCGTCCAGCCCGCGGTAGCGGTGGTACGCCATCGTCGCGGCCTCGGAGAAGCGCTTCGCCTCGTCGTAGACGCTGCGGACCCCGATCGGGTTGACGTTGCCCCAGTAGGTCTCGCGCTGCGGGTGCTCCTTCGGGTCCCCGTACGCCTCGGAGGTGGAGGCCATCAGGAACCGGGCGCCGTCGGCGACCGCGCGCTCCAGCAGGTGCAGGGTGCCCACCGAGCCGACCCGGAGGATCTCCACCGGCAGTTGGGCGAAGTCGGTGGGGCTGGCCGGCGAGGCCATGTGCAGGATCGCGTCGAACCGCTCGGCCAGCGCCGGGTGGTGGGCCGGCAGACCCTCGGAGATGTCCGCTTCGACGAGCGTGAAGGTCGGCCGGTCCAGCAGGTGGGCGACGTTTTCCTTGGAGCCGGTCACGAAGTTGTCGAGCGCCACCACCGTGCAGCCCCGGGCGATCAGCGAATCCACCAGGTGCGACGGGACGAAACCGGCGCCGCCGGTGACGAGGACGCGGTGACCGGAACCGAAGCGCTCAGCAACCTTCATGCCGGTCAGCCTACCGACAGGCGTTTGCGCGAAGAGGCCCCCTGTTGCGCACAGGGGGCCTCCTCGTGACGAGCGTTCGGATCAGTGGGCGCCGGAACCCGTGAGGGCCCGCACCTCCAGCTCCGCGTACTTGTCCTCGTCGTGCTCCTTGGAGATGACGGTGCCGATCCATCCGCACAGGAAGCCGAACGGAATGGAGAGGATGCCCGGGTTGGACAGCGGGAACCACTGCCAGTCGTGATCCGGGAACATCGACGTCGCCGCGCCGGAGACCACCGGCGAGAAGAACACCAGCAGCACGGCCGAGACCAGACCGCCGTAGATCGACCACACCGCGCCGGAGGTGTTGAACCGCCGCCAGAAGAGGCTGTAGAGGATCGCCGGCAGGTTGCCCGAGGCGGCGACCGCGAAGGCCAGCGCCACCAGGAACGCCACGTTGAGGTTCTGTGCGTAGATCGACAACAGGATGGAGATCGCGCCGATCACCAGGGCGGAGATCCGGGCGACCCGGACCTCCTGCCGCTCCGACGTCTCACCCTTCTTCAGCACGTTCGCGTAGAAGTCGTGCGCGAGGCTGGAAGAGGACGCCAGGGTCAACCCGGCCACCACCGCGAGGATGGTGGCGAAGGCGACCGCCGCGATGATCGCCAGCAGGGCCGCCCCACCCAGGTCGCCGCCGAAGAAGTCGATACCCAACGCCTCGGCCAGCTGTGGTGCGGCCGTGTTGCCGGCCTTGTCCTGGGCGGTGATCGCCTTGCTGCCCACCAACGCCGCCGCACCGAAGCCGAGGGCCAGGGTGAGCAGGTAGAAGGTGCCGATGATGCCGATCGCCCAGAGCACGCTCTTGCGGGCCGCCTTCGCGGTCGGCACCGTGTAGAAGCGGATCAGGATGTGCGGCAGACCGGCCGTGCCGAGCACCAGGGCGATACCGAGCGACAGCAGATCCACCTTGTTGTAGAAGGTCTGCGTCGAGTTGCCGGCGACCTCGACGCCGTAGCGCAGCCCGGGTTCGAGGAACGCGCTGCCCTTGCCGGACGCCTCGGCCGCCTGGCCCAGGAGTGCCGACAGGTTGAAGTTGAACTTCGCCAGCACCAGGATGGTCATCAGCAGCGCGCCGGTCATCAGCAGGAACGCCTTGACGATCTGCACGTACGTGGTGCCCTTCATGCCACCCACGGTCACGTAGATGATCATCAGGGCGCCGACCATGACGATGGTGGCCACCTTCGCGGTGCCCGCGTCCATGCCGAGGAAGGTGGTGCCCGGCTTGATGCCGAGCAGCAGCGCGACGAGCGCGCCGGCACCCACCATCTGGGCGAGCAGGTAGAAGATCGACACCGTGATGGTGGAGACCGCCGCCGCCGTCCGCACCGGACGCTGACGCATCCGGAAGGCCAGCACGTCGGCCATCGTGTACCGGCCCGAGTTACGTAGCAACTCCGCGACCAGCAGCAGGGCCACCAGCCAGGCGACCAGGAAGCCGATCGAGTAGAGGAAGCCGTCGTAGCCGTAGAGCGCGATGATGCCGGCGATGCCGAGGAACGACGCGGCCGACATGTAGTCGCCGCCGATCGCCATGCCGTTCTGGAAACCGGAGAAGGACCGGCCGCCGGCGTAGAAGTCGGTCGCCGTCTTGGTCTGCCGGCTGGCCCAGATCGTGATGCCCAGGGTCACCGCCACGAAGACCAGGAACAGCGTGATGGTCAGGTTGCGGGCGGTGTGGTTGCCCGCCTCGGCCGCGAGGACCGTCTCAACCGCGTGGACCGTCTTCACGGGTCACCTCCCCCATCTCTTCGCGGATCCGGTCGGCGATGGGGTCGATCTTCCGGTCCGCGTACCGGGAGTAGAGCCAGGCGATCAGGAACGTGGAGACGAACTGGAGCAGGCCGAAGACAAGTGCGACGTTGATGTTGCTGCCGAACAGCTTCGTGCCCATGAAGTCCCGGGCGTACGCGGAGAGAATGACGTAGAGCGCGTACCACAGGAAGAACGCGACGGTCATCGGGAAGACGAAGCCGCGCAGCGCACGCCGCAGCCCGGCGAACTCGTCCGACCGTTGTACGGCCAGGTACTTGTCCGACTGGGAAGCGGCCGGAGCGGGTGTGTCCGTGGACATCTGTGGATCACCACCTTCACAGGCGTCAGAGGAGTTTCGCGCACCGTAGGAGCGCGCTCCCCCGACAGGGAAGGCTGAGATCGACGCCGGTAGACGAGTGCGCCGAGCGGTTGGTTGCGTGCGCCAAGTGACCCAGATCACCCCGGTGACCGGTCGGGCCGGGCGAGCCGCCCGTTCAGGCTGGCAGCTCGTGGTACCGACCGCGGTAGTGCAGCAGCGGAGCCGCCTCCCCGGTCAGCTCGACCGCCTCGATGGTGGCCTCCACCAGCAGGCCCCAGCCGTACTCGCGGGTGTTGTCCAGTCGGCAGCCGGCCCAGCCGCCGGCGTCGCCCGGCACCGGCCCGTACGGCGTGTCGATCCACTCGCCGCTGGCGAAGAGCCCGCCCGGAGCGGGGAAGAGGCCGGCGAACCGGTCCGCGAGCTGCCGGTGCGGCGGGCCGAGCGGCGTGACCGCGAACCGACCCGCCTCCTCCGCCGCCGCCCAGAGGTCCGACTCCGGGTCGATCAGCCCGAGCAGCCGGTCCGGTTCCCCCTCGGCGACAAGCGTGGACGACACCGTCAGCCCGGCCGGGCCGGGCGCCGTCCAGAGCGTCACCGGCGCGGCGAGCCGGCCGCGCAGTCGGCGGACCGGCGACCGCTGCCCGCTCGGCACCGCGAACGGATCGGTGGAATGGATCTCGGCACCCGGCTCATGATTCACGTGAAACATTGTGCCGCCCCGACCCCGCGCCCAGCCCACGAAGCGCTCGTGCAGGTCGGTGGGTCGGCCACCGAGACACCAACAACCCTGATGTTGCGCGGATCTTGGCGACGAGCGTCCGGCCCGACCCTCACCTTCGCTCCCGCCGCCTGGCGTGGCTTCGCCGTCAGCACCGCCCAGGCCCTCGGTCGGCGCGTCGGCTAACGGCGTGGCGTGACCATGGACAGCAGCTCCATCGTGAACGGGTTGCTGGGTTACGGCTCACGGATCCATCCGACGATCCGCTCGTACAGCTCGGCGGCGTCCTCGTCCGGGCGCTCGCCGACGGCAACGTAGTAGAGGCTGCCCACATTCATCGACAGGCCGATTCGGTCGTTGCGGTATTGCTCGGCCAGGCGTACCTGCGCCGGGACGCACGGCCAGGAAGTGTCGGGCTCGCATGACTGGCATGTCCGCTCGGGACGGCGCGGCACGTGCTCGTCCGCGAGGCGGGCTTCGACCGCGGCGATTTCCCGTAGAGCCTGCTCGTGTCGGCTGTTCATGGCCGCCTGGACTGTGGTGGGTTCCTCGACCACGGTCAGGCCGGCCTGTCGTCGTAGCGGTGCGCGGCCGATCGGCGCCGCGCCTGGTCGAGCAGTCGCTGGTGAGCGGCCAGGCGGTCGGCGGCTTCCCATGCCTCGTTGGCGGAGGGGCCGCGCCGCCGGCGGATCAGGCGGGAGGTGCGGTTGATCAGGTTGCGCCACATCGACTTCCCTTCCGGGTGGATGAGCCGCGGCGGGGCGAACTGCTGGTCGACTGCGCGGCGTCTGGGCCTCCCCGCTACCGCCAGCAGTGGTTGCTGACCGGAGCCGACCGATAGCGGGGAGCTACCCGAAAAGCTGGCGCACTAGGTTCGGCCCGGGCAAGGGTGTCGCGCAAACTTGGCACACCAGGTTGTCTGTGATCGACTGGGTGGGCTGACCGGAGGTTTACCCATGGCTAAGACGCCCGCCTATCTGGCGATCGCAGCGGAGCTGCGCGCGGCGATCCAGACCGGCACGCTGGCGGCCGGCGCGAAGCTTCCCAGCGAAACCACGCTCATGAATCAATTCGGCGTGAGCCGCACTGTCGCGAAGTGGGCGATTGCCGTGCTCAAGGGTGAGGGACTGGTCGAGGGGCGAGCCGGGTCGGGCGTCTACGTCCGGGCCGCCCGCCGACTGGTTCGACACGCTCACGGCCGCGATATGCGGGGCGGCCCGGGACCTACATCGCCGTTCGCCCGGGACGCGGCCCGCGCGGGTCAGCAGGCCACCTGGGAGCACGACAGCCGCCACGACCTGGCCGACGACCTGATCGCGGTGCGGCTCGGCGTGGAGCCGGGAGCGCCGGTGATGCGCACGGCATACCGGTTCCTCAGCGACGATGATCCGATCCAGCTGTCGACGTCGTATGAGCCGCTGGGCGTCACCGGTGGCACACCTGTGGAGTGGCCGGAGGCGGGAGCCGCCGTCGGTGTGGTCGCTCGGATGGACGCGATCGGAGTGCACGTCGACGAGTTCGAAGAGCGGATCAACTCCCGGCCCGCGTCGGACGCCGAGGCGGAAGCGCTGGGGCTGCCCGGCCGGCCGGCGGACGTGTACGAGATCAGTCGGACGTACTACGCCGCTGGCGTGCCGGTCGAGACGGCGGACATCGTGCTCCCACGCGGTCGGTACGAGTTGGTCTACCGGATCCGGGTGGAATGACGGCGGTCGGTTAACGGCGGGGCGTGACCGTGGACAGCAGTTCCGGCTGTCGCCGGTCCAGCACGTCGCCGGCCAGGTACGCGCCCAGCAGCGCCGCGCCCAACCCGTACGCCGCACCCAACGGAAGGGCCAACCAGAGCCAGGCATCGTCGAGCAGCGCCGCGGCCACCACCATCGGCAACGCCGCGACCACCGAGATGGCCATGGCCAGCACGGTGAGCAGGCCCTTCGCGACACCAGCGCCGCTGTTCATCGCGAACGGGTTGCTCGTCTCCGGCAGCGAGTACGCCCCGAGCACGGAGATGAAGCTGTTCACCGCCAACCCGGCGCCGTAGGTCGCGACCAGGCTGCCGAAGGTGAGCCCGAGCCATTCCGGCCGCCCGAGCACCACCGACAGCACCACCGCGACGAACGCCTGCATCGGCAGCACGTACAGCGAGAAGGCCACCATCCGCGCGCGCAACTCCACCCGGCCGGGCACGCCGGACACCACGTTCACCGCGTACGCGCTGCCGTCGAAGCCGAACTGGTTGGCCAGGGTGACCGCGGCGAGCACGCCCACGAGGAGCATGGAGATGGTGACCAGCACAGGTGAGGTGTCGGCGGCACCCGCCGTCAACCCGGCGCCGTCCTCGAGCGCGAAGTCCCCGCCCGTCACGTTGATCAACACGGGTACGAAGATGCCGACCACCGCGATCGTGATCAGGTTGGCCCGGCGGCGGGCATCCCGCCACCAGTAGCGGGTCTCCCGGGCGACAAGCGCGCCGAACCGGTCCCGCCGCGCCCAGCCGGCCAGTCGCGGAAACAGTTGACCGACCGCGCCGCCGGTGGCCGCGCGTTGTGCCGGCGCCTTGCCGGCGTTCGCCGCACCCACCATCGCCGACTCCAGCGACCGGGACCACCAGAGCAGCAGGGCGCCGATCGCCACCACCGTGATCAGCAACTTGACCGGGGCGGCCCAGACCCGGCCCTGCGCCACGTCGATGCCGACGGTCCACGGCGCCCCGAACGGAGTCCAGCCGACGACCGTCGCCAGCCCGGTCAGCCGGTCCCAGTCCGCGTCGCGTAGCGCCGCGAGACCGAACACCTGCAACGGCCCGAGCATCGCGGCGGTCACCGCCAGCAGCACGGCTGCCAGGTCACGCACCCGGCGTGACCGCAACATGCTGGCGAAGGCGCTTGTCACCGCCCGGCTCGCGGCCACACAGAGCAGCAGCCCACCCGCCACCCCGAGGAGAGCCACCAGGCCCGCGGACCAACCGCCCAACGCCCAGGCGGTGAGCACCAACCCGAACGACGCGACGAGAAGCGCCAGCACCGGCACGCTGACCAGAGCGGCGGCGAGCAGGCCGGTGACAAGCGTGCGCCGGGACAGCGGCAACAGCGCGAACCGGGCCGGATCCAGTGTCTCGTCCACGCCGAAGAAGACGAGCGGCAGCAGCAGCCAACCGAGCACCAGCAGCGCGCCGCCGGCCGCCGCGACCAGCACCGCGTACTGGCCGTTGTCGGCCAGGCCGGGCGCGGCGAAGAGGAAGAAACCGGTCACGGCGAACCAGAGCCCGATCAGGGCGCCGCCGATGAACAGGGCGATCCGCCAGCCCTGACCCCGGAAGTTGTTGCCCATCACCCGCAGCTTGAGCCGTACGAAGTGCCGGGCCGAGACCTGCCGCACCGGCGCGGACGGCTCGGCGGCCACGCTCACTGGGAGAGCCACGACAGCTCCTCACCGGTCGCGGTGCGACCCCCGACCACCTCGACGAAGACCTGCTCCAGCGAGCGCTCCCCGCGCACCTCGGAAAGCGTCCCGACCCGCTTGATGGTGCCGCCGGCGAGGATCGCCACGTGCGAGCAGAGTCGCTCCACGACCTCCATCACGTGGCTGGAGAAGACCACGGTGCCGCCGCCGGCCGCGTACCTGGTGAGGATGTCCCGGATCAGCGCGGCGGAGACCGGGTCGACCGCCTCGAACGGCTCGTCCAACACCAGCACCCGAGGCCCGTGCAACAGGGCGCAGGCCAGACCGATCTTCTTCTTCATACCCGCCGAGTAGTCCACCACGAGCGTCCGACCGGCGTCACCGAGCGCCAACACGTCGAGCAACTCCGCGGCCCGCTGGTCGACCACCGCCGGGTCCATCCCCCGCAACAACCCGTTGTACGCCAGCAGCTCCGCCCCGGTCAGCCGATCGAACAGGCGAACACCGTCGGGCATCACGCCGAGCAGCCTCTTGGCGGCCACCGGGTCCTGCCAGACGTCGTGCCCGAGCACCCACGCGGATCCCGCGTCCGGCCGCAACAGCCCGACCGCCATCGACAGGGTGGTGGTCTTGCCGGCGCCGTTCGGGCCGAGCAGGCCGTAGAAGGAGCCGGCGGGGACGTCCAGGTCGACACCGGCCACCGCGATCGTGCCGTCGAAGCGTTTGGCCAGGCCACGCAGTGCGAGCGCGGGGTGCGCAACAGTCATGGAGCTGACGTTATCCGCCGCCCGCCAGTTGTGCCTTCCGGCGGCAGGCGGATTCGCGACCATCCTGAAGGCGTACCGTGCCGTAATCGCCGACTTCTGAAGTAGTGTTGAGGTCATGTCCATGCCATCGGAGTCCGTGCCGTTCTCGGAGTTGCTACGCCAGCCCGCCGAGACGGCGGAGCGGCTCTCCCGTGCTCGCGCGGTGCGCCTGCGCCGCCGTGACGCGCCTGATCTGGTGCTGATGTCTGCCGATCGGGCAGCGGCCGAGGGCGAGGTGGTGGACCTGACGGCCCGGTTGCTGGCCAGCGTCGTACACCAGGATCCGACCCTGGTCCGTGCGGCGCTGCCGACCGTGCTGCCGTGGGTACGGTTCCTGCCGCCGGAAGACGTCGAGCAAATGGCCAGCGAGTTCGTCGCGACGGCGGAGGCGGCTGCCGCAATGGGCAACACCGCGGCGGTGTCGCAGTTGCTCACCGAGTGGCGGCACACCGCCGAGATCCACGCCGACCCGGACCTGCACCGAGTCCTGGCCGCGCCGAGCTCCGACGACTTCGGGCCGGTCGCGCGCCCGAGCGGCGAGTGAGCGCCAAGCGCGGCGACCGGGCTGCGCCGCCACCCCGCCCTGGCGGCTACGTCCTACGATTCGCCACCAACGACGCCGCCAAGGGTTGGGAGGATCTGTGCCGCCAGGCCGCAGCCAACACGCGGGCCGCATTCGACGCTATCGAGTCCAACCCCTGTCCCTCCCCGGCGACGAGCCGGCAGCACCCCCTGAAAGGCACTCTCGCCACCGCTGCGCACAACGGCAAGACGCTGCCGCAGTGGCAGTACGAAGTCACCTCGGGAGGTCGCATCTGGTATCTCCCCGACCACGACACCCGCACCTGCTGGGTCAGGCACGCCGGCACGGGCCACCCGAGGGCGACCGACTGACCGGGTTCAGCCGCCGATTAACTAGAGGCGGACGGTTTCGGGGGTGTGCAGGCGCAGCATGATGGCCGCGACGTCGGCCGGTGCCCGACGCCGGGTCGCCATCGACACCGCGACCATCACGGTGAAGGCCAGCGGCACCGTCCAGGCCGCCGGCTGGGTGGTGAGCGTGGCCGGCCAGCCGGACAGCGGTGGGCCGAGCACGGTGAGCAACACCGCCCCGATCGCCGCCCCGCCGCCCACCACCACGCCGGCTGCGGCGCCCACGTCGGTCAGCCCACGCCACCAGATGCCGAGCACCAGCAGCGGGCAGAAACTCGACGCGGCGACCGCGAAGGCCAATCCGACCACCTGTGACACGTCGAGTCCGGAGACGTGCAGCGCCAGCAGCGTCGGCACCGCTCCGGCGATCACCGTCGCCAACCGGAAGCCGCGCACCGAGCCCCGGCCGAGCACATCCGTCGAGATCACCCCGGCGACGCTTGTCAGCAGCCCGGACGAGGTGGAGAGGAAGGCCGCGAACGCGCCCGCCGAGACCAGCGCGGTGAGCAGTCGCCCGGTTGCGCCGTCGCCGAGGGCCGCACCGGGCAGCAACACCACCACGGCGTCGGTCTGCCCGCTGACCAGCAACTGCGGCGTGTAGATCCGCCCGAGCACCCCGTACAGGGTGGGTAGCAGGTAGAAGGCCCCGACCAGGGCCAGCACGACAAGTGTGGTCCGGCGGGCGGCCGCGCCGTCCGGGTTGGTGTAGAAGCGGACCAGTACGTGCGGCAGGCCCATGGTGCCCAGGAACGTGGCCAGGATCAGCGAGTACGTGGCGAACAGCCCTCGGTCGTCGTTGCCTGCGGCGCTGGGCAGCAACCAGTCGCTGGCGGCGGTGGCCACCCCGGACACGCCCGGCACCGGGTCGCCGGCCGCGAAGGTCAGCTCGTCGCCGGGGCGTACCTCGCGGATCTCGCCGTCGGGCAGGGTGAGGGTCGCGCGGTGCTCGACCACGACGGTGGTCGCGGCCCGGAACGTCGGCCCGTCGGGCGGCGTCACCGCCGGGCGGCCGTCGGCCTGCCACTGCAACGCCAGGAAGATCACCGGTACGGCGAGCGCGGTCAGCTTGAGCCAGTACTGGAACGCCTGCACGAAGGTGATGGCCCGCATCCCACCCAGCGCCACGTTCGCGGTGACCACGGCGGACACCAGCAGGGCGCCGACCGGGTACGGGGAGCCGGCGACCGTGGCCAGGGTCAGCCCCGCGCCCTGGAGCTGCGGCACCAGATAGAGCCAACCGATGAAGATCACAAATGCGGTGGCCAGGATGCGCAGCCGACGGGACCCCAGCCGCAGCTCGCAGAAGTCGGGCAGGGTGAACGCGCCGGAGCGGCGCAGCGGCGCCGCCACGAAGAGCAGCAGGGCCAGGTACCCGGCGGCGAAACCGACCGGGTACCAGAGCACGTCCACGCCGTACTTGAGGACCAGACCGGCGATGCCGAGGAAGCTCGCCGCCGACAGGTACTCGCCCCCGATGGCCGCGGCGTTCCACGTCGGGCTGATCGCCCGGGACGCCACCAGGAAGTCGGACGTGGTCCGGGCCAACCGCAGCCCGTAGAAGCCGATCCCGACGGTGACCAGGGTGACCGCGACGATGGCCGGGACCACGAACTCGTTGCCCACCTCAGCGCTCCGGCCGCTGCACCAGATCAGTGAAGTCCTGCTCGTTACGCTCGGCCAACCGCACGTACGCCCAGCCCACCCCGATCAGGAACGGGAACGAGGCCACCCCGAGCAGCAACCACGGCAGGTTGACGTCGGCGACCGTGGTCCGGCCGAGCGAGGGCGCGATGGCGAACAGCAGGGGCAGCCCACCCAACCCGATGGCCACCACGAGCGTGAGCCGCAGCGCCAGCGCGAGTTGCGCCCGGACCAGGCCGCGGACCAGCGCCTCGCCGACCTGGGTCTGCTGGGCCAGCTCGGCGCGGGTCCGCTCGGCACGGGTGTCCTGCCGGCTGATCTCGGCCAGCACGATCCGGGCCCGCCGGGGCGGCGGCGCCTTACCGCCCGACCCCACGTCAGGGAGTTGCTTGGCCACCCCGGCAGTCTGGCCCGCCGCGCCGGATTGTCAAGCGGTGTCGCTCACCAGCGTCGCGTACCGGGGCAGTCCGTCACCGCGCTGGTCGTCGGGATCCCGGCGAGGTCCCGGCGTGCCCTCTCCCGGCCGAGGTTCGCCTCCCAGAGACCGTCCCGGGGCAGCTCGGCGGCGATCTGCCCCAGTGCGCAGACGCGCATCGGCTCGGGCAGCCGGGTCAGGGCCGGTACGGCGTCCGCCGACAGCCCGGACAGGTAGCTGACGTCCAGGCGACCGGTCTCCAGGTACCTGTCGACGTTCCGGTCGGCGATCAGCCGGTCCGGGTTGACCAGGGCCAACCCGAGCAGCGCCAGCACCGCCGTGCCGACCACGAGCCGGGGCAGCCAGGCGGCCCGCAGCCGCACCACCGCCACCCCGACCAGGACGAAGAGCAGCCCGAGCCAGAGTTCGACTGTCGTCACGAAGAGCCGGAGGCGGGTCGCGCCGTACGCGTCGGCGTAGACCTGCATCCGGTAGAGCGCGGAGGCGACGACGACCAGGCTGAGCGCGGCGAGCGTGCCGAGCAGTGCGCGAACCAGCAGCCGGTCCACGCGTGTGGTCGTCGGCGCCCGGCGGGCGGCGACCGCGATCACCAGCAGGGTGAGCGCGGTGACGGCGAGCAACTGCCAGAAGCCGCCACGGGCGTACTGGGCGTAGGTGAGCCCGCCGGTGCGCAGCACGTGATCCGCGCCGCCGAAGAACACCGTGAGCTGGACCAGCACGAACGCCGCGAACAGGGCGTCCAGCAGCACCAGCGGCAGGGTCCACTCCAGCCGGTGGGCCGGGCGGGCCGGCCCCGGCCGCAGGCCCTCCAGGTCGAGTGGTCGGCTGACCAGGTACGCGGCGCCGAGCAGACCACCGCCGATCAGCCCCAGACGCAGCAGCCAGCCGACGACACCAGCCATCGAGATGTCGGGCAGGAGACCCGTGACCAGATCGGCGAAGATCGCGTCGGCGGAGGAGAAGAGCAGGCCGAACAGCAGCAGCAGGCCAGCGGAGATCGCCAGGCTCTTCAGGATGCGCCCGAGGCCGATCCCCGCCCCGGCCGGGCGGGTGTCGCCCAGTCCGCGTACCGCCCAGGGGAGCGCCCGTACCGTCGCGGCCGGCGGCAGCGTCGCGGCGACGAGCATCCCGAGCGGGCTTCGCCCGCCGGTCACCGCGAGTGTCCCGGTCACCGCGGCCGCGACGAGGCAGAGCGCGAAGAGCCAGCCGGCGGCCCGGACCGTGCCGACGGCGACCAACGCGATGGTCGCGACGGCCCAGGCGACCTGTGCCGCCCGCCCCGGTGCCCCCGTGGCACCGGGACGGACGGCCGCCACCGCAGGTGGCAGTGCTGGCGTGGTCGCCGTTGACGTGGTTGGCGGTGCTGGCGCGGTCGCCGTTGGCGGTGCTGGCGCGGCCACCGTTGGCGGTGCTGGCGCGCCTGCGGTCGCAGTTTGTGGTGTTGGCGCGGTCGCCGCCGCAGGTGGCGGTGCTGGCGCGGCCACCGTTGGCGTCGTCGGCTCGGCGGCTGCCGCGCTGGGCGCGGCCGGCGCGCTGACGCCCAGCGGCGGGGGCGATGGCCGGGAACGGACGACGCTGGCGGTGACCACGGCAGCCACGCCGGCCAGCGTGGCCACCAACCAACCGAGGCCGGGACGCACCATCGTGAGCGTGGCCGCGCCGACGACCGCCGCCGCCGTCAACACCGCCAGGACCAGCGGAGGGGCGGAACCGGACGGCCCCGGCCAGCGCCGAGCGATCGCCGACGGTGGCCTGGGTACGGCCGGCGTACCCGGCCACGCGTGGGGATGACCGGCGGCCGGACCCGGTCTGACGGTAGCGAGAACCTGCGGTCCGGTCGGTCCGGTCGGTCCGGTCGGTGCGCTCGGTGCGCTCGGTCCGGTCGGCACGGTCGCCGGAAGCGGGGTGGTGCCGGGGCTGGTCATGCGACCTCTTTCCGATGTGGCCCGTCGCTCGGGATGGTGACCTGGATGCGGCAGCCGGGCCGATCGACCCGGTGCGGTTTGACGGGGTCGAGGACAGCTATTCGGCCACCGTGCAGTTCGACGACCCAGCGGGCGATGGCCAGGCCGAGCCCCGTCCCGCCACCGGCGGACCGATCGCCGCGGGTGAACCGTTCGAAGACCCGGGACCGCTCGCCAGGTGAGATGCCCTGACCCTCGTCGCTGACCTCGAAGCGGAGCTGGTCGGCGTGTTCCTCGGCGCTCAGCCGCACCGTGCCGCCGGGTGGGCTGTGCCGTGCCGCGTTGTCGAGCAGGTTCGCGAAGACCTGGTGCAGCCGCCACGGGTCCGCGTGGACGGTCAGCGGTGCCGACAGTTCGCGAAGCTCGAAGCGCACGTCCAGCGCCGCCCCGGACGCGCTGGCGGTGGCGTGTTCCACCGCCTCGTCCAGGAAGTCGTTCACGTCGATGTGTACCCGGCGCAGCGGCACCACCCCGGCGTCGAGGCGGGACAGGTCGAGCAGGTCGGCGACGAGGTGCCCGAGCCGTTCGGTCTGGGACAGCGCCGAGCGCAGCGCCGCCGGTTCGGCATCGGCCACCCCGTCCACCATGTTCTCCAACACGCCCTGCAAGGCGGTGATCGGTGTCCGCAGCTCGTGCGAGACGTTGGCGATCAACTCACGTCGGCGCTGGTCGGCGGCGTGCAGATCCTCGGCCATCTTGTTGAACGCCTGAGCCAGCTCGCCGACCTCGTCCCGGGAGGTGGCGCGTACGCGCCGGGTGTAGTCGCCACGGGCCATCGCGCCGGCGGCCGCCGTCATCTCGCGCAGCGGCGAGGTCATCCCGTGGGCGAGCACCTGCGAGGTGACGAGCGCGATGCAGATCGCCGTGGTCGACGTACCGGTGGGAAGCCAACCGATGCCGTACCAGAAGTAGCCGAAGGCCACGGCCCAGGAGGCGACGAGCAGGACGCCGAGCTTCATCTTGATCGAGCGGACCGGGTCCAGTGGACGGGGTAACGCCCGATCCAACCAGTCCAACAGCCGGCCGGTCACGCGGGCACCTCCAGGGCGTACCCGACGCCGTGGACGGTCCGGATCAGGTCGGCGCCGAGCTTGCGGCGCAGCGCCTTGATGTGGCTGTCCACCGTGCGGGTGCCACTTCCGTCGACCCATCCCCACACGTCGGCGAGCAGCCGCTCCCTGGGGAGCACCGTGCGGGGCCGCCCGGCGAGGTGGACCAGCAGGTCGAACTCCGTCGGCGTGAGGTGCACGTCGACGCCGGCCCGGCGGACCCGCCGTTCGGCCTCGTTGATCTCGATGTCGCCGAGGCGGATCGCGGGCGGCGCCGGGGCCGCGGCCCGTTCCACCCGGCGCAGCAGGACGTGCACCCGAGCGGCCAGCTCTCGCATCGAGAAGGGCTTGGTGAGGTAGTCGTCCGCACCGACCGCGAGCCCCACCAGCAGGTCGGTCTCGTCGTCCCGGGCGGTGAGCATCAGCACCGGCACCGGCCGGTCGGCCTGGATCCGGCGGCACACCTCCAGGCCGTCGAAGCCGGGCAGCATCACGTCGAGGACGACGAGATCCGGCTGGCCGGTGCGGAACTGCGCGACGGCGCTGGGCCCGTCCGCCGCGACCTGCACCGTGAAACCCTCGGCCCGCAGACGGGCGGCGATGGAATCGGCGATGGTCCGCTCGTCCTCGACGACCAGTATCCGGCGTTCCTTCATGGGTCCCGACTGTAGGGAGCGGCCGTGGAGATCAGTGGGTCGCGTTGTGAACAACCTGTGGAGAACCGCTCACGCCTGTGGATAACTCCGCCACCAAGCCCGCTGGCGAGCGGGAACTCCCGAGGCTCGTTGTGGACGACCGACCGAGCTGTCAGGGTGGTTCGGTAGAGAGGAGGTGTGACGGTGACGAACCCTGCCCGGCCCGGCTGGGGCGACGCCTGGACGGTGGACGACCTCCAGAGCCTCCCCGCGGACGACCAGGTCTACGAGATCTTCGACGGGAGCCTGCTCGTGTCCCCCCATGCGGACGTCTTCCACGGCGCGGTCGCCAACCGCCTCCGCCGGATCCTCGACCGGCAGGCACCCGCCGGTGTGCTCGTCGGTCAGGACATCGGCGTCAGTGCCAAGCGCTCGTCGTACTTCGTGCCGGATCTCTTCGTGGCGAGGGAGAGCGCCCTGGACAGCGGCGGTGCCGCGCTCGACCCGGCCGACGTGTTCCTCGTCGTCGAAGTGATCTCACCGGGCAAGGCGGGCCGAGACCTGGTGCTCAAACGTCACGAGTACGCGGCCGCCGGCATTCCGCTCTACTGGCTGGTCGAGCCCCGCAAGCAGACTCTGACCGTGCTGACGAACGGCGCGGGTGGTTACCGCGAGCAGGCCGTTCTCCTCCTCGGCGAGGTCTACCGCGCCGAGCAGCCGTTCCCTCTCGCCCTGCCGCTGGCGGACATCTTCTGACCGTCGCCCGGAACCTTTCCCTCCGCCCAGGAGTGGGACAGGTGAAGAGGGGTGGTGAGGGTGTCCGACGCTGATCTGATTGCCGAGCTGTACGCGGGCTGTTTCCGACGACTCGTGGTGCAGCTCTACGCGGTGACCGGCGATCTGTGCGAGGCGCAGGAGGCGGTCCAGGAGGCGTTCACCAAGGCCCTGACGGCACCTGGCCGGCTCGCCCGCCTCGACAACCCGGAGGCGTGGTTGCGCCGGGTCGCGGTGAACGTCGCGCGTAGTCGTCACCGGCGGCGGCGGGTGCTGGACGGGCTGCTGCGTCGGATCGGCCCGCCTCCGACGGTCGCCGACCGCTCGCCCGAGCACCTGGCGCTGCTCGCCGCGTTGCGCGAACTGCCCCTGGGGCAGCGGCACGCGCTGGCCCTGCACTACCTGGTCGACCTGCCGATCGACGAGGTGGCGGCGACGCTCGGCGTCTCCGCCGGCACCGTCAAGTCCCGCCTCTCCCGGGGTCGACAGGCGCTGAAAGCGCTGCTCAGCGACTCAGAGATCAGCGAGAGCACGATCATCGGGAGGATCGATGTCCACACCTGAGTTCACCGGATTCGACGTCGACACCGTCGCCGACGCGGTCCGCCAGCCACCCCTGGACGACATGCGGACGGCAGCGCGGGCCCGACGTCGGCGGCGTACCAGCGGGGTGGCGCTTGTTGTGGTTGTCGCCGTGGCCGGCGTGGCGATGCTGCCGCTGTTCGGCAACACCGGCCGGGGTGGGTGGACCGGTCCGGACCAGCCGCCGGTCACACCGGACCGCGGCGGCCAGCTCTTCCTGACCGGGCCGGAGTCGGCAGTCGTCGCGGGGGTGTGGGACGCCGACGGCGGTTGCTTTACGGTCCGGTTCCGGCACACCGACGACGGCGGGCGGAGCTGGACCGATGACGAGATGACCCGGTACCGCACCAGCTTCTGCGGAAAGGACGCAGAGGGAAATCCGCTGAGCAACCCGGAGTTCTCGGTGCTGGGCCAGCGCTCCTACCTGGTCCGGGACGGTGACCAGCTCCGGCTCTCCACCGACTACGGCCGCACCTGGCGGGACGCCGAGCAGGCAATGGTGACGGTGTCGGCCTTTCCGGCGAAGGCGCAGCCGGTCTTCTGTCAGTGGAGCCAGGACTGCGGGGCGCTCCGTGAACCGGTGGCGGTCTCGTCGACGGGAACTGTCTACCGGCTCGGAGGCAAGCCGCCGTCGCCCTATCCACCCGCGAACATCTATCCGAGTGCGGACGGAACCATCTGGGCGACCTACTGGCCGGGTTACCGCAGCGCCTTTGTGGTGGCTCGGAGCGTGGACCGGGGGGCCACCTGGACGACCTGGCAGTCGACCCAGGGGGCGAACGTGATCGCGATAGCCGGGGTCAGCGCGCAGGAGGCGTACCTGTTGATCGCGCTGCCACCACCGGGTGGGCCCCAGCCGACGGAGGTCGAGGGCACGTCGCAGTTGCTGCGTACCACGGACGGGGGCCGGACCTGGGCGGACGTGGGCACCAACCTGCCCGACGCACTGGAGAACCGGTGCCTGGTTGTCGGCTCGGACGGCTCCCTGCTGCTCGTCGAGACGGGAAACAGGGAGCCCTCCAACAACAGGTCCACTGCCATGATCAGTTTCGATGACGGACGACACTTCAAGACCGTCCGCGAGTACGACCGACGCGACGGGCGCGTTGGTGCCGCGCCCGGATACGCCTGGCTCTACGGCCGGGACGACCTGGCGGTAGGCGGTGCGGACCACGTGCAGTTGACCCGCGACGGCACCGCCTGGACGCGCTTCCCGCTCCCGGACTGAGCGCGGGTACGCGGCGGGGCCGGTGGCGTCGTGCCACCGGCCCGCTGCGAGGCGGAGGTTGTACGGCCCGTCGGTCGGCCCGCGGCGGCGAATCCTGGTCTGCTCAGGGCCGGAAGCTGGCCCGGTACTCCGTTGGCGTGCGGCCGGTCAGCTCCCTGAACGCGGCGTTGAACGCCGACAGTGAGGTGTAGCCGACCATGAATGCGATCTTGGTTACCGGGGTGTCACCCGCTGCGAGTTCCTCGATGGCACCCAACACCCGCATCCGGCGCAGGACCGCCCGCCAGGTCATGCCGGTCTCCTCCTCGAAGCGTCGTGCCAGCGATCGCGGCGCGAGGCCAACGTCGACCGCCACGTCCTCGAAGCGGACCTCACCGCCGAGCCGCTGCTCGGTCAGCTCGAGGGCTCGGCGAAGTTCCGGTGATCGCCCCGCCGGCACGACGACCGGGCTCGGCTGCTCGGCGAGCTGCCAGGTCACCGCGGCGAGCGCGCCGAACAGCGTCTCCGCGTACGCCGTGAGGGGTTCGTCGGACTCGCCCCACGTGCGGCACTCGGTCAGCAGCGCGCGTGCCAGCGGGTTGAGGTCGAACACGGTCAAGGGTGCTGGTGGCGCCGGAGTGAATCGGGTGTCGAACAGGACCGACGCGGTCGTGACCGGCCGCGGGATGCTCACCCGGATCGGCCGGCCTGCCTCGATCAGGGCTGCCCGCGCCGGTGGCAACAACCACGCCTGACCCTGCGCCTCGAGCCGAAGGGTCCCGGCGGAGGCGCAGAGCAGGTAGTGGCGGTCCACACACAGGTCGCGAGCGAACTCCGGCGCGAACGTGCGGACGAAGCTGTATGTCCTGCGGGTCATCGACGGCCTCGCACACGTCATCCTAGAAGTCCGTCGCGACGCCGGTCAGGCCACCGTCTCCAGCAGGTCGGCACGAAACCGTCGGCTCACCGGCGCTCCGACCATCATCGGTCGAATCACTTCGCCGAATCGCGTGAACGAGTCGGACCTCAGGTAGCCGGCCAACGAAGCCTCGTCGTCCCACTCGTGGACCACGGCGATTGCGGTGTCGTCCTCACGCGCGGCGTAGACCCGGAAGGCGATGTTGCCCGGCATGGCGCGTACCCGATCAAGCTCCCCGTCGAAGTGGGCGAGGGCAGCGGGCCGGTCGGTGGCAGCAGTCCTGAAGTCGATGATCGCGATGATCACGAGAACCTCCTGAACGAGGCGGCGACGCCGCCGGATTGGATGCCTCGATCCTCCGGCAGAACGCGCCCGGTCCGCCGCTGTCAGCCGGACGCGTTCACGCTCCCAGCGGACACGACACTTTCCGACCGCAGCACGCGAAGCGGGGCCGGTGGCGTCGTGCCACCGGCCCCGCTGTGTCGAACCGTCAGCTGGTCGGTACGACCAGATCCACTGTCATGCTGCCGCTGGCCGGCACGGTGAACCGGGCCAGCTTGCGGGTGCCGTCCGGCTGGGTCGTCAGGTAGCGAGCCTCGAACTGCTTCTCGCCGACCGGTCATCCCTCCTCAGCGGACGGTCACTCCAGGCCGACGCGCTCCGGGCGGGCCGAGGCGGAGCCGAGCCAGGTGTGCGGGTTGCCGTACCAGCACCAGCCCAGCTTCGGTGCCCCCTGGCTGATCCAGATCGCCGGCACCCGCCGGTCGCCGCAGCGGGAACCGACGAGCGAGAAGCACCTGTTGCTGGCCAGCGCGGCCGGGTGCAGCGTGACGAGGGCGAGACCCTCGTCGATGCTGAGCGGCAGCCGGCCCTGGGCGGTGATCCCCTCCATGGCGGTGGCCGGGGCCAGGTTGCGGTACTCCTCCCCCCGGTCGACGTCGAAGAGCAGGTACGCCGGCCCGGTCGGCACCTCCAGCTCCTTGATCGGGTCGAAGCGGGGCAGGTCGTCGTCGGCGTAGTTGCGGTCGAGGACGCCGGGCTTGCGCTTGCCGGCCAGGGTGGTGAGCGCCAGCCGCTCCACCACCCCGACCAGGTCCCGGGTGATGACCAACAGGAACGGCACCCGGGCATCGGTGGGGGCGGGCAGGCCGGCGGCACCCTCGATCGCCCTGGCTCGCAGCGGTGCGACCAGCTCGCGGAAGGCACTCTCGGGCAGCCCTGCCAGCGCGGGGTAGCCGAGGTGCACCAGGCGGTCGAGTTGACTGTCGAACTCGGTGGCGGCGTCGAACACGGCGGCTCCATTCGTCGATAAGCAACGTACCGTACTACGTACGGGAGAGCGCGCTTATTCCCGGCACGACGAGGGAAGCCTGGTCAGCGGCCCCAGTCCTGCTTCGCCGCCCGGACCAGCTTGTCCTTCAGCTCCCGGGTGTGCCGCCGGCTCACCGGCAGCTCGGTGGCGTCGATCACCACGACGTAGCCGGAGTTGACGAGCCGCAGCTCCGCGATCAACTTCAACTGCACCAGGTACGACCGGTGCACCCGGACGAAGCCGGCATCGGCCCACCGTTCCGCGAGCGTGGCCAGCGAGACCCGCACCAGGTGCGACCCGTCCGAAGTGTGCAACCGGGCGTAGTCGCCCTGCGCCTCCACCCACCGCACCGCCGAGCGGGGCAACATCCGGGTGGTGCCGGCCAACTCGATGGGGATCGTCGGATCCTCCTCCGCGCGGGCCAGCGCCGCCGGGTGCGACGGCACCACCCGCGACCCGATCACCCGCCGCAGCGACTCGGCCAGCCGGTCGGCACGCACCGGTTTGCGTACGTAGTCGGTGGCACCCAGGTCGAAGGCGTCCACCGCGCCGTCGTCGTACGCGGTGACGAAGACGATCGCCGGTGGCCGGGCGAACCGGCGCAGCACCCGGGCCAACTCCATCCCGTCCAGGCCCGGCATCCGGATGTCCAGGAAGACCACGTCCACGTCACCGTCTCGCAGGAGCCGCAGCGCCTCGGTGGCGTCCCCCGCCGTGTGCAGCCGGGCCACCCGGGGATCGGCCCGCAGGTGGTACGCCAACTCGTCGAGCGCGGGCGGCTCGTCGTCCACCGCGAGCACCCGGAGAAAGCCAGTAGTCACGAGCCTGCCCGTACGCCCGGGTGGAACTTCGGGATCCGCATGCTCACCTTCGTGCCCGAGCCCAACCCGGTCTCCACCACCAGGCCGAACCGGTCCCCGAAGACCGACCGCAGCCGCTCGTCGACGTTGGAGAGGCCGACGTGCTGACCCGGGTCGTCGCCCGGGTCGCCGGTGCCCCGGGCCAGCTCGGCGATGCCGGCGGTCAGCGTGGTCGGGTCCATTCCCACTCCGTCGTCCTCCACCGTGATGTGGCATTCGGCGCCCGCGTCCCGAGCCTCGATGCTCACCATGCCCGTGCCCGGCTTGCGGGACAACCCGTGGCGGACGGCGTTCTCCACGAGCGGCTGAAGGCAGAGGAACGGCAGCGTCACCGGCAGCACCTCCGGGGCGATCTGCAACCGCACCTGCAACCTGTCGCCGAACCGGGCCCGCTCGATCGTCAGGTACCTGTCGATCGAGCGCAGCTCCTCGGCGAGGGTGGTGAACTCCCCGTGCGCCCGGAACGAGTAGCGGGTGAACTCCGCGAACTCCAGGATCAGCTCCCGGGCCCGCTCCGGGTCGGTGCGGACGAACGAGCCGATGGCGGTCAGCGCGTTGTAGATGAAGTGCGGGCTGATCTGCGCCCGCAACGCGCGGATCTCGGCGCGGGCCAGCCGCTCCCGCGACGAGTCCAGCTCGGCTAGGGCGAGCTGGTTGCCGGCCCAGTGTGCGGTCTCCAGGGTGGCCTGCACCAACCCGGGCGGGGGCGGGCTGTCGGCGATCGCCACCAGCGCGCCGACCACCCGGCCGTCCGCCCCCTGCAACGGCGCGACCACCGCGCCGCGGATCGGGCAGTCGACCCGGTCGCAGTGCAGTTCCTGCTCGCCGAGCACCGTCGACCGCCCGGTGCCCACCGTCCGCTGGGCCGCCGCGAGCAGTTGCTCACCGTGGTGCGTGCCGCGCCCGTCGAGGGCCAGCAGGTGGTCGGCGTCGGTGAGCGCCAGCCCGACCGCGCCCACCAGGGCCCGCAGATGACGTACGGCCTTCGCCGCGCCCGCCGCGCTCAGCCCCGCCCGCAGCGGCTCGGCGGCCAGGCCGGCGGTGTGCAGCACCTCGTAGGTGGCCCGTTGGGTGGCGGTGGCGATGCCACGGCGGGCCCGCAGCCGCAGCACCGCCAACAGGGCGGCAGTAAGCGCGGTGACGAGTGAGACGACGCCGACCACGGCGGAGAGGTTGGCAGCCACGCAGGGATCCTCGCCCCTGCGGGCCGGCGCGCCAAGACCCTAGTACGCGCCCTTGCGGGCGAGCACCACCCCGACGGTGCGCCACAGGATGCTCAGGTCGTACGCCAACGACCAGTTGTCGACGTAGTAGAGGTCCAGTCGGACCGACTCGTCCCAGGACAGGTCGGAGCGGCCGGAGACCTGCCAGAGACCCGTCATGCCGGGGCGGACCAGCAGGCGGCGGCGCACGTCACCCAGGAAGTCACCGTCGTCGGCCGGCAGCGGGCGGGGCCCGACAAGCGACATCTCGCCCCAGAGCACGTTTATCAGCTGCGGCAGCTCGTCGAGCGAGGTGGCCCGGAGGAAACGACCGACCGGGAAGACCCGAGGGTCCTGCTTCATCTTGAAGAGCATGCCGTCGGTCTCGTTGCGGTCGACAAGGCTGGCCAGCCGATCCTCCGCGTCGACGTACATGGTCCGGAACTTCCACACCCGGAACGTGCGCCCCTCGTGCCCCACCCGGGGCTGGCGGAAGAAGACCGGCCCACGGTCGGAGATCCGGATCGCCACGGCGATGGCCAGGAAGAGCGGGACCAGCAGCAGCAGGCCGAGGCCGGCGGCGACCCGGTCCATCAGGTTCTTGGCCAGCAGCGCCGGCCCGGAGAGGGTCGGTTCCTCGACGTGCAGCAGCGGCAGACCCTCGATCGGGCGGATGTGCACCCGAGGGCCGGCGATGTCGGTCAACTGCGGGGCGACCACCAGGTCGACGCCGGAGCCCTCCAACTGCCAGGCCAGCCGGCGCAACTCGCCCGGCTCGGCGCTCGCCGACCCGCAGACGGCGATGGTGTCCCCGCCGACCTCACGGACCAGGGCCAGGACGTCGCGGCCGGCGTACACCGGAACCGGGGTCGGCATGCCCCGGGCCGCCGCGTACCCGTCGGTGATGTGGATGGCGACGGGCATCAGCCCGGCGGCCGGGCTGCGGGTGACCGCCGCGTAGACCTCCAGGCACTCAGGCAGGGTGCCGACCAGCACCATCCGGTGCGCGGCCTGGCCGGCCCGCCGTCGGATGTAGTGCAGCGCCCAGCGGGCC
Organism: Micromonospora sp. DT231; assembly: GCF_049847025.1. Taxonomy (NCBI): domain Bacteria; kingdom Bacillati; phylum Actinomycetota; class Actinomycetes; order Micromonosporales; family Micromonosporaceae; genus Micromonospora; species Micromonospora sp. DT231. The sequence continues at coordinate 80,750 of NZ_JBNCNO010000002.1, read as the reverse complement.
ACGAAACGACCCCACAGGATCAGCAGCAGCGCCCCGAGCAGGGCCGTGCCGACCGTCCAGCGGGACAACTCGGTCTTGGTGGCGAAGGCGAGGAACGAGACGCTCGCGGCGACCGTCACCCCGGCCCGGATCACCCGTTTGAACTCGTCCGGACCCAGCCCCAGGTAGCGCCGGTCGTACCCCCTGTTGCTCCAGAGGATGACCACCCAGCCGAGCGGCAGCAGCAGGTAGGAGACGGTGTGGAACCAGGTCGGGTCCTGCTGGGTGCCGGAGAACCCGGAGGCGGCCTGGTCGAACAGTTGGATCGCGATCCAACTGGCGAACGCCGCCGCGCCGAAGTCGAGCAACAGCAGGGTGGCGATGTACGGGCGGTGCCAGCGGGAGACCCGGCGACGCGACCTCGTCCACGCCGACCGAGGAACGCCGTTGTGAGACGGCGGCGTCGGCGGCTGGATCTCGAAGCTGTCGACGTGCCGCACGAGTCTGCTCCGGCCTTCGTTGGATACCGGGCGCTGGAGGCTTGCCGTCACCTCACCCATGTCCTCCCGCATGACACGGGCCGCTCACTCGGCGTGAGGGCCCGGGTCGCCCACCGTCCCAGTCTCCCACGCGGGCTCCGACCGGTCGCCGCCCCGAACGAGATTGGCGACCGATGGTGCCGGTGCGATCTGGCCGGCTCCGCACCATTTCAGAAGCCGGGGACCGGGCCACTATACCGATGGATGCGCGCATGGCCAGAACGGCGGACCGGAGGTTCCGCTCACTGTGGGCGATTCCGCTGCGTAGTCGTGGAGTGGGATTACTCACCGTACAAGGCGGGACAACCGACGGTCAGCGAGCGGTTTGCCGCCGGTCTGGCACGTCGCGCAGTACTGGAGGCTGGAGTCGGCGAACGACACCTCACGCACGGAATCCCCGCACACGGGGCAGGGCAGCCCGGTCCGGGCGTGCACCTTCAACCCGGAGCGCTTCTCGCCCTTCAGCTCGGCGGCCCGCTGACCGAGGGACCGTTCGACCGCGTCGCCGAGGACCTGCCGGGTGGCCGCGTGCAGGGTGGCGATCTGGGCGTCGGTGAGCCGATCGGTGATCGCGAACGGCGACAGCTTCGCGGCGTGCAGGATCTCGTCGGAGTACGCGTTGCCCACCCCGGACAGCACCGACTGGTCGGTCAGCACCCCCTTGACCTGCCCCCGCCGGCTGCGCAGGCGCTCAGCGAAGGTCGGCAGATCGGCGGCGAGCGCGTCCGGGCCCAGCTTGACCACGCCGGGCACCGCCGCCAGGTCGGTGACCAGGTACGCGGCCAGCTTCTTCTGGGTGCCGGCCTCGGTGAGGTCGAAGCCGGAGCCGTCGTCCAGGCGTACGCGCAGCGCGATCGGACCCTTGCCGGGGCGCAGCGGCGTGGTGGCCGGGAACGCCTCCCGGTAGTGCAGCCAGCCCGCCCGGGCCAGGTGCACCACCAGGTGCAGATCGCCCTCGAAGAGCACGTCGAGGAACTTGCCGTGTCGGCTGGCGTCGACCACCGCCCGGCCGGCCACGGCTGTCGGTGCCGGTTCGTACGTCTTCAGGGCGCTGATCGCGGCGATCTCCAGCCGATCGACGCGCCGGCCCACCGCGCGCTGTCGCAGATAACCCGCGAGCGCCTCAACCTCCGGTAGTTCGGGCACCGGTCAACGGTAGCCTTCTTTCCCGTGAGAATCGTGGTGGCGCACAACCGGTACCGGGAAGCCCAACCGTCCGGCGAGAACACCATCGTCGACTCGGAGATCGCTCAGCTCACCGCCGCCGGCGTCGAGGTGCTGCCCTTCATCCGCAGCTCGGACGAGATCCCGTCGATGTCGAAGGCGGCGAAGGCGCTGCTGCCGATCTCGCCAATCTGGGCGCCGCGTGCCCAGCACGACCTGAGCCGGCTGCTCACCGAGCACCGGCCGGACGTCCTGCACCTGCACAACCCGTACCCCCTGATCTCGCCCTGGGTGGTGCGGACCGCGCACCGCCACGGTGTGCCGGTGGTGCAGACGGTGCACAACTACCGGCAGGTCTGCTCGTCGGGGATCTACTTCCGCGACGGCGTGATCTGTCAGGACTGCAAGGGCCGGGCGCTGGGTGTGCCGGCGATCAAGCATCGCTGCTACCGCGACTCGGCGGCGCAGAGCGCGTTGATGGCGACCACCCTGGCCGTGCACCGGGGGACCTGGCGGTCGGTGGACCGGTACGTCGCGCTCACCTCGGCGATCGCCGACCACCTCCGCGACTACGGCATTCCGGACGAACGGATCGTGGTGAAGCCGAACTCCGTCCCGGACCCCGGTACGCCGGCACCGCTCGGCGACGGTTTCCTCTTCCTCGGTCGGCTCTCCCCGGAGAAGGGGCTGGGTCTGCTGCTGGAGTCCTGGCGGCGGCACCCCGACGGCGCGCTCGGCCCGCTGCGGATCGCCGGCGACGGCGAACTGCGCCCGCTGGTGGAGGCGGCAGCCGTCGAGCGGACGGACGTGACCTTCCTCGGGCCGCTGGACCGGGCCGGGGTACGCGCCGCCCTGGACGCGAGCGCGGTGGTACTCGCCACCTCCACCTGGCACGACGTGCTGCCGACGGTGATCATCGAGGCGCTGGCCAGCGGCCGTCCGGTGCTCGGCACGGCGCTCGGCGGCATCCCGTACCTGGTCGGAGCCGACGCTCCGCACGAGCCCGCCGGCACCGGCCCGGCCGAGGTCGCCTCCGCGGTCGTCGGCGGCGGGTCGCCCATGCCGGCCGGCATCGACGTGGGCGAGGCCGGCTGGGTCGTCGCACCGGAGCCGTCCGCCCTGGCCGCCGCCCTGCCGGTCGCCCGCGCCGGCGCGGCCGGACTGGCCGTGGCCGCCCGCGCCCGCTACGAGCGCACCTTCCACCCCGACGTGGTCACCAAGCAGCTCATCGACATCTACGCCGGGGTAGCCCGAACCCCCAACCGAGTCTGACCCCGTCCCGCCGCGCCGCCCGACGCGCGGGCGCCCCTCGCCGCCACCGCCCCTGCCTGGGCATGATCACGCTCGAACCAGGATGTAGTCCCATCCGGCTGCTCCGAGGCCACTAGATCCTGGATCGAGCGCGATCTTGGCGGCGGGTACTGCGCTGCCGCGCCGCCGCGGGCGGGCTGGCGCCCCCCGCTCGCAAGATCCGCGCAACATCAGGGTTGTTGGGGTCTCCCGCCGGCCGGAGGCAGCAACTTCGGGGAAGTTGGGCAGATCTTGCGTGGGCGGCCGGATCTTGCGGGGCGGGGGTGGGGTCAGCGGAGGGAGGCGCGGGCGGAGAAGGCGATGCTGGCCAGCAGGAAGCCGCCGTTGACGATCGTGAAGGCGACGAGCACCCAGAGGACCAGCGCGGGGGCCACGGCCAGCACCAGGGCGGCCACGAAGACCACCGCGCCGTAGTCGCGGACCAGCTTCACGAGGCGTACCGGCAGGGAGGTCGAGGTGACCATGCTGGCGGCGTTCGGGCCGGCCTGCATCACCGACGTCACCAGGTTGACCATCCAGGTCCCCGCGAACGTCGCCACCAGCCAGGTCGGGGTGGACGGTTCCTGCGCCACGGCGGTGGCGGCCAACGCGGCGACCAGGGCGATCTGCGCGGCCACGTCGCAGAGCACGTCGACCCGGGCCCCGGCCGCGCTGCCCTGGCCGGTCACCCGGGCGAGCTGCCCGTCGGCGCAGTCCAGGGAGTACGCGACCTGCCAGCCGACAAGGGCGAGCAGGCCGACCACCCAGGCCGGTACGTCCCCGTCCGCGACCGGGCCGGCGAGCGCCACCACGGTGACCGAGGTGGCCAGCCCGAGCACCAGGTTGGTGATGGTCAGCGCCGTGGGACGCAGGCCGAGGCGCTGGGCGACGAGTGCGAAGACGGCGCCCAGCCACTGGCTGATCGACTCGCTGAACAGGCCGCCGCCCCGGTTCACCCGGTGGAAGTCGGCGACGGTGGGACGGGGGTCAGCCAAGCTGGTCGCGGATTGCACCGGCGTAGTCTGCCAGCCGCTCCCGCGTCTCGGTAGGAGACAGCGCCAGGTGCTCGAGGATGGTGTACCGGTCCGGTCGGGTACGCGGCGCGAACTGCACCGCCTCCACGAACTGGTCGTCGGTGAGGCCCACCTCGGCGGGGAGCCGGGGCAGCCCGTGCCGGGCCAGGCAGGCCGACATCTCCCCGAAGCGGCGCAGGTCCCCGCGCAGCCAGGTGCAGAACAGCGCGCCGAGCCCGGCCAGCTCGCCGTGTGAGGCGGTGCCGGGGAAGAGCGCGTCGATGGCGTGCATGATCTCGTGACAGCCGCCACTGCACGGGCGGCTGGTGCCCTCGATGGCCATGGCCAGGCCGCTGGAGATCAACGCCTCGGCCAGCACGGTGACGAAGGCGTCGTCGGCCATGTCGCCCGGGTGGTTGAGCACCGCCTCGGCGCCCGCCCGGGACAGCGAGGCGGCGAGCCCGTCGAACGGTTCGACGCGTACCCGGCGGGCCAGCTCCCAGTCGGCGAGCGCGCTGATGTTGCTGATCACGTCGCCGATGCCGGCCCGGTTGTGCCGGTCCGGGCCGCTCTCCACGAAGTCCAGGTCGACGATCACCGCGATCGGGATGTGCACCCCGTAGGAGCCCTTGAGCCCGTCGGTGATGAGGCTGGCCACCGGGGAGGCGATCCCGTCGTTGGCGAGGCTCGTCGCCACCGACACCATCGGGAGCCCTCGGCGGGTCGCCGCGTACTTGGCCACGTCGATGGTCTTGCCGCCACCGATCCCGACGACCGCGTCGTACGACCGGGCGCGCAGCTTGCCGCCCAGGTCGTCGGCGGCGTCCAGGGTCCCCCCGGAGACGGTGAACACGTCGGCCGTCCGCAGTGACGGTCGGATCAGCTCCGCGATCTGGGTGCCCTGACCGGGGCCGACCACCACCGCGACGTCACCGCCGGCGGAGATCCGCCCGTCAGCCAGGATCGCCGCCAGGTCGGCCACCGCCCCCCGGCGCACGTCGATGTGCAGCGGGGTGAGGACGCTCCGAGCTAGTAGCGGCACGCGATCTCCCGCGCGCGGGCCAGGTCGGCGTGGTTGTCGACCTCGACCCACGGGACGTCACCGATGGGCGCCGCCCGCACCTCCCCGCCCCGGTCGGAGAACTCCTGGTAGCCGTCCTCGTAGTAGAGGTTCGGGTCCCGTCGCCAGGTCGCCTCCAGCGCGTCGGCGAGGGCGTCGGCGACCTGCGGCTCGATGAGCGTCGCGCCGATGTACTCCCCGTACGCCTCGCCCGGGTCCATCAGCTTGGTGATCCGGGTGAGCTGGCCGGCGGCGTCGAAGGTGGTCTTCATCTCCTCCTCGGCCAGCGGCTTCAGCGTGTCCACGGCGAGCAGGATGCCCGGCCCGCGCTCGGTGAGCAGCGTCTTCTCGATGCTCACCGGGTGCACGGTGTCCCCGTTGACGAGCAGCACCCCCCGGGCGAAGTACTCCCGGGCCAGCCAGAGCGAGTAGGCGTTGTTCCACTCCTCGGCCTTGTCGTTGTGCACCAGGGTGAGCGTGACCCCGTACCGCTTCTCCAGGTCGGCCTGCCGCTCGCGGACCGCGTCCGCCGCGTAGCCGACCACGATCACGATGTCGGTGAGCCCGACCTCGGCGAGGTTGCCCAGCGCGATGTCCAGGATCGTGGTCTCGCCGTCCACCTGCACCAACGCCTTGGGCAGGGTGTCGGTGTACGGCCGCAGCCGTCGTCCCGCTCCGGCCGCGAGCACCATTCCGATCATCGCGACATCCTCCCTCGTCCTGCTCCCCGTCACCGGTGGAGGATAGCCCCGGCTGGCCCCGCCGCTCCGGCCAACCGGGTCAGCCGGGCAGCGCGGCCAGGTCGGCGAGCATGGTCAGCCGCTCGTCGGCGCCGAGCACCGAGTACGGGCCGGCGGCCCGTCGGTCGGTCTCCAGCTCGATGGCGAGCCGTTCGGGACCGGCCGGCAGGGTGGCGATGCTGGACGCGGTGTGCCCGGCGGCGGCCCAGGCCTCGGCGTGCGCGTCGGCGCGGTGGTAGCGCAGCGTGCCGAGCCGGTTGAGCAGCAGCACGCCCGACGGGGTGCCGTCCGGCTCGTGGGGCGGGGCCATCGCGGCGAAGGCCGAGCCGCCCCGGTCACCCTCCTCGTCGGCGAGCACCAGGGCGTACGACAGCAGCCGGCCGAGCACCGCGACCAGCCGGGACACCCGTTCGTCGTGCCCGGCCCACAGCTCCTCGGTGACCTCGGCGTGCACCTGGTACAGCTCGGCGAGGAAGGCCGCGCCCCGCTCGGTGGCGGAGAGCGCGCCGTCCGGGCGGCGGTGGAGCATGCCGTGCGCCACCTGCTTGTCGACCGTCCGGCGGACGACGAGCGGATCTCCGTACCTGGTGATCGCCGCGAACCCAGGGGCGTCGACGGTGCCGCCCGGCGCGGCCAGGCGGGTGCGCAGGTCCACCAGGAAGCCGTTCGCGGTCGGCCCGCCGTACCGTTGGCTCAGCTCGGCGCCTCCGCCGTCGCGGCCGGCCAGCATGCCGGCGCGGAAGACCCGGTCCACGGCCGGGGCGAGCAGCCCGGCGACGCGGTGCGGCGCCAGTTCGACGGTGTTCACAGACCGATCGACCGCAGGAGCGCGAAGCCCTCCTCCGCGATCCGCCGGATCAGCCCGTCGTTGACGTCGCGGTGCTCGTCGAGGACGTCCACCTCGTGCTCGGCCAGCCAGCGGAACTCGGTGTGCTTGCCGGCCTCCAACGTCGGGCGGTCCAGGTCACCGTCGACCCGGACCAGGAAGTCGTACTCGATGCGGGCCAGGCCGTCGTCGCCCACGTAGCTGTACTCGCCGACCGGGCCGAGGACGTGGGAGAGGAACCAGCCGGTCTCCTCGGCGATCTCCCGGCGGAGCGCCTCGTCGATCTCCTCGCCCGGTTCGAGGTGGCCGCCGACGATGTCCCAGCAGTCGGGGAAGAGGCGTCGCTGCGGTGAGCGGCGCTGGAAGAAGATGCGGCCGTCGTGGTCGACGATCAGCGCGCCGGCGCAGCGCAGGGGCTCGGTGGACACAGTCCGACAGTAGCGAGCGGCCGCTGGTACGGCGATGTTCGGTCTTGTCCCGGAAACATCCACGGACGACCATGTCCGTACCGGAGGCCACCGTCCCAAGGGAGTGATGTGTGATGCAGGTACGGGATGCCATGTCCAGCCAGGTTCTCGTCGTCGGTCCGGAGCACACGCTCCGCCAGGCGGCCCGGATGATGTCGGCCCGTGGTGTCGGGTCGGCCGTCGTGATCGACCCGGATTCCGAGGGGGTCGGGATCATGACCGAACGCGACGTGTTGAAGGCGATCGGCGCGGGCCTGGACTGCGACGTGGAACGCACCGGCGCCCATCTGACCTGGGACGTGGTCTACGCGGGACCGGAATGGACGGTGGCCGAGGCGGCCGCAGCCATGGCCCGTGGTGGATTCCGGCACCTGGTGGTGCTGGACGGCCGCGAGGTCGCCGGGGTGATCTCCGTCCGGGACATCATGCGGGTCTGGGCGGAGAGCCAGGTGGCCGCCACGACCTGAGCCGGGCAGGTGTGCCGGGCCGGATAGACGGGTAAGGATCCCGTGCGGGCGCGGAGGTGCCGTGGTCCGCGAGGGAGGGCCCGATGCGTGACGCGGAGCGCCTGGTCGAGCAGCAGTACGCCATGCTCCTGCGTCGGGACGTGGCCCGTCTACCGGACCTCTACGCCCCGGAGGCGTTCTACGCCATGCCGGGTGTGACGGTCCGCCCGATCGAGTTGCCCGCGCTGCTGCGCACCTGGACCGGTGCCTTCGGTGACCTGCGGGTGGACCCGCTCGGCGCGGTCCGTACGGGTGGTGGGGCGGCCGTCGAGCTGCGCCTGACCGGCACCCACACCGGCACGCTGCACTCGCCGTACGGCACCGTCGCGCCCACCGGTCGGCTGGTGAGCTGGGAGGTGGCCGACGTGGTCCGGGCGCGTCACGGGCGGATCACCGCCTGGCGTTCCTACTTCGACTGGAGCCAGCTCCTCGACGCGCTGGGCGTGCAGTTTGAGGGACTGTCCCGGGTGGCGCACCACGACGCGCTCGCACTTCCGGTCTGATCTGTCGCCGACCGGTGGAGTCGGGTCACCCGTCCCGGTGGCTCAGGATGCGGACATCGCCGTGCCGTCCGCGCGTCCCCCGCCGCCGCCCGTACGCTCAACATCCATGACCGCCGAGCAGTTGATCTCCTTTGCCCGTGGGGCTCCCTCGCTGGACATCGTCGATGTCGAGGGGCTCAAGGCCGCAGCCGTCCGCGCCTTCGACGCCGACCCCGCGGGGGTCACGGCGTATGGCACCTCCGTCGGTTACCTTCCGCTGCGGAAGTGGATCGCCGACAAGCACGGCGTCCAGGCCGACCAGGTGCTGGTCACCAACGGGTCGCTTCAGGCCGACGCGTTCCTCTTCGACCACCTGGTCCGCCCCGGCGACGCGGTGGTGGTGGAACGCCCGACGTACGACCGCACGCTGCTCAATCTTCAGCGGATGGGCAGTGAGCTGCACGGCATCTCGGTCCAGCCGGATGGGCTCGACACCGCCGAGCTGCGCAAGCTGCTGGAGTCCGGGGTCCGGCCCCGGCTCGCGCACGTCATTCCGAACTACCAGAACCCGGCCGGCATGACCCTCTCGCTGGAGAAGCGTCGGGAGTTGCTCGACCTGGCCGCCGAGTACGAGTTCACGATCTTCGAGGACGACCCGTACGCGGACGTCCGGTTCCGGGGCGAGGCGTTGCCGTCGATGCTCTCGCTGGACACCCGCAACGTGGTGGTGCACGCGTCGAGCTTCACCAAGACGGTGTGCCCGGGTGTGCGGGTCGGTTACCTGGTCGGCCCGGCGGACCTGATCGCCGACATCGCCAAGAACGCGACGAGCCTCTACATCTCGCCGGGCATGGTGTCGCAGGCGATCGTGCACCAGTTCTGCGTCTCCGGTGACATCGACCGCTCCATCGAGACGGTCCGTGCGGCGCTGGGCGAGCGGGCCGGGGTGCTCGCCGAGTCGTTGCGCCGGCACCTGCCGCAGGCGCGCTTCGTGGAGCCCGACGGCGGCTATTTCCTCTGGGTGGAGTTCCCGGAGGACGTGCTTGTCGATCGGCTCGCCCCGGCGGCGGCCGAGCGCGGGGTAGCCGTGGTCAAGGGCAGCGACTTCGTGTTGGAGGGTGGGCGGCACGCTCTCCGGTTGGCCTTCTCGGCGGTGACCGCCGACAAGATCGACGAGGGTGTCCGCCGGCTCGCCGAGGCCGTCGAGGCAGTCCGTAGCTGAGCTGTCGGGTTCCCGACAGAACGACGACGCCGGTCGCCCCGGGACTCCCGCCCGGGGCGGCCGACGGCCCACAATGCTGCGAGCGTCACCCAGTAGCTGTTACGGAGGTCACTCGTGGCCTTCGACCCGGCGGCGAGCTGGGTGCCGCGGCAGCACAACCTCCCGCCCCCACAGGCGCCGGGTGGGCCGTGTCGTCCCCGCACACCCCCCGATGCGGCCCGGCCCGCCCGGCGCCGCCCCCACGCGACGGCCGTCACAGGTGTGCCGCGCCGCGGTCGGCGTAGCCTGCAAGCCGCAGCCGAGCGTGGGAGGTGACGCGATGACGGATCGGACAGAGCGGGACCGGACGGCAGCGCCGACCACAGGTCGGGTGCTGCGGCCTCGGGCGTGGCCCTCCCCGGTCCGGGCGATGACCCGGATCCTCAACGCCGACGGCTCGCCGCCCGCGCCGGCGCCCACCGGCACCGGCCGCAGTGCCGTTGTCGACTGCGCCCTCTACGTCGACGGCAAGCGGCAACCCGGCGACTGGACGTACGCGGACGCGCTGACCGCGGCCCGCCGCGAGGACCACGGCTTCGTGTGGATCGGTCTGCACCAGCCCGAGTTGGCCGAGATGACCGCCATCGCGGAGACCTACGGTCTGCACGAGCTGGCCGTCGAGGACGCGGTGAAGGCCGAGCAGCGCCCGAAGCTGGAGCGGTTCGGCGACGTCGTCTTCCTGGTGCTGCGTACCGCCCGGTACTGCGAGCACGCCGAGCTGACCGAGAACTCCGAGGTCGTGGAGACCGGGCAGGTGATGCTCTTCATCGGCCCGAACTTCGTGATCAGCGTCCGGCACGGGGACGCCTGCCGGCTGGCGCCGATCCGCGCCGACCTGGAGACCAAGCAGGATCTGCTGCTGCAGGGCCCGTGGGCGGTGGCGTACGGGGTGACCGACCGGGTGGTCGACCTCTATCTGGAGGTGGCCGAGCAGATCGAGGACGACCTCGACGTGCTGGAGGCGGAGGTCTTCGACCGGCAGGGCCACGGGCGGATCCAGCGGATCTATCAGATGAAGCGGGAGTTGGTGGAGTTCAAGCGGGCGGTGGTGCCGCTGCAACGGCCGCTGATGACGCTTACCTCCCAGGTCAACCGGGACGTGCCCAAGGAGATCCGCAAGTACTTCCGGGACGTGCAGGACCACCTGAGCCGCACCGTGGAGCAGGTGAACTCCTACGACGACCTGCTGAACTCGATCCTCCAGGCGCGGCTGGCCCAGGTCACCGTGGACCAGAACAACGACATGCGCAAGATCGCCGCCTGGGCCGCGATCGCCGCGGTCTGGACCTCCATCGCCGGCGTCGAGGGCATGAACTTCGACAACATGCCCGAGCTGAAGATGACGTACGGCTATCCGGTGGCCCTGGCCCTCATGCTCGGCGTGTCGCTGGCCCTCTACCGGTGGTTCCGCCGCAACGGCTGGCTCTGACCGCGCGGCGGCCCGCCGCGAGGCGCGCGGCAGGCCGATCCACGCCGAAGCGCCGGCGAACGGGGGCAGCCCGCTCGCCGGCGCCGGACGCGCTGTCGTGGGGTCAGCGGCGGCCGTTGGTGCGGGCGGTGTCCTTGCCCAGCGCCTTGGTGAGGTCGTCGGTCGGCCGACCGGAGACGTCCGTGGCGCCCTCGGCGACCGACGGGACCTTGTCCGTCGGCCGGACGCTCGTCTGCTTGGCCGGGCCGGTGGTGCTCGCGCTGGGGCCGCTGGCCACCGCCGAGCTGCCGGCGCCGGTCATCCCGGCCGCGCCGGTCATGGCCGCCCCGTCGGTCCCCTTGGGGGTGGACGGCGTGCGCACCTCGATCGAGTCGACCTCGTCGCGCATCGGTTCGAGGTTGCGGGTCGGGTCGTACTCGGCCCACTCCTGCTGCTCCCGGCGGCGGCGCATCGCCACCGCGCCGGCCAGGCCGGCGACGACACCCGCGGCCAACAGGCCGGTCATCATCGAGCCGCGACGGCGCGGCTGCTTCTTCTTACCGGTGATCCGCATGGTCTTCGACTTGGCCTTCCTGGTCAGCGGCCCTGCCTGCGCGGCGCCATCACGGGCCGCCGCGGCCAGCGGTGCCAGCGTGGTGAGTGTCGTCCCCCAGCCGGTCGACGCCTGGTCGCGAACCCTCGCCGCAGCCGGCCCGACGTAGCCCCGGGCCACCTGGACCCGCGGACCGACTGTCGCGCCGGCACCCTTCGCGGCGTGGTTGGCTGCCTGCATCAGGTGGCTGATGCTCTGGTTCAGTTCGGCCTTCGCCAACTGCCCCTGGGACTTACGCCGCCCGAATCCAAACACGGTCCTACCTCCTGGGAGTTGTTCCTTCGTCATCCTCCACCAACGGATGCCTCCGCGATGCCAGATCGGGCACATGGGAGGATCCGCATGGAACTGACCAACAAGTGAGGAGTACCCGTGGCCGAGGCTGTCTACGCCACCCTGCACACCAACGCTGGCCCGATCCGGCTGGAGCTCTTCCCCAACCACGCGCCGAAGACCGTCCGCAACTTCGTCGACCTGGCCGAGGGCAACCGTGAGTACACCGACCCGCGCACCGGTCAGCCGGGCAGTGGGCCGTACTACGACGGCACCATCTCGCACCGGGTGATCAGCGGTTTCATGGTCCAGATGGGCGACCCGACCGGGACCGGTCGGGGCGGACCGGGCTACAAGTTCGCCGACGAGTTCCACCCGGAGCTGCGCTTCGACCGGCCCTACCTGCTGGCGATGGCGAACGCCGGACCGGGCACCAACGGTTCGCAGTTCTTCATCACCGTGTCCCCGACGCCGCACCTGAACAACCGGCACACGATCTTCGGCCAGGTCGCCGACGAGCAGTCGGTGAAGGTCGTCGATTCGATCGCCAGCACCCCGACCGGCCCGAGCGACCGTCCGCTCCAGGACGTCGTCATCGAGCGGGTCGAGATCGAGCGGTCTGCTTCCTGACCGACCGGCGAGGTACCTTTGCTCGCATGATTGAGCGCTCCGGAGCACAGCCGACGCCGGTGGACTGTGCGATGGCGGACGGAGGGTCGGCCCGGTGAGCGAGTCTCCGCCGACCACCCCGGTCTGCTACCGGCACCCCGGCCGGGAGACCTACGTCAGGTGCACCCGCTGTGACCGGCCGATCTGCCCGGACTGCATGCGGGAGGCGTCCGTCGGGCACCAGTGCCCGGAGTGCGTCGACCAGGGGCGCCGCAGTGTCCGGCCGGCGCGTACCGCCTTCGGTGGCGGTACGGCCGGCCGGCACGGCTACGTCACCAAGGGGCTCATCGCCCTGAACGTGCTGTTCTTCCTGCTCTCCGTCGCCTCCTCCGGAAGCCTCAGGGCGGTGGCGGGCGGCTCTGGCTTCGGTGGGCTGATGGGCGACGGCACGCCGCTCACCGCCTGGGGTTCGGTGTACGGCCTCTCGCTGCCCGGCTATCTCCCGGACGGCATCGCCGACGGCGACTACTACCGTCTGCTGACCGCGATGTTCCTGCACTACGGCGTGCTCCATCTGCTCGTCAACATGTGGTCGCTGTGGGTGCTCGGCCGGTCGTTGGAGGCCAACCTCGGGCCGCTGCGCTTCGGCGCCCTCTATCTGTTGGCGGGTCTCGGCGGCAACGTCGCGGCCTACGCGTTCAGCGAGCAGGACGCGGCCACGGCCGGCGCGTCGGTGGCGATCTTCGGGCTCTTCGCCGCGCTGATCATCATCGAGCGCAGGCTGGGCCGGGACATCTCCCAGATCATTCCGATCCTGGTGGTCAACGTCGTGTTCACGCTCACTGTGCGGGGCATCTCGATCCCCGGGCACTTCGGTGGCCTGGTGGTCGGTGCGTTGACGGCGCTGGTGCTCGCGTACGCGCCACGTGGTCGACGCACGTTGGTGCAGGTCGTGGGCGGGGCGATCATCCTGCTGGTCCTGCTCGCTCTGGTCCTCGTCCGCACCGCCGTCCTGCTCGGCTGACCCGTCAGGGGTTCGGGCGGGCGGCCTCCAGTTCGGCGGCCACCTCCTCCGGGGTCGTTCCCAGGTCGTACCGGCCGAAGAGGTGCAGCGAGTCGCCCGCGTCGATCTCCAACGTCTCGCTGGCCAGCCCCATCCGGGCGCGACGGTCCACGGCGATCGCCGCGACCGTCGACCAGGGCAGCAACCGGCGGCCCGCGAACCCGTGGATGACGGTGAGCCCCGCCGCGTCCACCGCCAACCGGACCGGCGCGACCAGGTCGCGTACCGCCCAGCCAACCACGATGGCGGCGGCCAGGACGGCCACCACCAACCGGACCGGGTCGCCGTCGGCGAAGAGCAGCCCGAGCGCGACAAGCAGGGCCGCGCCGACAAGCTTCACCGCGGGCAGGGTCGCCGGCACCCGCCACTGCCGCACCGGGGGATTCTCGTCCACCCGCCCAGCATGCCAGCGGCGGCCGAAAGCCGGGAGTACGGCATCTCGACGGCTGGTCGACTGACCGGTCCACGGACGACGTAGGATCGGGACAGCCCACGTTACCGGGGAGTAAACATGAGTGACGCGGTCATCGTCGGCGCGGTGCGGACCCCGGTCGGACGGCGGCGGGGCAGCCTCGCCGGCGTCCACCCGGTCGACCTCTCCGCGCACGTGCTGCGCGCCCTCGCCGAGCGCACCGGGATCGACCCGGTCCAGGTCGACGACGTCTTCTGGGGCTGCGTGTCCCAGGTCGGCGAGCAGTCCTGGAACATCGCCCGCAACGCCGTACTCGCCGCCGGCTGGCCCGAGACGGTGCCCGGCACCACCCTGGACCGGCAGTGCGGCTCCAGCCAGCAGGCCCTGCACTTCGCCGCCGCGACGGTGCTCTCCGGCCAGGCCGACCTGGTGGTCGCCGGCGGCGTCGAGTCGATGACCCGGGTGCCGATGGGTTCCAGCGTGGCCGGCGGCATGCCGTTCAGTGACCAGCTACGCGCCCGGTACCGGGGTGTCGAGGGCTTCGCCGACGACGCGCCGCTGCCGTTCAACCAGGGGGTCGGGGCCGAGCTGATCGCCCAACGGTGGCGCCTCTCGCGTACCCAACTGGACGAGTTCGCGCTGGCCAGCCACGAGAAGGCGGCCGCCGCGCAGGACGCTGGCGCGTTCGACCCGGAGTTGACCCTGGTGCCGCTCGCCGACGGTGGCAAGTTCGCCGTCGACGAGGGCATCCGCCGGGAGACCTCCCTGGAGAAGCTGGGTGAGCTGGCCACCCCGTTCCGCGCCGACGGCGTCGTGACCGCCGGTTCCGCGTCCCAGATCTCCGACGGCGCCGCGGCCCTCGCGGTGACCACCTCCGAGTGGGCCAGCCGACACGGCCTGCGCCCGCTGGCCCGGATCCACACCGCAGTGGTCGCCGCCGACGACCCGGTCGCCATGCTCACCGCCCCCATCCCGGCCACCGCGAAGGCGCTGCGCCGCGCGGGGCTGGGCATCGAGGAGATCGGGGTGTACGAGGTGAACGAGGCGTTCGCGTCGGTGCCGCTGGCGTGGCTGGCCGAGACCGAGGCGGACCCGGAGCGGCTCAACCCGCGCGGTGGGGCGATCGCCCTCGGTCACCCGCTCGGCGGTTCCGGCGCCCGGATCATGACCACAATGCTCCAGCACATGCGGGACAACGGGATTCGGTACGGCCTGCAGACCATGTGCGAGGGCGGCGGCATGGCCAACGCGACGATCGTCGAGCTGGTCTGACTCTCCCGAGGCCGCAAACGCGCTCGCGTCGGCGCGGGCGGGCCGCCTAGGGTGCCCAGCGTGACGACGAACGCTGACCCGCACGCCGCGCCCTGGTCCACCGAGCGGTGGCAGGCAGGGGCCCGGTCCTGGGTCGACGCGCAGTTGAGCCGTGTCGGCCGGCGGGTGACCGGGCCGGTGGAGCCTCGGGCGCGCCCGTGGTCGTTGGTCTGGCGGGTGCCGACCGACGACGGCCCGGTCTGGTTCAAGGCCAACAACCGGGGCACCGTGCACGAGGCGGTGCTGATCGCGACGCTCGCCGGGCTGACTCCGGAACGGGTGCTGACCCCGATCGCGGTGGACGCGGCGCAGGGCTGGTCGCTGTTGCCCGACGGCGGCGAGTCGTTGCGCGACGTGCTGGCGCGTGACCCCGATCTGGCCCACTGGGAGCGGGCCCTGCCCGGGTACGCGGCGCTCCAACTGGCCACCGCGCCGCGCGCCGACGAGTTGGTCGCCCTGGGTGTGCCGGACCATCGCCCCGAGGTGCTGGCCAGGCTGCTCGCCGAGCTGCTCGACGATCGCGGGTCGCTGCTGATCGGTGCCGAGGGCGGTCTCGGCCCGGACCTGCACGAGCGGCTGTGGGCGGAGCTGCCGTCGTACGCCGAGCGGTGCCGGCGACTCGCCGACCTCGGCATCCCGGCCACCGTGCAACACGACGACCTGCACGACGGCAACGTCTTCGCGGGCCCGGACGGCTACCGCTACTTCGACTGGGGCGACGCCTCGGTGGCGCACCCGTTCGGCACGTTGCTGGTGACCCTGCGTTCCATCCGGTACGCCACGGAGTTGGCGGCCGACGACGCCCGGTTGGCTCGGTTGCGGGACGCCTACCTGGAGGCGTGGACCGACAGGTACGACCGCGGGACCCTGGTCGAGGCCGTCGACCTCGCGATCAACCTGGGCGCGGTGAGCCGGTCGCTGTCCTGGCGTCGCGCCCTGGACACCGTCGACGCGTCCCGCGCCGAGTACGCCGACGCGGTCCCCGGTTGGTTGGCTGAGCTGTTCTCCGCCAGTCCGCTTCAGCCCGATCACTGACCATGATCCGTCCACGTCGGAAATCGGACAGCCAGTGCGACCTGCGGCATGGAACTTCCAAAAAGCCATCGTGACCCACGTCACCTCGCCAGGGTGGTCGTTGGGCAGGTCATGGACGTCTTCTCCCGAACGTTCCTTCCGGCCGCCGCCGAGGCTGGCCTGGCCGTGCAGACCGTGAGCCGGCACATGCCGGTCTTCCGGCGCTGTGTCGGCTCCGGTGACGCCACCATCCTGGTCACCCGCTGCAGCCGCCCCGACCGCCCGGTCACCGGCGACTACCTGCTCCTTCTCACCCATCGTCGGCTCGTGGTGACCCAGCAGACCCGGCTGCTGCACCGACTGCGCCTGCACCTCAACACCGAGCTACGCGAGCTGAGCAACGTCACCTGGAGCCCCGACCCCCGACTGCACTCGGTCGAGATGGCGGCCACCGCGATCGACGGGATCCGTGAGCGGTTCCTGATCCGCACCAGCCACCCGAAGCAGGTCTGGCAGCTCGACGCGCTGCTCAACCAGGCGTTCCGGACCCGCCTGCGGCCGCCCGGCGCGCGGGTCGTCGCCAGCATCGGCGACGCGCCGGCCGTCGCACGGCCCGGGTTGTTCGCTCCGTCCTGGTGAGCTGACACCCGACCGGCCCTTGCCGCACCTTTACCGAACTCGAACACACACCGATCGCCCCGAGCGTTCGCCGTCGGCAATCATGGGCCGGTGACCGTCGAACCGCCGCACCGCGGGCTCGTCCTCGTGGTCGAGGACGAACCGGCCATCGCCGACCTGGTCCGGCTCTACCTCGCCCGGGACGGCTTCGGCGTCCACCTGGAACGCGACGGCGAGGCCGGCCTGCACGCGGCTCGCCGGTTACGCCCGGTGGCCTGCGTCCTGGACATCGCGTTGCCGGGCCTCCCCGGCACCGAGATCTGCCGCCGGCTACGCGAGGCCGGCGACTGGACCCCTGTCATCTTCCTCACCGCCCGCGACGACGAGGTGGATCGGATCGTCGGCCTGGAGTTGGGTGCCGACGACTACGTCACCAAGCCGTTCAGCCCTCGGGAGTTGGTCGCCCGGGTACGCGCGGTGCTGCGCCGGGCCGCCGGCGGCCCGGCGGGCGCGGACCGACCGCGCGTCGTCGGCCCGGTGACGCTCGACCCGGGCCGCCGCACGGTCACCGTCGCGGGCGCTGCGGTGCAGCTCACCTCCACCGAGTTCGACCTGCTGGCCCACCTGATGGCCCGGCCTGGCCGGGTCTTCACCCGGGAGGAGTTGCTGGCCGGGGTCTGGGGTTACGCGGCGCACGCCGGCACCCGCACGGTCGACGTGCACGTCGCCCAGGTACGGGCGAAACTCGGCCCGTCCAGCGTCATCCGGACCCACCGTGGCGTCGGGTACGCGGTCGATGCCTGACCAGCCCACGCCCGTCGAGTCGCCGACCATGACCCTGCCGGTGGTCGGCGCCGGCCCGCCCGCCGCACCCCGACGAGGCCGGTTCGGCCGCACCCTGACCGCCCGCGCGGTGCTCGTCACCTGCGCGGTCGCGCTGGTGTCGGTGCTGGTCACCGCGATCGTCGCGGTGCCGTTGGCGATTCGCGGCGCGGAGCGACGCGATCAGGACGCACTCGCCGCGCAGGCCCGGCTCGCCGCCGAGGTGCTGCGGACCCGCCTGGACCGGGGGCGTGCCGCCGACGAGGAGCGGCTCGTCCAGCAACTGCGCGACCAGGGCATCGACGCGTACCTGATCCGGCGCGGGGCGGCCGACCGGCCGGGTCTGCCACCTCGGGTGGTGCAGCGGATCGGTCAGGGCCGCAACGTGTCGGTGCGGCGCGTCGTCAACGGCGAGCGTGCCCTTGTCGAAGGCCGGGCGCTGCCCAACGGCAACGGGGTGGTGCTCTCCCGTGGCGCGTCCAACGGGCTGTGGGCAAAGGTGCTGCTCAGCCTCTGGATGCCGCTGCTGGCCGGGTTGGCCGCCGGTGTGGTGGCCGGGCTGCTGCTGGCCCGCCGGCTGGCCCGGCCGATCCGCGTCGCGGCCACCGCCGCCGCCCGGCTCCGCGCCGGCGACCGCGCGGTCCGGATACCCGTCGAGTCACCTGACGAGGTCGCCGACCTGGCCGAGGCGTTGAACGGTCTGGCCGGCGCGCTCGCCACGAGTGAGGGGCGGCAGCGGGAGTTCCTGCTGTCCGTCTCCCACGAGCTGCGCACCCCGCTGACCGCGATCCGGGGGTACGCCGAGGCGCTCGCCGACGGGGTCCTCGGCGCGGACGACACCGTCGACACCGGTCGGACGATGCTGACCGAGGCCCAACACCTGGACCGGCTGATCGGCGACCTGCTGGCGCTGGCCCGGTTGGAGGCCGCCGACTTCCCGCTCGAACCGGTGCCGGTGGACCTGACCGGGTTGGCCGTGGGCGCGGAGCCGACCTGGGCCGCCCGGTGCGCGGCGGTGGGCGTCCCGTTCCGGTTGGAGACGCCCGGTCGGCCGGTGCCCGCGTACACCGATCCGGGGCGGATCCGGCAGGTGCTGGACGGGTTGCTGGAGAACGCGCTGCGGGTCGTACCCCCGGGGTCGCCCGTGGTGCTCGCGGTCCGGCCGGCCGGCGCGGACCCGGCCTCCGGCGGTGAGCTGGAGGTCCGCGACGGCGGGCCCGGCTTCACCGACGACGACCTGGCGGTGGCGTTCGAACGCGGTGCGCTGCACGAGCGCTACCGGGGGGTGCGCAAGGTGGGCAGTGGGCTGGGGTTGGCGCTGGCCGCCGGCCTGGTCCGTCGGCTGGGCGGGGAGATCGCCGCGGGGCACGCGCCGGAGGGCGGCGCGGCCTTCACGGTCCGGCTGCCCGCTGATCCTTACCTGACTCGAACATCGGCCTGACGCTCCGCTCGTCCTCGGCCGGAATGCTGGGGACTCCACGGACGAAGGGAACGTCATGCCACGTTGGGGATTCGCCACCGGCGCCACGGCACTGCTCGCGGCGGTCACGCTCGGCGTCACTGGCTGCGGTGCGGCCGAGGTGGCCAGCCAGCCCGCCCAGGAGGCCGCCGTCGAGGTCGCCGCCGCGCTGGGCGTGGAGGGTCAGGCGCTCACCGCCATGGGCTTCGACGCGGACGACCTGGACGTGCGGACCATCGCCGCGCCGGCCACCCCGACGCCCGGTGCCTCGCCCACCGCAAAGGACAAGGCCCGGGAGAAGCGGGGCGAGGAGCTGCGCAAGCGCCACCAGGCCCGCGTGCAGTTGCGCAAGAACACCCTGCACGGCGAGGCCGTGGTGAAGAACAAGGACGGCGGTACGCGGACCGTCGCCGTGCAGCGCGGCGAGGTGACCGCGATCGACGGTGACTCGATGACCGTCAAGTCCACCGACGGCTTCACCCTGACCTGGACCTTCGGCGACGACCTGCGAGTCGTCGAGCGCCGCGCCACGGTGCAGCCGAGCGAGGTGAAGGTCGGCACGACTGTCGGTGTCGCCGGCGCGAAGGACGGCGACAAGAGCGTGGCCCGGCTGATCCTCGTCCCCCGCGCCAAGTGAACGAGGGGTCCCCGATCGACTCGGGGACCCCTCCATCCGTCAGTAGACCCGGGAGCCGATGAAGTCGTCGTGACCGTAGCCGACCGGGTTGGTGGCGGTACGGGCCTCGAACGACCACTGCTGGCGGGTGCTGCTGGAACAACTCGCCAACCGCAGGCGGGAGCTGCCCAGCAACGGGTTGTCGAACGCCACGCAGAGGTTGCTCGCCGCCGCCGGCCTGAGCTGGTTGCCGGCGAAGACGAACTGCTGCGCGGCGGTGCCGTTGCAGTCGTAGATGTTGACCGCCGTGCCCGAGGTCATCGAGCTGTTGGCGACGTCCAGGCAGCGGTCGTGGGACAGCTCCGAGTGCAGTGACTGTCGAGTCGAGTCGTACCAGAAGCCCTGGTTACGCCCACCGTGGCAGGCGTGTGGCTGCTGCACCGTGCCGTTGCGGGAGTCGTATCCCCTGCCGTCGACGCAGGTGCCGGTGGCCAGGTTGCGCAGTTGCCTGAAGTCCAGCAGCCCGGGGTGGAGCACGGCGCTGCCGGTGCTGGCCGGGTCGACGCAGCTGGCCCGCTCCTGCCCGGAGTTCCAGAACTGGGTGATGCACTGGGCGAACATGCCGTGGCCCCGGGCGTTGGGGTGGAACGACTGCCGGGCGGCGTTCTCGTTCCAGATCCCCACCTCGATGAAGAGGCCACGGACCGAGGTGTTGTCGGTGCACACCTCGTGGCCGTGGAAGAGTCGGCTGGCGTCCAGGTATCGGGTGCCGGTGGTCGCGGCGGCCGACCGCAGCGCCGACTCGAACATCGGCACGGCCTTGTTCCGGGCGAACGCCGCGTCGGCCAGGTAGAGCAGGCAGCCACCGGAGTACCAGCCGGGGAAGTTCGGGTTGTCCTCCACGTCTGGGCTGCCCGGGCTCGGGTACGACATGAGCACCAGCTCGTAGTCCGAGCGCAGGTAGCCGGCGTCGGTCATGGTCTGCCGGATGTCGGTGAGCGCCTCGGTCACGGCCTGCCGGCTGCCGTCGGTGCGGATCGTCCACTGGTCGGTGTAGGTGGGGTAGCAGGGCCCCTGGAAGAGGACCCGACGGACGGCGCAGTCGGTGGCGACCGGGCCGAACTGGATGGTGCCGTCGCCGTTCGCGCCGACCACCACCCAGATCAGCTTCACGTGTGTGTTGCGCGCCTTGATGCCCAGGTAGTCACCCTGGTTCAGCTCGTTGTGCTGGGTCGGTCCGCCGGCGACGAGGTTCCACGGGGTGGCGCCGGAACAGGCCAGGTTGTACTGCGCGTCCGACGGAATGCCGGTCCGGAAGACCGCCTGGTCGTACGAGCGGTCGCACCAGTTGCCGTCCTGGTGGGTGCCGGGGACGTAGTTGCCGACTCCCTCGCCGGAGATCTCGCTGTCGCCCATGGTGATCAGGGCGGTGCGGCGTTGCTCGATCGGACGGATCGTGGGGCTGCCGTAGAGGGCGGTGGCTTCGGCGGCCCGGACGGCTTCGAGGTTGGCGGGGAGCGGCTGGACGGCCGGCCGGTCGGCGGCGGTGGCGGGGGTGGCCGGTCCGGCGAGCATCGGTAGGACGAGAGCAGCGACGGCGACGACGACGGTGCTGACCCGTCGTCGGGTCGCGCGTTCGGGCCTGGCGGGGATTGCAGGCATCGACGCACTCCTTTCGGCTCAGTCGCGGGACGTCGACCGAGTTACCAGACGGTAACGTGCGGATCAATGGATGTGAATGCGCCTCGGATCCTTGCGCGCGAGCTGCAGAACCGCCCGGATCGGACGATCCGGGCGCGGGTCAGCGGCCGGGTGGCAGCGCGTAACCGACGTAGCCGCGAAACTCCAACCGCCAACCCGCCGGAACCAGCTTGGCGCAGGCCGGCCGACTGCCGGTGCAGACGATCGCGTCCACCGAGGTGGGGTCGGCCGGCGGCCGTTTCGGCAGGACCGACTGCAACGACACCAACTCCGGCGAGCGGCCGTCCGGCTGGCGCAGCGCCAACCACCACGGGTACTCCCAGTTGTCGTTCTGCTCCACCAGCCCGATCCGCCGGGCATCGCTGTCCCGGACCGCCGCCGCGGCCCAGCGGAACTCGTCCGCCCACTGCGGGCGGCGCAGGAACCGGGTGTCCCAGTCCGAGGTGGTGAAGACCGAGCCGGCACCGACGAGCCGGCGCGGGAAGCCGTACGACAGTGCCAGCGCCCCGGCCAGCGCGGACGTGGCCAACACGACGACCACCGACAGGGTGGCCACCGAACGCCGCCGACCGCCGACCGTGCCCGTTGTGCGGCCGGCCCGGCGGCGCAGGAGCGCGTCCACCCACAGTCCGGCCAGCGGCACGGCGAGCACGAGCGCGTACAGCAGCAGTCGGTTGCCCCACGGCTGCCACTTGAGCATCGAGGTGTGCAGCAGAACGGTGGCCAGCACCACCACCGCGTACGCGCGCAGCGGCCCGACCTGCCCGCCGTCGATCCGGCGCGGCCGGGCCAGCGCGACCACCGCGCCGATCAACGCCAACGCCCCGGCGATCGGGAACGCCACCCGGTCCTCGTCCGGGTACCAGGCGGGTTCCGGGAAGTTCTCCCGGCCGAAGGTGGTCGCCCGGTCCTGGGGATCGACGCCGATCGCCTCCGCACCGCCGATGATCGCCTCCCCGCCGAGCTGACGCAGCGGCGCCAGCGGCGTGTCGAAGGCGGTGTGCCCGATCCGCAGCGCGTTGATCAGGATCGACGGCGGATCGTGCCGTTCCATCGGAATCGACTCCCGCAACCGGGGCGGGCCCAGCGGATGCCCGAACTCGGCCGTCACCCGAGCCAGGAACGGACCGACCACCACGGCCGCCACCAGCATGATCAGCACCGAACCGGAGAGGACGCGCGCCACGCCGGCGACCGGGCGGGCCGCCGACCCCCCGGCGGCGGGCGCCCGGGCGGCCAGGGCCAGCCGGAGCTGCGCCAACCCCCAGAGCACCAGCAACGGACCCACGGCGATCAGGCCGTTCGTCTTCGTCACCGCGGTCAGCCCGGTGGCCGCGCCCAATCCGAGCAGGGTGCCCCAGTCGGTCCGCCGACGCAGCCCGTCCAGCACCAGTGTCGCCGCGCAGACCACCCATGCCGCACAGACCAGGTCGGTCTGCGTGCTCGTCGCCTGGAGCACCACCATCGGCGTGGTCGCCAGCACGAACACGGTGATCAACTGAGCCCGCCGGCCGCCGCCGAGCTGTGCCGTGATCCGTGCGGCCACCAGCAGACAGAGCACCCCGGCGGCCCACTGCACCAGGTTGTGCAGGTGGTCCCCGCCGGTCAGCAGGCGCAGGTGCAGCAGCAGGTACTCGGCTCCGGGCGGGATGGTCACCTGCCGGTGGATGGCGGTCGGCCAGAAGTCCAGGTCGCCCTGGGCGACCCAGTGCTCCACCTTCGGCAGGTGGTAGGTCTGCGAGTCGAAGTTGTTCGGCTCGGCCAGCAGCGCGACAAGCAGCTCCACCAGGACCAGGCCGCCGACAGTGCCGGCGAGCAGGCGCTCGCCCCGACCCGCCGTCCGCCAGGTGTCGACGGCCCGGGCGAGCAGGCCACCGCGTACCGGACCGGCAGGGACCGGACGGCGGTCGGGCTCGGCCCGGCCGCCGTCGGCGCTCGGCGCGGGCAGCTCCCCGCCGGCGCCGGTGGAGACCGCCGCGCCGACCGGTACCGGCCGGGGTGCCGCGGCGGGCCGTCGCGCGGGAACGGCGTCCCGACGCCGGCGCAGCCACGCCGCCGTCGCGCAGGCGAGCAGGAAGAGCAGCCAGGCGGTGACGAACGCCGGTCGGGTCAGCGCGTGCGCCGCGCCGAGCACCTCGACGACGAGCACCGCGTACGCCCCGCTGACCAGCGCGGCACGTACCACGGCGAGCCGCGACGGCGCCCCCTCGGCGGCCCTGCGCGGCCTCGTCGCCACGGTGAGCAGGAGCACCGCGGCGGCGGGTATCACCGCGAACAGGGAGCCGGCAGCCGACATGGCCGGAAGTAAACACCATCGACCTGAGGCCGCCACGTCGACTGCCCGTCGGTGCTGGCATACGTCGTGCTGACCGGCCAGGCTAGGCTATGCCCGACGTGTCGTCGCCACCGTGGAGAATTCCCGTGAAGCTTTCGATCCTCATGCCGGTCTTCAACGAGGAAGAACGCATCGCGGACGCCCTCAAGCAGGCATTGGCAGTGGACTATCCGTGCGAGATCGAGCTGCTCGTCGTCGACGACGGGAGCCGGGACGGCACCGGTGAGGTCCTCGGTCGCGCCGACGACGCGCGCCTGCGGGTCATCACCCACCAGCGCAACGCCGGCAAGGGTGCCGCCATCAAGACGGCCGTCGACTGCGCGTCGGGCGACTACATGGTCATCCTCGACGCCGACCTGGAGTACGACCCGCAGGACATCCCCAAGCTGCTCGACCCGGTGCTCGACGGGCGGGCCGAAGTCGTCTACGGCAACCGCACCTTCGGTAGCCACAGCGCCTACAGCTTCTGGTACGTGATGGGCAACAAGGGCGTCACGATGGCGGCCAACGTGCTGTTTAACTCGTACATCGGCGACCTGGAGACCTGCTTCAAGTTGATGCCGGTGGCGCTCTACCGGTCGCTGGCGGTGCGCTCGCGCGGCTTCGGCATGGAGGCCGAGGTGACCGGCAAGCTGCTGCGCCGCCGCATCCGGCCGTACGAGGTGCCGATCAGCTACCGGGCGCGTGGCCGCGAAGAGGGCAAGAAGATCACCTGGAAGGACGGCGTCGAGGCGATCTGGATCCTCGGTCGCGAGCGCGCACGCCGCCGTCCCGCCATATCAGCCGCGCGTTGAGCCCAGGAACGCGCTGATCGACCGCCGCAGACCGGCGGCGTCCAGGCCGTGCCACCGGGTGTGGTCGGCCGGGCTGCCGTACCGGCGCAGGTCGGTCTGACCCACCCCGAGCGCGAGCAGCCGATGTGGCACGTCCGCCATCGCCCGGCTGATGACCGCGCTCGACGTGCCCGCCAGGTACGGCTCGACGAGCACCACCTCTGTCCCGGCGAGCACCCGTAGCCCCTGGCTGTCGAACGGCCGGGGCGTGTGGGTGTACGCGACGGTCACGTCCATCGCCTCGGTCGCCGCCAACGTGGCGTCGAGCGTCGGCCCGACGGCCACCACGAGCGGCGCGTCCGCCCCGCCCTGCCGCAGCACCCGCAGCCGGTCCGCGTCCGGGTACGCCTCGGCGTTGCGCTGCTCACTGAGCCGCAGGTAGACCGGGTCGTCGCCGGTCGCGGCGTGCCGGAGCAGCGGCGCCACCTCGTCCGGGTGGCCGGGCACCCGTACCGTCCAGCCGTCGCCGAGAGAGTCGAAGAGCGCCACGTCCCCGGGCGACTGGTGCGTCCGGCCCTCCGCCGACCCGTCGTAGGACGCGCCGATGCTGACCAGGACCGCGCCCACGCCCTGGTGGTCCAGATCCAGCTTGATCTGCTCGTACGCCCGGTCCACCAGGAACGTCGCGTACGAGTGCACGATCGGGCGGAGCCCGGTCAGGGCGAGCCCGCCGGCCACACCGATCATCAGTTGCTCGCGGATGCCGACGTTGAGCACCCGGTCCGGGTGCCGTCGACCGGCCGGGGCGAACTGGCTGGCCGAGATGTCGGCCACGACGAGCGCGGTACGCGGATCCCCGTCGAGAAGCGCGGCGGTGGTGTCGATGAACGCGGTACGCATGGCTGTCATCCCCTGCTCTCGACGCGGGCGACCACCAGGTGTGGCTGCCGTGGGCGGTGCCCGGTCAGCGCCCCGTACAGGGCGGTGTGGTCCCGGCCGTCGACGGTGTCGGCGGTCCAGCCGTTGACAGTGAATCGGCTGGCGATGCCACCGGACCAGCCGTGGGTGGCCGACGAGTTGTCGACCACGATCGCGGTGAGGCTCTCCAGTCCGATTGCCCCGGCGTACGCGATCGCCTCGTGGTTGGATCCCTCGTCCAGTTCGGCGTCGCCGAGCAGCACGTACACCCGGGGGGTGAGCAGCCCCTGGGCCCGCAGGCCGAGGGCGGTGCCGACGGCCAGCCCGAGGCCGTGGCCGAGTGAGCCGGAGCCGATCTCGACCCCGGGCACCAGCGACCGGTCCGGGTGGTGGCCGAGCCGGCTGTGCGGCCCGGCCAGGTCGTCGAGCCAGGCGTCCGGGATGAAACCGTGCGCGGCGAGCACCGCGTAGTAGGCGGCCGGCCCGTGCCCCTTGGACAGCAGGAACCGGTCCCGTGCCGGGTCGTCGGCGGTGTCGGGGGTGACCCGCAGCACCCGGTCGTAGAGCACCTGGAGCACGTCGATGGTGGAGTGCGCGCTGGGCGCGTGCTTCTCGTCGCCGGTCAGTCGTCGGATCAGCCCGGGGAGCCGGGACCCGGTGTCGGTTTTCAGTGCTGTGGTCATGCCACTACTGTGTGACTTGAAGTGCACTTCAACTCAAGGACCTGGTGATGCAGGATCTACTGACGATCGGCGACCTGTCCGCCCGCTCCGGCGTGGCGCCGTCGGCGCTTCGCTACTACGAGCGACTCGGGCTGATCCGCGCCGACCGTACCGGCGGCAACCAGCGCCGGTACGCCCGCGCCGAGCTGCGCCGGGTCGCCTTCATCCGGATCTCCCAGCAGGTCGGCGTCTCGCTCGACGAGATCCGGGCGGCGTTGGAGTCGCTCCCCGAGGCCCGCACGCCCAGCCCGCAGGACTGGGCGCGGCTCTCCGCGAGCTGGCGGGGCCGGTTGGACGAGAAGATCCGACTGCTCACCAACCTCCGCGACGACCTGGACGGCTGCATCGGCTGTGGTTGCCTGTCCCTGCAACGCTGCACGCTCAACAACCCGGGTGACGCGCTGGCCGGCGAAGGGCCGGGCGCCCGCCTGATGCTGCCCCGCCCAACTGACGACACGCTCGTCTGACGGCCTCATCCGCGTGTGAGCAGCACCTTGCCGAAGTGGTCGTTCGACTCGACGAGCCGGTGCGCCGTCGCCGCCTCGCTCATCGGCACCCGCCGGTCCACGATCGGTCGGACCG
Source organism: Micromonospora sp. DT231 (assembly GCF_049847025.1). NCBI lineage: Bacteria > Bacillati > Actinomycetota > Actinomycetes > Micromonosporales > Micromonosporaceae > Micromonospora > Micromonospora sp. DT231. Next base: position 54,174 of record NZ_JBNCNO010000002.1, on the reverse strand, counting down.
TGCCGGCCTCGATCAACGGCCACACCTCGTCCCGTACGCCCTGGACGATCTCCGCCTTCTCGGCGAGCAGCCGGGAGCGCAGCGACGTCGCGGCGACACTCGCCCGCTTCGAGAGCAGCGCGCCGAGATCCAACTCGGCCTTCCGCCCGCCCTGCATCCCGATCACCACGAGCCGGCCGCCGGTGGCCAGCGCGGAGACGTTCCGGCCCAGGTAGGACGCGCCCATGATGTCCAGGATGACGTCCGCGCCCCGACCGTCGGTGGCCTGCCGGACCTCCTCGACGAAGTCCTGCTCCCGATAGTCGATCGTGTGGGCAGCGCCCAGCTCACGCAGCCGGGAGTGCTTGGCCTCCCGCGCGGTGGTCAGCACTGTCGCGCCGAGGGCCGCCCCGAGCTGGACCGCGAAGGTGCCGATTCCGCTGCCCCCGCCGTGCACCAGCAACGTGTCACCCGCGCCGAGCCGACCGACCTGGATCAGGTTCGACCAGACCGTACAGGCCACCTCCGGCAGCGCCCCGGCGTCCACCGGGTCGCAGGCCGGCACCGGCAGCAACTGCCCGGCCGGGACCGCGACCCGCTCGGCGTACCCCCCGCCGGCCAGCAGCGCGCACACCTGCTGCCCGACCGCCCACCCGGCGACCTCCGACCCGACCTCCGTGATCACCCCAGAGCATTCCAACCCGGGGTACGGGGACGCGCCCGGCGGCGGCGGGTAGTGCCCCTGCCGTTGCAGCAGGTCAGCGCGGTTGACCCCGCTGGCCCGCACATCCACGATCACCTCGTCGGGGCCCGGCTCGGGGTCGGGCACCTCGGCCCAGACCAGCGCGTCGGGTCCACCGGGTTCGGGAATGGTGATGGCTCGCATGGGCCCAGTCTTCCCGATCTCGCCGGGTGCCGCAGGCGCAACCGCAAGCCCACAGTGGACGGACGGGACGGCCTGGTCACCGCGATGGGGGAGGGACGCCGGGCCGACTGGCGGGAGCCGTGGCAGACTGTGCGTGGCCGTACGCCCGCGGGTGGCGGCCCAGGAGGGTTCGCCTAGTGGCCGATGGCGCTGGTCTTGAAAACCGGTAAGGCAGCGATGTCTTCGTGGGTTCGAATCCCACACCCTCCGCCCACCTGACAGTAAACGCCCACTGGCCAGCGCGAATGCTGGCCGGGGGGGCTTCCGTGAATGGCGAGGCAGTCTCACTTCGTCCCGTTCGGGGTCGCCGCGTCTCACTCGTCGCGGCAAATGGGCGGCAAAGTTCGTCGGCCGCTCCGGCGCTCTCGTGCTGGCCAGGAGTGGCTAGCGCCGGGCCGATGGCGGTCAGTGGTGGAGTCGGCAGAGAGGCTCAAGTGAGACCTCACCAATTATGCGAGCTGCCACCCGCTCTCGCGGCACCGTTGGTTATCGCGGCTCGTCAGCAGCTGAGGTAGAGCAAATTTGTTCTGCCGCCGTTTCATCTTCGGCCCGACGAGGTTGCGGAATTGCTATTACGGTGTAGAGGTCTCGAGTGTCTTCGTGCTTTGGTCCGCGTTTCCAGCCGGGAGGCAAGTGCTCATCACCGGAGGTGCCAGGTGCGAGAATAGCGCCTGCGAGATCGGCATCCTTATGAAAGGTGGAGGTGATGAAGAGATTCCCGCCACCTAAGCGCGTATTCAGAAATGTTGCATGACCACTGAAGTGGCAACCTTCAAAGTTTGCGTTACGCACGAAGTTCGAACTGTTGAATGTGACGTCGGCTTCGAACTGGGTTTCAACGAAGGTCGGCAAGTGGTAAAAAACGTTACGAAATGACGCGTAGTGGGAGAAGGTAGTGCCGGAGAAATCGCATACATCGCTGAGTGTGCCGAAAGTAGACTCATCGAATGTGGCTGTTCCACCGAACTTGGCTCGATCAAAGCTAATCGAAGTGGCCGCCGTCTTCGCAAAATCGGCAATCCCCTCGAACACTGCCTGAGAGAATCCGGCACGGTTGCCGAAGGTAGCGGAAGCGAAGGTGACGGGCCCGAACGTTGCACCATCGAAGATAGCGCCGAATGTAAAGTTGCAGTCCTCGAAGCTGCTGGAGCCCTCGAAGGTTGCTCCGGAGAAGTCCGCGTATCCGATGCACGCTCGCGTAAAAGTGAAATCGACTAGTCTTGCTCCCACTAGGCTAATAGCAACGTCCATGCCGCCCCAGAAGGCCGACTGGTGCCTGCGGCTCGCAAACTCCTTGAAGAGGTGTCGGTGCAAAATCCGCTGAACGGTAGAACGAACTTCTAGTTCCTCTCGAGCTGCAGCATGCTTGGCGGATTCATCATCAGTAGGTTCGGGGGACACTCTTACAAGTTGCGGGGAAGTGAAAGGCATTCTCAGGTAGGCGCACATCAAATCGATCACGGTTTGCCGGTGTCCTGAATTGTCCTGGGCTAGACGTTCCAGCGCATATAGGCTCGCTAGCCGTACCGCCGCCTTGTCTGACCCGAGTTGTTCGGCCGCCTTGACATACAGCTCCGTGATGCGGCGTTCAGTCGCGTCATGCTCGGTTGCGAGCTGGGTTTGCTCTGCGAGCCATTGCCGCCGAGCGGTAAGGAGCAGCAGTACCGCCCCGGCGGCTCCGGCACCTACGGTGAGTCCTGTTCGGATCGTCTCAACACGCAGCTTGGCTGCCTCAAGTGGGTCGGCATCTGAAGGTGGCCGTACCTCTTCCAGTAGCAGGCTGACCGCGAAGTAGGTGACCGCCCCGACAGCTAGCGTGGCAAGAGGGATCAACCAGACCGGCATGGCACGCCACGACTTACCTGCTCCGCTGTCTCGTTTAGCCATCGACTCATGATGCGCCGAATGTGACCCAAGCTCGCCGCGACGCAGCGTTTTGTCGTTCATCCGACGGCCAGTCGCCCCGAACGTAAGGCTTGCGGCAACGCGCCGGGGGTGCGCTGGCACTTGGACGCCTGGCCGCTCATCAAGCAGGAAGCTCACGACGCCCCGGCTTGCGACAACCCGACGGCGGTAAATGGCCGGCGATCACCAGTAGTTCAACGGTATTGGCCCTGGTCGGAAGGGGGTAGAACTAGGTCTTGAAACCGGTAACGCAGCGATGTCTTCGTGGGTTCGAATCCCGCACCCTCCGCTCACCAGGACGCCGCGCTTACCCACTCGGCTTCCCGGAAGGGGCGTCCCAAGCTCAGGAATGCCCCCGATATCACTGGGCCCGAGTGGATCATCTGCGTCGAGGAGCGCAGCGAGTAGGCATCGACGGGTGCCTCATCGCGGCGTACGGTCGGGGTACACGATGTACCCGATACGGCGAGGTGCCTCATGGCGGATCAGCAACTCACCCCCGGCCAGCGCGTCGAGCGGCTTCGTCGAGCCGCCGGCCTCTCCCGCGAACAGCTCGCCGGCCTTGCCGGACTGTCGCCGACCACGATCAAGTTCGTGGAGAACGGGCGTCGGAGCCTGACCTTGCGAGCCGCTCAGCAGGTCGCTCCGCACCTCGGCGTACGTGACCTTGGAGATCTGTTCGGGCCGCAGGTGACCTTGTCCCTGGATGGAAGACCCAGTCACCCCGCGATCGGTGATGTCCGTCGGGCGTTGACCGCCTGGCACATCTCCGTCTCTGGCGAGCCGGAGTCCCCCGACTATCTGCGCGGCGCTGTGGACTCCGCGTGGCAGACCTGGCACACCTCTCGGCATCAGCGCACCGAGGTGAGCGTCATCCTTCCCGGGCTACTCGACGCCACTCAGCGAGCTGCCCGGCTGCACACCGGCGACGACAGGCGGGTCAGCCTGGCCCTGCTGGCCCAGGCACATCACCTCGCGCAGGCCTACCTTGCTTGGCACGGTGACCGCGAGCTGTGTTGGCTGACTGTCGACCGCGGTATGGCGGCGGCCCTCGATGCTGACGACCCCCTCGCCATTGCCCAGTCCACCTGGTACGCGGCGCACCTGTTGCGCGCTGTCGGCCGGGGTGACGAGGCGTTGGAGCGTTTGCGGGAGGCGCGCGATCTGATCGAGCCGCGAGTCGCCGATGGTGGGAGCGAGTGGGCCGAGATGCTTGCCGACCTGCATCTCTGTACCGCGTTGACGCGGGCTCGTACCGGTGACCAGGGTGCCTGGTCCGACTGGGATGCCGCTCGTCGGGTGGTCGAGCAGGCCCTGCCGGCCGGCTTCGTCGGCCTTCGCACCCGGGTGTCGCGGCCATTGGTCGACGTGTACGCGGTGATGTGCGCGGTCGACCTGGGCGATCCTGACGAGGCGCAACGGCGGGCGCACTCGCTCGACCCGGCATCGATCCCGTCGACTGAACGGCGAGGCCGGCACTACGTGGAGTTGGCGCGCTCTGCCGACCTGGAAGGGGCACAGGAGGCGACGCTTCACCTGTTGGGCCTTGCGGAGGCCACCTCCCCTGAGACGGTCCGTTACTCACCGGCGGCTCAGGAGTTGGCAGGCCGATTGGCTAGGGAGGCGCCGGCGGCCATCCGCGCCGAGGCGATCCAGTTGGAGAGCAGGATCGCCGTACCGGAGCTGTAGGGGTACCTCCTGTCGCCGGGTACGCCGCGTACCCTTTGCGCCCTCCGTCGCTGCATACCGTGTTCTCGCGATTGCAGTGGGTTTGCGGCGTCACCCCCGATTTGAGGGCGATGTCCGCCGCCCCTGAGACGGGAGGGCACCGCAATGATGTGGCCGTTCAACCTGCTCCGTCGGCAAGCTAGGCGACTAGCGGCTTCTGTACCCCTCGGTGCTACCGGCCCGGCGATCCAACGCGCGGAGCAGGAAGCTGCCCGGGAACGCTTGTTGGCTCAAGCACGGCGTCACTCCGCCGGCAATCGCGACGGCGGTGCGGGCCGATGATGGGCGAGGTCCCCACCACGGTCAGAGCGGCCACGGATGCCCGATCGGTACAGGGGCAACGGGCCGCCGCCGTCTTGGCGAGCCGCCTCGCCGACCAACACATCCCGCGTCGACCCGAGTGGACCTGCCGTACCTGCGAGCAGGACACCCCGTGGCCCTGCGCCCCAGCCCGAGTACGGCTGTCCGAGGCGTACGGCGGTGATCGGGTCGGTCTGTCGATGTACCTGGGCAGTTTGCACGTGGTGGCGGTGACTGAAATGCCCGCCATCCCGGCGGCTGAACTGTTCGAGCGTTTTGTTCGGTGGGCGCGTTGAGCGGCCTGGTCACTCCGGCGGGTCAGTGGGCCGCTGCTCCCGGCGGATCGTCTCTTCGGCCAGTCGCTCGACCGCGCGTCGGCGTTCCCGGGCGAGCGACTGCTCGTCGAGCCTGCGGAGCGCGCTGATGACGGCGACCAGGAAGTCACGCCATATGCTCACGAATTTCCCCCGTGGACGTTGCGGCGGTGAGCATATCCGCGCGGCGACTCCGGACAGTGCCTAACCGGTCGTCGGCGGCCCCGGAACGGGGTAAGAAGGGGCTGATATCTCCGCACACCGGAAGGACGCGTTCTGATGACCCTGGAACGACCGATCGCCCCGGACCCGTACGAGCTGCTGCCGACGCTGCCCGCGTTCACGCTGACGAGTGACGACGTGCAGAACGGCGAGCCGATGGACTCCCGGCACGCGCACGGCAGCACCGGTGGTGACAACGTCTCGCCGCAGCTCAGCTGGTCGGATTTCCCCGCCGAGACCAAGAGCTTCGCGGTGACCTGCTACGACCCGGACGCGCCGACCGGCAGCGGCTTCTGGCACTGGGTGCTCGTCAACGTGCCGGTCGGCGTCACCCAACTGCCCAGCGGCGCGGGCGGCGCGGCGGGCACCGACCTCGGCGGGGCATTCTCGGTCCGCAACGACTACGGCGAGCAGGGCTACGGCGGTGCGGCTCCGCCCGCCGGTGACCGCCCGCACCGGTACGTCTTCGCGGTGCACGCGGTAGACGTCGACCGCCTGGAGCTGACCCCGGATGCGAGCCCCGCCTACGTCGGCTTCAACCTGACGTTCCACACCCTGGCCCGAGCGGTGATCCGCCCGACCTACCAGATCAAGGAGTGACCCGTACCCCGCGATCTTGCACTTTCTGTTCCGACATTCTCGACCTAAGGGGCGTCTGGACGACAGAAAGTGCAAGATCGCGGGGGCGGCATGCGGGGCGTGGGCAAGGTCAGGACGGGACTCGGGCCACCGCGAAGACCGACTGGCCGAACGGGGGGCGGACGAGCTGCTCGGCGGCCTTGGTGGCGGGCAGCACGAGGGTGTCGTACACCTTGACCATCGGGCCCTCCTTCGGCATCAGCCGGAAGACCTTCGTGGCCATGAAGTAGCCGATCAGCCCCAGCGCGTTGGCGTAGTGCATCTTCTCGATGGTCAGGCCAGCCTCGGTCATCGCCGCGCCGAGCGTCTTCTTCGTGTAGCGGCGGACGTGCCCGGTGGCGATGTCGGCCGGGCCCATCGCGAACTGGAACGCCGGCACGATGATGATCACGGCGCCGCCGGGTCGAACCAGGTCGCGCATGCTGCTCAAGGCGCCCACGTGGTCCTCGATGTGCTCCAGGACGTTGTACGAGACCGCAGCGCTGTAGTCGCCCCGGTCGTTGTGCGGCAGCAGCATCTGCCGGACGTCGATGTTTGGCCGGTCGGCGAGGCGCTCCTTGAGCTGCACCAGCCGGTCCGGGTCGGCCTCGGTCGCGGTGAACCTGGGCAGCAGCTCGGACCACTCCAGCGCGTAGTCACCGAGGCCGCTGCCGATCTCGATCGGGTCGTCGCCGAGGTACGGCACGGCCAGCTCGATGAACCAGCGACGGTGGTTGACAGCGGTCGCCAGACCTTCCAACACCTCGGACTGAACGCGCTGATCCCCAGTGATTTCTGCCATGCGTCGATTCCTCACGATATGAACTCGACCCGTGCCTGGACCGACAGAGTGAATCATCCGCTGGGACGGCAGAAGAATCGGGGCATCGGGGGTGGCCGAATTATGGTCGGGGGTGGGTTCGTGATCGGCGGTCGGCGAACCCGGCACATAGTACGGCAGTACCCCGAAACATGTCACGGCAGCGCGATGCCCTGACTACCCTGTGAATTGTCATGACTACTCCTGAGCCGGACGCGCCCAGCGACAGCGACGGTCCGGCCGTCGCACCGTCGGCGCAGGGGGAGTCGGGTCGCGCTCGGCCTTCCCGCAGGGGGAAGGTGGCCGATCTGGTCGCCGTGCTGAGCTTCGTGGTTCTCGGCCTGTGGGTGACCGCTCGGCTCTGGTTGGAGCCGGGCAGCGGCGTACGGGACAACCAGTCTGATCAGTCGCAATTCGAATGGATGATGGCGCACGGTGCGCGAGTCGTCACGCAGTTTGCGTATCCGTTCCATTCCAATCAGATGAACGTCCCGGACGGCGTGAATCTGATGGCCAATACGTCCGTATTATCCATTTCGCTGCCACTGACGCCTGTCACCCTGCTCCTGGGGCCGAGAGTGGCATTCCTGGTCTTCCTCACCATCGGCATGATCGCCACCGCCACCGCCTGGTATTTCCTGCTCTCCCGGGTCCTGATCGGCAGCCGCGGGCCGGCGTGGCTCGGCGCCGGCTTCTGCGCGTTCGCGCCGGCCATGGTGTCGCACGCCAACGGCCACCCGAACATCGTGTCGCAGTTCGTCGTCCCGTTGATCATCTGGCGGACCCTGCGACTCGGCGAACCGGGCCGCTGGCTGCGCAACGGGGTCCTTCTCGCGCTCGTGATCGTCTGGCAGGCCTTCCTCAACCTGGAGATCCTGCTGATGACCGCGATCGGGCTCGGCCTGGTCATCGGCGTCCTCGCCGTCGGCCGTGCCGAGCTACGGTCCCGGGCCCGGTCCTTCCTCGCCGGCCTCGCGGTCGCCGCCGGACTCGCCGCGCTGCTGCTGGCGTACCCCCTGTACGTGCAGTTCTTCGGACCGGACGCGTACTCCGGGCTGTCCCGGCTGATTCGCGGCTACTCCAGCGACCTGGCGTCGTTCGTCGCGTACTCCCGGGAGGCGCTCGCCGGCAGCCCACGCACCGCCGCCGGCCTGGCCAAGAACCCGACCGAGGAGAACAGTTTCTTCGGCTGGGCGTTGGTGGTGCTGGTGATCGCCCTGGTCTGGTGGTTGCGGCGCTCGATAGTGGTGCTCGCGCTGGCCGCGCTCGGGCTGCTCTTCGCGGTGCTCTCGCTGGGCCGGGAGGTCCGCTTCGACAACCGGGGTACGGGGGTGCCGGGCCCGTGGGCGGCGCTGGAGAACCTGCCGATCCTGCACTCGGTGGTGCCGACCCGGTGGGCGTTGGCGATCACGCCGATCATCGGGCTGCTCCTCGCCTACGGCGCCGAACGGGCCCGCGAACTGGCCGGCTCGCATCCGGCCGCCAGGGGACAGGTCCGCTTCGTCACCGCGACCGTGCTCACGATGGCCCTGTTGCCGATCGTCCCCACTCCGCTGCCCGTGGCCCACCTCGACCCGGTCCCCACGTTCGTGACAAGTGGGGCCTGGCGGGCGTACGTGACGGGTGGGCGCAGCGTGGTGACCCTGCCGCTGCCGGACAGCACCTACGCGGAGCCGCTGCGGTGGGCGGCGGAGACCCGGCTGGACATGCCGCTGGCCCGGGGCTACTTCCTCGGTCCGGACACCCGCCCGAGCGCCGATCCCCCGCGTGTCGCGTTGTTCGGTGCGCCGCCCCGCCCGACCAGCAGCTTCTTCGCCACCATCAGGCGTACCGGGGCGGTGCCGCCGATCACCCCGCAGGCGCGGGTCCGAGCGGTCGACGACCTGCGCTTCTGGCGGGCCGGGGTGGTCATTCTCGGGCCGCACGAGCACGAGACCGCGCTGCGTCGGGGGATGACCGAGCTGACCGGGATCCAGCCGGTCCGCACCGGGGACGTGTGGGTGTGGGACGTCCGGTCGTTCACCGACTGAGCCGACGAGGGGCTAACGGACGCAGCAGCCCTGGCAGACCTTGGGCCGGGGCAGGGTGAAGGCGAGGCAGCAGGTGCGCCGCTGCACGCTCGGCTCACCTGTCGGCCCCGGCACCAGCTCGATCAGGTCGGCCAGGTCGAGCGCGCCGAGCAGGGTGTCGATGCTCTGCACCGTCGAGCCGGGCAGGCCGTCGGCGGCCCGCAGGATGCCGTGCGCGATGCCGGAGGCGACCGAGCCGAGCAGCGTCCGGGTGCCCACCCGGACCTCCGACTGGATCGCCGTGATGAGCGGTGCGAGGTGCGCGTCGAGCAGTGCGGCGCGCAGCGCGGCCAGCAGCTCCGCCTCGTCGGCGACGACCCGCACCTCCGGCAGGCCGGCGAGCGCCAACGGGTCGTTCGGCAGCACCGCGACTGTGGTCCCCCGACGCAGGCCCATGGTGAGCAACTGCCGGTGGTCCTCGAAGTGGATCAGCACGTCGGCCGGGTCGACGAGCGGCACCCGGCGGGCCGAGGCCCAGCCGAGCACGACCGGCAGCGACGTCCAGTAGCTGTACGACTTCCAGGCCAGCGCCGCGCACGCGTGCGGCGTGCCACCCCAGCGGGTGGCGGCACCGTGCAGCAACTCCGGCAGCCGGCTGCCGTCGATCAGGGTGGTGGCGGGCGCCCAACCGAACTCGTCGTCGACAACCAGGCCCCGGGCGAGCCCGGGTACGTCGTCGGTGCCGAACATGGCCCGCAGCGCCGCGGTGACGGGGGCGAGCGGCGTGGCGACGGCGTCCCGCCTCGGCATCACCGCTGTCACCTGAGTCATCCCCCGTCTGCGTGACCGGGAGTGCCCCGGCGGACGACTCGTGCCGTCCTGAGCTAAGGCTAGCCTAACCAGGCCGTCGACCGTAAGGGAAGCCTCACCTTGGTCATATTCCGGCGAATGTCACACCCGTCCGACGGGAGTGGTGCGTCGCTTACTACCCGGAGTCGCCCCTGGGAAACGCTGCCGCACCATCGACGACTGTCGGTGGATTGTCAAGCGGTGTGTCGAAAACATGCCAGTTGCGTGTGTGCTCGCGCACAGAACGTGAAACTTAATGCCCCGGCCACGAGGAAGCTGATGACGACCTCACCCCTCGAACGGGCTGCCGACTCCTTCGCGGCCGAACTCGCCCGGCAACGGACCGGGCGCGGGCTCTCCAAGAAACAACTGGCCATCCTGATGGGGTTCGACCCGTCCTACGTGAGCCACGTCGAGGGACGCCGGCACCGCCCCACCGAGGACTTCGCCCGCCGGGCCGAGGCGGTCCTGGAAGCCAACGGCGCGATCTGGCAGCGCTTCCGGGAGTACGACGACCTGCGGCACGCCCGCACGGGTCAGCCGCACCGCGAGTCGCACCTGCCCGGACAGTGGCTGCCGCCCGGCACCGGCCTCGTCGTGGAACGGGAACTCGCCACCCTCACCCACACCGACGGCGGTTACCGGTGCATGATCCACCGGGAGCTGTACAACGCCGGGACCGAGCCGGTCACCCGTTACCTGATCCGGGTCGCCGTCGACCGCTATCCGAACGATCCCGGCCGCTCCAACCGGCACCACCGCGAGCACCAACTCACGTTCGCCGAGCTGCAACTACAGGCCCGCCGAGACGACGGCGGCGGCGAACCGGAGCCGATGCACTGGCGAGCCAAACACGACCGGGACGCGTTCAAGGAGGTCTGGCTGCTCTTCGAGAACGGGGAACGGCGCTTCCCGCTCTACCCGGGCGACCGAGCCACCATCGAGTACTCGTACAGCGTCGGGCACGAGAAGTGGGGTCCCTGGTTCCAGCGGGCCGTCCGGCTACCCACCCGGCAACTCGCCGTACGCCTGGATCTGCCCGCGGCGCTCGACCCGCAGGTCTGGGGCGAGGAAACCTCGCTCTCCACGGAGGAGGGCCCGCTGCGGACGGCGCCGCAGCGGCACGACGAGGGCGACCGGGCGATCTACGAGTGGCAGACCGACGACCCACCCCTGAACGCCCGCTACCGGATGCAGTGGCGCTTCCGCGCCCGCCCGGAAACCGAACCCGACAGTGCCCCGAGCGGTGTCCGGGTACGACCCAGCGACCGGATGCGCGGCCTCGGCATCGTGCAGCGCGGCGACGACCTGCTCCGCCAGCGCGCCCGCCCGTTCGACCTGCCGGCGGAGGAGCACGTCGCGCGGGACGTCGTCGACCGGCTCACCACGGCCCTGGCCCGACTCGACGAGCTGCACCCGTTCAGCAAGGGGGTGGGCGTCGCCGCCCCACAGTTCGGCATCGGCCGGGCGGCGGCCGTGGTGCGGCCCCCCGACCGGTTGGCCGAGCCGGTCGTGCTGCTCAACCCACGGGTTGTCGACGCCGCCCCGGACACCGACGAGCAGTACGAGGGCTGCCTGTCCTTCTTCGACCACCGAGGTCTGGTGCCCCGGCCGCTGCGGCTGGACGTGGAGCATGCCCAGTGGGACGGCAGCCGGATCATCACCTCGTTCGAGTTCGGCATGGCTCGGCTTGTCGCACACGAGATCGACCACCTGGAGGGCCAGCTCTACGTCGATCGGATGGCGCCCGGCGTGCCGCTGGTGCCGGTCGAGGAATATCGGGAGACCGGGCACCCCTGGCGCTACTGACGGACGAGGGGGACCGGGGCGCGTGCCCCAGGGGGCGGGGGCACGCGCCCCGGTGTGGGGGGAGGAACGTCTAGAGGTCGCCGAAGGTGTCGTAGCGGATGTGCGGCGGCGGCACCTCGTCGGCGGCGAGCACCCGCAGCGTGGACCGGACCATCCGGGCCGAGCCGGAGACGTAGCAGTCGTGCGCGGTCCACGGACCGTACCGGGCCACCACCTCGGGAATGTCGCCCAGCTCACCGTCGAAGTCCGGGTCGTCGCTGCACGCCGCGGTGACCGACAACCACGGGTGTGCGGCGACCAACTCCTGCAACCCGTCCAGGCCGTAGAGGTCCGCTGCCTGGCGAGCACCGTAGAAGACGTGCACCCACCGGGTGCGGTTGAAGGTGGCGAGATCCTCCACCAGCGCCTTGATCGGTGCCAGGCCGACACCGCCGGCCACGCAGAGGATGTCCCGTTCCGAGGAGCGGTCCAGGGTCATCGACCCCATCGGCGCCGCCAGGCGGAGTAGCTCGCCCGGCCGCACCCGACGCACCAAGGCACCGGACACCCAACCGGCCCCCGGCGACCGGACGTGGAACTCCAACACGTTGTCGTCGTTCGGGGCGTTCGCCACCGAGTAGTTCCGCCACTCCCGGGGGTGGTGGCGCGGCACCTCCAGGCTGACGTACTGCCCAGCCTGCCAACGCAGTGGATGCTGCAACGCCTGGCAGGTCAACACGGCGGTGTCCGGGCCGTAACGCTTGTGGGTCAGCACCTCGGCGTGCCAGAACGGCGGGCCGTCGTCATCGGCCGCGCCGGCCACCATCAGGGCGGCGACCGCGTCGTACGCCTCCCGCCACGCCTGGTCGTACTCCAGGTTCCAACCGTCGCCGGCGATGCGGCGCAGCGCGTCCAGCAGCGCGGTGCCCATCGTCGCGTAGTGCCGATCGTCGACGTGGTACTTCCGGTGGTCGCGACCCAGCGCCCGGAGGAACTCGGCGAAGGTCTCCGGGTCGTCGACCGTGTGGATCGCCCTGATGATCGCTTCCAGCAGTCGGTCGCCCTGGCCGGTCATCTGCACCGGAAAGAGGTGCCGCAGGGCGGGGTCGAGCAGGAACACCCGGGCGTAGAAGTGGTCGGTCAGTCGGGCCCGATCGTCCTCGACCAAGGTCCAGCTCTCCTTCAGCAACCGTGCGAGGTTGTCCACGAGGCGCTCCTCCTCCAGTCGACAGCGGATCGGGCGCCCATAGAATCTCCACGGAGAGTGTCGACTGGTCGCACAGAATGTGCGATCGGCTCATGCTGGTCGGTCGGCCGTGCCGCCGGTGCCACTCGTCGGGCAGAGTGGTGCGGTGACAGTTGAGCTGACCCGCCCGGTGTCCCGCCGCCTGCTGGGCACCGAAACACTGCTGGTCCTCGGCCTGTCCCTCGGCCAGTCGGCGGTCTACGCGGTGGTCTCGATCATCGCGAAGCTGACCGCCGAGGGCCCGCTCTCCAAACAGACCGCCTCGCTGAACACGTCGGCGTCGACCCGGCCCTGGCTGGACCTCACCTACCAGCTCCTCGGCATCGTGTTCGCGCTGCTGCCGGTGCTGCTGGCCGTACACCTGCTCAGCCGTGACCCCGGCGACCCGGCGCGGACCCTCGGCGTGGACGCCCGGCGGCCCGGCCAGGACCTGGCCCGCGGCGCCGGCCTGGCCGCGCTGATCGGCCTGCCCGGACTGGCTCTGTTCTTCGTCGCGGCCCAGCTCGGCCTCAACGCCACGCTGGTGCCGGCCGCGCTGCCGCAGGTCTGGTGGGCGGTCCCCGTGCTGATCCTCGCCGCCGTGCAGAACGCCGTGCTGGAAGAGGTGATCGTGGTCGGCTACCTGATCACCCGGCTGCGCCAGCTCCAGTGGCGGCTCGCCGCGATCATCGCGGCCAGTGCGCTGCTGCGCGGCTCGTACCACCTCTACCAGGGCTTCGGCGCGTTCGTCGGCAACGCGGTGATGGGCGTGATCTTCAGCCTCTTCTACCTGCGCACCCGGCGAGTGCTGCCGCTGATCATCGCGCACACCCTGCTCGACGTGGTCGCCTTCGTCGGCTACGCGTCGCTGCCCCGGGAGTGGTTCGACTGGCTCTGACGGATCAGCGCCGGTAGACGGCCACCGTCCGAGCGGCGAGCCGGTCGGCCGCCGCCGCGTCACCCAGCGCCGCCGCGAGGACCGCCGCACCCGGCAGCAGCCGAGCCACCAGCCGCAACGCCACCCAACCGCCGGCCTGCGCGACAAGCGGCGCGGCCAGCCGCCAAGCCGCCTCCGCGGCCCGCGGCCACGCCCCCTCGACCGGGTCGCCAGCCGTCTGCGCCGCGGTCAGCGCCTCCCGCGCGCTCGCCGCGTCCGGGTGCACCTGGGTCAGCACCAGCAGCTCGACGGCCCGGTCGGGATGGGCCGGATCCCTGCCGTACACCGCCGCCAGGTGCAACACCAGGTTCGCCTGCGTCCACAACACCGAGGCCAGCTCGGCGAGCGGCGCGAAGAAGCCAGCAAGCGCCGCGGTCGCCCCACCCACGCCCGCCGCCCGCACGTACCGCCGGGTCACCATCCGGGCCAGGCCGTCCGCCGGAGCGTCCGGATACCTGTCCCGCAGCCGCGCGGCCCACTCGGCCGCGCCGGGCCCGAGCGACCGCACCGCGGCAAGCGCCAGCAGCTCCGGCGCGAAGCCCGGGTGATCGAGCACGCGCGCGGCGACCGCCCGCAGCTCCGATTCCGGGGTACGCCCCAAAGCCGGCACCGGGTCACCGACCAGCACTGGGGTCGCCGGGGGTTGTGGTGTCGGGGTGGGTTCGGTGGGTGTGGCGTTCTGGGGCGGGGTTGCCGCGGGTTGTGGTGTCGGGGTGGGTTCGGTGGGTGAGGCGCTCCGGCGCGGGGTCGCCGCGCGCTTGGCCGCCGAGGCAGTGCGTCTGGCCGGGGTGGCGGATTGCGTGGTTGGGCTGGTCGCGCTCGTGGTCGGGGCGGCGCTCTCGGTCGGGCTGGCTGCCTTCCTGGTCGGGGTGGCCTTCCTGGTCGGCGCGGTCGCCGCGCTGGCCGGGGTTGGCGCCTGGCCGGTCGGCCTGTCTGTCGTGTCGGTCACAGCTGGCGGAGCCGGGGCGGTGCCGGTCGATTTCGTGGCCTTCCGGGCGGTGGCCTTACGCGGGGTGGCGCGAGCCGACGGCGTGCGTGCCGACATTGCGGCGGATGGTTGCCGACCGCCTGCGGCTGGATCGGCCGCCTGGTCGGCGGCGGCTGAATCGGCCTGGTCGGCGGCGGGCGGCGTCTCCTCGGGCGGACCGGGCTGGTCAGCGGCGGGTGGGGTCTCGTCGGCCGGGCCGGTCCGGTCGGCGGTGGGTCCGGGCTCCTGCGGCGGGCCGGCCTGGTTGGCGGCGGGTGTGGCCTTCTTGGGTCGGCCGGCCTGGTCAATGGCGGGCCGGGCCGTCTCGGATGGGCCGGCCTGGTCGGTGGCGGGTGCGGCGTCCTCGGGTGGGGCGCTCGGTGCGGGGGACGATCGGCGCGGCTGCCGAGGCAGCGGGCGGTCCGGTTCCGGAGGCTGGAAGAGCACCGCCGGGGCGGCCTTGGCCCGTCGAGGGCGCGGGCTCGCCGGAGCGGCCGCCGGCGGTGGCACCGTCTCCCCGGGCTGCTCGGTGGCGGTCGGAGGTGTGAAGGTGGGCCGCGGGGAGCGCCGACGCGCTCGTTCAGCAGGCTCTCGACGGGTCGACTCGCTGGGCGGCTGCTCCTGCATATCGATGGAGCGTAGTCCCGATCACGCCGTCGCACAGCGCCGAAACACGGGGGCGGGACGGCCCTGGTCGGCGTACCCCGGAAGTCGTTTTGCTCCGGGCGGGTGGCGACCTGTATCCTCGGGCGCGGTGGTCTGCGGATCACCGGGGAGACTTCGCCTAGTCTGGTCTATGGCGCCGCACTGCTAATGCGGTTGGGGTCTTAAAGCCCCTCCCGGGTTCGAATCCCGGAGTCTCCGCGCGAAAGCCGGGTGTGTAGACTGGCTGAGCACGAGCGCCCGTAGCTCAATGGATAGAGCATCTGACTACGGATCAGAAGGTTAGGGGTTCGAGTCCCTTCGGGCGCACAAGATCATCAAGGGTCTGACCTACGGTTGAGTAGGTCGGGCCCTTTTTGCTGTCTGGCTCTTCGCGACCCGTGGGTGTCACGTGGGTGCGATGTGGGTGTCGTCGTTTGTGTTGACTTGCCGCCGCGCTTCGGCGTCTTGACCTGCGACTTCGTGCCGTGAGCTGGGGTGGGTGCACCCGTTTCGGTCGGGGGTTCGGCCGGTTCTTGCGGGCCCTTTCTTGATCTTTCTGCGGCTGCGGCTGCGGCTGCGGCTGCGGCTGCGGCGGGCTGAGGCGAGGACGAAGCGGGCGGTGGCGTTGGCGTTGGCGCAGCAACGTTGTACGTCGGGTAGGACGCTGGTGTGGGTGTCGGCGGTAGTGACGATGCTGGCGTGTCCGAGTAGGTCTTGCAGGGCTTTGAGGTCGAGGCCGGCTTCGTGGGCGAGGGATGCGGCACCGTGGCGCAGGTCGTGCAATGCGACCGGGGGCAACTCGGTGCGTAGGACGAGTTTGTGGAATCGGGTGGTGGCGTAGTTCGGGTTGATGGGTGGTCCGTCGGTGCGGAAGAACACGTATTCGCTGTCGGGTCAGGGTTTGCCGTCTTCGGTGGCTTGGGTGCGTTGGTCGAGTCGCCGACGTCGGTGCGCGCGCAACACCTGCACTGTGCGTTTGTCGAGGGCGATGGTGCGGTGGCCAGCGGGGGTTTTGGGGCTGCCTTCGACGTTTTGGTAGCCGGCGGTGGTGCGGTTGCGCTCCACGGTCAGTTCGCCGTGGTCGAGGTCGATGTTCGTCCAGCGCAGTCCACAGGTCTCGCCGCGGGTCCCATGCCACGTTGGCCTCGGCGTACGACTCTCGGCTGGCTGACCCGGGCGCGTCCGGCCCGCCCGGGAAAGCATCCCAGGCGGGCCGGACCAGCGGCTATCCGTGTGTTAGGGAACAGTGACCTGGACGCTGCGGTTGGACCCGGAATGCCCGGTCACCCGGACCGTCACGCCGGCGACGGTGACGGCGTGATTGACGGCCGTGAGGGTGGCATTGGCGAGTTCGGCCGCACGCGCGTCGCAGCCGGCGATCGTCGAGTTGGGCAGCCTGTCGGCGACGCGGATCGGCCGTGGACCGTCCGGGACGGGGGTGTTGCTGCCCGGCGGGATGCCGCCCCCGCCGACCGTCGTGGTCACCCGGTACACGAGCACCCCCGGTTGGAAGCAGGAAGAACTCACATCGAGCTGGCTGACCTGCCGGTTCTCGACCACGACCGCGTCGCGCTCGCCGGTGCGGACCACCAGCGCCTTGGTGCCGCCGCTCGCGCCCAGCGGCGTCAGCGTGGCGGGCGTGCTACCCGAGCCGTCCTGGCAGACGATCTGGGTGTCGGCCAGCCAGCCGAGCTTCCACTTGTGCCAGGCGAACAGATCGGGCGCGGGACCGGAGATGAGCCCCATCAGGTCCCAGCCGCCGGCCGCCTGGTGCTGGTCGGCGGCGTACGCGTAGAGGTCCGGCAGCCCGAAGACGTGGCCCGTCTCGTGGTTGAGGACCTTGTAGCCCCAGTGGGACAGGTCCTGTCCGAACGTAGCCCCGTGTCGCAGCTCGACGCCGTCGGCCCACGCACCCCAACCCACGCTCGCGATGAACGACGGCGAGTTGGGTAGCGACGACGCATTACTCGGGGCCACCACGTAAACGAGGTCGTACTGGCTGAAGTTGATCGCTGGGTCTGCGACATTCACCGCGTCCTGCACGTACGCCCGCTGGACGTTGAAGTCCACGTTGTATCCGCTGTACGTGGTCTGGGAGTTCGGCAGCTGACGCCACACCGTGTCGAAGGTGAGTTGTAGCGTCACCCCGCCATACGAGGACTGGCTGAACCAAGCCGGCGCCCCCGACAGCAGTCTCTTCCGCTGCGCCAACTCGCCAGCGGGCGGAGTCACACCAGGAAACCCTACGAACAGTACGATCCCCCGCAACGTACCGGTCGGTTGGAGCCAGCGTCCGTAGTCGGCCGGTCCCTCATGCTCGTTGTAGACGTCCGCAGCTGGTAACAGGCAGTCCGTCGGCGACGCCGGAACCGCCGCGGCCTGGTTCGACCCGGCCGGGCCGGCTGTGGGCGGGGCCGATGCCGCCGGCACCGCCGTGATCCCGAGAGCGACGGCGACCGCCCCCGAGATGACAGCGGCAGCCTTCGATCGGAGAGGCATTCGCATCCAGATCCTCCTATGCGTAGCGCCAAATGCTCTTAGCGCCAATCCTGCCAACGGGTTTGCTGGGTTCGCGTCGGCAGAAATTGCCTAGTTGCTGGGGCGGCTGCGGTCGTGTTTCGTTCGGACGCGGACGCGGACGCGGACGCGGACGCAGGCGCGTCGGTATCTCTCGGCGCTGGTCATTGGGGTTCCCAAGCGCAACGGTTGGGCCATCGCGGAGCAGGTCGGGGACATGTGTTCGCTGAGCGCAGAGGCTTTCGAGCCGACGGTGCCGGCAGCACGTGTGGGTGATGGCGTCCGCTCGAGCCAGGTGGGTCCGTCCGCTCGACGACAAAGCTCAGCGGCGACCAGGTCAAGCCGGCGGTAGGGCGAAGGCGGCGTCAGCCGACAGGACGAGCAGGCCGGAGACGATGGGCGACATGGGCCGACAGAAGTCTTGATCTTTGCAAGGCAGGGGCGGGAACCATTCGTTCTAGGCCAGGCAGTGCGCCCACACCACGACCCTCGACGGCCCGTGGCCGCTGTCGCGGATGGTGAGAATCCCGAGCTCCACCCGCTGCCCAAACGAGCCGGGGGCCAGGCAGGTGGGACGGGTGCCGCCGTAGGTCTCGCCTGCGGCGTCGGTCCACGGAATGTCCGCTACCAGCGGTAGACCCTCGCCGTCGCGATCCCCACCGTCGGCGGTAAAGCCGATCGCCGTACCGTCGGAGTTCACCGCGGTCACCGTTCCCTGGACGATGGCTGGCTTGCCATTGTCGGCAGTCATGCCCCAGGTCGCCGCCCCGCCCAGTAATACGCCGGCGACCACCATGAGGAGTAGCGCCCAGACCGGAACCCGCAGAGAGCGGGACAGTCCCGGCGGCACGTGACCTGTGGCAGGTGTCGTCATTGCCGCAGTTTAGTGATCCAGCCCCGTCCGTTGTGGACGCTCGGCCTTGGTGGGGCAGAGGCCAAGGACTCAGCCTTCCAGGTAGGCGAGGACCGCCAGGACGCGGCGGTTGTCGTCCTCGGAGGGCTTGAGACCGAGCTTGGTGAAGATGCTGTTGCTGTGGTTGCTGACGGTTTTCTCGGTGACGAACATCCGGGCGGCGATCGCAGCGTTCGAGCGGCCCTGGGCCATCAGGGTGAGGACCTCGTGCTCGCGTGGGGTCAGCTCCAGGAACTTGGGGTCGCTGGAGCGGTGGGTGAGTAGCGCACTCACCACGTCGGGGTCCATAACGGTGCTGCCGGTAGCGACCTGCCGGACACTGGCGACGAATTGCTCGACGTCCGTAACCCGGTCCTTCAACAGGTAGCCCACCGCGCCCGCGCGATCTGACATCAGCTCCCTGGCGTAGATCTGCTCGACATACTGCGACAGCACCATGATGGGCAGCCCTGGAATCTGGCGGCGGGCCTCGATCGCGGAACGCAGCCCCTCGTCGGTGAAGGTCGGCGGCAATCGCACGTCGACGATGGCGACGTCGGGGCGGTGCGTCGTCAGCGACCGGATCAGCGCGGGGCCGTTGTCGACGGCTTCCACGACCTCGAATGAATTGGCCCGCAGGATCCTGATCAGGCCCTCGCGGAGCAGGGCGAGGTCCTCGGCTATCACGATACGCACGGCAGTGACATCCTCACCTCGGTAGGTCCGCCCGGCGGGCTGTCAACGGTCAGCGTGCCGTCGAAGGCCGCCAGGCGACGGACGATGCCGCGCAGGCCCGTGCCGGAATCGATCGAAGCACCCCCACGGCCGTCGTCGGACACCAGCATCGTCAGTTCCCCGGCAGCGCCGCCCCGGTGGGGTGCGAACTCCACGGTGATCCGGATCTGCTGGGCCTGGGCGTGCTTGATGGCGTTCGACAATGCCTCGGCGACGGCGAAGTAGGCCGCCGACTCGATCGGGGCCGGCAGCCGTCCGGGTAGGCGGGTCACCACCGTGGTCGGGATCGGATTGGCCAGGGCCAAGGCCTTGAGTGCGCCGTCCAGGCCACGGTCGGCAAGTACCGGCGGATGGATGCCTCGTACCAGGTCGCGCAGCTCGGTGAGGGCGCTGGAGGTCGACTCGCGGGCCTCGGCCAGCAACTGCTGGACGGCCTGCGGATCGTTGGGCAGTAACTGTTCGGCCAATCCCAGGCTCATGCCCAGCGACACCAGCCGGGCCTGCGCGCCGTCGTGCAGGTCGCGTTCGATTCGGCGCAGTTCACCGGCCTGGGTGTCGACGGTCTCAGCTCGGGAGGTCGCCAACTGTTGGACGCGGGCCCGCAGGCGCGCCTGTTCGGTGGGGCCGAGCAGAGCGCGGATCACCCGAGCGTTGAGGTTCGCGAGGCGCACCGCGGTGACGTACCAGAGCAGAAGGAAAACCGGACCGAGCGGTACCAGCCCGAACGACTGCGCGACGCTGTGCAGCCGGAAGCCCTCCCCCAGCGGAGTGCGGAATACCTGAGAAGGCGTCAGTTGGTAGATGAGCGGATAGGTCAGGTAGACGACTCCGAGAAGGAAGAACAGCAGCGACAGTCCGCAACTCAACCAAATGGTGATCGAGTTGACCGCCAACCAGATCCAGTCCCGCCACGTCGCCGGGTCGCGCAGGATCGTCCAGAGCCGCACCGGCCACCCGGCGTCCGGCGTCGGCTGATAGGGCCGGGCGGGCACCGGTTCGCCGAGCCGGTCGGCGGCCCACTGGCGATGCAGGTCGGCAAACCAGCGCACCAGTACGGTCGCGAGCAGGGTCAGTGGGATTCCGACGCCAAGCGCGGCGACCGATATCGAGGTGATCCAGAGTGTGGCCAGCACGGCACCTAGGGCCGCGCCCGACAGCAGCACCAGCGACCAGCCCAGCAGGCTCATCCGCTGGGCCAGCGCGGAGCGCGGATTCGTACCGCTGCTCGTGACGCGACCCGGCCCGGAGCCCTCCCGCGAGGGCGAGGAACCGCCGGACCTGGCGGTTCCGCTGTTATCGGTCATCTCACTCCATCATCGCGCATCGTGCCGTCTCCGCGGACTTGTTGACCGAGAACGCCGGGGCGGCGCCGGTCAACCAGGCCCGTCGGTCCCGTCGGCCGTCGGCCCGATGGCCTTTACTTGACGCTGGTGGTCATCTGTTCGATTTCCCTGAGCACCAGGGCGGGCTTGTCCTGGGGAACGTCGTGCGAGCTCCCCTCGGCGATGACGAGTGCGCGGTCGGGCCCCGCCTTGGTGAACGCCGCTGCCGCGTCGCGCCAGGCCTGCGCGTCCTGCGGAGATCCCTCGAAGGGCGTCTTGTCCGACACGATGTAGATGACGGGAACGCCGTCGGGCCAGGAGACCTTGTGGTACGCCTGGTGCGTGGGACCGAAGTTGTCGGCCGTGGCGATGAGCTGGCGGTTCGCCTTCGTCGACGGCGCCTTCTTGAGCTCTTCGATCTGCGGTGTGGTCAGCGCGACGAGGCGTTGGGTCTGGGTGTCGGTGAAGAATTGCGGCACGTTGGCATCGACGAGCACCGCCCCGGAGACAACGCCGGGGTTCGCGAGGACGAAGTAGTGGGCCACCTCTCCGGCCTGCGAGTGGCCCGCGAGGACCACGTTCTGGGTGACGCCGAGTTCACGCAGACCGGCCTGCAGGTCGGAGGCGGCGGCCTTCGGGTCCCATGGGCCCTTCACCTCCTCACTGGCGCCCAGACCGGCCCGGTCGTAGGTGATGATCTGCGATCCGGTGGCCTGCGACAGCTGCGGCACCAGGGCATCCCAGTACGAGGAGTCCTCGCCACCGCCGGCGTCCAGCACGATGGTGGGAGAACTTCCGGGCGTGACGTGGAAGGCAAGCTGATGCCCGTTGTTGGCGATCATGTGCAAGCCCGCTGCGGGGGCCGCACCTGCCGGGGCGGCCGCGCTTGTCGAGGTCGAGGGAACCGCGGCTACCGAACTGGCCGCGGGCGGGGCCTTCGGCGCCGCCGAGTCAGCACACCCGGCGACTGCCGCTGTCACGGCGACGGGAAGGACGAGGGCCAGGGCGGCCCGCTGGAACCGGAAGATCTTCTGCGTGGTCATGGAAATGAGCTTCCACGGTTTCTAGATCTTGCTCGATCCTGCTGCCGCCCAGTCGGGTTGGGAGTTACCCCTACCCTCGCAGCGCCCGGCTGAGCCGCACCTGCCGAACGCCTGACGCTCGGGCGGCGGTGGGCCCCGGTCGCACCGGGACCCGCCGCCGCCGCTCTGTCCTAGGGCGTGTCCTATCGCGTGCCGATGGTGACGGCGCGCCCGCCGGGCCGGTACAGCAGCAGATGGTCCGCGCTGCCGGTCTGCCCGAAGTCATAGGCGACGATCCGGTCCTGGGCGTTGCGCAGGTCGAACCAGCCGACGCTGCCGACGCCCTGGTGGGAGACGTGGACCGCCGAGTACGTGTCGGTGGGGTCGTGCCGCACCATGTCCAGGTAGCCGGTGCCGGGCCGGTAGACGGCGAGGTGGTCGGCCATGCCGGCGTGGGCGTAGTCGAAGGCGACGATGCGGTCCCGCGGGTCGGCGAGGTCGTAGCCGCCGATGCCGCTGGACGACATGAGGTGCGGCCAGAAGGTGTTGCCGGCCGCGTGCCCGACGATGGTGACGAGCCCGGCGCCGGGGCGGTACAGCAGCAGGGCGTCCTGCTTGCCGGTGTGCGCGTAGTCGTAGGCGATGACCTGGTCGTTCGGGCTGGTCAGGGCAAAGCCGTCGATGCCCTGACGCGACCCGACGACAGTCGTGAACGGCCCCGCGGCGCTGTGCTGCAGGATGAACAGCACGTTGTCGCCGGGCCGGTACGCCACGAGGTGGTCGAGCTTGCCGGTGTGCTCGTAGTCGTAGGCCACGAGCCGGTCCTTCGGCGACGCCAGGTCGTAGCCGCCGATGCCGCTGGTCGAGGTGTACACCGGCCAGAAGCTGCCGTCCGACGCGTGGCCGACGACGTGCACAACGCCCGTCCCCGGCCGGTACAGCACCAGGTAGTCCTGCCGGCCGGTGTGCGCGAAGTCGTAGCTGATGATCTGGTCGTTGGCGCCGGTCAGATTGAAGCCGCCGATCCCGTTCGTGGACCTGAACACCGTCTCGAAGCTGGGCCGCTCGGTGCCGACCGTCGTCTTCCGCCGCAGCACGTAGACGATCCCGGTGCCCGGCCGGTAGACCAGCAGGTGGTCGAGCCGCCCGGTGTGCTCGTAGTCGAACGGCACCACCCGGTCTCGGGGATCGGCCAGGTCGTACCCGCCGATCCCGCCCTGCGACTTGAACGGCACCCGCAGGTCGGGGTTGGTGAACGCCAGGCTCAGGTCGTCGTAGAGCGTCACGTCCTTCTTGACGAAGCCCTCCTCGGTGACGACGCCGTACGGGTTGTTTTCGGAGTCGCGGTACGAGAACAGGACGAGCGGGCCGGTGTAGTCCAGCGCCTGCCACATCCGGACGCCCTTGACCAACTGGTCCCGTTTCTCCGACCACCACGAGGCGGGATTGGGGTAGATCAGCCCGTAGCCCCACTCGGTGCCCCAGATCTTCTTGTCCGCGTCGCCCCTCCGCACCATCACGTCGCGGACCGCAGCGAGCTCACCACAGATCTGCCCGGGCGTGTCATCGGCCGGCGGTCCGAACAGGTTCTCCCAGGGCGCGCCACACTTCGGCGTGTCCGGGGCGTCGTGCATGTCGGAGTACGGATGATGGGCGACCGCATCGAACGTGTCCTTGTAACCGTGGGCGTAGCCCCAGTCCAGCCACGCCGACGGCGACCTCGCCGCGCTGAGCCCCGCCGACCCGCCGGCCAGCACATAACACTGGCCGCACGTGGTGTGGATCTCCGTGGACGCGATCCTGACCAGCTCCCAGTACCGGGCCAGTGTCGCGGTCGCGTCGGCGGCCGGGTCGTAGATCCCGTCCCCCGGCCGGATGACGCCGTCGTCCCCGTACACGCCGTCGTACTTGCCGAAGCCGACGATGTTCGGCTCGTTCCACACCTCGAAGGCGTCGACGATGGGCGGGGTGCCGGGCGGCGAGCCCGGCGGCGGCCCGTAGTGCTGCACCGTCTGCTCCACGAGCGTCTTCCAGCCCTCGCTGTCCATCGGCAGCCAGGTCTCCGGCGGGTCCTGGTTCGGTTTCTCCGTCCAGCCGTGGCCGCCGTTGAGCCAGCTGGGCGAGCCGAACAGGGTCACGAGCGGTCGCATGCCTTTGCGGTGCGCCTCCATCACCACCTCGTCGAGGTGGTCGAAGTTCATGGTGATGGCACCCGTGACATCGTCTTTCGACGCGAACGTGTGAAAGTCGGTCCATGCCCTGATGATCGGCGTGCGGCCCGGGACGAACCCCTGCATGCGGTCCAGATGGTCGCCGATAGCGCCCGGGGTGTCGAACTTGAAGCCGACCTCGGAGAAGCCGACGTCACGGTTGCTGTAGGGGTAGCGCGACTGCACCGGGTCAGCGGACGCCGGGGCGGCGTCGCCGCCGGCGGCGACGAAGACCGTGGCCGCCAGCGCCATGAGGGCCGCCGCCGACAGGGAGACCGGGCGTTGTGCTCGGATCATCGGTGACCGTTCCCGCCTTCCGCTCAGAACGCGCCGTGAAACGGTCGCTCATACACGCGGACCCGGGGCGGACAGGCTTGTCACCGTGCAACGCACCCGCGGCGCCCCATGCTGACATCCGCGTGCCAGCCGCCGCGCGAGGAATGTAGCTGATCTTCGATTCGTCAATCAAGAGCGTAAGGTGAACAGCTCACTACCGCCCGTACGGTGAGCGCCGGTCGGCCCCGGACCAGCGGAGCCCCTCGGCGCGCGCGGATCATGGGCTGAGTTTCGCTAGCCTCTGCAGGTGATCTCCTATCGCGCCACCGCAGCCGCGGACCTCGACCGCGTGACCCCGTGGATCGTGACCGAGCCCGTGGGGTGGATCCCCGCCGACCGTTACCTGGCCGAACTGGCCGAGGACATGTACCGGCCGGAATGGACGTGGATCGCCGAGCACGACGGCCAGGTCGTGGGACGGGCCTTGTGGTGGGGGCCGAAGGGCAGCCCGCATCCGGTCGCGCTCGACTGCCTCGACGTGGATCCAGCCGTGGGCGACCGTGCCGCCGTCGCCGCCGAGCTGATCAGGGCCGCGCTGGCCGGATTCCCGGAGCCGGTGGAGTACCTGATCGAGGTCACCGGTGGTTGGCGTGACGATCCGGCCACGTTGGCGGCCGTGGAGTGGCGGCGGGCGGCGGCGCATGCGGCGGGCCTCACCCGCGAGGTGGAGCGGCTGCAGTTCGAGTGGGCACCCGCCGACGGGGCGCCCCCCGCGGCCGGCAGGCTGCGGTTCACCGAGGCCTCCGACGAGGAGTTCCTCGCGGTGTTCAGGAGAATCGCCGAGGGCAGCCTGGATGCCCAGACCCGTGCGAGCCTTGCCGCCAAGGGCGTGGACGCGACCGCGCGCGAGGAGATGGGCTTCTATCTCGGGGCGCCGGGCAAGCGGGAGTGGTGGCGGATCGCCTACACGCGCGAGGGCGAGGTGGCGGGCCTGGCGATTCCCTCCGCGACCCCGTACAACGTGAACGTCGGCTATCTCGGGGTGGTGCCGGAGTTCCGGGGGCGCGGCTACGTGGACGAGGTGCTCGCCGAGATCACCCGCCTTCACGCGACCAACGGGGAGTCGCGCATCACCGCCACCACCGACATGGGCAACGCGCCCATGGCGGCCGCTTTCCGTCGCGCCGGGTATCGCAACACGGGGATCCGGATCAACCTTTCCAACGACGCCCAGCCCTAGGGCGGTGCCGACATCGCGACGCACGAGCTCGGACCGCCTCGCCGACGTTATGGATCGCAGGAGATAGCGACGCGATAGACACCGTCTACGTCGACCTGGTAGACAGTGTCTATGCCGGAGTCGGACGGGGGTCTTCGCGCTCGCCTGGTCGAGGTTGGTGTCGACCTCGTGACGCGAGAGGGCACACCAGCCCTCTCGTTGCGCGAGATCGCCCGTCGAGCGGGGGTGTCGCATGGCGCGCCCCGTCGTTACTTTCCCAGCCACCACGCCCTGCTCGCCGCCATCGCGCGGGAGGGCTATCTGCGCCTCGGTCGGCAGGTCACCGACGTGGTCGGCGACGACGACGGGGACCCGTACGGGCAGCTACTCGCACTGGGCCGGATGTACCTGGAGTTCGCCCAGGCCAACCGCGGCATGTTCGAACTGATGTTCCGCCACGACCTGTTGCGGGGCAACGGCATGGGCCTGCGGGAGGCCAGCGGCCCCCTGTTCGGAGTTTTGGTCGACCTGGTCACCAGAGCCTCACCCACACCGCCCGGCGGCCCGGCGCCTTCGGTCGTCGCCGGCGCACTGTGGGCCAACCTGCACGGCATCGCCCAACTCTGGCTGTGGGGCAGCCTGCAGACGGTGATGGAAACCGACGACGCCGAATCGCTGCTGCACGCCGCGCTGGACGCGCATCTCCGGCCGACACGCAGCCTCTGATCAGCCACCTCACGGGAGCGGCCCAGATGCAGATCGCCATCCTTCTCTTCGAACGGTTCACCGCACTCGACGCCGTCGGGCCCTACGACGTTCTGTCCCACCTGCCCGGCGCCGAGACCGTCTTCGTCGCGCAGCACTCGGGTCCGGTCGTCAACGAGGTGGGCACCCTGCGTCTCACCGCCACCGCCACCCTCGCCGACGTACCGAGACCAGACGTCATCGTGGTGCCGGGCGGGCCGGGCTGGCACGCCCAGATGATCGATGGCCCGGTACGGCAGTGGCTGCGTGCCGCGGACGAGCACAGCACGTGGACCGCGTCGGTGTGCACCGGATCGCTCCTGCTCGCCGGGGCTGGCCTGCTCACCGGTCGTCGAGCGACCACCCACTGGCTGGCGCATGACCAACTGGCGCCGCTGGGCGTCGTCCCGGTCGCCGAACGCGTCGTCATCGACGGCAAGTACCTGACCGCCGCCGGGGTTTCCGCCGGCCTGGACATGGCATTCACCCTCGCCGGACGCATCGCCGGCGACACCGTCGCCCAGACCATCCAGCTCGCCCATGAATACGATCCCCAACCGCCCTACCGTGCCGGTTCTCCGGACCAGGCCCCGCGTGGCATCGTCGACGCGCTGCGCGCCCGCCGCAACGCCATCCTCTACTGACAGCGGAGGGGACACATGCTGCTGCAAGCGACCGTGCGGCTGGTGATCGCACCGCTCGCCCGGCTGCTCTACCGGCCCGTCATCGAGGGGAGCGAGAACGTCCCGCGGCGCGACGCCGTGATCCTGGCCGCCAACCACCTGTCCTTCATCGACAGCATCGTGATCCCACTGGTGACGCCGCGACCTGTCGCATTCCTCGCCAAGGCCGAGTACTTCCGACAGCCCGGAATCAAGGGATGGCTCACGCGTACCTGCCTGACCGGCATCAACGCCATCCCGGTGCAACGAGGCGGCCACCGGGCAGCCCAGACATCGCTACAGGTCGCCCTCGACGTCCTCGCAGACGGACGAGCCTTCGGCATCCATCCGGAAGGCAGCCGGTCACGCGACGGGCGGATCTACCGCGGCCGTACCGGCGTCGCCTGGCTCGCGCTCGCCTCCGGCGCTCCGGTCATCCCCGTTGCCGTCCTCGGCACCGACCGGATCCAGCCCGTCGGTGCCCGACTCCCCCGAGTCGGCCGGATAACCGTGCGCTTCGGCGCGCCGCTGTACTTCGCGCAGCCTCCGACCGGCAGTAACGGCCAGACCCGACGCGCTGTCACCGACGAAATCATGGCCGCAATCCAGGATCTGTCCGGTCAGGAGCCGGCCAACCGCTACAACGAACTGTCGACAGGTGCCTAGCGACCGACGAACGCCCGCAAGTCGGCCGGTCTGCGCCGGTACGAGCGGCGCCCGTCGGTCACTGGGCCCGCACGCCCGGTACGCCTGCTATCCGGCGCTGCTCCTCGGCAACCATTGCCATGAAGCTGATCAGCACGGGCAACGGCAGCTCGCCGACGTCCAGGAGCACGCGCGGGTCCGCGGACGCCTCGTCGGTGAACAACACCGTCATGAGGGCCGGTCCGAGCCCGTCGCTGGCGAGCTCGGCCAGCTCGATTGCCTGGGCGTCATGCATGGCGTCGACGTAGGCCATGACCTCGAACCGTCGCTGACCATGATTCAGCTCGATGCTCACCCACGAATCATCTCCCGCGTGCCTCCGTTATTGACAGCGTTGGTGACGGCAACCCCCGACCGCGTGCGACGGACTGGCGCACCTGTGCGCGGAGTGTCAGCGTGCCCGGCTGACGGACACGACCCGCGGGTCCGCGGAGTAGCGGCGAACGACGTCGTCGGCGTCGCCAGCGGTGGCACCGGGATCGAACAGCACCTCCAGGCACGACGGTTGCAACTCCTCCAACCCGAAGCCCTCGACCACCTGATGCGGGTCGAAGCGGTGGTTCTCGCGTACCAGCTCAGCAGCGGACTCCCCCTGCCGTACGCAGACCACCGCTTCGGGTTGAGGACCACCCCAGGCCAGTGCGGGAGCCGCCACACCGATGGTGAGCACCACTGCCGAACCCACGCCGATCACTGTCGTCCGGCCAAGCCCTGGCCGGCTGGCCGGCGAGATCACCGCGACCAGGGCGGACAGCGCGTACACCCAGAGAGCCCGCTTGTCCGCCGAGTCATGGAGGGCCAACGCGACGACGCCGGCCCCGACGGCATGGGTGACCAGGCTGATCCTCCGGAACCCCGGTGAGTCGACGAGCGCCGCCGGTATCGCGGTAAGCGCACCGAGCACCAGGAAGAGCACGACCAGCCCGTACGCACTCCATTCGTGGCGCGCGTCCAGGGCGAGCAGCACGAGGGCAACCACGAATCCGCAGACGACGAGCGGCGGACGGAGGAGCGCCAGGAGGCGTACGACCATTGGAAGACCGTACGCGAAGTGGCCGACGTGGATAAGGTTTCTCCTCGGCCGTGCCCGGGAGAACTCAGTATGGTGATCTCTATGCCCGCGCCGTCCTTCGCGGATTCCCCCACCGGCCTGCTGCCGCGCGTCACCGAGGCTGCCGGCCGGGTGCTGGCGACAATTGAACGCCTGGGTGAGGACGAGGTACGCGGCCCGTCCCGGCTGCCGGGCTGGAGCCGCGCGCACGTCATGGCTCACCTCAACCGGGGCGCTGACTCCCGGGTGCGGCTCCTGGAATCGGCCCGGACCGGCCGGGTGATCCGCCAGTACCCGGACGAGGCCTACCGGGAACGGGAGATCGAGCAGTGGGCGGGTCGTAGCCTCGCGGACCTTGTGGCGGACTTCCGGGTCTCGGACGAGCGACTGCGCGCCGCCATCGCGGACCATCCGGCCGACTGCTGGGGGCGCAACGTCCGTTGGCTCGGTGCGGAGGAGCGCAGCGTCGACGACGTGGTGCCCAGCCGGCTTCGTGAACTGGAGGTCCATCACGTCGATCTCGACGCCGGATACGGGCCGCGAGACTGGCCGGATTGGTTCGTCCAGGCCGAGCTGCCAGGTGTTGTCGACAGTCTGCGGGATCGGCCGGAGGTCCCCGACCTGCGACTTGTCGTCTCGGGGGAGGACGCGGCCTACCAGTTCGGGGCGCGGCCGACCAGGACGGTCGAGGGTGAGTCGAGTGTGCTCCTGGCGTGGCTGACGGGGCGCGGTGACGGCGGAGGCCTCACCGTCGAGCCGGCTGGCCCCCTGCCGCAGCTGCCCGACTGGAAATAGGAAGCGCGGTCGCCTCGTGCAACTGCCGGGCGAGGCTGGCGGTGCTATCGCAGAGCCTCGCGTTGGCCAGGGCCACGGCGGCGTACGCGGCGAGGGTTTCCAGCACGGTGATGGTGTCGTCGTCGAAGGCGAGCGGGGTACGGGCGTGGACGTTGAGCGCGCCGACGACCGCCTCCTGGACGGGCATTCCGATCGACACGGAGCTGCCCACTCCGATGCTCCTGGCGCGCTCGCCCCACTCGGGCCAGCGGTTCTCGGTGCCGAGATCGGGCACGGAGAGGACGGCGCCGGTGGTGGCGGCGTCCAGACACGGGCCGCTCCTCGGGGCGTACCGCGGCTCGTCCAGGTCGAAGGCCAGGTCGCCGGCGGACGCCGCGACGTGCGCGGCCTCCCCGCGAAACAGCGTGACCGACACCTCCACCGGCACCGGCAGCACCCGTTGGGCCATCTCCGCGACGTGTTGCAGAACGTCGTCGAGGCTGGTCTCGCCGAGCGCGATGCGGCCAAGTTCGGTGAAGGCGTCGGTTGGGTCCATCGGTGAGTGGGTCATCGCGTCAGGTCCTCACGACCGGCGTGCCCGTCGGGGAACCAGATAGACGGTCTGGGTGGGCACGCGGATGGCAGCCCGCGGATCGTGGGCCACTGCACGGACCCTTAATGGGCGGAGCCGGGACCAACGCCGGTTGCTCGACGCCGATTCGCCACATCCGCAAAGACGGGTGTGAACTACAGGTACCCGACGATACTCCCGGCCGTCAGTCGGCGACCACGAGCGCCTGGGGTGCGGCGGCCTTCATCCGGGTACGCGGCGGCCTGACCACGCCGGCACCCGCTGCGGCATCCGCCCCCACGGCGTGCCGACGGGTCACCTCGACGTGTGGACGGCATCGACGGGGGTTGGTGGGCGGACGATAGGCTGCGGGCGGCAGTCGAGTGACCTAAGGGGAACGGGTGACAGGCGGAACGGTTCGCGCGGTGATCGCGGTCTGCGGGCATCCGGCGTGAGCAACGGGTTGCGTCCCGGGGACCCGGCCCGCCTCGGTGGGTACGAGGTGCTCGACCGGCTCGGCGACGGGGGCATGGGCACTGTCTTCCTGGCTCGGTCACCGCAGGGCCGACAGGTGGCGGTCAAGGTCGTCCGTCCGGAGTTCTCGCATGACGAGGAGTTCCGTGGGCGGTTCCGAAGTGAGGTGAACCGCGCCCGCCAGGTTCCACCGTTCTGCACCGCCGAGGTCCTGGACGCCGACCCGGACCACAACCCGCCGTACCTGGTGGTGGAGTACGTCGAGGGCCCCAGCCTGGCCCAGGTGATCAGGGATCGAGGGCCGCTGGGGGTCGCGCAACTGCACAGCATCGCGGTCGGGGTGGCTACCGCGCTCACCGCCATCCATGGCGCCGGGGTGATCCACCGGGACCTGAAGCCGGCGAACGTCCTGGTCGCGCCGGGTGGGATCAAGGTCATCGATTTCGGCATCGCGCGAGCTTTCGAGGCGACGAGCCACCACACCCGGACCAACCAGATGGTCGGGACCGTCTCGTACATGGCTCCCGAGCGGTTCGACGCGACGTCCGGCCGCCCGGTGGGCCCGGCTGCGGACATCTTCGCGTGGGGTGCCCTCGTCGCTCACGCCGCTACCGGCCGCAACCCGTTCGGGGGCGACTCCCCGACCGCTGTCGCGATGCGGATCCTCACCCAACCGCCGGACCTGACCGGCCTCGGCGGTGCGCTGCGGGAGTTGGTCTCCCGGGCGCTGGAGAAGGATCCCGCTGCCCGGCCCACCGCCCGGGAGTTGCTCGACGGGCTGTTGACCGCGGCGAATCAGGGGAATGCGGACGCGACGGCCCAACGCCTGGCGGAGATGCCGACGGTGCGTGCGGCGCAGGCTGGCGGTGGCGCCGACCAGGGGCGGCGTGCGAAGTCCTCCGGCCCGGCCGGTCGCGCGGGCTCGGGCCGGCGTGGCTGGCTCATCGCTCTGGGCTCGGTCGTCGCGGTGGTCGCGGTGCTGGTGCCCGCCTTCCTGTTCGGCCCGCGTCTGCTGGATGACAAGGCTGGACCTGCCCCGACCGGCTCGAAAGCGGCCGGGAGCCCGGCGACGGGCGGGGCGTCGGCGTCCGCGTCCACGCCGGCGGCGACTACGCCAACCAAGCCGCCGTCGGCCGCCGCGGACCCTACCGAGGCCATTCTGGCCGGACAGCGGCGAATCCTGGTGCACGTTGTGGAGATCGACCGCGATCTGTCGTTGCCGTCGGACGGCGAGATCGCGGTCGGCGGCGGGACCGGCAAGGACGCGCTCTTCGTGCTCGAACCGGTAGGTGTCAACTTCATGATCAAATCGACGAACCCGGAGATCGCCCACCGACCGTGCCTCGGGGTCGAGCGGGACGGTGAGGGAGACAAGTCGCTTGTGGGAGCCGACTGTCGGCCGACCAAGGCAACCCTGTTCGCGATATCCCCGGAGGGCAGGGATGACAAGGGGCGCACCTCCTACGTCATCTCCAACACGGAGTACGGCGTGGTGCAGTGGAGCCCGACCCTGAGCGAGATCTACGTCGAGTTCATGGGTGACGCCCCGGTCGACACCACCTTCAGCCTTGTCGACCGAGGCGCGGTCTGAGGCGGGGGTACCCCGACTGAGGTTGCCCAAATAATGGGCAAACGTCGATGTTAGCGCCAACGCGGCGGCTCCTCAAGGGCTCTCGTCGCGGTCGGTGCTGACGAGCTGGGGGCAATGCCCGCAGAGGTTCTGTGGGAGGCGATCTCGTCCTGGGCCACGACCCGTCACCGCCTGATGTTCCCAGCACGTTACGTCTTGACGAACGGCATGTTATCGCTCACAGTCGATGGCTAAGGACGACGACATCCATGGCTTACCGGGGAAGCCTGCTTCGTCGACCCTCGAATCGGTCGTGCGTCAGGGCATGTAGGCGTGTTGTTAGCGCTAACTTCCCCGACACATCGCCCGGACACGCGTCGCGGTGCGCCCACCCTCGGGCAGGCCGTTCGGCTTTGGTCACTGAAGGAGGATCATGTCTGCCCTCGATAGGTCTCCATCGATCGCACCGCCGTCACGGCGGCGTTGGTGGTTGCCCCGCATTATCGCCGCCGGCGCGGCGGCGGTGCTGGTCGGCGGTGCTGCCGTAGCGGTGGTGTCGTCACCCGCCGCCGCGGCGACCGTCGACACGAGCGCGTGGTACGTGTTGATCAACCGCAACAGCAACAAGGCCCTGGACGTGTACAACCTGGCCACGACCGACGGTGCCCGGATCACCCAGTGGACGCGCAACAACGGCAACCAGCAGCAGTGGCAGTTCGTCGACTCCGGCGGTGGCTACTACCGGGTGAAGTCGAGGTTGTCGGGCAAGGTGCTCGACGTCTCCGGCCGCTCGACCGCCGACGGCGGGCCGATCGTGCAGTGGTCCGACAACAACGGCACCAACCAGCAGTTCCGGTTGGCCGACTCGGACAGCGGCTACGTCCGGCTGGTCAACCGCAACAGCAACAAGGTGATGGAGGTGCAGGGCGCCTCGACCGCCGACGGCGGCAACATCGTGCAGTACGCCGACTGGAACGGCACCAACCAGCAGTGGCAGCTCGTCCGCGTCGATGGCGGGAGCAACCCCACCACGCCGCCGCCGTCGTCCCCGCCGCCGGGTGGTGTGTGTGACCTTCCCTCGACGTACCGCTGGTCGTCGAGTGGCGTGTTGGCGACTCCGAAGTCGGGTTGGGTGTCGCTCAAGGACTTCACCGTGGCCCCCTTCAACGGCCAGCAACTCGTCTACGCCACCACGCACGACTTCGGCAAGAGCTGGGGTTCGATGAACTTCAGTCTGTTCTCGAACTGGTCGCAGATGGCCTCGGCCACGCAGACCGGGATGAGCTCGGGGACCGTCGCGCCGTCGTTGTTCTACTTCGCGCCGAAGAACATCTGGGTGCTCACCTACCAGTGGGGGGCCGGGGCGGCGTTCCACTACCGGACCTCGACCAACCCGACCAACCCGAACGGCTGGTCCGCGGCGCAGCCGATGTTCACCGGGAGCATCACCGGTTCGGGTACGGGGCCGATCGACCAGACGGTCATCGCCGACGACACGACCATGTACCTGTTCTTCGCCGGCGACAACGGCAAGATCTACCGGACCAGCATGCCGATCGGGAACTTCCCCGGTAACTTCGGCAGCAGCTACACGACCATCATGAGCGACACGCAGAACAACCTGTTCGAGGCCCCGCAGGTCTACAAGCTGCAGGGTCTGAACAAGTACCTCATGATCGTCGAGGCGATCGGTTCGACCGGCCGCTACTTCCGCTCGTTCACGGCCACCAGCCTGAACGGTACGTGGACGCCGCAGGCCGCGAGCCAGAGCAACCCGTTCGCCGGCAAGGTCAACAGTGGCGCCACCTGGACCAACGACATCAGCCACGGTGAGCTGCTGCGCACCAGCGCCGACCAGACGATGACTGTCGACGCCTGCAACCTGCAGTTGCTCTACCAGGGTCGTTCCCCCAGCTCCGACGGTGTCGACTACGGCCTTCTGCCGTACCGGCCGGGTCTGCTGACCCTGCAGCGCTAACACCGCCTGATCGCGAAACGGGCGGGCTCGGCATTCGCCGAGCCCGCCCGAATCGTGTGGCCGACGTGCGGTGCCAGGAGCACCGCGATCAGCCCAACCTCATTCGACGGCGGTGCCGGTGACGCAGGTGAGCACCTGGCGCTGACCACGAGTGGCGCTCGACGTGGTCGTGTCGAAACCGTGGGATTCGAGCAGCAGCCGGGTCGTGGTGAGGTTCGCGGTGGCGTGTGCGGCCGTGGGTCGCTCGCCGAACACGTACAGTCGCCCGCCCGGGGCCAGCAGGCTTCGCATCCTGGCGATCTGCTGCGCCGCGTCGCCCAACCAGAAGAGGCTGACGTTCACCGCGAATATCTTGGTGAAGCGGTTGGCGGGGAGGTCGGCCGACTCGAACCCGGCACATCGAATCTCGGCCCTGCCGGCGCTGACGTGGTTCAGGTTCCGTTGGGTCGCGAGCCGCACCATCGTCGCGGCGCGGTCGATGGCGACGATCCGGCCGGTGGTGAGTCGGCTGGCGACCAGGGACACCGCGGCCCCCCGACCGCACCCGATCTCCAGCACCTGGTCGTCGGGTGCGACGGCCATCGTTTCCACTGCCCAACGTTGCCGGTGGGCGGTCGTGGCCCGGACCGGCTCGTCCGCCGCGAAGGCGGGGCCAGCGCCCGGGGAACCCGGATCGCGGTCGGAAAGGGTGGACCTCACGACGTCACCCGCCGGTGCCTCTTCTGCTCACACATCTGATTCCACCCCCTCCGACGTGTCCGTGCACCGTGTCCTCGGTCACCACAACGCCGGGAGTCGTACCGGTCGGTACACGGGCACCGCGCCAGACGCGATTATGGAACGAGCACCACAGAATATTGCGTCACCAAGAGTCCCCGCACCTCATCCTAGGGCAACGACGGGGCCGTTTTGGACGTCTGTATCGCACTATTGGGTGGGCCGTGTGAGCGCAGTTACTTTGTCGAGCGTTCCAGAACTGGCTAGCGTTCCGCCTCGTGAAGCCCCACGGACCGTCGATGAGGTCCGACACCTCCGTTGTCAGTCCGTGGATCTTCAGCCCCGCCGCGCAGCGGCACACCGGTCGAGGAGATGTGGGACGAGATGTCTGGACGGTTGGATTCGAAGGTGCTGGTCGTGACCGGCGGTACGCAGGGCATGGGCCTGGCGTTCGCGCAGCGGGCGGCCACGGAGGGGGCGCGCGTCGTGATTGGCGCCCGGGACAAGGACCGGGGCGAGGAGGTGGCCGCGCAGATCCGCGACGCGGGCGGTAGCGCCCTGTTCGTGCCGACCGACGTGACGGTCGAGGAGGAGATGGCACGGCTCGTCGAGACCGCGGTGTCGGAGTTCGGGCGGCTGGACGGCGCGTTCAACAACGCCGGCGGCGGCCCGATGGCAAGTGTCCGCGAAACCGACAGTGACGACTGGCAGCGGTCGCTCGCCCTCAACCTGACGAGCGTCTTCTACGGCCTCAGGTACGAGATCCCGGCGATCATCGCCTCCGGCGGTGGCGCGATCGTCAACAACGCCTCCGTCTCCGGCATCAAGGGCGACGCGACGCAGGCCGCCTACAACGCGTCGAAGCACGGCGTCATCGGCCTGACCCGCTCGGCGGCACTCGACGTCGCCCGTTCCGGTGTGCGGATCAACGCCCTGGTCACCGGCCTGATCGACACGCCGCTCTGGCAGGGCGTCGTCAGCCAGGCCCCGGAGATCGCGGAGCGCTACCTGTCGGCGCAGCCGACCGGACGAGCCGGCACCTCCGACGAGGTCGCCGCGCTCACCGCCTTTCTGATCAGCGACGAGGCCACCTTCATCAGTGGCGCGTCCATCGCCATCGACGGCGCCCTCACCGCCTGAGGCGTCGCGGACGCCCCGAGTGCGGGAGGCGCCCTCACCGCCTGAGGCGTCGCGGACGCCCCGAGTGCGGGAGGCGGCCCGAAACAGCCGCCCGCCTCGCACTCGGGGCACGCCCGTCAGGCGATCCGGTAGGCCCGCTGGATCGTCTGCGTGACCGTGTTGCCAGCGGTGTCCGCCGCCGTCACCCGCAGCGACACGAAGCCGGGCCGGCGGGGGTGAGCGATGAGAGCGACACCCCGCAGCACCGGCAACGCGATCCACGTCCTGCCGTCGTCGAACGACGCGGAGACGCCGAGTTTCCGATTGGCCGCCGCCGTCGACCCCGCCTGCCGGTCCAGCGCCACCGGGATGGCCATGACCCTGCCCGTCCGGGCCGTGTTGGTGTCATCCAGCGCCGGTGTCGGCCGGGCCGTCGTCAGCGGCAGTCGCTGCGGTGACGACGTGTGCGCCGAGGTGAAGGTCCACGCCACCGAGACCGAGGTCGACAGCGTGTCCGGGGCGGCGCGGGTGATCGTCGCCTCCAGTCGGTAGGTGGCCTTGCCGGCGGGCACGGCGAACTCCGCCCACGGGCTGTCCGAGCTGCCGATCTCCGTGCCGTCGCGCAACAGCCGGAGCCGCACCGGCCGGTCGTCGCGGCTCGCGGGGCGTCCCGCCGCGTCGCCGAACAACGGCAGCGACGCGACCGAGATGGTGTCGCCGTCGCGGCCCGCGTACCCCAGGGGCGCCAGGCTGGGTGCGTGGGCCACCGTGGGGCCGAAGGGCGCCGCGTTCCAGGTCTGGGCGTACGTCCGGCCCGCCTGGAAGGTGGAGTCCTGCGTGCTGGAGTTGTCGCCCTCGAGGAACGTGGACGTCCAGGTGATGCCACCGTCGGTGTTGTAGTACTCGGTGCCGTGGAACGGCAGGTCGAGCGGCGTGCTCGAACCGATCGGGCCGGACCCGCCGGGTGCCGACGCGCGGTGGAACCGGACGGCTGTCGCGGCCGTGGACTGGCTCCGGTAGGTCGTCCGGACCGTGGCGAGGTTCTTCGCCGAGAGCTTCCCGGCCAGACCCGTGAACATGTCGCCGGGGCGGACGTACGCCAGGTCGTACGTGTAGGGGCTGTTCCGGAAGGTCCCGTCCGCGCCGGGGCGGGCGAGCCCGACACCAAGCGTCGCGGTGAACTCGGGTGCGGCGACGGCGGGCCCGATCCGGCCGAAGAAGACGTCCCCGAACGACACCCCGCTGAGCTGGACACCCGGGTAACGGAAGCCGTCGTCCCAGTTCGCGCTCACGTTGATCGCGATGGGTGCGGCGTCACGCTGGGGCACCGTCAGCGCGACCGGCTTGGCGGTGCGGGCGTCGACGGCCTCGGTCACCGGGCCGCGTACGTCGAGCACGGGCTGGACCAGCAACGTCGACGCGTCGCCCTCGTGGATGGTGCTGTAGAGCGCGTACCGGCCCTTGGGCAGCCGCAGGGTGCCGCCTCCCGGTGCCCCGTCGAGGGTGCTGAACTCGCCGGTGGCCAGGTTCGCCGCCACTGTCGTGTACCCGGTGGCCGGTCGGCCGTCGCGCCCGGTGTGGGTGAGCCGTACGTCGTAGCTCTCGATCTCGCGGTTGAGCGCGAACGGCGTGCGTACCCGCAGGTCTCCGGCACCTGTCGCGGTCAGCGCGCCCTGGTAGACGCCGTCCGGAGCGTCCACCCGGGTGTCCACGGTGATCGTCGCCTCGGCGCGACCGCCGGCCGGCACCACGAGCGTCGCCGGGCTGACGGTGAGCATGCCGGCCGGGGCCGGGACGATGCCCAGCGTCAGGGTGACCGGCGTGCTGCCGGTGTTGCGGTAGCCGACGACCTGGGTGATCGGGGTGTCGTCGGCGTGCGGCCAGCGCTGGACCGGAAAGTCGATGGCGGCGACGTCGGCGGCGACCGGCTGGGCGACCGCGCGGGCGATGTCGACCCGGCCGGCGCCCTGCTCGTAGATGGTGTCCTCGCCGGTCGGCTTGGCCGAGTCCATCAGGGCGGCCTTGAGCTGCGGGCCGGTCCAGTCCGGGTGCTGCCCGGCGAGGATCGCGGCGGTGCCGGCCACGTGCGGAGTCGCCATCGAGGTGCCCGACATGGTGGCGTAGTCGCCGCCGGGGGCGGCGGCCACGATGTCGACGCCGGGCGCGCTGATCTCCGGCTTGATGTGGTTGTCGCCGATGCGCGGGCCCCGGCTGGAGAAGTACGCCCGCTTGTCGTCGGCGTCGACCGCGGCGACGGCGAGGGCGTCGTCGGCCGAGGCCGGCGAGGAGACCGACTTCGGTTTGCCCTCGTTGCCGGCCGCCACCACGAAGAGCGTGCCGTACTGCTTGCTCAGCTCCTGCACCGCGGTTTCCAGCGGGTCGAGGCCGGGAGCGTCGTCGCCACCCACGCTCAGGTTGACCACCCGCGCCTGCGGCGCGAGCCACTGCATCCCGGTGATGATGTCCGAGTCCTGGCACTCGGTGGTGGCGCAGACCTTGCCGACGAGCAGCTTCGCCCCCGGCGCCACACCGCGATACCTTCCGCCGGAGGCAGCGCCGCTGCCCACGATCGTCGACGCCACGTGGGTGCCGTGGCCGACCGCGTCGCCGGGGTCGTCGCCCCCGGTGAAGTCCCGGACCTCGGTGAGGTGACCCGCGAAGTCGGGGTGGCTTGCGTCGATCCCGGTGTCCAGCACGCCGACCGTGACACCGGTGCCGTCGAACCCGGCCTGCCAGGCCGCCGGGGCGCCGATCTGCGGCACACTGCGGTCGAGGGAGACCCTGCGTTTGCCGTCCAGCCAGATGTGGGTGACCCCTGGGGCCAGGGTGCGCGCGGCGGCCGTCCCACCGGTGAGCGAGCCCCAGAGCGTGACCCGGTCGTCCGGTTTCGCCCGTACGGCCAACGCGTGGGTGGCGGGCAGGTCGGCCCGGACCCGCGCGGCGCCCCCGACGGTCGCGGCCCGCGCCTGCGCCGCCGCGTTCTCCGGGTACGCGACAAGCAGCGGCAGCTCGGCGGCCCGGTCGTCGTAGCCGAACCCGCCGAGCACGGTGAGGTCGAACAGCCGCCGGTCGAGGCGTCCGTCCCGCAGCAGTGGCATCGCGTCCACCGGGATGACGATCTGGTGGCCGCCCTCGCGGCTGGTCACGAATCGCATGCCGGCCCGCCCCGGCCCGCGCTGGATCGTCGGGTGACCGTTCGCGTCGAGCGTGACTTCGTCGCCGGTGATCAGCGTGAAGGTGCCGGGTCTGCCGTCGACAGTGGCCCCCGGCTTCACCCCCGCGTTGGCCGGGGTGGCCGTCAGGCCCGCCGCCACCAGCGCGGTCGCGAGTACGCCGGCTGTCAGCGCGCGTCGTTGCCGTCGTCGCACATCGTCCTCTCCGCCACGGGCGTCTCCCGGGACGGCACGATGACGCCTGGCCGGGGCGTTAGGTTGATCACTCTGCTGTGATGGGCGTCACAAACCGGCCCCGCGCCGAGGTGTCCGATTCACCCCGAGGGGTTGCATGCGGCGGTGACCAGCGGAAACGGCAGGGGAGGGCACCGGTCGGATGCGTGATGCCGAGGAGTTCGACGCCCTCTACGCGGCCTGTGCCGGCCGGGTCGTGGGTCACGTGTACGCGCTGACCGGCAACCGGGCCGAGGCGGAGGATGCCGTCGCCGAGGCGTTCATGCGGGCCTGGCAGCGCTGGCGGACGGTACGGGAGGCGGACAGCCCGGAGGCGTGGGTCCGTCGCGTCGCGTCCCGGATCGCGGTCAGCAGTTGGCGCAAGACGTTCAACCGGATACGCGCGCATCGCCGGGCCGCTGTCGACCAGGGCGTTCCCGGGCTGAACGAGGACCATGTCGCCCTGTTGCAGGCGTTGCAGCGGCTGAGCGCCAACGAGCGCCGGGCCGTCGTGCTGCACCACCTGAACGATCTCAGCGTCGCCGAGGTGGCGGCCGAGATGCAGGCTCCCGTCGGGACCGTGAAGACGTATCTCGCCCGTGGTCGACGAGCGATGGCCGGGCTGCTGACCGACGCGCACCAGGAGGAGACGTCCCATGGCTGATCCACGCGACGAGCTCACCGCGATCGTCGACGAGGTCCGGCGGGTCGCGACGCTCCCCTCCGCGCAGACGTTGCGGCAGCGCAGCGACAGGCGTCGGCGGCATCGGGTGACTGTCGCCGCCGGCGTGGCGGGGCTGGCTGTCGTGGCCGTTGCCGCTGGCACCACTCTGTGGCAGGCGCGGGCCGGCGTCGAGACGCCGGGTGCCGGCCCGGCCACCCAGGTCGCACCGTCCGTGCCCCCGTCCGCGCCAGCCCCGTCCGCAACCGCCTCGGCGGGACCGCAGCAGATCCTCGGCGGCGGGCGCCAGGTCCGGATCGTGCTGCCCGGCATGCGCGGCGCCACCTTGGCGATCGACCGCGACGGCGATCAGGTGCGGG
The DNA here is from genome assembly GCF_049847025.1 of Micromonospora sp. DT231. Lineage (NCBI taxonomy): Bacteria > Bacillati > Actinomycetota > Actinomycetes > Micromonosporales > Micromonosporaceae > Micromonospora > Micromonospora sp. DT231. Next base: position 13,958 of record NZ_JBNCNO010000002.1, on the reverse strand, counting down.
CCACCAGCGAGCAGGACGTCGAGGATCGGGCGCTGTGGGTTCTCCACCCGGAGGGCGACAGGTACCGGATCCGTCTGGCGTCCGGTGCCAACGCGATCTGCATGACCGTCGTGCACGACGCCGCGCCGGGCAGCGTACGCGGCCGGGCGTGCGATGCCGCCGCCTCGACGCAGCTCTTCCGGATCGAGCGGGTCCCCGACGGCAGCTACTCGATGTTCCAGGGGAAGCGCTACGTCCAGGTGGTCGACGGCACCAACGCCCTGGTGCCCGACCTGCCCGAGGGCCTCACCACCACTTACGAGTTCGAGGACCGTGGGCCCGCCCCGCGCTGAACCGCGAACGGCCCTGGTGCGGACAGTCCTCGTCCACCGCCCTCAGAGCCAGACCACGATCCCGGTCAAATCGTTGAGGACCGCCGCCACACCCGCCCGGACGGCGGCCGCGCAGCGCTCGGCGGTGAACGACTTCGGGTCGTACGTGGAGGACATGCCGAGCCCTTCCCCGCGGAACGACGCGCCATCCCAGTCGACCGATGTCACGTTGTGGGTGGGCTCCGCCAGCTCGGCGCCCACCACGAGGAACTTCTCGTCCAGGTGGTTCGGGGTGACCAGGGCGAGGGGATCGATGAGGTCGCCGCCGGCGCTGACGATGAGGTCCGGGTTCATCTCCATGGCCTTGGCGATGCTGGGAATGGCATCGTGGGCGTTGCCGACGACGATCGTCCGGAGATCCGCGTGCTCGTCGTCGGCCCACTCCCGCACGGCCGTCACCAGAGCCTTCGTCGGGTCGTCAGAGCCGGCGGTGAGCAGGACGACCCGGTAGTCCTCCGGTGGGTGGACCCCGGCCCACGAGCCGGGTTGCGGCGTGATCGTCGCCTCCGGAGCGGGGGTGGTGGAGGGGTCGACGAATCCGGGGCCGAGCGTCCCGACGGCGCTGGGTGCGGGGTGCGGCTGTGACCAGTCGTCGCCGGAGTCGCAGGCGGCGACCAGCGCGGCGGTCGCGGCCAGCATGGCGACGGCGCGAAGCGGGGGGCGCAAGGTGGTCGTCCTCTCGAGTGGTGGCGGCAGCCTCGTATTCCTATCTCAATTCCCTGCGCCGTTTGTCCACGGGCGGTCGTCCGGGGCCGTTGTTTTCCGGCGGTTCGTCGGCGCGCGGGCTGGTGTTAACCCGTGCCCTGCAACGTGCACTGGCCTACCGAGGGAGTCGCATGTTGGGGCGCGTTCGCCGTACCGTTATCGTCATCGCTGTCGGGATTGCTGCGGTGGTGCTCCCATTCTTGGCCGCCGGACCGGCCTCCGCGCACGGCTTTTCGTCGACTGTGTACGCGAAAATAATGGCCGGAGACGAGGGTCACATCCGTACGGCGATGGACCTCGAATACGACCTTCTCGTCGTGTCCGCCGCGGATTCGGGTCACGACGACCCGCTCTTCCAGGCGGGCACGGCCGCGTTCGACGCGGGCGACGGCGACGCCCAGGCCGCGGCACTGAAGAGCCATTCGTCGACGGTCCTCAGGTATGTCTCCGACCGGTTCTCGGTGAGCGCGCGGGACGCGGCCTGTCGGCCAACCCAGGTGGGCGACGCGACGATCGGCGAGCGCGAGGGCGTGCCGTACGCGAATCTGCTGCTCGACTGGACCTGTCCCGAGCGGGTCGGCGAGCACGAGGTGCGCGGCGCGCTGTTCCCGGACGCCGAGGGCTACGTCAAGGGCACCAAGACGATCGTCACCTACGACATCGACGGCCGGTCGGGCAGTGCGGCGCTGGACAGCGCCCACCCCACCTTCTCGACGGGGCAGGCGTGGTACCAGCGGTTCGGGGAGTTCTTCCTGCTGGGCGCCGAGCATCTGCTGTCCGGGATCGACCACATCCTGTTCCTGCTGGCGCTCATCGCCGGATCGCGGCGGCTGCGGGAGATCGTGCTCGCGGCCACCAGCTTCACCCTTGCGCACTCGGTGACGTTCATGCTCGCGGCGCTCGGCCTGGTCGAGGTGCCGGGGGCGATCGTGGAGCCGGTGATCGCGTTGTCGATCGCCGTCGTCGCCGGCTGGCACCTGTGGGGTATCTGGCGACGCGGCGAGCACGCGACAGACCTGGACACGGCGGGGCAGGGGCACTTCAGCCTGGATCGGGCGGGGTGGATCCGTCTCGGTGTGGTGTTCTGCTTCGGCCTCGTGCACGGCCTGGGCTTCGCGGGCGCGTTGGGCATCGACGAGGCGTGGTCGTGGACTCTGCTGTGGTCGCTGTTGGTGTTCAACATCGGCATCGAAGCCGTTCAGTTGACGATTATCGCGGTGGTCTTCCCGCTCCTTCTGGTCCTGCGCCGCCGTGCGCCGAAAACCGGGATCTGGGCGACCGGCGTTGTTTCCGCAGCCGTGTCCGTCATGGGCCTGATCTGGTTTGTGCAGCGCGTTTCCGGGTCCTGAGTAAGGCTAAGTAGTTCGTGAAGTGCAGGCTTTCGCAAGATCACGTTCATGGTCGGTTAACCGGGCGGCGAAAGCGTGGATTTGCTTCCCCGCGTCGGGTGAAGTCACCATCCATTTCTCTATTTGAAAAGGGAACAATGTCGATGACATTGAGCACCTCGACACGGGCCCCCGGGCTTGTGCGGCGGCGCGTGGTCGCCGGGGTCGCAGCCGGCTTCCTGGGAATGGGCGCGGCCCTCGGTAGCGGCCTGATGGCCACTGCGAGCGCGGCCGAGTCCACCACGATCACCGGCGTGGTCCTCGGCGTCGGCGCCAACGAGACCCAGCGGATCGTGAGCTGGTACTCCTCCGCGGACACCGCGCAGAAGATCCAGCTCGCCCCGACCGCCGAGATCGTCAACGGCGAGTTTCCGGCAGGCGCCGTCAGCTTCGACGCCGTCGGCGCGGCGAACACCTCCACCACCGGTTTCAACAGGCACGCCACGATCAGCAACCTGCGGGAGAACACGGCGTACTCGTACCGGGTCGGCGCCGAGGGCGGCTGGTCCCCGGCGTACGCCTTCAAGACCCAGGACTTCGAGGGCGACTACGACTTCCTGTTCTTCGGTGACCCGCAGATCGGCTCCTCCGGCGACCGGCTGAAGGACCAGGCCGGCTGGGAGGAGACCCTGAAGGTCGCCACCGGCGCCAACCCGAACGCCGAGCTGCTGGTCTCCGCCGGTGACCACGTGGAGAGCGCCAACGACGAGGGGCAGTGGAGCTCGTTCCTGGCCCCCGAGCAGCTCCGTCAGTACCCGCTCGTGGCCACCATCGGTAACCACGACGTCGGCGGCAAGTCCTACGAGCAGCACCACTTCACCCCGAACACCGACCGCTCGGCGCAGTACTACAACGGCGACCAGGCGACCCGGTCCGGCGGCGACTACTGGTTCATCCACAAGGACGTGCTGTTCATCGACCTGAACAGCAACAGCTACGCCAACCCGGCGGACGGCTCCGCCGGCGGCGACGCGGCGCACGTCGCGTACGTCACCGACGTGATCAACAAGCACGGCTCCGAGGCCAAGTGGAAGGTGCTCGTCTACCACCACTCGATCTACTCGCCGGCCAGCCACGCGACCGACACCGACAACAAGCAGCGGCGCGAGGACTTCACCACGGCGTTCTCCAACCTCGGCGTGGACATGGTGCTCCAGGGCCACGACCACAGCTACACCCGCAGCTACTCCATCAAGAACGGCCAGAAGGAGAACCCGGCCGAGCAGCCCGGCGCTGCCGACGTGTTCCCCGGCCCGGGCGGCGTCATCTACGTGACGGCGAACTCGGCCTCCGGCTCGAAGTACTACGACATCAAGAAGCCGGACGACAGCGGCACCGGCATCCGGGGCAACGGCCCCGACCCGCTCGACCCGGGCAAGTACTGGTACAACTCGGTGCAGAACCAGGAGCACGTCCGCAGCTACGTCAAGGTGCAGGTGCGCGGCGACAAGCTGGTCCTGGCCAACGTCCGCAGCGGCACCTGCGCGGCGCCGAACGCGGCCGTCGAGAAGGGCCTCTCCTGCGTCAACACCCCGGAGGGTCAGCCGGTCGGCTCGATCGTCGACAAGGTCACGGTGCACCCGTACCACGGTGACGGTCAGGCCATCCAGGTCAACGTGCCGAACCCGGCTCCGGGCGAGTTCGGCTGGACGATCGACGGCTACAACGGCCTCGTCGACCTGGGCACCGCCCAGGAGCGCGACGGCACCTTCTTCGAGGCGGCCGGCAAGATCAACCCGATCCTCGTGTCGGACAGCCGCCGCTCGCTCGCCCCGTGGTCGATCTCGGCGAACGTCGGCGACTTCTCCGACGCCGACAAGAAGTTCTCCGGCTCCTACCTGGGCTGGAACCCGTACGTGCTCGACGGCGGCGCGGGCGCCGAGGCCGGTGCTCCGGTCCTGTCGTCCTTCGACGACCAGGGCAAGGGCCTCTCGGTCTCCAGCGCCCTCGCCGCTGCCGCGCAGGGTCACGCGCGGGGTGGTGCCCGCCTCGGCGCCGACCTGGATCTGAAGATCCCGGACAGCATCGCGAAGGGCAGCTACCGCACCACGCTCACGATCACCGCGCTGAGCAGCTGACCGACCTGTTCCATCCGGCGGGGTAGGCACCTTCGGGGGCCTGCCCCGCCACCCATGTGCAGTCCTCCCAAGATCACCTCAAGGAACCGACATGTACCCGTCCGTAACGCGCTGGAAGAAGCGTGCTCGTACCACCGCGCTGTCCCTGCTCGCCGTCGTCGCGACAGTCGGCGTCGGCGCCGGCCCCGCCCTGGCGGCGGACGGCAACGTCGCCTGGACGGTCCGCACGGCCTCCAACGGCTACGGCGAGGCTCGGTCCAGTTACAGCTACAACGTCAACCCCGGCGGCGCCGTCGAGGACGCCATGGTCGTCGCCAACCGCGGCAAGGCGCCGCTGACCCTGTCCGTGTACGCCGCCGACGGCTTCACGACCGACGCGGGCCAACTCGACCTGCTCACCAGGGACGCCAAGTCCGTCGCGATCGGCGCCTGGGCGAAGCCGAAGGCCGGCAGTGTCGTGATCCAGCCCGGCAAGACCGCGCAGGTCCCCTTCACGGTGGGCGTCCCGGACAACGCCACGCCCGGTGACTACGTCGGCGGGATCCTCACCACGCTCACCCAGGCCGACCAGGCCGAAGGCATAAACGTCGACAGGCGCCTCGGCATCCGGATCAAGTTGCGGGTCGGGGGCGAGCTGAAGCCGAACCTCGCGATCGAGGACCCGCACGTGACGTACGGCGGTTCGGTCAACCCGTTCCGCAAGGGCGACGCCACCATCACCTATAAGATCCACAACGTCGGCAACGCCGCGCTCTCCGGGCAGCAGGCGGTCTCGGTCTCGGGGCCGTTCGGCGTGCTGCGGGTCCGGGCGAAGGACATCGCCGCGCCGCCGGAGCTGCTCCCGGGCGAGAGCTGGGACGTGACCGTGCCGATCGCCGGGGTCGCCCCCGCCGTCTCGCTGGCCGCGACCGTGACCGTCACGCCGCTGCTCACCGACGCCTCGGGCTCCACCACCTCGCTCAAGCCGGTACAGGTCACCGCGCACGGGTGGGCGCTGCCGTGGATGTTGGTGCTGGCGCTCGTCGTCCTTGTCGCCGCGATCGTCGGGGCGTACCTCTACCGGCGTCGCAACCGGACGCGGCGCGCGGTACGCGAGGACGCCCGCGTACGCGACGCCGTCGAGCAGGCCCTTCGTGGCCCGAAGCCGCAAACCTCCTGACCACGCCCCTCCCTGTCCCTCTCCCGCGATCGTGCACTTTCTGCGCCGGCACAGCAGGGCGTTCCACGCGTACCGGCACCCGGAACCGCACGATCGCGCGGCGGTCGCCCTTGTGGGTGAACGGCACTCGGCTCCGGACCGCGCCCGTCCCCGAGCCGGCATGCTGCGACGGTGACGCCGGCACAGAGGGGGAATCCACATGGTTGACGGGGATGTGCCAGAGCGGATGCAGGCCGCGGCCCTGGACGAGTTCGGTGGGCCGGAGGTGATCACGCTGCGGAAGCTGCCGATCCCGCAGATCGCCGACGACGAGGTGCTGATCAAGGTCTGGAGCGCGGGCGTCGGGGTGTGGGACGTGTACGAGCGGCAGGGTGTGCTCGTGCCGGAGGGCTCGGCCCTCCCGATCGTGCCCGGCTCCGACGGCGCCGGCACCGTCATCGCCGCCGGCAGCAAGGTGTCGAACGTCGGGGTCGGCGACCTGGTCTACGTCTCCGCCACCACCCGCCCGAAGGGTGGCTTCTACGCCGAGTACGCCGCGGTCAAGGCGGAGTACGCGGCGAAGGTCCCCGCCGGTGTGCCGGCCGAGCACGCCGGGGCCATGCCCACCGACGCGCTGACCGCGCTGGCCGGGCTCGACACCGTGAGCCTGTCGGCGGGCGCCTGGTTGTTGATCTTCGGTGCGAGCGGCGGCCAGGGCCACCTGGCCGTGCAGTTGGCCAAGCGGCAGGGCCTGAACGTGATCGCCGTTGCCTCCGGGGCGGACGGCGTCGCGCTTGTGACCCGACTCGGCGCCGACGTGTCCCTCGACGGCCACGCCGACCCGACCGAGGTGCTCGCCCGCATCCGGGACGCGGCACCGGCCGGGGTGGACGCCATCCTGGCGATGGCGGGCGGCAAGACGCTCGACCGGCTCACCGAGGCACTTACCGACGGCGGTGTGGTCGCCTTCGCCCACGGGGTGCAGCCGGAGCCGCAGGAACGGCAAGGTGTGGTGGTCCGGGCGTACGACGGCGAATCGGGCCCCCGACAGCTGCAGCGCCTCAACGAACTCATCGAGGCCGGCCCGTTCGTGGTGCACGTCGCGGAGAAGTTCCCGCTGGGCAAGGTGCGGGAAGCGCACCAGCGCCTGGAAACCTCCTACCCGGGCAAGCTGCTGCTGACGGTGGCCTGAGACCTCAGCGCGGCGAGCGCTGCTGCGGCACGCGTACCGACGCCATGCCGGCCGCGGTCGCGGCCTGGATGCCCAGGTCGGTGTCCTCGAAGACCAGGCACGACCCCGGGGGTACGCCGAGGTGCTCCGCCGCGAGCAGGAACGCCTCCGGGTCGGGCTTGGCCCGGGTGTAGTCCTCGGCGCAGACCAGCACGTCGAACCGGTCCAGCAGGCCGAGCGCGTCGAGCGAGGCGGTGACCGAGGCGCGGGTGCTGCCGGACACCACGGCGAACGGAACCCGCCGGTGGGCGTCGTGGATGTGCGCCACCACCTCGGGCACGGCGGCGAGCTGCGGCAGCAACTCCTCGTAGTAGCTCTCCCGGCGCTCGACGACGGCCGCCACCGGCATGGCCAGACCCTGCTGCTCGTTCAGGGCGACGATGATGTCGGCGGTGGGTCGCCCACCCCAGGCGTAGAAGAGGTCCTCCGGAAACTCGCAGCCCCACTCCTCAAGGGCCCGCTGCCAGGCCAGGTAGTGCAGCGGCATCGAGTCGACGATGGTGCCGTCGCAGTCGAACAGGTACGCCGCGAACTCACCGGATGGCAGAGGCAGAGTCATCGGGGAAGGGTACAGCTCACTCGGTCGTGACGGTCTTCAGCCGGCTGAGCAGGTACGCGCGCTCCGGTTCGGTGCCGACGAGCGTCAACGCGCTGCGGTACGCGGCAGCGGCCTCGTCGTACCGGCCGAGCCGGCGGAGCAGGTCGGCCCGCGCCGCCGGGTAGGGGTGGTGGCCGCGCAGGCGGGGATCGTCGGCCAACTCGTCGAGCAGCGCGAGCCCCGCCTCCGGCCCGTCCCGCATGGCCACCGCGGCGGCCCGGTTCAGCGCGACGATCGGTGAGGGCACCAGGCCGAGCAGCACGTCGTAGAGCGCCACCACCTGCGGCCAGTCGGTGCTGGCCACGTCGGCGGCCTCGTCGTGCAGCGCGGCGATGGCCGCCTGCACCCCGTACGGGCCGGGCGCTCGGCCGGTCAGCGCGACCACCACCAGGCCGCGCCCCTCCTCGATCATCTGATGGTCCCAGCGTCTCCGGTCCTGGTCGTCGAGGAGGACCATGGCGCCGTCCGGCCCGGTACGCGCGTCCCGTCGGGCGTGGACCAGCAGCATCAGGCCGAGCAGCCCGGCGACCTCCCGCTCGGCGGGCAGCAGCCGGCGCAGGATCCGGCCCAGCCGGATGGCCTCCTCGGCCAGGCCGATCCGTTGCAGGTCCGGGCCGGAGCTGGCCGCGTACCCCTCGGTGAAGACCGAGTAGACGGCCTGGAGCACCGTGGGCAGACGAGCGGGCAGCTCGTCGGGGCCCGGCACCCGGAACGGGATGCGGGCGTCGCGGATCTTCCGTTTGGCCCGGACGAGACGCTGGGCCATGGTGGCGGGCGGCACCAGGAAGGCCCGGGCGACCTCGACAGTGGTGAGGCCGGCCAGGAACCGCAGGGTGAGTGCGCCGCGATCCTGCGCGGCCAGGGCCGGGTGCGCGCAGGTGAAGAAGAGCGCCAGCCGGTCGTCGGGCAGGTCCCGGTCCGCGTCGGCGGGCGGCGCGTGGTCGGCCCGCTCGGCCTCCGCCCGGAGTACGGCGAGCCGCGTCGCCAGCACCCGGTCGCGACGTAGCCGGTCCACCGCTCGACGCCGAGCGGTGGTGAGCAGCCAGGCGCCCGGCCGGCTCGGGACGCCGTCGGTCGGCCAGTGCGTCAGCGCCGCCTCGATGGCCTCGGAGGCGACCTCCTCGGCCAGGTCGAGGTCGCCGAAGCGGCGCACCAGCGAGGCGAGCAGTCGGCCGCGTTCCTCCCGGAACACCGCCTCCACCGACGACCCGACGGCTGCCTCCTCACCCGGCACGGTCAGAACTGCGTGTCGATCTCGAAGATCGGACGGACCTGTACCGATCCGGTGGCGATGGCCCCCGGGCTGCGGGCCGCCCAGTCCAGCGCGGCGTCGAGGTCCGGCACGTCGATGACGTCGTACCCGCCGAGCAGTTCTCGGGTCTCGGCGAACGGCCCGTCGGTGATCGTGCGCTCGCCGTCCGAGCCGACCTGCACAGTCGTGCAGGTCGTCAGGTCCTGCAGGGGATGCCCGGAGACCCAGACCCCGGCGTCCTTCATCTCCCGGTCGTAGCGGATCCAGTCCTCGAAGCTGCACCCGTTGTCGACGACCTTCCCGTCGACCATGGGGCTCATGAACAGCAGCATGTACTTCACGTCTCGGCTCCTCTCGGTGCGGCGTGTCGCCGTACAGCATGACGACGGTCGAGGTCCGGGGATATCGACACGGCCGGTCAGGTTTCTCGGGCCGGGACCTCACGACGCCGGGTCACGTCGCTCCGTCCGTCGCTCGAACCAGGTCACCCCGATCAGGAAGGCGGTCAGCAGGGTGAGCGCCGCCAAGGGTGGCAGGGACCGACCGATCGGCAGCAGGGGCAGCGGCAGCAGCGCGGCGACGACCTGCGTCGGGTACACCACGCGAACGGTCAGCCGCTGAAATACCAGCCTGCTGAGCAGGTAGAGGGCGGCGCCGCCGTAGAGCGCGGTCGCGGCCTGCCAGCCCAGCCGGCCGGGATGCGTCGACTCCTCGGTGAGCTGGGTGATCACCTCCTCGATGCCGAGCGCGACGTAGATGACGCCGATGATCAGCGTGGAGTGCCCGAGGCCGTACGCGTCGCCGGCAACGCGGGCTCGTCGCTCACCCGGCACGTTGCCGACGGCCTCGCGGGCGGCGGACGCCAGCCGATCGAAGTAGAGCCACCACAGGCAGACCGTGCTGGTGAGGCCCAGCAGCGCGGCCAGCAGGGCCGAGCCGACCGGCGCCATCGCCCTCGGACCTGCGCCCGCGGAGATCAGGGACTCACCCAGCGCGATGATGAGCACCAGGCCGAACCGCTCGCTGAAGTGGTCCACGCTGCGGAGTTGCCATGGCCGGAAGGTGGACGCGATCCGGGCGCCGCCGATGTTCAACAGGAACGCGACGGTCCAGAGCGCCGTCTGGGCCGCACCGCCGAGGAGGGCACCGATGATCAGCGGAACCCACCCCAGCACCACCGGCACGGTGAAGAACCGCAGCGTCGAGCGCAGCGCGGGGTTCGTCGCGCTCGCCCAGAACAGGATCACGAGCTGTACGGCCCGGCCAACCACGTAGGCCAGGGCCAGCGTCAGCGGCGCGTCGAACAGCTCCGGGCTCTGCTGCCACGCGTCCGGCAACACAAGCGCGGCCACGAAGATCGCTGCCATCGCGACCAGGGTGATGGCGCGGACCGGGCCAACGTCCGCCCGGACCAGGTTTCCCACCCAGATGTACGGCGACCAGGAGTAGAGCAGCAGGAGCAGGAGGAGCAGCCCCTGGGCCAGGGTGAGCGCGCTCGGCGACACCGCCATGAACGTGATGACGCGGGTGAGCGCGAAGACGAAGACCAGGTCGAAGAAGATCTCGAACATCGTGGTCCGGTGCGGCACCCCCGCCGGCACCGGACGAATGCCGAGTATCCCCCTCATCCTCGCATTCTGCGCTATCGGGACTGCTGGCTCATCCGGTCTGCTCGCCCGACGCCGGATCCACATCCGCCAGGAGGACCGCACCCCGGACCTCTCCTGGACGCCGATCACCCTCGACCTGGCCGACGTCCGGATCCGCTGAGACCCCGATGGTGTCGCAGCGGACCCGGTGTCACGTCGCCGACCGGACGCGGACGCCCCGGCCTCAGGTCGAGGTGTCCGTCCGGCGCCGGCTCCGCTCAGCCCGCCGCCGCACCTGCTGGTACGCGCCGGTCAGCCCCATCGCCCGGCGTACCTCGACCAAGGTCTGGCGTACCTCCTGACGGGTCCGCTCCGTACCCTCGACGATCAACCGGTCCACGAACCCCCGGTCCGCCTCGATCTCGGCCCGGCGCTCCCGGATCGGCGCCAGGAACCCCTCCAACGCGACCACCAGGCGTTCCTTGACCTCCACGTCGCCCACCCGTCCGGCCCGGTAACGCCGGGCCAGGTCGGCCACCTCGTCGCGGTCCGGGTTGAAAACCTCGTGGTACGCGAACACCGGGTTGCCCTCCACCGTGCCCGGCACGTCGGCGCGCACCCGGTTCGGATCGGTGTACATGCCGAGCACCTTGCGACGCACGGTCGCCGCGTCGTCGGAGAGCGCGATGCTGTTGCCTCGGCTCTTGCTCATCTTGGCCGCCCCGTCGGTGCCCACCAGGCTCGGCGTGTCCGCCGCGATCAGCTCGGGCACCGGGAAGACCGGGCCGTACAGATGGTTGAACCGCCTGGCGATCTCCCGGGTCACCTCGACGTGCGCGGCGTTGTCCCGACCGACCGGGACCACCTCGCCCTTCACGCAGAGGATGTCCGCGGCCTGGAGCACCGGGTAACCCAACAACCCGTACGGCATCTCCTCCTTGCCGGCGTCGCGGGCCATGTCCTTGAGCGACGGCACGCGTTCCAGCCGGGGGACCGTCACCAGGTTCTGTAGCAGGGTGTTGAGGTCGCCGACCTCCGGGATCGCCGACTGGAGATAGAACGTGGCCCGTTCCGGGTCGACGCCGGCGGCGAGAACGTCCGTCACCATCTCCCGGGCGTTGCCGGAGACCTGGTCGATGTCCTCGCGGCGGTTACGAGTGGTGAGCATGTGCAGGTCGGCGATGATGAAGAAGCTCTCGTAGCGCTTGTGCAGCCGTACCCGGTTGGCGATGCTGCCGACATAGTGGCCGAGGTGCAGGCGGCCGGTCGGCCGGTCGCCGGTGAGCATTCGTGCGACGGACATGGTGATGCCTCTCGTTCCGTTGGTGGGTCACGCGTGGGCGCGCGCCGAGCGGGGCGGGTCAGCCCCCTCGGTCAGCGGGATCGGCTCAGCGAGCCGTCCGCCATCGCGCGCCGGCGCGGAACCGCAGACCACCGGCACGGAGGACACTCAGGAGTTGCTCACGGCCGTCGCCGGAGCTGGTCGGGATCCCGGGCACCGCACCGAGCGGGAGGCCGTCGACCATGTCGACAGCCTCCGGTGCGCAGTTGCCCGTCCGGACCACGACCTCACATTACCCGCGGGACGGCGCCCGGCGGGGGAAGGTGAGTGTCGGCGTAGTAGCTCCCGACGCGTTCCCGGTACGCCGGGTCGGCCGGATCCGCATCGAGCGGCGGCGCGTCCTTGATCTGCTGCTTGGTCCGGTCGACATGCACGACGCGTTCCTGGTGATCCACCCGCTCCACGGTGCCGGCGGGCAGCAGCACCTTCTGACCGAAGATCCAGGGGCCGGTGTCCACCACCAGGTGTCCGGCACCCGCCTCGTTGCTCGCCTCGTCGATGGTGCCGATCCGTCCGTCACTCGCCTGCACCTGGTAACCCACCAGGTCAATGGGCGTACCGGGACCGGGAGCGTCCGGACCGTCGTGGCCACCGTCCTGGCCTTCCGGCGGGGTGACCGACGGGGTGGTCTCGGTGTATCCGCCAGCCAGGGCGGACGGGTCGCGCCAGGCCCAGGGATTGAAGATCGACGGTTGCACGGGGCACCTCCGGGGGACGGTCCTCAGCTGTCCTCTTTCGAAGTGCCCACCGCTGCGGCGTCGAAAACGGCCCGATGAAGGCCCGAGCCCGTCACGCCGTCCGACCCGGCCTGGTTGGTGGGCCGTGGCTGGTGGGGCTTGGCTTGGGCGGGCTTGGCTTGGGCGGGCTTGGGTGGGGCGGCTTGGGTGGGCGGCTTGGTGGTGGGACGGGGAGCGCGGTGGCTGGCCGGGCTGGTGGTGGGACGGGAAGCTCGGTGGCTGGCCGGGCTGGTGGTGGGACTGGTGTCCGCTGCCACGCCGAGCTGGTGGCGCGGGTGGGTGTGCGCGCCGTGCCGAGCTGGTGGCGCGGGGTGGATGTGCGTGCTGCGCAGGGTTGGTGCGCGGGTGGGTCTGTGCTGCGCCGGGTTGGGTGGTGGGTGGGTGTGCGTTGCCATGCCGACGTGGTGGCGGGCGGGTGTCCGCGAACGGCCAGGTGAAGCGGTCGCTGGCATACTCGGCTGCCATGGTGCTGTCGCGTGGGTGGGCCGTCTTCCTGGTCGGGGTCGGGGTCTGGACCTGGGTTATCTGGCCGAGGTTCGCGGTCGCGATCTGGCAGGACCCGCGCTCCTGGACGTCCGGCACCGTCGCCGACGGCCCCGCCACCAGCTTTCTGTGGGTGCACGCGCTGCTGATCGCGGCGTCGCTGGCCATCGGGACGACAGTCGGTGTCCTCGGCATCCGAGGCTGGTTCGCCGCCCGTCGGCGGCAGGCTTCCTGACCCGCGCTGGTTCTGCCCTGCGCTGGTCTTGTCCCGCTGGTTCTGGTGCGCGCTGGTCTTGTCCCGCTGGTTCTGGTCCCGCCCCTGGCCTTGCCCCGCTCGTCCTGGTCCCGCGCTGGCCTTGCCCCGCTCGTCCTGGCCCGCTCGTCTTGTCCCGCTGGTTCTGGTCCGTGCGGCTGGTCTTGACCCGCTAGGTCCTGGCCCGCGTTGGTCCTGGTGGTGGTGCCGAGGCCAGGGTCGAGCAGTCGTCGGTCGGAGGCGCGCAACCGGTCGTCGGCGCGAGTGTGACGGGCGCCGCTGCTCGTGGATTTGACGATCAAACCCGCAGACGCGTAACTTTCTCTCTGCCAGCGCGGAACGGGGCAAACGGGACGGAAGTCCTGAGGCCCCGGAACGGACTGGCAACCGGGTCGAGTAGGGGTTCGCTCCTGCGAGACACGGTCCGGGCGGAGCTTGCCGGATCGGCCGCGAGGCGGATTTGGTGCGGCGAAGCCGACCGGGTAAGGTTCACGACCGGCAGGGCACCGGGCGAGACTGCGGGAAACCGCAGCGGCCGGCCTGCCAAATCCGACGACCTGACGCAGCGGTTCGCTGCTGCGTGAGTGCGCCGGCGCTAAGCCGTACGAAGCATGACAGACCGGGACACACGGTTTGACACGGCGAAGACGGTGAGGTAACGTAGTAAAAGTGCCCGGCGCGAGAGCGACGGGGACACGGAACGAAAAGCCCCGGTTGGGGTTCCACTGAGGTGGGGCTTCTGGTCGGTGTGTGGTTGTTCTTTGAGAACTCAACAGGGTGCTTGTAAAGCCAG
>NZ_JBNCNO010000001.1:771925-1042524 GCF_049847025.1 Micromonospora sp. DT231 | reverse complement strand
CATCGCCCGACAGCTCTACCGCACCATCACCACCCACCACCGCACCTCTTGACAACCCCCACTCACAGATCGGCGCGATTCCGCTCGCCCGGTCGGGGTGGGGGTCAGTGCTGCGGGATGTTGGCCACGCCGATGCGCTTGCGGAACACCCAGTAGGTCCACCCCTGGTACGCCAGCACGACCGGCGTGAAGATCACCGCCACCCAGGTCATGATCTTCAGGGTGTACGGGGTGGAGGCGGCGTTGGTGGCCGTGAGCGTGCCGGCCGCGTCCAGGGTGGACGGCAGCACGTTCGGAAACAGCGCCGCGAACAGGGTCGCCACGGCCAGGCCGATCGCCACGGCCGTGCCGGTGAACGCCCACCCCTCCCGGCGTACCCGGGCGGCGGCCAGCGCGCCGAGCAGGGCGAGGGCCGCGCCGACGGCGAGCACGACGGCCGCCGCGCTGGAGCGGATGCTCAGCGTCCAGGTCAGGAAGGCGACCGCGAGCACGGCGGCGCCGACGCCCACGCGTACCGCGAGCGTTCCCGCGCGCTCGCGGATGTCGCCGGTGGTCTTCAGGGCGAGGAACACCGCGCCGTGGGTGAGGAACAGCGCGAGGGTGGTCGCGCCACCGAGCAGGGCGTACGGGTTGAGCAGGTCCACGAGACCACCGACGTACTCGTGGTCGGCGTCCAGCGGCACACCGCGCAGGATGTTGGCGAAGGCGACGCCCCACAGGATCGCCGGCAGCAGCGAGCCGACCACGATCGCGGTGTCCCAGCGGCGTTTCCAGGACGCCTCGGGGCGCTTGTGCCGGTATTCGAAGGCCACCCCCCGGGCGATCAGGGCCAGCAGGATCAGCAGCAGCGGCAGGTAGAAGCCGGAGAACAGGGTGGCGTACCACTCGGGGAACGCGGCGAACATGGCACCGCCGGCGGTGATCAGCCAGACCTCGTTGCCGTCCCAGACCGGGCCGATGGTGTTGATCAGGACGCGGCGCTCGCGGTCGTCGCGGCCCAGGACGGGCAGCAGCATGCCGACGCCGAAGTCGAAGCCCTCCAGGATGAAGTACCCGGTGAACAGCACGGCGACGAGGAGAAACCAGATGGTGGTCAGGTCCACGATGGGCTCCGGGATCAGTAGGCGAAGGCGAGCGGGCGCTCGGCGTCGTCGGTGTCGTCGGTGGGGGGTTGTTCGGTGACGTCGGGTACGCCGGCCTTGGCGTAGCGCAGCAGCAGCTTCACCTCGATCACGGCGAGGGTGGCGTAGATGAGGGTGAAGGCGGTGAACGAGGTGAGCACCTCGGTCAGGGAGACGCTGCGCGACACCCCGTTGCGGGTGAGCATCTCGCCGAAGACGATCCACGGCTGGCGACCCATCTCGGTGAAGATCCAGCCGAAGGAGTTGGCCAGCAGTGGCAGCACCGGCATGGCCAGGCCGGCGCGCAGCAGCCACCTGCTGCTGGGGGTGCGGCCCTTGCGCTGGCTCCACAGGACCAGCAGGGCGATCGCGCCGGCGGCCAACCCGAAGGTGATCATGAAGCGGAAGCTCCAGTAGGTGACCGGGATGATCGGGGTGTAGCTGCCCGCGCCGTACTGGGTGGCGTACTGGGCCTGCAGGTCGTCGATGCCGCGTACGGTGCCGTGCGGGTCGCCGGTGCCCAGGAACGACAGCAGGTACGGGATCTTGAGGGCGAACACCTCGCGGCTGCCGTCGAGGCTGCCGATGGTGAGCACGGAGAACGAGGCGGGGCTCTCGGTGGTGTAGAGGCCCTCGGCGGCGGCCATCTTCATCGGCTGCACGTCCGTCATGATCTTGCCTTGGATGTCGCCGGTGAACAGCACGGCGGCGGAGGCGACCAGGACCACCCAGGAGCCGAACTTCGTGGCGAAGCGGTACGCGTCGGTGTCGGCCGAGTCGCGGTTGCGGATCACGTGCCACAGGCCGACCGCGACGATCAGCGACCCGGCGACCAGGAACGAGCCGGCCAGGGTGTGCGGGAAGGTGATCAGGGCGACCTTGTTGGTCAGCACCGCCGGGAAGTCGGTCAGCTCGGCGCGCCCGCTGTCCGGGTTGATCCGGTAGCCGACCGGGTTCTGCATGAACGAGTTCGCGGCGAGGATGAAGTACGCGGACAGGTTCGTGCCGATCGCGGCGGCCCAGATGCTGGCCAGGTGGGCTCGCTTGGGCAGCCGGTCCCAGCCGAAGATCCACAGGCCGATGAACGTGGATTCGAGGAAGAACGCGACGAGCGCCTCGATGGCCAGGGGCGCGCCGAAGATGTCGCCGACGAAGCGGGAGTAGTCGCTCCAGTTCATGCCGAACTGGAACTCCTGCACGATGCCGGTGACCACGCCCATGGCGAAGTTGATCAGGAAGAGTTTGCCGTAGAACTTGGTGAGTTTCAGGTAGCGCTCGTTGCCGGTGCGGTGCCACATCGTCTGCAGGATGGCTACCAGCACGGACAGGCCGATGGTCAGCGGTACGAAGAGGAAGTGGTAGACGGTGGTGACACCGAACTGCCAGCGGGCAACGTCCAACGCGTCCACCTGAAACCCCCATCCATCCGTACTACGAGACGTAGTAAATACTACTGCTCGTCGTAGAGGCTCGGCTGACCCGGACCCGCCCGGGGTCCATGACCCTGATCACCCGACCCGCCCTCGTGACCCCACCGGGGCGTGCGACGATGTCGCGCTGATGGACACGACGCACTCGACCTGGCAACCCCCGCTGATCTGGCGCACGGCCCAACTGCTGGCCCGCGCCCTCGTCGGCCTGCTGGCCCGCCTCGAGGTCACCGGCGACGTCGAGGCCCACCTGCGTCGCGGCCCGCTGGTGCTGGCCGCCAACCACATCAGCCCGTTCGACCCGCTGGTGCTGGCCGCCGCCTGCCAGACCCGCGGCATCGCACCCCGGATCATGGCGACCGCCGGACTGTTCCGCGCCCCGGTGCTCGGCGCGGCCATGCGTCACGCCGGGCACATCCGCGTCGACCGGGGCACCAGCGCCGTGCACCGCGCCCTCGACGACGCCACCACCGCCGTCGCCCGCGGGTCGGTGATCCTCATCTACCCCGAGGGACGCATCGGCCTGGACCCCGGCATGTGGCCCGAACGCGGCAAGACCGGCGCCGCCCGCCTCGCCCTGGCCTGCGGCGCCCCGGTCGTGCCGGTGGCCCAGTGGGGCTCCCACGAGGTGCTGCCCTACCGGGCGCCCCGGGGCATGCTGCGCGGCATCGCCCGTGCGCTGTGGCGCCGCCCGGTGCTCCGGGTGCACTTCGGCGCACCCGTCGACCTGGGCGAGAGCACCGCCGACAGCCCCGGCGCCGCCCGCCGGGCCACCAGCCGGATCATCGACGCGCTCACCGACAGCCTCGCCCCGCTGCGCCCGGACGAACCGGACCTGCCCCGCCACGTCGACCCCGGTCGTCCCGCCGACACCAGCCGCGTGCACCGCCGCCGCTCAGCCTGACAGCGACTCCGAGATCAACTCGGCTTCCTGGAAGCCGCAGCCGCGGACACGGCGCTTTTCAGGAAACCGAGTCGATCACCGTCCGTGCCCTTACCCTGTTGCGGCGGGTCCAGGAGCGAGTCCGCCCGCAGCGCCCGCAACGAAAGGCCGACACATGAGCGAGCAGACGGTGCTGATCACCGGAACGTCCACCGGCATCGGGTTGGAGATCGCGCTGGGCTGCGCGCGGGCCGGCTGGCGGACCGTCGCCACCATGCGCGACGTGGCCCGCGCCGACCGGCTCCGCGAGGCCGCCAGCGCCGCCGGGGTCGCCGACCTGATCGACGTGCGACGGCTCGACGTCACCGACGCGGACGCGGTCGACGGCTGCGTCGGGGACGTGATCGGCGCGTACGGCCGGCTCGACGCGGTGGTCAACAACGCCGGCGCCGGGCATGTGGGCACCCTGGAACAGGACACCGTCGACGACGTCCGGGCCGTCATGGAGGTCAACTTCTTCGGCGTCCTGAACGTCAGCCGCGCCGCCCTGCCCCACCTGCGGGCCAGCCGGGGCCGGCTGGTCACCGTCTCCAGCGTCGGCGGGATCGTCGGGCAGCCGTTCAACGAGGCGTACTGCGCCGCGAAGTTCGCCGTCGAGGGATACCTGGAAGCCCTCGCCCCGCTCGCCGCGACCACCGGCGTACGGGTGACCCTCGTCGAGCCGGGTGCGGTGGCCAGCGAGTTCGTCGCCAACATCGGCATCGACGCCGACACCGCCAGCGCCGACGCGGGGGTGTACGGGCCAGCGCTGCGCGCGTACCTGGCCCGCACCGGGCAGGCGTTCGCCGCCGCGCAGTCCCCCGCCGACGCCGCGGCGGTGGTGGTCGCCACGCTGACCGACCCGACACCGCCGGTACGGGTGCAGACCTCCGACGGCGCCCGGCAGTTCGTCGGAGTCAAGCTCGCCGACCTCGACGGCGCCGCGGTGGCGCGGATGACCGGCGGCTGGCTGGCCTGAGCCCCTGGGTCGGTACGACGCCGGCTCAGGCGACTGGAACAGTGATCATGTGCCGTACCGTCGTCTCGTCCTGGTCGCAGTGACACTCCTCGTCGTCTGCGGGGTCGGCTACGCCGGGCTACGCGGCGCGTACCACGACGCCAAGGACCAGCGGGACCTCGCCGACCTGACCAGGGCATCGCCGTGGCCCCGGGAACACCTGCTGATCCCCGACGACGTCACCCGGCCCGGCACCGTCGGCTGGGTCGATCGCGGCGGCCTCGACATCGCCTACGCACTGCGGACCGCCGACGGCCGGTCGGTGCCCGTGCTCTGGCGGCTGCGCGTGCCGCAACCGGCGACCGGGCTGCCCGAGGGCGTCGACTGCGCCGTGCCGCGGCTGCGCACCTGCACCGACCTGGGCGACGGGCGCACGCTTGTCGTGACCCACGACACCGACAACAGCGACCCGTCGATCGCGCTGTACCGCGCCGACGGCGCCACCGTGCGGGCCATCGAGGTGCAGGGGCCGGACCCGGTCGGGGTCGACGACCTGAGCGCCGCGCTCACCCGGGTGCACGCCCCCAGCGACGCCGAGTTGCTGGGTCTGCTGCGCCGCGACGGCTACCAGACCGACTGGAGCTAGTGCGGCCTGGGGGAAATCCCCCAGGCGAAGACGGCCGTCAGCCGGCTCCCGCCCGGACACCTGCGCGCCTACCGTGATCCCCCGTAGCCACCGACGACGCAAGGAGATCCGGTGACCGAGGCCCGGAACCGCACCCGGCGATCCGGACCGATGCGCGGCGTGCCGTGGCGGGGCGCCCGCGCGGCGGTCGTGGCTCCGTTCACCAAGCGTGCGGGCCGAGAGCTGGCGTTCTGCCTCGCCGGGCTGCCCTTCGTCGTGGTCAACCCGGTGGCACTCTTCGTTGGCGCGGTGGACCTGAGCTGGTGGGTCAGCACCGGCGGGCGGAGCAACCCCGCCCCGACCGACGTGGTCATCGCCGTCGCCGGCGTGGGACTGCTGCTCGTGCTGCTGGTGTCGACGACGGCGGCCCGGAGGCTCGGCGCACTGCACCGCACGCTCGCGACCCGGCTGCTCGGGGTCCGGGTCGCGGCGCCACCGCCGATGCGTGCCGGTCGGGCCTGGCCCGGGCCGCGCGACAGGGCCGGTTGGCGGGTCGTCGGCTATCTGCTGGCCAAGCTGCCGGCCAGCCTGATCGAGCTGTACGCCGTGTTCTTCTGGATCGGCGGCGTGGTCAACCTGTGCTACCCGCTGCTGTGGGGGGCGTTCCGGAACCACCCGCCGGGGGTCCGGCTGGACCCGGTGCCGGTGTTCACGCCGTTCGGGTTGTTCGGCGACGGCACGTTCCGCGTCGCGACCCTCGGCGGCACGTTCGCCGCCACCGCCGCCGGAGCGGCGATGCTGCTGGCCGCGCCGTGGGTGACAAGAGCCGTCACGTCGGCCGACGCCTGGCTGATCCGGGGCCTGCTCGGGCCGGGGCGGCTGGCACAGCGGGTCCACGAGCTGGAGCTGAGCCGGGCATCGGCGGTGGACGACTCTGCCGCCCTGCTGCGCCGGCTGGAACGCGACCTGCACGACGGAGCGCAGATCCGGCTGGCCACGCTGGCCATGAACCTCGGCATGGCCCGCCGCAAGCTCGGCGACGGCGGCGAGGTCGCGGACGCCGACGCCGTCCGGGAGCTGGTCGACGCCGCCCTACGCGGCGCCAAGGACGCGCTCGGCGACCTGCGCAGCCTGACCCGCGGGATCCACCCGCCGGTACTCGACAACGGGCTGGCCGACGCCCTCGCCTCGCTGGCCGCCGACAGTGTGATCCCGGTCGGGCTGGAGATCGGCATCCCGGTCCGGCCCACCCCCGCGATCGAGACCATCGCGTACTTCTGCGCCACCGAACTGCTGGCCAACGCCGCCAAACACAGCTTCGCGACCACGATCGCCGTCCGGGTGGCCGGCAGGCGGGATGTGCTGCGGCTCAGCGTCGCCGACGACGGCACCGGCGGCGCCGACCCGACCCGGGGCACCGGCCTGTCCGGGCTGGCGCAACGGGTCGCCGTGGTCGACGGCACGCTGAGCATCGCGAGCCCGCCCGGTGGCCCGACGACGATCACCGTCGAGCTTCCGCTGCGCGCATGAGCGTGCGCGTGGTGATCGCCGAGGACGCCGCCCTGTTCCGGGCGGGGCTCGCCCGCCTGATCGAGGATCACGGCCACCAGGTGTGCGCCGCCGTGGGCGACGGCGAGACGCTGCTGACCGAGGTGACCGCGCATCAGCCCGACGTCGTGGTGGCCGACATCCGGATGCCGCCGACGCACACCGACGAAGGGCTGCGCGCCGCACTCGAGATCCGCCGCCAGCACCCCCGCACGGGAGTGCTGGTGCTGTCGCAGTACATCGAGACCAGGTACACGGCCCGGTTACTGGCAGGCAACGCGGCGGGCGTCGGATACCTGCTGAAGGAACGGGTGGCCGACGTCACGGAGTTCGACGACGCGCTGCGGCGGGTCGCCACCGGCGGCACGGCGCTCGACCCGGAGGTCGTCGGTCAACTGCTGCGCGTCAGCCGCCACGCCGACGGGGTGGCGGCGTTGACCCCGCGCGAGCGCCACGTCCTCGCGCTGATGGCGGAGGGGCGCTCGAACGCCGGCGTCGCCGACGCGCTCACGGTGACCGGCGGAACCGTGGAGAAGCACGTCGCGAGCATCTTCGACAAGCTGGGGCTACCTCCGGACGAGGCCGACAACCGCCGTGTCCTCGCGGTCCTGCGCTACCTGTGTCCGTAGGTCCGCGCCGGCCCCGCTGTCCGCCGGGGTGCTGGGTGCTGGGGGTAAACCCCCACGTCGAATCTGGGGTTTTCCGGTTGGTGGGGATATCGGCGCTCTTCGTAGCGTTTTGGGGACAAACGTTGTCCCCGAAGGGAGCCCTCGTATGAGCGTGGTTTTCGCAGGTCGGACGGCGGCGCGCTGGCGCGACGTCGTGGCGGCCGCGACCGTGGCGGCAGTGCTGGCCACCACGGTCGCCCCGGCCGCCGGGTCAGCCGCGCCGCCCACCCCGGACCACCGGTCCACGGTCACGGTGCTCCAGGAGGGCCTGGACGAATTGCACGGCCTGGGCGTGTCCGGGACGCAGGGCCTGGTCCGCGACGCGGACCGGGTGACCGTGGCGCGCAGCGGAGTGGCCGACCTGGACACCGGCGCGCCGATGCCTGTCGACGGGTACTTCCGGATCGGCAGCACCACGAAGACGTTCGTGTCGGTGGTCGTGCTCCAACTCGTCGGCGAGGGCCGGATCCGACTGGACGACCCGATCGAACGCTGGCTGCCCGGCGTCGTCGCCGGCACCGGCAACGACGGCCGGTACGTCAGCGTTCGTCAGCTCCTGCAGCACACCAGCGGCCTCTACGACCCCACCGGCGACCTCGCCGCCCTGCGATCGGCCGACGAGTTCCTGGCGCACCGCTTCGATCACTACACCGAGGCGCAGCAGGTGGCGACCGCGATGCGGCACGCGCCGCTGTTCGCCGCCGGCACCGGGTGGAGCTACTCGAACACCAACTACCTGCTGGCCGGGATGCTCGTCGAACGCGTCACCGGACACCGGTGGGACACCGAGGTACGCTCCCGGATCCTGCTGCCGCTGCGCCTGACCCACACGTTCTACCCGGGTGACCAGCCGACCCTGCCCCTGCCGCACGCCAACGGGTACCGGCAGTTCGCGCCCGGCGGGCCGATGGTCGACACGACCGTGTTCAATCCGACGGTGACGGCCTCGGCGGGTGGCCTGGTCAGCACCCCCACCGACCTGGCCCGCTTCTGGCAGGCGGTCGGCCGCGGTCAGCTCCTGCGGCCCGCGCAGCAGACCGAACTGCACCGCACCGTGCTGGCCGACGGGTTCCAGGGCATCCGGGCGGGCATCCGGTACGGGCTGGGGATCATGTGGATACCCAACCGGTGCGGCGGCTCCTGGGCGCACGTCGGTTCCATGCCCGGGATGAGCACCCTCGCCGCGGTCAGCCCGGACGGGCGCCGCTCGACGGTCCTGTACCTGGCCACCGAGCTGGCCGACCCGGGTCCGGCGGTGGCGGTCATCCAGCGGCAGATGACCCTGCTGGACGACCTGATCTGCGGCTGACGCCGGGTGCGGCCGCCGTACGCGCGCTCGTGTGGGCGACGTGGTGCGGCGGCCGCCACCGCCCCGGTGCGCCGGGACAGGCGACCGGCTCGACCAGCGGCGTGCGCGCACCGCACGGGGGAACGAGCCTTCGTGCGGTGCGCTCAGGGGGTCTGTAGTCGCTGCGTGATGAACAGGGCGGCGCGGGCCAGGGCGTGGTCGGCCTCGTCGAGCTGGCCGATGAAGGACTGGAAGACGTGCGGAACGCCGGCGGTGATGTCGAGGATGACGTCGACCTCGGCGTCGCGGGCGCGTTTCGCCAGCCGGACCGAGTCGTCGAGCAGTAGTTCCTTCGTGCCGACCTGCAGCAGGATCGGCGGGAAGCCGGTCAGGTCGGCGAGCACGGCGGGCGCGGCGAGCTCCTGGTTCGGGTCCTGGCCGCCGAGGTACAACCCCGCCATGTGGGCCATGCCCTGCTGCGTGAAGAACGGGTCGACGCCCTCCTTGGTGCGCATCGACTCGCCCGTGCGGGTGTGGTCCAGGCCGGGCGAGAACGCGATCAGCGCGCCCGGCAGAGGCAGCCCGGCGTTTCGGGCGGCGAGGGTGGTGGTCACCGTGAGGCCACCACCGGCGGAATCGCCCGCGAACGCGATCGACTCGGCGGCGACGCCGCTGTCGAGCAGGGACCGATACGCCGTGAGGCAGTCCTCGATCGCCGCCGGGAAGGGGTTCTCCGGGGCCAGCCGGTAGTCGAGGGAGAAGGCCCGCATGCCGGTCCGCGTGACCAGACTCGCGGTCAGGCCCATCGCGGTCCGCGGAGATCCGAGCGCGAACGAGCCGCCGTGGAAGTACAGGATGGTGCCCGGGTGGGTCGGGCCCTCCGGTTCGACAAGCACTGCCGGACGGCCGCCCAGGGTCAGCTCCGAGGTTCGCACCGGAGGAACCGGGAACGACGCCATGAGCGCGTCGAAGCTCTCCCGCATCGTCTCGACCGGCTCGGGCGCGAAGCCCTTGGGCCCGCCCAGCATGGCGCCGATGGCCGCGCGTTGTTCCCTGCTCATGTCCGAGGCCTCCCACAGGCGATAAATTAGCTGCCGTGGAAGCTAATATACCTGCCGCGGCATCTTTTTCTGGTGCCGGGTCCGTCACACTGGCTCAGGTCTTCAGCGACCTTGTTCGCTGTGAGACGCGGCTCTACAACGCCGTGAACGAGACGTTGCGCCGCAAGCACGGCATCGTGGCTTCGCAGTTCGAGTTCCTGAGCTACCTACGCGACCATCCTGGTTCGCGGGTCGCCGACCTCGCCGAGTTTTTCGCGATCGGGGTCGGGGCGACCAGCAAGGGCGTGGGCCGGCTCGAAGCCCGGGCCTGGGTTCGGCGCGTGCCGAACCCGGCCGACGGCCGGTCACTGCTTCTGGAGTTGACCCCGCAGGGCACGGAACTCGTCGGCGCCGCCGAAGGCACCTTCCAGGAACACCTGGCCACGCACCTCGGTCGGTCGATCGCCCCGGCCCAGATCGCGGAACTCGGTCACACGCTGGCACGGCTGCGCGCCACCCTGGAACACGGCGGTGTCGGCACGCCTGTCGGCTGACGAGCCTGGTCCGCGCGAGCGGGCGACAGACGCCGGCCGGCCACCCGCCGGTCACCAACCGGGGGCATACTGCCTCGCGTGTTGACCCGATTCGACTACCTCGACGCGCCCGCGCCGCTGGCGTTCGCCCACCGTGGCGGCGCCGCCGAGGGAGACGAGAACACCACCGAGGCGTTCGCCCGCGCCATCGGGCTCGGCTACCGGTACGTGGAGACCGACGTGCACGCCACCGCCGACGGCGTGGCGGTGATCTTCCACGACCCGACGTTGCGCCGGGTCACCGGTGAGGCGGGGCGCATCGCCGAGCTGAGCTGGGCCGACCTCGCCTCGGTACGCGTCGGCGGCGCTGCCGTCGTACCCCGGCTCGACGAGGTGCTGGGCGCCTGGCCGCAGGTCCGCTTCAACATCGACGTGAAGGCCGACGGCGGCGTCGCGCCGACGGTCGCGACGGTGACCCGGGTCGGCGCCGGCGACCGGGTGCTGCTCGCGTCGTTCAGCGACGCCCGCCTGACCCGGCTGCGCGCGCTCACGCAGGGACGGGTCGCCACCAGCCTGGGCATGCGTGGGGTGGCCCGGCTGCGGCTGGCCTCCCTGCACGGGCGGGCACTGCGGTTGCCCCCGTCGGTGGTCGCCGCGCAGGTGCCGCCGCGCTACGGGCGGGTGCCGGTGGTGGACCGCCGGTTCCTCGACTACTGCCACCGGCTCGGCCTTCAGGTGCACGTCTGGACGATCGACCAACCCGACCAGATGCACGACTTACTGGATCTCGGTGTGGATGGCATCATGACCGATCACGTCGGCGTGCTGCGCGACGTCTACCGCAGCCGCGGCCACTGGGCCGCCTGATCCGTCGAAGGACCCCCGGATGGCCGAGACCGTGACCCCCACGGTGGATGACACCCCGCCCCCGGCGAGCACCCGCCGCGAGCGCAGGGGCTGGTACATCTACGACTGGGCCAACTCCGCGTTCCAGACCACTGTCATCACCGTGTTCCTGGGCCCGTTCCTCACCACCGTCACCAAGCTGGCCGCCGGCTGCGAGCTGGGCGCGAAAACCTGCGACGGGTTCGTCTACCCGCTAGGCATCCGGGTGGCCCCCGGGTCCTACTACCCGTACCTGATCTCGCTGTCGGTGATCCTCACCGTGTTCGTGCTGCCGGTCATCGGCGCGATCGCCGACCGGTCGACGCACAAGAAGCGGCTGCTCGGCGGGGCCGCGTTCACCGGCGCCGGCGCGACGATCCTGATGGCCTTCGTCACCGGCGACCGCTACCTGCTCGGTGGGGCGTTGTTCCTGATCGCGAACATCTCCTTCGGCGCGGCGGTCGTGGTGTACCACTCGTTCCTGCCGCAGCTCGGCGGCCCCGACGAACGCGACGGCATCTCCAGCCGCGGCTGGGCGATCGGTTATCTCGGTGGTGGTCTGCTGCTGGCGCTCAACCTCGTCGCGCTCACCCTGCTCGACGAGGGCGACAACCCGCAACGCACCCTGGACCTGGCCCGCTGGTCGATCGTGTCCGCCGGGGTGTGGTGGGCGCTGTTCACGCTGGTGCCGCTGCGCTGGATGCGCGAGCACCCCAGTGCCGCGGCGCTGGCCGGTGGCGGCGGCAACGTGGTCACCGAGGGGTTCCGGCAGATCGCCCGGACCATGCGGGAGATCAAGGCGTACCCGTTGACGTTGTTCTTCCTGCTCGCCTTCCTGGTCTACAACGACGGCATCCAGACCGTCATCACCCTGGCCAGCCAGTACGGCACCGAGGAGCTGCGCCTGGAGCAGAGCACCCTGGTCATCACGATCCTGCTGGTGCAGTTCCTCGCCTTCGGCGGGGCGCTGAGCCTCGGCGCGTTGGCCAGGCGCATCGGCGCGTGGAAGACCGTGCTGCTCAGCCTGGTGCTCTGGACCGGTGTGATCATCGCCGCGTTCCGGCTGCCCGCCGAGGCGCCGGTGCCGTTCATGATCCTCGGCGCGGGCATCGGCGTGGTCCTCGGCGGCAGCCAGGCGCTGAGCCGGTCGCTGTTCAGCCAGCTCATCCCGGTCGGCAAGGAAGGCGAGTACTACGGCTTCTACGAGATCAGCGACAAGGGCACCAGCTGGCTCGGCCCGCTCGCCTTCGGCCTGGTGTTCCAGCTCACCTCCTCCTACCGGGTGGGCCTGGTCTCACTGCTGATCTTCTTCGTGGTCGGCTTCGCGCTGCTGGCCGCCGTGCCGATCCGCCGTGCCATCGTCGCCGCCGGCAACACCCCGCCCCGGGTGCTCTGAGCACGCGTCCCGCGCGCGACAGATCAGCCTCGGCCGATCGGCTAGGCTGCCCGACCGTGACAGACGACGCCGCCACCGCTCCGACCTGCCTGGCCCACCCGTTCCCCGGGCAGCCGCACGCACCGGCCGGGTGCGCGGCCGCGCGC
Organism: Micromonospora sp. DT231; assembly: GCF_049847025.1. Lineage (NCBI taxonomy): Bacteria > Bacillati > Actinomycetota > Actinomycetes > Micromonosporales > Micromonosporaceae > Micromonospora > Micromonospora sp. DT231. Next base: position 1,029,964 of record NZ_JBNCNO010000001.1, on the reverse strand, counting down.
GGGCTGGACGGGCGTCCGGTGCACGCCGCGGCGTTGAAGTTCTTCTGGGGGCCGATGGACTGCGGCAAGTCGACGATGGCGTTGCAGATGAACTACAACCACGCCCGGCAGGGCCGCCGCGGGCTGGTCACCACCCGCATCGACAGGTCGCTGGGCCCGCAGGTCACCACCCGCATCGGCCTGGCCCACGAGGCCATCGAGATCACCGACGACCTGGACCTGCGGGCCCTGGTCCGCGGCCGGTGGGCCGACGGGGTACGCGTGGACTACCTGATCTGCGACGAGGCGTGCTTCTACACCGTCGAGCACGTCGAGCAGATGGCCGAGTTGGTCGACAGCTACGACGTCGACGTGTTCGCGTTCGGCCTGGCCACCGACTTCCGGTCCTGCCTGTTCCCCGCCGCGCAACGCCTCTTCGAGTTGGCCGACGAGGTGGCCCGCATCCAGGTCGAGGTGCTCTGCTGGTGCGGGCGGGAGGGGCTGCTCAACGCCCGCGTCGTCGACGGGCGGGTGGTCCGCGAGGGCGCGCAGGTCGTCATCGGCGACACCGTCGACACCGCCGAGGTGCGCTACCAGGTGCTCTGCCGCCGGCACTACCGCAGCGGCGACCTCGGCCCCCGCGACTGAGACACCGGCAGACCCACGCTAACCATCCGGCGGCCCGCCCACGCTGGCGTTGTCCGAGAACCGACGCAGTGCCACGGGTGGGTCAGGACGGTCCTCGGGCGGCGGCGGACCGTACCCGCGACCGGTCGGCCACGATCACGGCGACGGTCACCGCCAACGCCAGCGCGGCGCACACCGCGACGGGCACGCCCAGCCCCACGCAGACCGGCACCAGCGCCAGCAGCACCAGCACGGCGGTGATTCGGCTGGTCGGCGGGCGTCGCCACAGCCACGCCGTGTAGGCGGCGTGCCCGGCGAGGAACAACGCCGGACCACCGAGGACGAACAGGGCGGCGACGGTGGTGGTGGGCGCGCCGGGCTCCCGCAGCAGCAGCTCGTCGCCCGCCGAGGCGACGATCACCCCGGCGACGATCACCGGGTGCAGGTAGTTGAACGCGACCCGGCTCAACGCGCCGGTACGCTCGCCCGCCCCCGCGATCACCTCCGTCGCGGCCGGGGCCGACCGGGCGAAGTACACCCACCACAGCGCCACCGAACCGGCGAACGCCAGCAGGAACGCCCCCGCCGTGGCCAGGTCCACGTGCGAGGTGAACGTGCTGCCGGTGACCAGGATCGACTCGCCCAGCGCGATCAGGACGAACGCCGAGGATCGTTCGGCGAGGTGCCCACCCTCCACCATCCACCGTTCGGCGTGGGTGCGACCCCGCCCCGGCAGCGGGTAACCGCTGGAGAGGCCGACGACCTCGATCACGATCACCGTCGCCCACAACGCCTCCCGGGCGACCCCGTCGACCAGGCCGCCGAGCACCACGAGCACCGACGTCGCGAAGAACCACGGCAGCAGGTGCTGAAATCCGTCGACCAGCCACGGGCTGCCCTGCACCGCCCACATCGCGACCAGGGAGCGGCCCACCTGCACGGCCACGTAGACCACCGCGAAGAGCAGACCGGTGTCGGCGAACGCCTGCGGGATCGCCGCCGACATCGACAGGCTGCCCAGCGCCACCCCGATCAGCAGGACCCGCACCGGCCCCTGATCCGGTTGCAACCAGTTGGTCAGCCAGGTGGTGTAGACCCAGACGAACCAGACGAGCGCCAGCAACAGCGCCGTACGTCCGGCGCCCCGCCAGTCCGGGTGCTCGATCAGGTAGTGCGACAGCTGGGTGACGCTGAAGATGAAGACCAGGTCGAAGAAGAGTTCCGTCGAGGTGGTCGGCTGCACCCCCGTGCGCGGGCGCAACAGCCAGGGACGTACCGGGGTGATGGCCGGTGGCTCAGAAGGGGTCACCGCACACCCGCCAGTCCCCGCTCTCACGGACCACCGGCAGGCGTCGTTCCTCGCTGAGCCCGCCGTCGCGGGTCACCTTCACGGTCACCGTGCCGTGCGGTCGTCCGCTGCGGGTGGCGACCGACACGTCGGTGATCTCGTAGTCGGTGACCATCGGCGGTGTCCGTACCCAACTGGTGAAGCCGATCGCGCTCCACCGGCTGCGCGCGTCCGCGCAGAGCCGGTCGTACGCCCGGTCGCTGTCGCCCAGGGCCACCTCGCTGAGGAAGTCGTCGGCGGTGTCCCGGATCGGGCCGGCGGCCTGGCGGACGGTTTGCAGGTTCCAGGCGGCCAGCCCGGCCACCCCGACGCAGCACAGCGCCACACCGAACCCGGCGAACGCGAGCCCGGTGCGCATCGGGCGGTTGCGCCGGGCCGGTCGGCTCCAACCCTGGCCGGCACCCACGACTACCGACCGTAGAGAACACGATCGCGCTCACGTGCGACAAGTCGGAAATCGACCGAACCCGGGTGGGTGCGACCGCCCTGTTCGGATCGGCCACGGATCGTCTACCGTCGGCGCACACCCCCCGAGCAGTGCCAGGAGTCGATCGATGAGCCGCTTCGTGCAGCCGGTGCCACCTCCCGTCGACCCGTACGCCGGTGACGGCCTGCTGCGTTCCTGGCTGGAGCGACACCTCGGACCGGATGGGCACGCCGCCGCGAAGGGACGCCTCGCCGACCTGGCCGCCGACGTCACCGGGCCGCTACGCGCGGCGCACGCCGACGCGGAGGCGCACCCGCCGACGCTTGTCCGCTACGACCCGTGGGGCGCGCGGATCGACCGGATCGACACCTCCGCCGGTTGGCAGGCGCAGCGCGCCGCCGCCGCCCGGCACGCCGTGGTCGCGCTTCCCTACCTGACCGACGCGCGCGGCACCTGGGGCGCCGCCGCGCGGGTCGTGCAACACGCCCTGCTGCACCTGTACGGGCCGGAGTCGGCGACGTTCTCCTGCCCGGTGGCGATGGCCGACGGGGCGGCGGCGCTGCTCAGCATGCCCGACGTGGACGCCGGGGTCCGCGACGCGTGGCTGCCCCGACTGGTCGCCACGGACCCGGCCACGGCGATCACCAGCGGGCAGTGGATGACCGAGTCGCAGGGCGGCTCCGACCTGGGCCGGTCGAGCACGGTCGGCCGACCCGCGGCGGACGGGTCCTGGCGGCTGACCGGGGAGAAGTGGTTCTGCTCGGCCGCCGACGCGGCGATGGCGGTGGCGCTGGCCCGGCCGGAGGGCGCCGGGCGCGGCAGCCGGGTCCTCGCGCCGTTCCTGGTCCCCCGCTACGCGGCCGACTCGCCGTTGAGCATCGGCGGGGCGCCGGGCGCGCCCGCGTCGGGGGTCATCGTGCGCCGCCTCAAGGACAAGCTCGGCACCCGCGCGCTGCCCACCGCCGAGATCGGTCTGCACGACGCGTACGCGCTTCCGCTGGGTGATCCGGCGGTGCCCGGCCTGGTCCGGGCGATGACCCTGGTCGTGGTGACCCGGGTGCACAACGCCGCCGCGGCGGCCGGTGGGATGCGACGCGGGTTGGACTACGCCCGCGCGTACGCCGAGGTGCGGCACGTCGCCGGCGGGCCGCTGGTGTCCTCGCCGCTGCACCGGGCCACGCTGGGCACCCTCGCGGTCGACGCGGCGGGCGCGTTCGCCCTCGCTGGGCACGCGTTCGCCCTGCTGGGGCGGGTCGAGGTCGGCGCGGACCCGGCGGCCGCGGCGGAGCTGCGGATCGTGGCGCCGCTGGCGAAGCTGGCCACCGGCCGGCTGGCCGTCAGCTCCGCCAGCGAGTACGTGGAGAGTTTCGGTGGGGCCGGTTACGTGGAGGACACCGGCGTGCCCCGGTTGCTGCGCGACGCGCAGGTGCTGCCGATCTGGGAGGGCACCACGAACGTGCTGGCCCTGGACGTGCTGCGCGCGTTGACCCGCGAGGACGCCGGGACGCCGGTGCTGGGCCGGCTCGCCGCCGCGGTCGACCTGGCCCGACCGCTGTCGCCGACGCTTGCCGACACGCTGGCCGCCGCCGCCGCGCGGTTGGGCGACACGATCACCTCGGTGACGGCCGATCCGGGCGCCGCCGCGGTGCAGGCCGGTGCCCGTGGTCTGGCGCTGCGCCTGGCGTACGCGCTGACCACCGCGTTGCTCGTCGAGCACGCCGCGTGGGGTGACGAGCAGGCGGAGTTGGCGGCCCGGCTGTGGGCGCGGCGTTGGCTGCGGCACGAGGAGATCGCCGAGGACGCCCACCACCACCTGGAGTTGCTCTGCTGAGACGGGCGGCGCGAGCGGACGGGTGGCGCGAATGTCGGTGCTGATCGAGCTGGGTGACGACCGGGGCGTGCCCCTGGACGAGCACCCGCCACCGCTGCGGCTGTCCCGCCGGTGGCGGGTGGCGGTGCTGGTGGCGGTCTGTGCGCTGCTCGGCGGTGCCGCCCCGGCCGCGCGGCTGACGCCCTCGGTCGCGCTGGCGGTGCCCGCCCGGGCAACCGTGCTCGGCGCGGGGCCGCTGCTGCTGGTCGTCGACCCGGACTCGAACCCGCCGACGGTGAGCGCCTACGACTCGGCCGCGCCGGACGGCCCGCCGCGGTGGCGGGTCACCGTGCCACCCGCCGCGGGATGGTTCGCCGAGGTCGCCGGTGACCTGCTGCTGCTCGTCGAACGCGACCAGGCGCGCGGGGCGCGGATGACCACCGCGCGGTCGATGCGTACCGGCCAGCAGGTGTGGCAACGACCCGAGCGGGTGTACGCGGCCGGGGACGCCGCGGTCGCGGTGAGCGAGGTGCGCAGCGCCTCCGAACCGGGACGGCGGGTCGAGGGCACCGTGCACGGCGTCGACCGGACCACAGGCGCGACCCGGTGGTCGGTTTCGCTGCCGTCCACGGCGGTGCTCCGGGCGTTGCCCGGCCTACCCGGGCGGGTGCTGCTGGTGCGCGACGACGGGGTGGCCCGACTGCTCGACGCCCGCGACGGCACCGAGCACGGGCGGGGACAGCTTCCACCGGCCGACTACGGCCCGGACAACCCCCAGGTCGTCGGCGCACACCTGGTGCTGCGTCATCCCAGTGGCGACGCGGTGACGCTGACCGGGTACGACCTGCCAGGGCTGGCGCCGCGGTGGCAGGCGCCGGCGGAGCCGGGTGAGCTGACCATGCGGCCCTGCCAGGGCCTGATCTGCGGGCAGGACGAGCAGGGACGCTGGGCGATCGACGCGGGCACCGGGGCGCGGGTGTGGACGTGGCCGGCCGGGGCGCGCTGGCGCACGGTGGCGGGCCCGCTGGTGCCGGCGGAGCCCCTGGTGGTGCTGGGAATGGCGGCGGACGGCAGGAGTTCGCTGGTCGCCACGCTGGGACGCGACGGTCCTCGGGTGTCCATGGTGCTTCCGGCGGGTCTGACCAACTGCCGACGGGCCGGCACCGGTCTGATCTGCCGCGACGGCACGGCCCGCGTCACGTTCTGGCCGCTCGCGGTCCCCTGATCCGGCGGTCAGCGCAGGGGGCCCCGGGCGACGGCGGCGCGCATCGTCGCCGGATCGCCGGGCGCGACGAACTCCAACCACCAGGTCGCGCCGGCCGCCGCGAGCTGATCGACGTAGGCGCGTTCGGCGCGTTCGTCGGGTCGTCGCCGCCGGCCGCCGATCGCCACGTCGAACGGCTGGCCGTCGGCGCGCGTCGGTGGCAGGGCGCTGACCAACTCGCGGACCTCGTCGGGGGTGAAGTCGGACCACCCGTCGGTGTCGGTGAGCTTGTACGGCACGATGCCGTCGGCGCGGGCCGCGCGGCGGCGCACCGCCCCGGCCTGCATGCTGCCGCCGACCCAGACCGGCACCCGGGGCGACTGCACCGGCGCGGGTCGTAGCGCGACCCCGTCGGCGCGGTAGTGGGTGCCGTGGTGGTCGACGCGCTCGCCGCTGAGCAGCCCAGTCAGCAGGTCGAGACCCTCGTCGAGCATCGCGGCGCGCACCGCCAGCTCGGTCTGCTCGCCGAACGCGGCCAGCCCACGGTCGGCGGGGTCCCCGACACCGACCGCCACGGTGGCCCGGCCCGCGCTGAGATGGTCGAGGGTGAGGACCTCCCGCGCCAGTTTCGCCGGCCGGCGTCGGGGCAGCGCGGTGACCGTGGTGCCCAGCCGCACCCGGTCGGTGCGGCCGGCGATCGCGGTGAGCACCAGCCACGGGTCGTAGGTGGACGGCTCGTCGCCGGAGTAGTAGATCAGATAGTCCTCCAGGAACACGCCGTCCCAACCGGCGTGCTCGGCCAGCTCACCCAGCTCCACCAGAGTCGACGCCTCGATGGTGGCGCCACCACAGGAGATCTCCAGTCCGTGTCTCATCCGTCGACCGTAGGACGAGGGTCCGACGCGCAGGCGCGCCGAACCTGTCGGGGGTCGGCGACATACTGCTGGCGTGACAGTCTCCGCAGACCTCGCCATGGTCAATCTCGACAGTTCCGACCCCGCCGGCCACGCCGCGTTCTACCACCAGGTGCTCGGCTGGGAGGTCACCCACAGCCAACCCCAGTACGCGATGATCAACTTTGGTGGCGTCTCCATCGGCTTCGGTCTGGTCGAGGGCTACCAGCCGCCGGCCTGGCCCGATCCGGCCGGCGACAAGCGCTACCACCTGGATCTCCATGTCGACGACCTCGCGGCGGCGGAGGCCACGTTCGTCGCGGCGGGCGCGTCCAAGCCGGATTTCCAGCCCGGCGGCGACAGGTGGGTGGTGCTTCTCGACCCGATCGGCCAGCCGTTCTGCATCTGCCTCCGCCCCCAGAGTTGAGCGGGCGGCCGTCAGCTGCGGCGGCGGGACCGGGCCGCCCACACCACGTAGGCCGGGTCGCGGTCGAGGTTGTGCCGGTCGCGGTCGTAGCGGCGGGTGGTGCGCGGGTCGGCGTGACCCATCGCGTCCTGCACGTCCTCCAGTGGCACGCCCTCGGAGCGGGCGGTGGTGGCGAAGGCGTGCCGCAGGGAGTGCGGCGACAGCTTCGCCCAGGCCGGGATGCCGGCGGCGCGGGCGAGCCGGCGGACCATCCGGAACACCGAGTGCCGGTCCAGCCGGGCACCGCTGGCGGTGACCAGCAGCGGTCCGGTCAACTGGGGCACTGACACGCCGGTGGCGGCGGCCCGCTGGGCCAGGTAGGCGTCCACGGCGTACCCGCTGCCGGGGGTGAGGGCCCGGCGGCGTTGCTTGCCGCCCTTGCCGACGAAGCGCACGCTGCGATGGCCGCGTTCGGTGCCGAGGTCGGTCAGGTCCAGCGAGATCAGCTCCCCGACCCGCAGGCCCAGGTCGGCGAGGAGCGCGATCGCCGCCCGGTTGCGCAGGGCGGTCGGGCCGGTGTCCGCGTCGGCGGCGCCGAGCAGGGCGTCCACCTCCTCCGGGGTGAGCCCGAGGGTGGCGGAGTGGTCCCGGTCGACGCGGGGACGGTCCGCCCCGGAGACCGGGTTGGCCGCCACCGCGCCCAACTTCACCAGGAAGTCGTACCAACTGGACAGCGCGGAGAGCCGCCGCGCCACGGTCGCCGGGGTCAGCGGTCGGCCGCTGCGGGCGGCGACGGTGGACTCCAACGCGCGCGCGTAGTCGTTGACGTGCAGGAACGTGGCCCGCAGCGGGTCGAGGTCACGCCCGGCGCACCAGGTGAGCCAGCCGGTGACGTCGCGCCGGTACGCGTCGCGGGTGTGCTCGGACAACCGCCGGTTACGCAGCCACGCCTCGGTGACCTCGACGGGTCCACTCGGCAGCGCGGGTGGCGCGGACGGGCGGGCCAGCACCGGAGCGTCGGAGAACACCATGTGAAAAAGGCTCTCAGCCTCGGGTGGGATCAGCGTGCAGGCGCGCCGATCCCACCCGACATCGTGATCATGCGTTGATCTGCCGACGCCCGTCGCCGTTGGCGGTGATGGTCACGCGGCGGGGCTTGGCGCGCTCGGCGACCGGGATGCGCAGCGTCAGCACCCCGTGCTCGTACCCGGCTTCCAGCTTGTCGGTGTCCAGTGTGTCGCCCAGGAACAGTTGCCGGGTGAAGGTGCCCATCGGGCGTTCGGCGGCGACCAACTCGACGCCGTCGCCACTGGCCCGGCGACGCTCGGCGCGGACGGTGAGCACGTTGCGCTCGACGGTGCAGTCGATGGTGTCCGGGTCGACGCCGGGCAGGTCGAACGCCGCGTAGAAGTGGTCGCCGTCGCGGTAGGCGTCCAGGTGCATCATCGCGGGACGGGCCGCCGTACCGAAGAACTGCTCGGCGAGCCGGTCGATCTCGCGGAACGGGTCGGTACGCATCAACATGGTCATGCCTCCTCGGATCTCCTGGCCGAAGGTGTTGAGTTGAGCCGGGGTGACTCAACTTCCTCTTCTTATTTAGCGCACCCGCCGACCGGCGTCAACCGCTCAGGACAACCGCTTCTCGAACCAGTGCTCGGCGTAGGGACCCTGCGAGTACGCCGGGATCTCCGCGTAGCCGTGCCGGGCGTACAGGGCGCGGGCCTCGACCAGGTCGGCGCGGGTGTCGAGTCGAATCCGGTCCGCGCCGGCCGCCGTGGCCCGCTGCGCAACGGCGGCCAGCAGCGCGGCGCCGCCACCCGCGCCCCGATGGGCGGGTCGGACGAACACCCGGGTCAACTCGGCCCAGCCCGAGTGCCAGCGCAGCCCGGCGCAGCCGGCCAGGTCGTCGCCGCGGTGGGCGAGCAGCAGCAGGCCGTCCGGGTGGGTCAGGTCGTCGCTGGGCATCTCGGCGAGCGCCTCGTCGACCTCGCCGGGCAGGGCCGGGCGATGGTGATAGCGCTCCACCATCTCGGTCATGTACTCGCGCAGCAGCAGCAGCGCGTCGGGCTGGTCGGGTCGGCTGGCGCTGATCGTCCAGATTGGCCGGGCGGTGGTGGTCACCAGTCGATCATCGCCACCCGGTCAATCGCTTATCGAGGCGGTCAGCGACGGTGGGCCGGCAGCAGGGCGATCAGGGGGATCGCCACGGCCAGGTGCGTCGCGCCGAGGGTCAGCTTCGCGCCGCCGGTGGCCTCGACGCCGAACAGCGGGACGAGGGACACCAGCGTCACCACCACAGCGAGGGAGATCCAGACCGGGCGGGCGACCCGTGGGGCGAACCGCTCCAACAGCGCCAGCGCCGCCCAGCCGAGCAGGGCGGCCCCGAGGGCGACGGTGACGATCGCGCCAGCTCCGAGGTCGATGGCGGGTTGACCCGGACTCTCGACCGTGTAATCGACTCCGGCCAGCGCGCCGATCGCCCAGATGGCCAGGGCGGCCACCACGGCGGCGGCGACGCCGAGGGCGCGGCGGCGCAGGGTCGAGGTGGTGGGGGACGTGACGGCGGTAGCGCTCATGACGGCTCCTCGTTCAGGGGGAAACGAACGAGTACGACCGTAGCAGATAGTCTTGTTCGGAACTATCTTTCTCGGACCTAACAGCCGGAGCGGGCCCCCGGCGCGTACGGGGAGGTGGTGGCCAGCGGGCCGCTCACCAACGCCAGCAGGGCTCGCAGGAAGGCCTCCCGGTCCTGCTCGGGCAGGGTCGCGAGCAGGTCGTCCTGGATGCGCCGGACCACCTGCCGTGCCCGTTGCAGAACCTGCTCCCCCGCCGGCGTCACCACGACCAGCCGGGCCCGCCGATCCGTCGGTGACGGACGGCGCTCGGCCAGCCCGGCCCGCTCCAACTGGTCGAGCGTGACGACCATCGTGGTCTTGTCCACGCCGCACCGTTCGCCGATCTCCCGCTGGGTCAGCTCGCCGGTGTGCGCCTGCGCCAGCACGTAGTGCGCCCGCGGCGAGATGCCCATCTCGGTCAGCCCCGCGGCGTGCTCGGTCTGCAACGCGTGACTCGCCCAGGAGAGCAGGAACAACAGATCCGGTGGGCCGTCGGCGGGCGTGCAGGAGGTCATGCGCCGAGGCTAGCAAGATGCTCCGTGACCAGACGGTTTGCGCCGTCGACGATCAGGGCCGTTGGTAGATGCCGTGCGCGCGGGTGAGCAACTGCTCGTCGACGAGATACCGACGCAGCGTGGCGTGGTCCGACCCGCCCGCCACGCACCACGCCTTGAGCGCCTCGTCGACGGCCCGCTCCGGATAGCGGGCGCCCGGCTCGAACGACCGCTCGGCGATGTGCGTGAGCAGGACGCGCCGCCGTTTCGGCTGCGCCGGCAGACCCACCAGGACGTCCCCGCGCAGAAAGGTCCGCAGCACCGGATCGGCGGCCGGGTCGGTGTCGTCGGCCGGGCGGCTGTCGCGGGCGGCCGCCCGCAACGACGCCTCGTCGGCCGCGAGCGCGCCGTCCGCGCCGGCGACGAGGCCCGCGTCGGTGAGCCGGCGAACCCCGCTGAGCACGACCCGCGCCGGCAGGCCGGTGCGCTCGGCGACCTGCGCCGCGCTTGTCGCGCCGAGCACGATCGCCGCGAAGATCCGTCGTCGTCCGTCGTCGGCCAGGGCCCCGGCCAGAGTGTGCGCAGTCACGCCGGTCACCCTCGCATCGGAGGTACGCGGACCGCCAGGCGATTTCCCGGCGCGTTCGGCCGGCCGCCGGCTGGGGTGGTGTCGCTGGGGTACGCGCTGACACCGCTGGCCGCCGACCCCGTGGGCGGCCGTCGGCGTCCGGTGAGCCGGACCGTGCGCGCTCACGCGAAAGGCCCCCGACCAGCGCCGGGAGCCTGTGTGCGATGTGCTCGGTCAGCAGGCGTCGCGGGTCATCGCGACGAAGCCACGCCACGCCTGCGGGCTGAAGGTCAGGGTGCCGCCGTCGCGATCCTTCGTGTCCCGCACGAGGACCACTCCCGGGAGGTTGTCGGCGACCTCGACGCAGTCACCGCCGTTGCCGCCGCTCCTCGTGCTCTTACGCCACCGCGCGCCGCTCAGGTCCATGATGCTGCCGCTTCTCTCAGAAGGTCCAAGGAACGCCCTCGGGGCAGTGCCTCTCCGCGAATACGCTCCCACCGTCGTTCCAGGTTAACAAGCTCCGATGGCTGGTCGAGGATCTGCGCCTGCGCCGGGCCGTCGACGTGCGCGACCCGCGACCCGTCCGGCATGTCGGCGATGGTGAACGGGCCGTCCAGACCGGGATAGCTGGGCGCGTCCGCCGGAACGATGTGGAGCTGGACGCTGTCGGTCTCGGCGTGCCCGAGCAGGCGGGTGAGTTGCGCCGCCATCAGGGCGCGGTCGTCGCCGACGCGTCGCCGGAGCACCGCCTCGTCCAGCACGGCGATCAGCAGCGGCCCGCTGTCGCGGGTGAGGATCGCCTGCCGGGCGATCCGCGCCGCGGCGAACTCGTCGACCGCGTCCGCTCTCAGCACCCCACCCGCCAGGGTCGCCCGCGCGTACGCCTCGGTCTGCAACAGCCCGGGCACCCAGGCGAGTTGAAATGACCGCAGCGTCACCGCCTCGCGTTCGATGTCGACCCACCGCCGGAACCACACCGGCTCGCGACGACGGACCACGTCCGGCCAAAGCGCATCGGTGTCTTTTGCCAACAACTCCGCGACCGTGGACCGGTGTCGATTCTGCGGAATGTGGCCCGGGTTCGCCCACCTCGCGACGGTCTTGGGGTGCACACCGATGCGACCTGCGAGGCTCTCGGCCGTGTGACCCGCCTCGGCGAGCGCCGCGACAAAGGCATGGTTCACGCCGTCCCTCCTTTGGAACAAATCAACCGTCCAAAGAAGATTGCATAACGCTGTGTGATTGTCCAGCAACTCCCGGAAAGGTGCGGTGTAGACGGCGCGGCCGGCAGGGACCCGAACCCGGCGGACGCGTTCGTGGCGGGGCCGCCCCGACGGGGCGGCCCCCTTCCCAACGCCAGCCAGGGGGCATCGATGCCAGCCGAGAAAGCCGGAGCAGCGCCGGCCGACACCACCGGAGCCGCGATGACCGGCACCCTGCGGGCGGGGGACGTGATCCTGCTGAGCACCGCCGCCAGCGTCCAGTTCCGCACACCGATTGTCGTCCGGGTCATCCGCGAGTTGCCCGACCGACACACCTACGACGGATGGCTCTGGCTCGACGCCTACGAGCTGAACCCGAAGGGCGAGGCGATCGCACGGCGCGAACTGTTCGTCATGCGTGCGGGCGTACGGATCCAGGCGTTGTCCCCGCGCCGGGCCACCGCGACCCGCCGGCCCGCACCCAGCCGGCGTACCGGTCCCGTGGGGGTCGGCTGATGCCCCGCCCGCCGCACTCGCCGTTGCGGCCGTCGTGGCGGTGCCGGGTCTGTGGCATCCGGTGGCCGTGTTCGGCCGCGAAGCTGCGCCTGCTCGGCGAGTACCGCGAGGATCGTCCCGGCCTGTTGGCCCACCTGGCAGCGCTTCAGCAGACAGCCGCAGCCGACCTCACCACGCTCAACCCGGGGAGCACGCCGCCCGACCTCACCCCGCGATTCGTCGGCTGGGCCGAAGCCCGGTAGCCACTCGCCGGCACACCGTCAGGTGTCGCATCCCGGCGGCGGCGGTGCAGGCCCACCCGCGTCGCGAGCCTGGTCCTGCGACGACCAGGAAAAGCGGGACCACGCCTGAATCCGTGGGATGCGGGAAGAGTGGGTCACCGGGCACGACCGAGAGGAATGGGACACATGGCACAGCGCATCGAGACCCCGTTCGGGTTCAGCTCCACGGCGGCCGACGTGCTGGCTGGCGTGGACCTGACCGGCAAACGCGCGATCATCACCGGCGGTGCGGGCGGAATCGGCGTCGAGACCGCCCGCGCCCTCGCCGGCGCGGGCGCCGAGGTGGTGTTGGCGGTCCGTCGCCCCAGCGCCGCCGAAACCGCCGTTGCGGACATCACGGCGATAACCGGAAACGCCGGTATCAGCGCTCGGGAACTCGACCTGGCCGACCAGGGGTCGGTGCGCAGATTCGTCGACGGATGGAACCAGCCACTGCACATCCTGGTGAACAACGCCGGGATCATGGCGCTGCCGCACCTACAGCGCACCGCCGAAGGCTGGGAGATGCAGTTCGCCACCAACTTTATGGGCCACTTCGCGCTGACCGTCGGGCTGCACGACGCGTTGGCCGCCGCCGGAGGCGCACGCATCGTCTCGGTCGCCTCCAGCGGGCACCTGTTCTCCCCAGTCGTCTTCGACGACCTGCACTTCCGATTCCGCCCGTACGACGCGTTCCTCGCGTACGGGCAGTCGAAGACCGCGGAGGTGCTGCTCGCTGTCGAGGCGACCCGGCGCTGGTCCGGTGAGGGCATCTACGCCAACGCGCTGAACCCCGGTGCCATCGCGACGGGCCTGCAGAAGCACACCGGCGGGCTGCGTACGCCCAAGGAACTGCACAAGACTCCGGAGCAGGGCGCGGCGACCACCGCCCTGCTGGCCGGCTCGCCACTCGTCGACGGCGTCGGTGGGCGCTACTTCGAGGACGCCACCGAAGCCCTGGTGGTCGAGGAGATGCCTGCCGACTACACGGGCGTCGCCCGGTACGCGCTTGATCCCGCCAACGCGCAGCGGCTGTGGGACGTCGCCCTCGGGCTCCTCGGCTGAGCACGTCTGGCGGCCCCGGAACCCCGGTGCCGGCCGACCTCAGGAGAAGGGAACAGGCAATGACGATCGTCGGATTCATTGGACTGGGGGATCAGGGCGCCCCGATGGCCCAAGCGGTCAGTGAGCGCTTCGAACTGCACGTGTGGGCCCGCCGTCCGCAGTCGTTGGAGGCGCTCACCGGATACACGTACACGGTGCAGGAGAGCGTCGCGGCCCTCGCCGGCGCGGTCGACGTGCTCCTGCTGTGCCTGCGCGACGACGGCGACATCCGTGATCTGCTGGACAACCAGCAACTCCTGGAAGGGCTGCGTGCCGGCACCGTGGTGGTCAACCACGGCACCGGCGACCCGGGCGAGGGCGCCGCGCTCGCCGAACGGTTCGCGGCGGGCGGCATCCCGTTCCTCGACGCGCCGGTGAGCGGTGGCGGGCCCGGCGCGAAGGCGCGGACGTTGACCACGTTCGTGGGTGGTGAGCACGACGCATACGACCGCTGCGTGCCGATCTTCGAGACGTTCTCCCGGACGGTGGTCCACATGGGCGACTCCGGAACCGGCCAGTTGACGAAGCTGTTGAACAATTCGATGACGATGAGCAACCTCAAGAACGCGGCCGACATGCTGCGCATCGCCGCTCAGCTGGACGTGAAGATCGGCCCGTTGGTCGAGGCGATCTCGGTCAGCAGCGGGGCAAGCTTCATGCTCGGCGCGTTGAACACCGAGATCACTCCCGACATCGCCCCGCACCTGCAGACGCTCATGCGCAAGGACATCGAGCACTTCGCCGACGCGGTCCGCGCGCGCGGGGTCGACCCGAGCGAGCTGCACGACCGCGGCTTGGCCGGCGCGAACGGGCTCGTCGAGGCGGTCGGAATCGTCGCTGGCAGCCCACCGGCCTGACCCGGTTCCGCACACGCGGCACAGGATCACGGCACCGCCCCGCGACCGAGGTCCAGGGAGCTACGAGACGACCCGCAAGCCAGCTCTTCCACGGCAACGCCGGCCAGTTGACGCCGCACCCGGTCGACGGAGTCCGTCGAACCACACGGTCCGGCGACAATTAATGCCGCGCCCAGCGGCACTGCGTTGACTACCGTCACACGGGTCGGGTCGGTGGACGGCATCGCCCGCAGCTCACGTCGCACCTCAGCTCTCGGGTGACAGAGGAGATCGACATGTCCGACGCGGCAGACACCGCGTCGTTGCGTCCCACTCAACTGCTTCGCCGCAGTCGACCTCTTCGTGCTCTCTTCTCGGCCCGGCTCGTCTCGTACGCGGGCGATTCGCTCAGCCTTGTCGCGCTCATGTTGCACGTCAGCGAGACGACCGGAAAGGCAGTCGCGGTCTCCCTCCTGCTGCTCGTCGGAGATCTCGCGCCCTCACTGTTGGGTCCCTTCAGCGGGGCCCTCGCCGACCGGCTCAACCTCCGGCGGCTGATGGTCGCCTGTGAACTCGTCCAGGCCGCGGTGCTGCTGGTGATCGTGGTGACACTGCCGCCGCTGCCGGTGCTGCTGGCCCTCGTCGCGATTCGCGCCACCGCCTCGCAGATCTTCCAACCGGCGTCGCGGGCGGCGGTGCCCGCGCTTGTCGCCAACCGCGACCTGGAGACCGCCAACTCCACAGTCGGGTTCGGCTCGAACGCGGCGGAGGCGGCCGGCCCGCTCCTCGCCGCGGCCCTGTTCCCGCTGGTCGGTCTGCGTGGCGTGCTGCTCGTCGACGCGGTGTCGTTCCTCGTCTCGGCCGTGCTGCTCGCGACGCTCCCCTCGATCCCGGCGGTGACCCAGGAGGGGCGCCAGCCGTCCCTGCTGCGGCAGGCCCGATCGGGAATCGGCTATCTGCTGAGCGTCCCGACGGTACGGGTGATCTTCCTGGGCTTCACCGCGGTGGTCGCCTTCAACGGGGTCGACGACGTGGCACTGCTGGTGTTGGCCCGGGACACCTTCGAGGTGGGCAGTTGGGCGGTCGGGTTGCTGCTGGGCGCGGTCGGCGTCGGGCTCGTCGTCGGGTACGCCATGTTGTCCCGATGGGGCACCCGGGCGTCGATGCCGCTGCTGCTGATCGTGGGCTTCGGGGTCAGCAGTCTCGGGAACCTGCTGACCGGGCTCGCCTGGGCCGTCGCCGCCGCGATCGCCCTCCAGGGGGTCCGTGGGCTCGGACTGGCGGCCATGGACGTCGCCTCCAGCACGCTGCTGCAACGGACGGTCCCGCCGGGCATGCTCGGCCGGGTCTTCGGAAACCTGTACGGCGCGATCGGGGTCGCCGCCGCGCTGTCCTACCTCGCCGGTGGCCTGCTGCTCGACGTCACGTCCGCTCCGGTGACCCTGGTGGTCGCGGGCGTCGGCGGCCTGGTGGCCACCGGCATCGTCGCGCTACGACTGCCACCGGCGATGCGACCCAAGGACGGTGCGACGACACCCGCGCCGACCATCGAGGAGATCGGCTGATCAGGAGGTCCGCGTCGCTCGGGAATGATGGACGTCGGCCACTCGACTGACGCGGAACGGGGCGCACCGGCCATCGCCGGAACGCCCCGCTGCGAGGGGTCCGAGTGTCAGCTCGCGGGCCCCACGCTCATCACGTACTGGCCCTCCATGTTCCCGGGCGGCGAGAAGTTGGCCACGATGAAGGTCTCCCACCACTTCGTGCCCTGGCCGGCGACCCGCCCTACGCCCAGCTTCGTGGTGTTCTTCCACACCAGTGCGGTGAAGTGCCCGATGGCCTTCGTGGCGTCGATGGGTTCGCCCGTGGCGAAGTTGTAGTTGCTGTTCTCGGCGTACCAGTTGTCTACCGCGGCAGTTCCCGAGCCCGCCGTGGGGCCGGTCGAGGCGCCCGCCCAAGAAGCGTTCTCACCGGTGTCCGGTCGCAGGCCCTCATGGGTGAGCTTGGTGGCCTCGGCCATGAAGGATGCCCGCGACTTCGCATACTCCACGAGTTCCGGGTCGAGGGTGAGCGGCGGCGATCCGTGCCGTGCCCGCAGTTGGTTGATCTTGGTCAGTACCTCTTGCAGGAACTCGTCGTTGGTGCGATCAGAGAATCCAGCTCGCATGACGTGACACCCTTCTGGAAGACGAACGGCGGAAGATCTGCCCCCTTCGCGGGCTGCTCGACCCCTGGACGGCTCGCACCGCGGGCCGGGCGGCCATCGGCAGCCTTCCATTCGCCAACACGAAAAGACCATCACTGACGGTGACGCATCAATGACAGAGCGACAAGTCAGGGGTCTCGCCGGTGCACCGGGGACGAGACACCGCGGCGCATCCGCCCGCACCGCCCCAGGTGACCGGGGTACCCGGGCGTGGACGTCGGCGTCAGCCGCACGTTGGTCTGGACCCGGAACGACATCAGTGGCGGGACAGCGAATTTCCTCTTCTCTGTCACAACGGCGATTTCGCACCCCGCCGCGTTGACCTCGTTCACCGCGAACTGCCGCCGCACCGCCGCGCCTCGTCGTCACCGTCGGGCCGGCGGCATCACTCTCCGGTCGGCCCGCCGGCGAGTTCGGCGACCACGTCGAGGTGACCGAGGTGGCGGGCGTACTCCTGGACCAGGTGGAACAGCACCCGCTCCAGCGTCGCCGGCGCCGCGCCGTTCCAGCGCTCCCCCGGCGCGCCGACCTCCGCCAGGTCGTGCGCCGTCACCACCGCCGTGGTGTGCGCGCCCTGCGCCCGCAGCGCCGCCACCAGGTCCTCCCGCGTCTCGTCGGGGGCGACGTACCAGCGGTCGTCGCGGCGGTCGCCCCACGGCTGCGCGACGTCCCGGCCCTGGAAACCCCACTCGACCCAGCGCCGCTCGACGTGGCGCAGATGCGTGAGCAACTCCAGCGGCGTCCACCCGGACGGCAGCCGGCTGCGCCGCAGCTCCGGCTCGGCCAACGCGGACACCCTGGCCACCACGGACTCGCGGAAGTAGTCCAGGTAGCGCAGGAAGACCTCGGTGCGGCTGCCGGCCGGGTCGGTCGGCTCGGGGAAGGCGATCACGACCCGGTGGGCAGGTCGCGGGCGCGCTGTCGCACACCCGCCCCGCCGTATGGGTAGTCACCCACCAGCGGGGCGCTCGCCTCGTCCAGCGACCGCATCTGCTCGGCGTCGAGGACCAGGTCCGCGGCGGTCAGGTTGTCGTCGAGCTGCTCGGTGGTACGCGCGCCGAGGATCACCGAGGTGACCGCCGGCCGGGCGGCCAGCCAGGCCAACGACACCGCCGACATGGACACACCCCGTTCGTCGGCAACCCGGCGCACCGCGTCGAGCACCCGCCAGGTGCGCTCCTCGGCGTTCCGACCGGCGTACGCCTCGACGCCGCGCTGCGGGTTCTCACCGAGCCGGGTCGCGCCGGTGGGCGTGCTGTCGCGCTGGTACTTGCCGGTCAGCCAGCCGCCACCCAGCGGCGACCACGGCAGGATGCCGATGCCCTCGTTCTCGCAGACCGGCACCAGCTCGAACTCGATCTCCCGGGCCAGCAGGTTGTACTGCGGTTGCAGGGTCACGATCGGGGTGAGGTTGAGGTGCTGGGTGAGCAGGGCCGCCTTCTGCAACTGCCAACCGGTGAAGTTGCTGACCCCCGCGTAGCGGATCTTGCCGGCGCGTACCGCGTCGTCGAAGAACCGCAGCGTCTCCGGCAGCGGGGTGAGCGGATCCCAGGCGTGCGCCTGGTACAGGTCCACGGCCTCGACACCGAGCCGCCGCAGGCTGGCGTCCAGGGCACGGGTGAGGTGCACCCGGGACAGGCCGGCGTCGTTCGCGCCCGGACCCATCGGGAACCGTCCCTTGGTGGCGATCACCAGTCGGTCGCGCAGGTCGGGTCGCGTCCGCAGCCAGCGCCCCACGATGTCCTCGGAGACACCCGTGGAGTAGACGTCGGCGGTGTCGATGAAGGTGCCGCCGGCCTCGACGAACCGGTCCAGTTGGGCGAAGCTGCCGGCCTCGTCGGTCTCCGCCCCGAACGTCATCGTGCCCAGACACAGGGTCGACACCACGGTGCCGGTGCCGCCCAGAGTGCGATAGCGCATATCGTCCTTTCGGTCCGAGTGACAAAGCCGATCTTCGCACTCGGCTGGGCCACCCGCACAGGGAGACCGCCAGCCCCCCACACGGGCACCCGCGCCGTCACGCCGCCGGTCATCATGAGCGGGTGAGCGAGCCCGTGATCGACATTGACCGACCCCAGCGGTCGGTTCCGACGTCGCCACCGGGAGCGCCGGAGCCCGGTGCGCCCACGCGTGGCCCGTGGCTGGTGGCCCTGGCGACAAGCCTGCTCCTGCTGCTGCTCGCCGGCCGCTACGGCTATCACCGTGACGAGTTGTATTTCCTGCTCGCCGGTCGACACCTCGACTGGGGCTACGTCGACCAGGGCCCGCTGGTCCCGGCGCTGGCCCGGTTGCTGGACACGATCGCGCCGGACAACCTGGTGATTCTGCGGACCCCGTCGGCGCTGCTGGCCGGTGGCGCGGTGCTGCTGGTCGCCGCCATCGCCCGCGAGCTGGGCGCCGGTCGCGGTGTGCAGACCTGCGCGGCGGTGCTGGCCGCGCTGTCCGGCATCGTGCTCGCCAGCGGGCACCTGCTCAGCACCACCACCGTCGACCTGCTGGTCTGGCTCGCCGCGGCGTGGTGTGCGGTGCGGTTGCTGCGCACCGGCGACAGCCGCTGGGCCCTGGGCATCGGGCTGGCGCTCGGCGTGGGCATGCTCAGCAAGGTGCTGCCCGCGCTGCTGGCCGTGGGCCTGATCGTCGGCGTGCTCATCGCCGGGCCACGTCGGCTGTTGCGCGACCGCTGGGTGCTCGCCGCCGCCGGGATCGCCCTGCTGCTGGCCGCACCGAACCTGATCTGGCAGGCGGCGCACGGCTTTCCCCAGCTCGGCGTGGCGGGCTCCATCGCCGACGGCGACAGCTCCTACAGTGGCCGCGTCGACGCGTTGACCCTCCAGTTCGTCATCATCAGCCCGTACGCCGTACCCATCTGGATCGCCGGCCTCGTCGCGCTGCTGCGCCGCCCGGCCTGGCGGGCCTACCGGGCGGTGGGCTGGGCCTGGTTGGTGGTGTTCGGCATCGTGCTGATCGCCGGCGGCAAGGGCTACTACGACGCGCCGCTGCTGCTGGTGCTCACCGCCGCCGGCGCGGTGGTGACCGTCGGGTGGGCGTCGCGCGGGTCGGTCCGGCTGCGCCGAGGGCTGCTCGCGCTGGGCGTGGTGCCGCTCCTGCTACCCACCATCGTGCTGCTGCTGCCGGTGCTGCCGGCCGAGCGGTTGCCCGGGTTCGTGGTCGACGTCAACTACGACGCCGGCGAGACGATCGGCTGGCCGGCGTTCGCCGACTCGGTCGCCGCCGTCCATCGTGGGCTGCCGCCCGAGGAGCGACCCCGCGCGGTCATCCTGACCAGCAACTACGGCGAGGCCGGTGCGCTGGCCCGCTACGGTCCGGTCCGTGAGCTGCCGCAGGCGTACTCCGGGCACAACAGCATGGTCGACTTCGGCCAGCCGCCGGCTGGCGCGGACGTGGTCATCGCGGTCGGCTGGGAGCGTCCGGAGCCGCTGACCGCCTGGTTCGACGAGTGCACGCTCGCGGGGCGGGTGGATCAGCGGGTCGAGGTGGACAACGACGAGAACGGCGGCCCGATCCACGTGTGCCGGGGGCTGCGGCGTCCGTGGGCACAGATCTGGGACACCGAGGTACGCCACACCGGGTGACAGGCCCTCAGCCGGCGCCGCTGGTCAGCCAGGTCTGGATGCCGACAAGTGCTTCGGGGCCGGAGGTGGCGTCGACGTCGCGGGCGAGGTCGGCGATCGTGACCGCGGCGAGCGCCTGATGCCACGCGTCCTCGGCTGCCCACATCGCGCGGGCGACCGGACACGGCGTGGTGCAGGCGTCGGCCGGGGTCGCGAACGGGCCGCGCTGGCGGATCTCGGTGCAGACGAAGGTCGGGCCGGGACCGTCGACGGCTCGGACCACGTCGAGCAGGGTGATGCTCTGCGGTGCCCGGGTCAGGACGTAGCCGCCCGACTTGCCCTGCACGGAGTGCACCAGGCCGGCGCGGGCCAGGGCCTGGAGCTGCTTGGCGAGGTAGCTGCCGGAGACGTCGTGCAGCTCCGCCAGCTTGGCCGCCGGGACCGGCGTGCTGCTGACGGTGAGCACCACGCAGCAGTGCAGCGCCCACTCGACCCCGCCGGACATCTTCATGCCCTCACCCTAGCCAACCCCCGTTACTCGGACTTCAAATGTCCGAGTATTGTTCTCGGATAAGAAAGGTCCGAGTATCGGTCGCCGTCCGGCGGGCCGGACAAAGACCCCACATCGTCACGGGAAGGTGCACTGTCATGAAGATCGCCGTACTGGGTGGGACCGGGCTCATCGGGTCGCAGGTCGTGCGAATCCTGCGGACCGCCGGGCACGACGCGGTGCCGCTCTCGCCCTCCACCGGGGTGGACCTGCTCACCGGGCAGGGCCTGTCCGACGGGCTCACCGGCGCCGACGTCGTCGTCAACCTGACGAACTCGCCGACCTTCGACGACGCCTCCCCCGCCTTCTTCCAGACGACGATGGACAACCTCCTCGCCGCCGCCGGTCGCGCGGGCGTCGGCCACGCCGTGGTGCTCTCCATCGTCGGCGTCGACCAGGTGCCCGACCTGGCCTACTACCGCGCCAAGGTCCTCCAGGAGGACATCCTCAAGGCCGGTCCCGTCCCGTACTCGATCGTGCGTGCCACCCAGTTCTTCGAGTTCGTCGACGCGATCCTGTCGTGGACGGCCGACGACGCCACCGTCCGCCTGCCCAGCACCCCCGTGCAGCCCATGGCCGCGGCCGACGTGGCGCAGGCCGTCGCCGAGGTCAGCATGGGCGCACCCCTGCGCGGTGTCCGCAACGTCGCCGGCCCCGACGTCTTCGCCCTCGACGAGTTGGGGCGGATCACCCTCGCCGCACGCGGTGACCAGCGCACCGTCACCACCGACGACAACGCCGGCATGTTCGCCGCCGTGCCCGGCGCGGCTCTCATCGCCACCGACGACGCCGTCCTCGCGCCCACCACCTACCGGGAGTGGCTCGACCGCCAGGGCTGACGTGCCCACCGGCCCGTACGCCGCCGTGGCCATCGAGGACCACCGCGGCGTACGGGCCGGCGCGGTCGTCAACCACCGCCGACCGTGGCAGGGGCCGCGAAGACGAACCGGTGACGACTAGAGTCGCGTCGTGATCGACACCGGAGCCGAGGTCGACAGGCGAGTCGCCGAGGCGTGGGCGCGGATCGAGGCCGGCCTCGGTCGCGTCCTGCCGTCCTCCCTACGCCAGCTCAACGCACCGGCCCCGGCACCCGCCATCGACGCGGTGGAAGCCGCCCTGGCCTTGACACTGCCGCCCGATTTCCGGGCAAGTCTCCGCATCCACAACGGGACCGACCCCGGTGCGACGCTGCCGTCCGTCGAGCCCACCCCGGTGCCGCTGGACAACCTCTGCGACACCGACCAGATCATCGAGATGACCCGGATGTGGCGCGACAACTACGGTCCGGAGCCGGACTGGGACGACCCCCAGGTCTGGGCCTACCTGGTCGACAGGGGAATGCTCTGCCTGAACGGCCCGGTGCGGCCGATCGTCGGCACGCCGGGCGCGGTGGTCGTGGGGCACATGAACGGCGACGTGCTGTGGCTGCTCGACGGTGATCCGGCACCGGGGGGCACGCCCGGGCAGGTGGTCCGGGTGGATGTCGAATGCGCCTCGTGGGACGTGTTGGCTCCATCGTGGACGCTGCTGCTCGGCCGCTACGCCGAGGATCTGGCGCTGGTCTCGGCGGACCCGGCCACCTCGCCTCTGAAGATCGATCCGTTCGTGGGGCCGGAATGCGAGTGGGGCAGCACCCCGTCGGCCTCGTGGGGGACGCGTCCGGCGTGGCTTCGGGACGTCCAAGCGCGCAGCCCCCACACCTGATGCCCGTCGACAGGACCCGCACGGGCGGTCAGTGTCGCAGCAGGCCGGTCGTGCGGATCGGCTCCACGTGCCCGGTAGGTGGCGCGCTGCGGTGCAGCTCCAGACCGATGTCGACGACGACGGAACGCTCCAGGGTCGCGACCTGCGCCATCGGCACCCACTGCGCCAGGTCGGTCGTGCCACAGGTCTCGGATCGAAGCTCACCGCCCACGACCCGGGCCCGATAGAAGACCGCGAGCATGTGCAGCTCGACAACGTCGTCGTCGAGCCGCTCCACGTTCCTCGTGCGCGAGTTCACCCCGAGCAACCGCTCGACCCGCGCCGCGTACCCCGTCTCCTCCGCCACCTCCCGCACGACGGCGTCGAACGGATCCTCGGTGTGCTCGACCCCACCGCCGGGCAGCGTCCAGTGCCGCCGAGCCCCGTCCGGCGACACCCAGCGGGCGAGCAGCAGACTCTCGTCGCGCAGACACACCGCGTACGCGGCCACCCGAAGCCGTTGTGTGATCACAGCGACCAGGATCGCGCAGTTGCCGGGAACGTGCCGCCCGCACACGCGTTCAGCGGGCCTCACCTCCGAGAGGTGGGCGACGGCGGTGTCACGGTGGCACATCCCTGGCCCGTTCGGCGACCAGGTTCCCGGCCCCCCGGCGCGCCGCTAGCCGGCGATCAGCTCAGCCCCGCGTTCCCCGATCATGATGCTGGTCAACGCGGCCGGCGCGCGCAGCGGCACCGGAACGATGCTGGCGTCGACCACCCGCAGGTTGGCCACGCCACGTACCCGGCACCGCCCGTCGACGACCGCGCCCGGGTCGTCCGCCGCGCCCATCCGCGCGCCGCCGACCAGGTTCAACCGGCTGTACGTGGTGGCGCGCAGCAGGTGGTCGAGCTGCTCGTCGTCGCCCACGGTCGCGTCGTCGACGAGCGCGAACCGGGCAACTGTCTTGGTGAAGGTGGCCTGGTTGGCGATCTCCCACGCGTGCCGGTAGGCGTCGCGCATCCGGGCGAGGTCACCCTCGGCGGAGTAGAACCCGAGGTCGACCACGGGTGGCGTCGACCCGTCGGCGTCGCGCACCGAGATGCGTCCACGCGAGGCCATCGCCATGTCGCCGATCATCACCGTGTTGACCTGGTCGGCGCCGATGATCCGGTCCAGACCCGCGCCGGCGCCCCGCAACGTGCTCATGCCGGTGAACAGGCTCAGGTAGAACGCCTGGTCGACCTCGTGGCCCGGTATGCCCGCGAGCCGCGCGATGAGCTGCGTACGCGGCCAGTCGCCGCCGATCGTCGCCGGCTCGGGGACCACCAGGATGATCGCGCCGGGCTGGTCGATCACGTCCGCGCCCACCCCGGGCAGGTCGACGAGGGGCGTGACGCCGGCCGCGCGCAACTGGTCGGCGGGGCCGATCCCCGAGCGCAGCAGCAGAGCCGGGCTGTACGGCGAGCCGGCGCAGAGGATGACCTCGCGGGCGTCGATCCGCTCCCCCGCGACCTGCACACCCACCGCCCGTCCGCCGTCGAGCAGCACACGCTCGACCTCGGCGTCGCCCCGGACGACCAGATTGGACCTCGACCGGGCCGGGTCGAGGTGGGTGAGGGCGGTGGACATCCGCAGCCGGCCGCGCCGGTTCTGCGGATACATCCCGATACCGACGGCGTCGGGGGCGTTCATGTCGTCCTGGTAGTCGTGGCCGAGGCCGAGCGTGGCCTGCAGGAAGCCGTCCATCGCCGCCGTCAGCTCACCGCGCGACCATCGGGTGATCGGGACAGGCCCGTCGACGCCGTGGTGGTCACGGTCGCCGAACTGCTGGTCGGCCTCCAGCCGGCGAAACGCCGGGAGCACCGCCGGCCAGTCCCACTCCGGCAGGCCACGGCCGCCCCAGGAGACGAAATCCGCGGCTGGTGCCCGCATCGCGCCCCGGTCGTTGATCTGCGTCGAGCCGCCGACCACCCGGCCGCGCCGCAGCGGCGCCTCCCGCCCGGCGACGACTGTCGCCCGCAGGGCCCAGTCGAAGCCGTCCTCGGCCTCCACCGAGCCGGTTCGCAACGCCTCGGGCACCGCCGCCCCGACGAGGTCAGGCCCGGCCTCCAGCAGCAACACGGAACGGCCCGGATCCTCGCTGAGGCGGGCCGCGAGCACCGCGCCGGCCGCGCCCGCGCCGACAACCACGAAGTCGTATCGAGGCACGGGCCCAGCGTAGCCGGACACCCGAGATGCCAGGACCCGTCACCGGTGCTCGTCGCTCGGTCTTCCGCTGAATGAAGCGTGCCGACACGACCTGCCGCAACGACCAGGTCGCCCGGCCGGCCGAGTCGGTGATCACCCGGGTCGGGTACGACCTCCGCTCCGGCGCTGAGCCGCGGTTCTGGGAGCACGTCCCGGACGCCCTGCGGGTATTCCTGCGCGGGGGGCACGCCGGATCGGGCGGGCCCGTCCGACCGGTAGCTCCACGCCCTCGTCGGGGTCCTGGCGCTCAGGAGGGCTGGACGTGGTCGAAGAGGGCGAGGGCCTCGGCGGGGTCCGGGCTCACGAGGCGTTCCAGACCGGCCGTCGTGATCTTCGCCCACCGCCCGGCCCGTGCCCACATCTGTTCCTCGAAGGCACGGACCGCCTCGTCCACATTGTCGGGGCTGGCAGCGATGGACTCGGCGAGCTCGGCGCCGTCCAGCATCGCGAGGTTCGCGCCTGCCCCCAACGGGGGCATCAGGTGGGCGGCGTCGCCCAGGAGCGTCACTTTGCGCACGTGGGCCCAGGTGTGGGATTCGGGCAGGACGTAGAAGGGGCGGTGGGTGAAGGCGGTGCCGTGGCCGAGCAGGTCGAGGACGGGGGCCGCCCAGCCGTCGAACAGCGCCAGCAGGCCTGATCGCGTGGCCTCGACGTCGGCCAGGTCCAGATCGGCGTGCCAGTCCAGCGGCGCGCGGAACTTGGCGTACACCTTGACGTGACCGCCGCTGTTGCGCTGGGCGACGATAGATCGGTTCACGCCGTAGGCGGCCACCGAACCGTCGCCGACCAACCGGGCGAGGTCAGGGTGGCGGGTGTCGATGTCGTCGAGGGAGGTCTCGACCGAGGTGACACCCGTGTAGTGCGGCGTCACCGGCGAGACTGCCGGGCGGACCCGGGACCAGGCGCCGTCCGCGCCCACCACGAGATCGAACGTCTCCTGTCGCCCGTCCGCGAAACGAACCAGTACGCCGTCCTCGGTCCCCGGCACCACCTGCGCCACCTCGTGACCCCACCGCACGTCGAGAGAGTCGAGCAGCAGGTCACGGAGTTGCCCGCGGTCGATCTCCGGATTGGCCCGCTCGTCCGGAGAGGGTCGCCAGTCGCGCAGAACGGTCCCGGCGGCGTCCAGGATGCGCATGGCC
The DNA here is from genome assembly GCF_049847025.1 of Micromonospora sp. DT231. Classification (NCBI taxonomy): domain Bacteria; kingdom Bacillati; phylum Actinomycetota; class Actinomycetes; order Micromonosporales; family Micromonosporaceae; genus Micromonospora; species Micromonospora sp. DT231. The sequence continues at coordinate 1,004,274 of NZ_JBNCNO010000001.1, read as the reverse complement.
TGCCCCTCGGGACGAGACAACGCCTCGAACTCCGCCCGCAGCCCCGCCTTGTCCAGTGCCAGCTGGCCCAGCCCTTCGTGCAGGTCCAGCGTGCCGCCCGGGGGGCGGGAGTCGGGCGCGGGATCGCGTTCGAGGACGGTGACGGGGTAGCCGTGGCGGTGCAGGACGCGGGCGAAGGTCAGGCCCCCGGGGCCACCTCCGGCGACCGCGATACGGTGTCTCATAGCGATACACCGTATCGTGCCCCTAGAATGCGTCGCAACAACAGGGAGTGACCAGATGACCGTGTGGGACCGGCCGGAGCCGCCGCCTCCCCCCGTGCCGCTCGACCGGGAGCGGATCATCGCCGCCGCCATCGCGCTGGCCGACGAAAGCGGGCTGGAGGCTGTGTCGGTGCGCAAGGTCGCCGCTCGGCTGAACGCCGGCCCGATGCGGCTGTACGGATACATCTCCACCAAGGACGAGCTGCTCGACCTCATCGTGGACGAGGTCCACGCCGAGATCCTCCCCGAGGAGCGGCCCGGTGACTGGCGGGAGACGCTGCGCATCCTCGCCCACCGCACCAGACAGGCCGCCCTGCGACACGTTTGGCTGGCCGACCTGCTCGGCGGCCGTCCCACCCTGGGCCCCAACGCCATGGCCGTGACCGAGGCCAACCTGGCCGCCCTCGACGGTCTCGCCGACGTCGACACCGTCCTGCGCGCCGTGCAGACCGTCAGCGCCTACGTCACCGGTGCGATCAGGCGCGAGATCGCGAACCTGCGGGCCGAACGCGCCACCGGCCTGTCCAAGCGCGACTGGCAACGCGCCCTCGGCCCGCACGTGACGACGATGTTGGCCACGGGCCGCTTCCCGGCGCTGTCCAAGGCCGTGCACGACGGCACAGAGATGGACCCCGAGGAGTCCTTCGCGACCGGCCTGGACTGGGTCCTCGACGCCGTGGCCGCCAAAATCACCCGACCGCCGGCGTGACGCTCACCTCCCGCCCAACCCGCGAACCCGCAGGTAGGCGCGGTCATCGAAGCTCACCTGACCGGGCAGCACCCCCTTGGTGCCGGCGAGCTCGGCCACGCACCACGGGTCCTTTTCCAGGAGCAGGGCAAGCGTCGACTCGGACTCGGCCAAGGTCTCACCGATGACCGGATATCCGTCGCTGGCGATCACCAGCTCGTCAACGTCGCCAGGCACCGGGTGCACGACCACCAACGACGGCGGAACCGGACGGCCGTCGATGGCGGCATACGCGTACGGTCCGGTGCTGTTCCGCAGGCCGCCCTGCCGCCCGGTCAGCGCTCGCGCCGCGAGTTGTCCCGGATCCACCTCCACCAGCCGATCCATGCTGATCGCCCCGGCGGCGACCTCCGCGGCGAGAACCGCGGCGCGGAAGGACGCCGCGACCTGGTCGACCAACTTGCGCGGCTGACCGACCGACGCGGGGAGCCCCCCGGTACGCGAATCCGACGTCACCGACCTGCCAGATCTCTCGACGCGCTCGCGAGTAGACGGTCACCGCCGCGCTCGGCCGTTCCGCTGCGCTCAACGTCGAGTCGATGCGGGCCGCCAGCTCGGCGGTCATCACCGCGACCGCGGTGTACGAGTCGACGTCGCGCGGAAACCGCCGCACGGCGTCCCGGCAGGCCGCCATGGCCCACCACCCACCCGCCACGTTGCCGTAGCGCCTGCCGCTCACGTCCGTCGCGCCATCGATGACCGCCACGTGCTCGGCGGTCACCACGATCGCGTCCTCACACACGTCAGGATCCCCGTACTTGCCCCGCACGAACTGTTCGACGATCTCCACGGATCCGATGCTCTCCCACAGCCCCCCGACTCAGGCTCAGGCCTGAGCGGTGATCTTTCTCGGCGCCAATTGGGAATGCTCGCTACAGGTCAGTACGCAGCTCCTTCGGTACGCAAGGGTAGGTGACGCCCGTCGCCACTTCGGACAGCGCCCACAGCCGGCGTCGGGTGACCGGGTCGCAGGCACGGTCCGGAGCCCGGTGCGGTTTCGGGGCGCCCTTGAACTGGCCGGGACCGCCCGGTCCGTAGTACTCGCCGCCGGCGGCTCGCCTGTCGGTGGCTGCCCGGAGTACGGGCAGTGCGCCGGCCCGAGCAGGCTGGGTAAACAGCCACCCAATCGTCGCGTTGGCCACCCGGAAGCCTGGCGACGCGTCCCGAAACAGGCTGGTGCGCGCGCCGCCCGGATGGGCCGCGAGGCTGATCGTCGACGAGTCGGACGCGGCGAGTCGATGCTGCAGTTCGAACGCGAACAGAAGATTCGCGAGTTTCGAGGCGTTGTAGGCCGTGGTTGGCCGGTATCCGTCGAGGGTCCTGAGGTCGAGGTGCGTGACGGAGCCCGCGGCGGCCGCCTTGCTGCTGACCGTGACGATCCGCCCGGCCGGTGACCGCTCGAGCAGGTCGAGGAGGAGACCGGTCAGCGCGAAGTGGCCGAGGTGGTTGACGCCCATCTGAGACTCGAAGCCGTCCGTGGTGCGCTGTGCCGGCTGCCACCACAGACCGGCGTTGTTGATCAGGATGTCGAGTCGCTCGAAGCGCTCGTGCAGGTCGCTTGCCGCCTGCCGTACCGCGTGGAGGCTGGCGAGTTCGAGTGCGAGGACGCTGCCTCTGCCGGGTAACGCGCGTAGGGCATCCGTACCGCGTGCCGCGGTGCGAGCGCCGATGACGACGTGGGCTCCTTGTGCGCTCAGAGCTATCGCCGTTTCCAGGCCGATGCCGGAGGTAGCTCCGGTCACCAGCGCGGTGCTGCCGTCGAGCCGGGGTATGTCGCGCGCGCTCCACATGGCGTCTCCTATAATCGGAACGGTCGCCCCGTTTAACTATACGGAACGCTCGCCCCGCTTGTCGACAGGCCGGAGGAACCTCATGCGCGCCGACGCCCGCCGCAATCGCCAGAGCGTCCTGGATGCCGCCTACGAGACCCTGGCCACCGAGGGCCTGGGCGTGCCCATCGACGAGATCGCCCGCCGCGCGGGCGTCGGCGCCGGCACCGTGTATCGACACTTTCCGACCAAGGAGTCGCTCATCGAGGCCGTGGTGCTCGACCGCCTCCAGGCCCTCACCGACAAGGCCCGTTCCGGCATCGACTTCGCCGAGTTCTTCACCGTCATGGTGGAAGCCGGCCTCACCAATCGCGCCATCGCGGACGCTCTGGCCGGCGGCGGATACCAGATACCCGCCGACGCCGACGCCGCCCTCAACGCCGCCTTCGCCGAACTCCTGAACAAGGCGCAGCGACGCGGCACCATCCGTCCGGACGTCACCCTCGACGACATTCAAGCCCTCGTGATCGGCTGCGTCGCGACGGCGCGGCACCGCGGCGCCACAGTCCTCGTCGAGATCGTCGTCGCCGGCCTCCGCGCCTGACCCCCGGAGTACGGTGGCACCGTGCTTTCGGCCGTGAAGGGTCTGTCCCGGTACCACACCGAGGAGTCACTGCGCACCTACCTGCTGGAGCGCTCACAGCGCACCGAGGACGGTTGCCTTGTCATCGAAGGCTACGGGCGGCGACGCGGGGTGCACCAGAAGGTCGCCGGTCGTGCGTGGGCGCACATCGCCGCGTACGTCGTCCTCGTCGGCGGCTATGACCCCGCTCTCGATGTCGACCAGACCTGCGGCGCCGCCGACTGCATCGAGCCGACACATCTGCGCCAGCTCAGCCGGGCCGAGGCCAGCCGCAGCCGAAACCAGCCGGCACAGTGCCGCAACGGTCACGACCGTGAACTCGACCCGGCGACCGCCCGGTACCGCCGAGTCTGTCGGACGTGCAATCAGGAGGCTCAGCGCCGCTGGCGTGAACGCGAGGCCGCCGAGGTAGCGCAGGCACGCTCCGCGTACGGCCGCTCGTAGTCAGCCCCGCCACGCGGCCCGATGCCGGGACCGCGACCCACGTCGGTAGTTCTGGGATCGTGAACGAGTCCAAAAGGCCCGCCCGTAGTTCCAGCGCAAAACGACGATTAGTTTGATCTTCGGCACGGTGACCGGGTTGTGACGCTGGATGCATGGAGTGCCGTCGTTTTGATGTTGATCGAGCGATGGCATGGAGGCTTCGCGCGGTGGCGACGTGCTGGGTGCGGCGGTGCAGTTGTGCACGCTGCCGTGGCTGGGGTGTGCTGTCTTCCGGCCGGAAGACTTCGGCCTCCGCATCTCCGGCGCGGCCGGGGCGTGCCAGCCGGGCCGGTGGCTTGCCGGCGCATTCTGCGGCTTGGTCAATCGGAAGCAGGCTCGGTTTGACCGGCCGCAGCCATGATCGAGTGCCAGCGGGTGGCATCGAAGATCAGCCCAATCGATTCGATCCGGTCGTCCCGCAGCCGGAAGTGTTCGGCGGTGCGTTGGGTGCCGACCGGAGTGGCAGTGTGCACGTCGTAGACGAGAGTGGCCTCGGTCGAGTCGAACTACAACCCGGTGACCAGGTTCGTCTGACGATCGCGCCATCACACCAGCCCGGCCACATCGGCTCGCAGCCGCACGCCTTGCCGAAACACCCCGGCCAGCAACAGGACGAGCGCACCGATTGCCAGTGGCATGAAGGAGAAAGAGAAGGCGACGTCAACGATGCCGACCGCGGCCGAGCGGGCGATGATGGCCTTGTCGGCGGCGAACCCGAGCATCTGGACAGCGCTACCGCCAGGCCGATGCTGACAATCCGACGGGCGTCGGCGGAGGTGAACGCTTCGCCGGTGGGCACGGTGCGGACGAGAACCTGATGTCGCGGTACCAGAGTGATGGGAGCGAGGGGCGCGGTCCCGGCTCAGCCAGCGGGTTCGGCCGACTGAGCCGGGATGCCTGTCAGCTCACCGTTGCGGTGGGCCGCGCTTCGGGCTGGCGGCGGCTCATGGCGGCTACGACCAGGATCGCAAGTCCCATAGCCAGTGCTCCGTGCAATTGTTGGGCGCGGCGATCGAGAAACAACCAGAAGTAGGCCGGGTCGGTCGGTTGGGGTTCAGATTTGGGGAAGGCCAAGTCGGCCAGCGTCTCGTACAGGCCGATGGTGGGTCCGGCGGCGAGCCACAGCGCGGTGAGGCCGAGAGCGACGACGGTCAGCCGGCGAGGCAATGTTCGGCGTCGCAGGCGATACCCTGCCCAACCGGTGAGGAGCCAGCCGATGACGGCGCCGACGAGTCCGCCCAGCATGATCGCCACCGGTTCCCAACGCGGCGCGGTGACCCCAAGGTGAGTCGCCAGACTCGTACCCACCACACCGGGCGTCAGAACAGTGACGGCCGATACGGTGACGACGGCACCATCCTTGATCGCGTAGAACTCTTCAGAGGCCGCCTCCAACTGCCTGCCACCTCGGATGACCGGGGCGCCGGAGTACATCTCGCTGCCGCCAGGGGTCCAGCCCTCGGCCTGCAGGCGGGCCTTCGCTGCTTCGAGCGTCCAATCTGATGACTGCTCGTCGACGACGTTGACACCATTGCGTTGGGGATTTCCCAACCAGTCATCGCGACTGAGTTTGGGTGCCCGCAACGGGACACCCCGAACCGTTTCGGCAGTGTGGATGGCCGATGCGTCGGACGGCAGCGCGGCCGCCTGCCAGGCCAGCCACGAGCCCACGCCTGCTCCTACGGCTCCGAGGATCACGGCCGATAGCACGGCCGCCACCACCGCCATACGGCCGATCGGCAGCCGGAACCACTGCCGCACCGCCCCGCGCACCAAATCCACCACGTCGGCGCGGGCGGGCATCCGACGGTCCGGCTCGGCGGAGTCCATGAGCATGGTGAGGATTTCCTCGCCGTGGGCGCGGCGGTACCCGATCGGATATGCCCACAGCAGCCGCCGGTACCAGCGTTCCAGTCGAACGTGCGCCGACGGCTCCCGCATGACCTCCCCCGAGGCGGTCATGGGCGAGCCCCGAACGGGGTTGCCGTGAATCCGAACGCCACGTTCGGTCGCGCCTGTAGCCGGCTTTCCGCCGCCTCGGCGTGCTTGCGCAGGCGGCGGGCCTGCTCGGCAAGCTTGCCGGCGCCCGCGTCGGTGAGCCGGTAGTAGCGACGAAGCCGCCCGTCGACGATCTCCTGCCGGTCGACCATGACGAGTTCCTGCTCCACCAGGCGGTCGAGGGCTCCGTAGAGGGTGCCGGCCCGCAGCTTCACCGTTCCCTCGGAGAGTTCGGCGACCTCCTGAGTCACGCCGTAGCCGTGCTTGGGCCCGGTCGCCAACGCAGTGAGTATCAGGAACGTCGGCTCCTGCATCGATGTCATGCAGGCAGATTACGTCGGCCGGTATATACCGTCAACCTGTGCCTGAATTCACTGCGCCGCATCAGATCTTCTGACCCCCGGCATCGACTCCACTGCGCCCGTATCGACTCCACTGGGCCAGGACACCGTCTCACCAAGGCCACGACACCAACCTGACTCCTTACGCACAAGAACTGTCATTATGGTGCACGCCGGGTTCGCCCCTTTTGTGGTGGTGGTTTATCGGATTACTGTTACTGACAATCTGATAATTGGCGACCGCAGTCGGCGGGAGGCCGATCGGGACTTCACCTCGGGCGACTGCGCCCACGCCGGCCCGGTCCACGAGATGGCGGTGCCGACCTCAGGTCGATCACGGGCGGCTTCGTACGCCAAGGGAGTCGTCGGCGGCGAATCGGGCGAGGGCGTGGACAACGTGCTCGCGGGTCTCGGCTGTGCCGAGATGCCCCGCGCTCTCGATCACGGTCAACGTCGAGTCGGGCCAGGCGCGGTGCAGGTCCCACGCTGTCTGCAGCGGCCCGCCCAGGTCGAGTCGGCCGTGGATGAGGACACCGGCGATGCCGGCCAACCGGTCAGCATCGCGCAGCAGTGCGCCCTCCTCCAGCCACGCGCCGTGGGCGAAGTAGTGCGCGCAGATGCGCACGAAGGCCAGCCGCGCCGCGGGAGGGCGATCGCCGTACGGATTCGCCGCGCCGCGCGTCTCTCCGGACAGGACCGCGTCCTCCCACGCGCACCAATCGATCGTGGCCCTGTCCCGAACGGCGGGGTCCGGGTCTTCCATCAGGCGGGCGTACGCGGCGACGATATCCCCGTCGCGGGATGTGCCCGGGGCCCCTTCGAGGAATCGTTGCCACTGCTCGGGGAAGAACCGGCCGACGCCCCGGTAGAGCCAGTCGATGTCGGCGCGCCTGGTCATGGTGACGGCGGCGATGACGATCTCGGAGATCCGCCGGGGGTGCTGCTGCGCGTACGCCAGGATGAGGGTGGAACCCCAGGATCCGCCGTGCAGCAGCCAGCGGTCGATGCCGAGGCTTTCGCGCAGCCGCTCCATGTCGGCGATCAGGTGCCAGGTGGTGTTGTGCCGCATCTCGGTCGCCGGATCGCTCGCGTGTGGTGTGCTGCGACCGCAACCACGCTGGTCGAACAGGACGACCCGGTACCGGTCCGGATCGAAGTACCGACGCCAGCCGGGCCCACACCCGGATCCGGGCCCGCCGTGGACGACAAGCGCTGGCTTACCGGCCGGGTTGCCGCACACCTCCCAGTACACGAGGTTGCCGTCGCCGACGTCGAGCATCCCGGTCTCGTACGGCTCGATCGGTGGGTACAGCTCGGTCAAGGTCCGGACCTCCGATAGCGGGGGAAGCTGTGGCGTTCGAGTCCGCCGTCACGAGTGCGCCCGAGCTGCCGGTGGCGGCGCTGATCAACGGAACATCGACCTATGAAGTGCGGAGTGCGGTGCCCGGGTCGTCTTCGCCCTGGTGGGAGATTCCCCGTGGTCAGCTGTCATCACGGCTTTGTGGGTGTGGGCGCGCGACGGTCGTGAAGCGACCGCGGTAGGCGCTGGGGGTCAGTCCGGTGTGGCGGCGGATCTGGGTGCGCAGGTTGGCGCTGGTGCCCAGGCCGCTGGCGCGGGCGACGGTGTCCAGCCGTGGTTCACCAGCTTCCAGCAGACGGCAGGCCAGGGTGATGCGTTGGCTGGTCAGCCAGGCCAGCGGGGTGGTGCCCAGTTCGGTGTGGAAGCGGCGGTGCAGGGTAGCCGGGCTGACGGCGGCGTGGGTGGCCAGGTCCGCCACGCTCAGGGGTTGGTGCAGCCGGCCTCGGGCCCAGTCGAGCAGCGGTGCCAGAGACGTGTCGAGTACGGCCGGCAGTGGCTGGGGGATGAACTGGCGTTGCCCGCCGTCGCGGTGCGCGGCGAACACGAGCCGGCGGCTGACGGTGTTGGCGATCTCGGCGCCGTGGTCGCGGCGGATCAGGTGTAGGCCGAGGTCGAGGGCGGCGGCGCCTCCGGCGGCGGTGAGTATGTCGCCGTCGTCGACGAACAGCACGTCGGGGTGCAGCAACACCCGGGGGTGGCGGGCCGCGAACAGCTCGCTCCAGCGCCAGTGGGTGGTGGCGCGGCGGCCGTCGAGCACCCCGGCGGCGGCGAGGGTGAACGTGCCGGTGCAGAAGCTGACCAGTCGGGTGCCGCGGGCGGCGGCCCGCTGCACGGCGTCGATGACGGCGGGCGCGGGCGGGACGTGCGGGTCGGGTCGGTTCGGCACGATGAGGGTGTCAGCGCCCTCGGCGGCGTGCAGGCCGGGTACGCCGGTGAGGGTGAACAGCCCGGCGTGCAGCACGGTGTCCGGGGCGGCGGCGCACAGCGTGAAGTCGTACCAGCGGCGGTTGATCTCCGGGCGGCGCAGGCCGAACAGTTCGGTGGCCACGCCCAGCTCGAACGGGTTCGACCCGTCGTCGACGAGCATCACCACCCGGTGCGCGCCGCCACCGGGCTGCGAGGATCGTTGCGGCATACGCGATTTCTAGCACTCACTCTGCGCCGACGGCATCGGCCACGATGACAGCCATGATCAGTGAACCGGTCGAGTTGTCCACCGCCCTGGCCACCTTCGAGGCACTGTGGAGCCCGCGCATCGTGACGCGGGTCAACGACTATGACGTGCGCATTGCCAAGGTCGCTGGCGAGCACGTGTGGCACCGCCATGACGACACCGACGAGTTCTTCCTCGTACTGTCGGGGGTGTTGAGCATCGCCCTGCGCCCACCGGGCGAGCGGGAACGCACCGTGGTGCTGCCGCAGGGTTCGGTGTTCGTCGTACCGCGCGGCACCTACCACAAACCCTTCTCCCCGGACGGCGCCGCGATCCTGATGTTCGAACCGACCGGCACCCTCACCGTCGGCGACCACCATGACCCCGTCCCGGACCACGTCGACGCCACGGCCGGGCATGACCTGCGGTGACTTTCACCTGAGCGTGGGACAGCTCCACGACGCGACAACGCGTGGCTGGAGAGCGAGGACAGGTCAGGGTCAGAGCCAGCGATCGAACCAGGCGCGGGTCCGGCGCAGGACGTCGATCTGGTGGTGGCGTTCCCAGATCGAGTGGCCCTCTCTCGGGTAGATCACGAACTCGTGCTCGACGTCGAAGTGGCGCAGCGCCCGGTGGAGGTACACGGCCTGTCCGAGGGGAACGTTCGTGTCCTCGGCGCCGTGCAGGATGAGCACCGGGGTGCGGATGCGGCTGGCGAAGGAGATCGGGCTGACCGCGTCGTGGGGGTGTGGTCCGATGCCGGACCAGCCGGTGCTGCCGCCGAGCGCGGCTTCGAACTGGCCGTTCTCCCCGGTCGCTGCCAACATGCCCCAGTCGACGACGCCGGCGCCGACCAGCGCGGCGCGGAAGCGGCCGGTCTGGCTGACGGCCCAGGCGGACAGGAAGCCGCCGTGGCTCCAACCGGCGATGCCCAGCCGGTCCGGGTCGGCGATGCCCTCGGCGACGAGCAGGTCGATTCCGGTCAGGATGTCGGTCCACTCCTGTTGTCCGACCCGGCCGGCGACGCTCGCGGCGAACTGGTGACCATGGCCCTGACCACCGCGCGGGTTGGGCAGGAACACCGCGTGGCCAGCGGCGGCCAGCCACTGCGCGCTGGGAAACCAGAACACCTGGCAACTGTCGGCGTAGCGGTCGTACGGGCCGCCGTGCACGATCGTGACAAGCGGGAACGGGCCGTCCGAGGCGGTTCGTCCGACCGGCAGGACGAGCAAGCCGTCCAGGTCGAGGCCGTCGGCGGCGCGGTAGGCCAGCGGTTGTTGCGTGCCGAGCGCGATGCCGTCCAGTTCCGGGCGGGTGGTGGTGATTCTCCGCAGCGGCCCGGTTGGCGGTCCGACGTGGACGTCCGGCGGTTGGTAGCGGCCGCCGGTGAGGACGGCGATGCCGTCACCGGCAGGGGTGGCGGTGAGGGTGTCGAGGCGTCCGGGGTGCTGCGACAGGATCGTGAGGTCGGTGGCGTCGAGCCGGGCCAGGGTCGCGTTCAGGCCGTCGGCGAACACCACCAGCGGGGCGCCGTCGGTCTGGCCGAGTTCGGTGGGGCACATCGAGAGACCAGCGGTGCGGTTGCGCAGGACGCGGTTCTCCACGGCCAGGTCGAACACGGCGGTGCCGGCCTGCAGACCCGGCGGGGTGAGCGCCAGGTAACCGAGGTGCCAGCCGTCCTCGCCCGGCCACCAGGCCAGCGACTGTGCGTCGGCTTCGACAGGTCCGAGGTCCTGGACGGTCCCGGTCGCGGGGTCGAGCAGGTGCAGGTGGCCGCTGCGTGGGCCGTGGTCGTTGTCGGTGGTGGCTCTGGTCAGCACGGCCAGCGGCCCGCCGTCGGGACGTTGCCGCAGTTCCACGACGTGCCGGTCACCGAACACGTGCGGGGTGGTGATCCGGCCGGTGCGCAGGTCGAGCAGCCGAATCCGGGCTCGCGGTTCGCGCTCGCCGACGACGATGGCGTCGTCGCGGTCCCGGGCGCGGCTCGCGTCCTGCGCGGTGGGTTCGTCCTCGGCGAGCAGCGCGACCAGGTGGGGGTCGGTGAGCGGCAGGTGGTCGATGACGCCGGCCTGCCAGCCGGTCAACGTGGTGACCGTGCCGTTGGCGAGGGTGAGCGCGTGCAGCTGTGAGGTGCCACGGTCGCTGCGGTCGGACAGGAAGAACAGCGTCGCCGAGTCGGCCGACCACCGTGGCCGGGACTCCGTTGCGGTGTCGGCGGTCGCCCGGCGCGGCGCGACGGCGCCGTCGGTGTCGACGAGCCAGAGTGCGGTGTCGAGGTGGTCGCCGGTCCGGCTGAGGGGTGTCAGGACGTAGCAGAGCCGGCGCCCGTTCGGGGCGAGTGCCGGGTTCCGCGGGGCACGACCGTCGACCACGAGCTCGGCGGTCAGACCTGTCACGCGACAAGTCTGCCAGCGTCACGGGATCGATCCGGTGCGGGATCCTCGCCGCGAGGTCACTGACATCGGGGTGTCCGCAACGCTGCGACACCCCGACGTCGTGAAACCCGAGTCGATCAGGACGCGTCGACGTCAGTGGGTGGGCGTGCCGAACCAGTGCGAAAGGTGGCGGTCGAGGTCCTGTTGGTCGTCGCCGATCCAGGCGACGTGACCGTCGGGTCGGATCAGGACGCCCGGAGCATCGAGGTCGGCGGTCGGATCCGCGAGGTGGTCGACCCGGTCTGACCAGCCGTCGACCGCGAGGCGTTCGGTGCGGTCCAGCAGCAGGCCGCGACCGCGATGCAGGAGGCCGTAGAGATTGCCCTGTCGCACGGCGATGTCGCGCATCCGGCGGCCGAGCAGATCGGGGCCCGCCCCGAAGTCGTAGCGGATGCCGACAGCGGTGATCTTCTCCAGCAGGTAACGGTTGACCTCGTTGAAGTCCATCAGTTCGGTGAGCAGTCTGCGCACGGCCCGTGCACCGGGTTCGGTGGACAGCAGCTCGGTCTGGGCGCGCGTGTTGTCCAGCACGTCCTCGGCGACCGGACGGCGTTCGGCCTGGTAGGTGTCCAGCAGGTCATCCGGCGCCCAGCCGCGGATGCGCCCGGCCAGTTTCCAGCCCAGGTTGACCGCGTCCTGGACGCCCAGGTTGAGGCCCTGTCCGCCGATGGGTGGGTGGATGTGCGCCGCGTCGCCGGCCAGAAGCACACGCCCGACCCGATACCGTTCGGCGAGCCGGGTGGCATCGCCGAAGCGGGACAACCACCGCGGGGAGTGGACGCCGAAATCGGTGCCGGCGACGCTGCGCAACTGGTGTTTGAAATCCTCAAGGGTGGGTGGTTGCGTGCGGTCGCTGACTCCCGCGGCGGGGACCAGCACGCTGTAGACCCCTTCCCCGAAGGGCCGGAGCCAGAATCGTTGTGGAGGCTCGCGGAGTGCGGCCACCGTGGCGGCGACCTCCTCCGGGGGCATGCCCACCTTCATCTCGCCCATCAGGGTCTCGGTGCGTGCGGGCTCACCGGGGAAGCCGACACCGAGCAGTTTGCGTACGGTGCTGCGCGGTCCGTCACAGCCGACGAGATAGCGCGACCGCAACCGCTGCCCGTCGGCCAGCAGGACTGTCACCCCCTCGTCGTCCTGCTGCACGCCGGTGACCGCGCACCCGCGCCGGACCTGCGCGCCCAGTTCGAGCGCGCGTTCTTCGAGCACGTTCACGATGACCGGCTGCCGGATGCCCAATAGATAGGCGTACGCGGAGTCCAGGCCCTCGGGCGCGGGTTTGGCGATGGCGGCGAAGAAGCCGGCGGCCGGCCGGCGGCGGCCATGCGGGAGGACTCGATCCAGCAGTCCCCGCATCGCCATCAGCTCGAGGCTGCGCATGTGCAGACCGACGATGCGTACGAACGACGCGGGTTCGGTTTCCTTCTCCAGAACGAGTACCCGCACCTCGTGCAGCCGTAGTTCGGCGGCCAGCATGGCGCCCGTGGGTCCACACCCGACGATGATCACATCGAAGGGGCGGGGCGGGTGATCGGCCCGGTCGTGGGACGGCTGCTCGGCGGTGATGTGCGCGGAACGCATAGGTGTTGCCCTTCGGGAGTGCCGTGGTTGGCGAGGCGCTCCCGGCGACACCTATGTCAGTCGCCCGGCCATGACGGGAGGGGGAGCACCCACTTCGGTACAGCGGTCATGGGTCTCACCTCCTCGGGTGGTGTCACGGTCAGCCGAAAACTACAAGCCGCGCATCAGCTCGTCCAGTGCTTTTCCCGCCACGTGCCCACCTCGGAACCGGCCCGCAGGTCGCGGTCAGGCGGTCTGCGGCGCGGTCAGCGACCGGTGGAGCCACTCGGTCATGAGCGCGCGTTCGGCGTCGCTGAGCCCCGGAAGGTCGGGTACCACCGTGGCGAAGGTGACCGCCACCGCGCTCACTGTCGTGTCGGGTGTCGCCGGCGTGCTCACGAGGATGCTGCTGAGCACGGCGTCGAACATGGCGTCGCCCAGACCACTGTCGCGCTCCTGCGGGGGTGTCGCCAGGAGGGCGAGGATGGTTCCGTTGCCAGCGGCGTGGATCATCATGAGTGCGCGCCGCTCGTCGACACCCAACAGGCCGGCCGCGGCCAGTCGCCGGACGCGGGTGCGCAGCACCTCGATGCCGGCAGCCGTCGCCGGTGACGGCCCGCCAGTCCCCCGGGCGCCGATGAGCGCGTACAGCTCGGGGTTCGCCAGGCCGAACTCGATGTGCACCCGCCATCCGAGCCGCAGGTCCGCTACCGGATCGCCCTCGGCGGCCCGCACCACCGCGGATTTGGCGGCGACGTAGGTGGCCATGACGTGTTCCGCGACGGCATCGATCAGGCCGTTCTTGTCACCGAAGAGGCGATAGATGGTGGGCGCCTGCACACCCGCCGCCTGGGCGACGGCTCGCGTCGTCACCGCGTTCGCGCCCTTCTCCCGCAGCAGCTGGCTGGCCGCCGTGACGATGCCGAGCCGCACGTCGTCCCGGGATGCCGTGTCCTGCGCCGCAGTCATGAACCAATGCTAACAGCAACTTGTTATCGTCGGAGTATCGCTGCTAACGTAACGGCGATAACGTCGATAACAGGGAGTGTCAATCATGTTCGTCATCACCGGTGCCACCGGTCAGCTCGGCTCCCAGATCGTCGCTCGGCTGCTCGAGCGGGTGCCCGCCGAAACCGTGGGCGTCAGCGTGCGCGACGTGACCAAGGCCGCGGGTCTCGCCGCGCGCGGCGTACGGGTCCGGGCCGGAGACTTCACCGACCCGACCACGCTGCGACACGCCTTCGAGGGCGCCGAGAAGGTCCTCGTCGTGTCCGCCGCCATTCGGGGCGGCGGCGCGGCCGTCGCGAACCGCGCCGCCATCGACGCCGCCCACGCCGCGGGGGCCTCGCGCGTCCTGTACACCAGTCACCAGGCGGCGGCGAAGGATTCACTCTTCCCCGCCCAGCTCACGCATGCCGAGACCGAGGAGCATCTAGCCGGGTTGGGTGTTCCCTTCACCGCCCTGCGCAACGGCTTCTACGCGAGCACGCTCAGCTTCGCCATCGGCGCGGCCCTGGAGACCGGCGTGCTCGCGGCGCCGACGGACGGCCCGGTCTCCTGGACCGCGCACGCCGACCTCGCCGAGGCCGCCGCCATCGCCCTCACCGAGGACGGGGCGCTCGACGGGGTCACGGCTCCGCTGACCGCGCCGGACATGCTCGACCTCGAGGCGGTCGCGGGCATCCTCAGCACCGTTACGGGCCGCACCATCAGGCGCGTCGTCGTGGATGACGAGGAGTGGCGGGCCACTGCCATCGCAGGTGGCATGCCCGCGGCGGCGGCCGACTTCACCCTCGGCATGTACCGCGCGGCTCGCCGTGGCGAGTTCGCCGTCACCGACCCGACACTGGAGGCCCTCATCGGTCACCGTCCGACGTCCGCCCGTTCGGTGCTCACGGCCATCGCCGCCAGGGATTGAGAGGCGGCTCAGGCTCGACGACCCGGCCTCACCCTCCCGTGGTCGGCCGGGCAGCGACCGTACCCCTCGGGGTCGCGGCTCAACTCGCGTCGGCGGGCCGAACCGGCGGCGGCACCTCGGCGGTGGCCAACGTCTGGAAGCACGGACGAAGCAGCTCGATGATCTCATCGGGTGCGGCGTCCGCGAGTCGGCCGAGTCGCAGCAGGTAACGCTCGATGATCACGCCGTGGACGATCGCGCTGAGCAGGCTGGCGCGCAGCGCGGCGTCCGCGGTGGGGATCGCGGTGGTGATCTGGCTGAGCTGGGGCTCGGCAGCGGCCCGGTACCGCTCGGCGGCGTCGCTGTTGGTGAGCATGGAACGCAGGACCGCGAGTGAGGCGACCGGTTCGCCGTCCAGGCGGCTGGCGAGCGAGGCGAGCAGGACGTCGACGATCTCCTCACCGCCGCCGCTGGGCAACTCGTCGGCGGGCAGTTCGGCGGCGCGGGAGAAGAGGTTGTCCTTGGTGCCGTAGTAGTGCATCACCAGGCCGGCGTCGACCCCGGCCGCCCTGGCCACGGCACGGATCGTGGTGCGCTCGAAGCCGAGTTCGGCGAACATCTGCCGGGCCGCCGTCAGGATGCTGTCTTCGGTCTGGCGGCGTTGCTGGGCTCGCGTCAACCGGGCGCTCGGTTCGGTCACCCGGTCATTCTACGGTCGTTGACCGGTCCGCCCGTTCGTTCTACGCTCGTTCAATCAACGCCTGTTCAACCGACGCTGGCCACCTGGGAGGTCGCGATGACATTGTCGTCCCGCACGGTCGTCGAGAGGGTCCTGCGGGCCGGCCGCGAGGTCGACATCGAGACATTCGTGGAATTGATGGCGCCGGACGGATACATCGAGTGGCCGTACCGTCCGCCAGGCGTGCCCGGCCGTCTGCGGGGGCGTGCGGAGGTGCGCCGTCATCTCACCGAGACAGCCGGCGCCTTCGTCACGTTCGACGAATACCGCAACGTGCTGCTGCACGAGACCACCGACCCCGAGGTCATCATCGTGGAGTACGAGGCGTACGGCAGCGTCGTCGCCACGGGCGAGCCGTTCGAGCAGACGGTGATCGCGGTCATTCGAGTCCGCGACGGTCAGATCCTGTCCTATCGCGACTACGTCAACCCCCTCCCCGTGGTCGAGGCGCTGGCCAGCGTCACGGCCCGACCGGCCGGCAGGGTCGTCTGATGCAGACCGAGCCGCCGTTGGGCGTACGTGCCGCGATGAGCATCGTTAGTGGCGGCGCAGGCGCAGGGCGACGAAGCTCGGGCGTTCGGTCAGCCGCTCGTAGCGCTCCGGGTTGACAGCGCGCAGCGTCTCGACCGCCCTCGGCTCGACCAGCCGCTCGAGCACGAACCCGGCGTCGAGCACCTCGGTCACCAGCGACTCGAGGGTCGTCCGCTGGAAGCGCATGGTGATCCCGTCGGCCATGGGGAACTCGACCCAGCTCTCGTCGAAGTACGATCCGCCGAAGTACCGCCAGTCCGACGTCGGATGTGTCGTCGACAGCAGGAACCAGCCGCCGGGCCGCAGCACCCGCCGTACCTCGCCGAGGAACCGGGCACGGTCGGTCAGGTGATGCAGCACCAGCGCGCAGACGACTCCGTCGAACGACGCGTCGGTTGCGAACTCCAGCGGGGCGTCCAGGTCGTGCCGCTGGACCTCGGCGCGGTCGCCGAGCAGGGCCCGGGCGTGCCGGACCAGCGTCGCGCTGCCGTCCACCGCCACCACCTCGGCTCCCCGGCCGACCAACTCGGCCGCGTAGTGGCCGCCGCCGCAGCCGGCGTCCAGGATCCGCAGACCGGCGACGTCGCCGGCGAGCGTCAGCATGGCCGGCCGGTCCGTGTAGGCGTTGTGCGGTCCGTCGGCGGCGTGCGCCGCGAAGATGTCACCGGCCTGGTCGTGATACGCGTGGGCTGCGGGCATCAGGGCAGCGTGCCCGGCCGCCGGCGCGGGACGCAACCGAGATCGACCAGGGCGCGGGTGATTTGACCCTCGACCGGGTCGAGGCCCGAACATCGGCGGCATGGACGACCAACCGACACCCGACCCGACGATGACCCGCATCGGCGAGGCGGTGCAGCTCGGCCGATCAGGGCAGAAGGGCCCCGCCCGCGACGCTCTCACCGCGTTGTGGGACGAGATCGGCCCCACCGGCGACGCCTTCCACCGCTGCACCCTCGCCCACTACCTCGCCGATCTCCAGGACACCACCGAGGCGGAGCTGACCTGGGACGAACGCGCCCTGGCCGCGGTGTCCGACCTGACCGACGAGCGCGCCCAGCGCTACCTGTCCTCGCTCCAGGTCCAGGCGTTCCTGCCGTCGCTGCATCTCAACCTGGCCGACTGCCACCGACGTCTGGGCAACCCCGCCCAGGCCCGCGAGCACCTCGCCCGAGCCGGCGAACACCTGGCGTACCTGCCGGCCGACGCGTACGGCGAGGCCATCCGCGCTGCCATCCGCGACTTCGCCGCGGACGACCCGACCGACGCAAGGCGGTAACGGTCCGCTCAGCGCAGCATCATCCGGGTCATCCGACGGGTGGCGACGATCATCGCGATCGAGCCGAAGGCGAGCAGGTAGACCACCGGGATCAGCAGGTCCCAGCCGAGCCGGCCCAACGCCGGTTCGCGAACCAGCTCGATGCTGTGGTAGAGCGGCAGCGCCTGGATCAGGGGCCGCACCGCCGCCGGATAGACCGACAGGGGGTAGAACGTCGTCGCGAACAGGTACATCGGCAGCATGAAGAGTTGGATGTACTGGAAGTCGGAGAAGTCGCGCAGGTACGTCGTGACGGCCAACCCGCCCGCGGCGAACGCGTACGCGATGAGCACCGACGCGGGGAGGGCCAGCAGCACCCAGGCCGAGGTGACCAGCCCACCGACCGCCATGAGGGTGAGGAAGCCGATCGTCGTCAGCAACGCGTTGATCATCGCGCTGGTGACCTCGCCGACGGCGATGTCGGTGACGGACAGCGGTGTCGGCAGGATCGCCTGGTAGGTCTTCTCGATCCTCATCCTGGTGAAGACGCCGAAGCTGGTTTGGTTGAACGCGGTGTTCATCGCGGTCGTGGCCAGGATCGCCGGGGCCACGTAGACGGCGTACGGGACCTCGACGCCGGGAACGGTGCCGACGAGCAGCCCGACGCCGACGCCGATCGACAGCAGGTACAGGATCGGCTCGACGAGCGCGTTGAGCAGCGGCGTGATCGACCGACGGTAGATCATGAAGTTGCGTTCGATGAGCGCGAGCGCGCGGCGTCTTGTCCAGCCGGGTACGACGACGGTGCTCATGCTGTCTCCACAGGGCTCGGTGGGTGGGCCGTCACGGGTGCAGCCTTCGGCGGTAGGTGACCCGGGCGACCAGGAAGCCGCCGACCGCGAGCGTCAGCAGGTAGGCGATGTGGACGCCGCTGCCGGTGATCGTCGCCGTGCCGAGGCTGAGGGTGCGGCACAGTTCCACCCCGTGCCACAGCGGCAGCAGGTAGGACACCGGGCGGATCCACTCCGGTAGCTGGGAGACGGCGAAGAACGTGCCGGAGAACATGTAGAGCGGCATGATGACGAAGCGGAACACCGTGTCGATGTGGCGTAGTTTGCGTACCCCGACCGCCCACGCGGCGGCCGGCGCCGCGAACGCGACACCGGTCAGTGTCGCGCCGAGCAGGGCGCCGAGCACCCACCAACCCTCGATCAGTCCGAACGCGGCCATCACCACGATGAAGGCGGCGCTGGCGATGAGCACCCGGAAGGTGATGAAGAGCAGGTGCCCGGCAGCGAGTTGCTCCGGGGCCAGTGGCGTCGGGGTGGCGCTGCGGTACGCCCCGAAACCCGCGGCCCGGGCGACTCCCCCGGACGCCTCCAGGAACGCGTTCTGCATCGCCGCGGCGGCCAGCATGCCCGGGGCGAAGAACGCCGCGTAGGAGACGCCGGCGATCTGGGCCGGCGCGTTGTCGTCGACGAGGGCGCCCAGTCCGGCGCCGATGCCGATGAGGAACAGCAGCGGGTTCAGGACGTTGAGCACGATCGAGCCGCGCCAGGTGCGTCGGTAGCGGACCATCCAGTATCCGAATGCGTGCAACACGTGGTCTCCCCTGCTACTCGACGAGCGATCGGCCGGTGAGCGTGAGGAACACGTCCTCCAACGTGGCGCGACGGACCAGTGCGGTGAGCGGCGTGAGCGACATGGCGTGCACCGCGGCGAGGGCGGCCTCGCCGTCGGCGGTGTAGACGAGCACCCGGTCGGGAAGCGACTCGACGCGGCCGTCGGTCTCGTTGCCGCCGGTGGCCAGGGCGGATGTCCGCAGCTTCTCCGTGACGGTGTCTCGTTCGTCGAGACGGAACCGCAGTTCCAGGACCTCCCGGGTGGCATACCTGGTGATCAGGTCCCGAGGGGAGCCCTGCGCGACGATCCGGCCGTGGTCGACGACGATGAGCCGATCGCAGAGCTGCTCGGCCTCGTCCATGTAGTGCGTGGTGAGGATGAGCGTGACGCCGTCCTGCTTGAGCTGGAAGAGCCGGTCCCACAGGATGTGCCGGGCTTGCGGGTCGAGACCTGTGGTGGGCTCGTCGAGGAGCAGGATGTCGGGTTCGTTGATCAGGGAACGGGCGATGGTCAGCCGTCGGCGCATACCGCCGGAGAGCGTCTCGACTTGGTCGCCGGCCTTTTCCCGAAGCTGGGCGAAATCCAGCAGTCGGGTCGCGCGGTCCCGGATGACGGCCCGCGGCAGGCTGAAGTACCGCCCGTAGATGTGCAGGTTCTCCCGGACGGTCAGCTCGTTGTCCAGGTAGTCGTCCTGCGTCACGACGCCCAACCGGGCGCGGATCTCCGGCCCCTGTCGCGTCGGGTCCATCCCGAGCACGCGCAGGCTGCCGCCGCTGATCGGCGACGTCGCGGCGATCATCCGCATGGTGGTGGACTTGCCGGCGCCGTTGGGCCCGAGCAGCCCGAAGGACTCCCCCCGCTGGACCTCGAAGTCGATGCCGTCGACCGCGTGGAACTCCGCTGTGGACCCACGCCGCGGATAGACCTTTGTCAACTGTCTGGCCTGGACCATGGGCTGCTCGATCATCATGGCAGCCTACGGAAAATAAACAGCACACTGCAAGATTCGAGCACGTCACTGAAAATTTCGATGCGGCGATGATCTCGCTTGTCTCGCTCGACCGGCCCTGCGAGAGTCGCCGGATGCCAGCGGTGACCGGCGCCGACCTGCTCCAGGCGGCCGACGAGATGACCCGGGTGTTGCACCCCCACCACGAGCGCGACTGGTCCGTGCCCGCCGGCCCGCTGACCTGGAGCTGTTGGACCACCGCCGCGCACATCGCGCACGACCTGCTGGCGTACGCCGGCCAGGTCACCGGCCGCCCGGAGGACGGCTACCTGCCGTACGACCTGCGGGTCTCCCCCGACGCCAGCCCGGCGCAGACCCTCACCGTCGCGCGCGCCTGCGCCGGGCTGCTCGCCGCCGCCGTCGACGCCGCCCCGCCCGACACGCGGGCCTGGCACTGGGGTCCCTGCGACCCGGCCGGCTTCGCCGCGATGGGGGTGGCCGAGACCCTGCTGCACACCCACGACATCACCGTCGGTCTCGGTGTGCCCTGGCAGCCGCCGCAGCGGTTGAGCGCGGCGGTGCTGCGGCGACTCTTCCCGAACGCCCCGGAGGGTGTCGCGCCCGAGGTCCTGCTGTGGATGACCGGCCGCGGTGACCTGCCCGGCCGGGCACGACGCACCTCGTGGACGTGGCAGGCGGCGCTGGGCTGAGCCCTACCCGACACGCAGCGAGTGCCGGTGACCGTCCAGCGGAAAGGGCGGCCGGGCCGGCAGCACCTCCTGGAACACGTAGCCACTCTTCTGCGCCACCCGGCAGGACGCCACGTTGTCCACCTGGTGCAGCAGGTCGAGGCGCTCCAGCGCGGGGAACGTGTCGAACGCCCATCGGCTGAGCGCGGTGACCGCCCCCGGGGCGACGCCGCGCCCGCGCGCCCACGACGCGGTCCAGTAACCCACCTCGGGCGCGGGCCAATCCTCGCTGGCTCTCTTGAGCACCACGTTCGCCACCAGCCGTGGACCGTCCGCGTCGTCCTCGAGGACCGCGAAGCTGTACCGCCGTCCGGCGTCCCAGTCCTCGCGCACTCGCTGGAGCCACTGCCGGCCCTCGGCCGGGTTGGTCACCGGCAGCCGGGTCCATCGGCGCAACACCGGGTCCCGGTACGCGTCCAGCAGGGCGTCCAGGTCGTCGTCCGCCCAGGGCCGCAGGGCGAGGCCCGACATCGAGGAGATAGTGGACGTCCGTCGGTCGATCACCATCGGCACAGTCTGCCGGTGCCGGGCACGGCCGAGCAGACGGGTCAGCGCGAGCGGCGACGCCAGGGCAACCACCAGGCACGACGAGGCCGGTGTGGCGCGACGACTGTCGCCCGGTCGGTCTTCGGCGTCGGGACGCTGGGCGGGGCGTGCTCGGCGCGCCAGCGGCGGACCACCTCGTCGGTGTTCACCGGACGCACCGCCACGCGGGGGCCGTCGGGGTTGCGCAGCCACGCCACGATCTGCGCGTTCAACTGCCCCACGAAGTCGCGGACGGCCTGTTCGGTGGGCAGGTCGCGAACCTCGTCGGGGACCTGCTCGACGCGTCGGCGCAGTTGCAACGGGGTGGGTAGGAGCAGGTCGCTGGGCAGCGCCTCCCGCTCCAGGAAGCTCTTGATCCACCACGACTCGTCGTACGGTGCTCCCCGGCCGGGGATCGGCTTGCCCATGCCGGGCAGGTCGTCGAACTCGCCGCGTTGCACGGCTCCCCGGATCTGCGCCTCCACGGCCGCTTCCCACGCCTCGGTCACCCTGCGGCACCTCCCCTGGCCACCGTAACGCGCCGCCTCCGGACGGCGACACGCGCTCGTAGGGGGTCAGCGCGCCCACGACGGTGACCATTCCCGGCGGCGATCGACCGGGGGGTTTCGGCCCGGCTGACCGGATTCGGGGCCACCATCATCCAGGTGGCTCTCGGCCAGCGTGCTCATCTCGGCCTACGGTCGGTGCGGGGCTGCCGAACGGGGGGGGAATCGTCATGGTGAGCACGGGGGCACTGCTGGGCATCGCGCTCGTCGGGTTGGGGCTGGTCCTCACACCCGGCCCGAACATGGTCTACCTGGTGTCCCGCTCGGTGGCGCAGGGCCGCCGGGCCGGGCTGATCTCACTGCTCGGGGTGGCGGCCGGTTTCGGGGTGTACCTGGCGGCGGCGGTCGCCGGCCTGGCCACCGTCTTCGTGCTGGTGCCGACCCTCTACGCGGTGGTGAAGCTGGCCGGTGCCGGTTACCTGCTGTGGCTGGCCTGGCGGACGCTGCGTCCGGGCGGTCACTCGCCGTTCACACCCGCGCCGCTGCCTCCGGATCCGCCCCGACGGCTGTTCACCATGGGCCTGGTCACCAACCTGCTGAACCCGAAGATCGCGATCCTCTACGTGTCGCTGCTGCCGCAGTTCATCGACCCGGCGCGGGGGCACGTGGCGATGCAGAGCCTGCTGCTCGGGCTGACCCAGATCGCCGTGGCGCTGAGCGTCAACGCGCTCATCGTGCTCAGCGCGGGCGCGCTGGCCGGGTTCTTCGCCCGCCGACCGGGGTGGCTGCGGGTGCAGCGGTGGGTGACCGGTACGGCCCTCGCGGCGCTGGCCGTCCGGATCGCCGCCGACCGTTCCCGCGCGGCGGTCGCCGCGCCCTGAGCGGACCGGAGGATCACCGCCCCGGTAACGGCGGACCCTTTCCGCGCCCCCACCGCGCAACCGCACCACGGTCGGGTGACGCCAGACCGCCGAACCGCGTCGCCGCCGGGGGCGCCGGACCGTCGCGCGGAACCTCACCGCCCCCGGTGGCGACGGACCATCCCGGCGGCCAGCGGCGCGGCGTCCAGGTCGCCGGCGGCGAGCCGGGCGGCGAGGGTACGACGGACCAGCCGATCGGCGAGCGCGGGCGCGTGCCGGCCGACGGCCATCTCCAGCCGACCGCGCGTCGTGGTCGCCACGTCGCGAGGCGCCCGCCGGGCGGTGGCGGTACGCAGGATCGCCGCGACCACCCCCTCGACGGGCTCGGGCCGGGACACCCCGCGCAGGGACAGGCCTGCCTCGGCGGTGCTGTGGTGGATGGGTGAGACGACCATGCTCGGGTAGACCACGCTCACCCCGACGTGCGTGCCCACCTCGTGGCGCAGCGCGTCGGCGTACGCGACCAGGGCGCGTTTGCTGACCCCGTACGCGGCGGCGAGCGGCAGGGGCAGCACCGCCATCCGACTGGCCACGAAGATGACCCGTCCGCGCGCGGTGAGCAGCGGTGGCAGCGCCGCGGCGGTGGTCCGCCAGGCGGCGAGCAGGTTGACCTCCAGTTGCCGGCGGACCACCTCGTCGGGTGGCAGCTCGGCGGGGGCGGGGCCACCGACACCGGCGTTGTTGATCAGCAGGTCGAGGCCGCCGAGTCGGTCGACCGCGGCGCGCACCGCCGGCGCCACGGCGTCCGGGTCGGTCAGGTCGCAGCCGAGCACCGGCAGGTCGCCGTCGGGGCGCGCGTGCAGGTCGAGCCCCACCACCTGAGCGCCGGCGGCGGTGAACGCCGTGCCGAGATGCCGGCCGAAGGTGCCGCTCGCGCCGGTCAGCAACACCCGACGGCCGGCCAACCGACCCGTCACGGCCGTACCCCGACCGAGGAGGCCGCGCCGGACGGACCGGCCGCACCGGCACGGGCGCGGCGGGTTCCGGCGGCCAGTTCGCGGGCCAGTTCGGCCAGGTAGACGTCGAAGTCCACGCGCATCGCCGGGCGGCGCTGGCCCCACCGGGCGGTCGCGGCCCGCAACTCGGCTCGGCACACGGCTCGCTGTCGGTCGGCGTCCGGCAGCGCGTACCGGCCGGCGAGGTGCGCGGCGATCACCTTGGCCTGCGCCTCCACCAGGGGGAACGCCGACCCGGTGGACTGCATGAGCCCCACGAAGGTCAGGCCCGGGGCGTCGGTGTGGAACACGTGCCGGTACAGCGGCAGGCTGTCGGCGCCACCGCCGAGCAGCGCCGGGTCGAGGAACGGGATCGCCACCCGGTAGCCGGTGCACCAGATGATCAGGTCGACGCTGTCGCTGCGGCCGTCGGTGAACTCGACCCGGTCCCCGTCGAGGGCGGCGACGCCGGGTCGGGCCTCGACGTCGCCGTGGGTCAGCCGCGACAGCAGCCCGTCGGAGAGCGTCGGATGGTCCTGCAGGAAGCCGTGCGTCGGCGCGGGCAGCCCGTAGCGGGCGGGACTGCCGACGGTGGCGCTCAGCGTCGCCTGGCTGATGCGTTGGCGCAGTCGCCACGGCAGCCGGCGGGCCAGCGCCCCGTTCAGGGTGTCCGAGGGGCGGCCCAGCAGGTATTTCGGCACCACCCAGACGCCGCGGCGCAGCGAGAGCAGGGTACGACTGGCGGTGTACGAGGCGTCCACCGCGATGTCCATCGCGGAGTTGCCGCCGCCGACGACCAGGACCCGCCGGCCGGCCAACTGCTCCGGGCCGCGGTAGTCGTGGCTGTGCAGCTGCTCGGCGGTGCTGGTGCCCGGGTACGACGGATCGGGAAGCCGGGGCACCCGGTTGTGCCCGTTGGCGACGACCACGGCATCGACGGTGACGGTGACCGGCCCGTCCGGTCCGTTCGCGACCACCGTCCAGGTGCCGGCCGCGTCCTGGGTGACCCGCTCGACGGTGTGCCGCAGCCGGATGTCCTCGCCCAGCCCGAAACGGTCGGCGTAGTCGGCGAGGTAGCCGGCGACCCGGCGGTGGTCGGGGTAGTCGGGCCAGTCGGTGGGCATCGGGTGGTCGGCGAACTCGGTGCGGCCCCGGCTGGTGTTCAGGTGCAGCGTGCGGTACGCGGGCGAGTCGGGTGCCCCGTACACCCAGAGGCCACCGACCTGCTCGGCGGCCTCGAAGCCGAGCACCGGCACCGCGGCGTCGCGCAGTGCCTTGACGGCGGCGAGCCCGGCCGCGCCGGCGCCGATCACCGCCACCCTGGGTGGTACACCCATCGCCGCCCCCACTAATCCAACGTCTGATGGATAATCGTCGGACGGCGGCCACCCGTCAAGTGCGCGCCGCCCCGTACAGGCCGTCGAGCAGGCGGTGCACGAACGCCCGGAACTCGCGCCGCTCCCGCGCACCCGGCGCGCCCGCGGCCAGCGCCACCACGTGCCCGTGCGTCGCCCAGACCAGGCTGCGGACGGTGATGTGCGGGGTCGGCTCGGTCAGCGCCCCGGCCGCCGCGGCGGCGGTGAGCAACTCCGCGACCAGCCGGTACAACGGCTCGGCGTAGCGTTTGTCCAGCTCGGCGTGCCGCTGCGGTTCGAGCCAGCGCCGCAGCCACAGCGCAGTGGTCTCCGGGCGGTCCTCGAGGAAGTCGACGAAGACGTCGACCAGGTCGTGCAGGGCGCGCCGGGCCGCGTCCGGCCCGGCGTCGAGAGCGGCGCGGGCCTGCTCGGCGGCCTCGGTGAGCACCTCCCGCTCGGCCGTGAAGACCCGGGCGAAGCAGGCGTCGTAGAGCGCCGCCTTCGTACCCGTGTGGTGCGCGACCGTGGCGACGTCGACCCCGGCGGCGGCGGCGACCTCCCGCAGCCCGACGGCGTCGAAACCACGCTCGGCGAACAGCGCGGTCGCCGCGGTGAGCACCACCTCGCGGGTCGGCCGGGTCTCGTCGCGGCGGGGCCGACCGGGACGGCGTCGGGGCATGGTCATGGCCGCCATTCTGCCCCTAGAATCCAGCAACCGTTGGATTACCGAGGGGATGCGGCGATGACCGGGCTCGACCGGCGGCCCGTGGCCGCCACCGACGCGACACTCGCCCGTGGCCCCCTGGCGGGCTTCGCGGCCGGCTCGCTCGGCATGGGTGTCTGGGTGACGGTGCCCGGCCTGCTGCTGCTGTACTTCCTCACCGACGTGCTGGCGGTCGGGCCGTGGGTGGCCGGCCTCGCGCTGCTGCTGCCGAAGATCGCCGACGTGCTGCTGCACCCCTGGGTGGGCCACCGCGCCGACGTCGAGCAGAACCGCCGTGGCGACAGGCGTCGCCTGCTCCTACTCGGCTGCGCCCTGCCGATCGCGTTCGCCGCGCTCTTCGCGGTGCCCGGCGGGCTGACCGGCGCGCCGGCGGCCGCGTGGGTGGCGGTGTTCTTCGTCGCCGGCAACCTGCTCTTCGCCGCCTACCAGGTCCCCTACCTGGCCACCCCGGCCGACCTGCGGATCGGCTATGACGAACGCACCCGGCTGATGGCGTTCCGGATGGTCGTGCTGACCCTGGGCATCCTGCTGTCCGGATTGCTGGCCCCGCTGCTCACCGGCGGCGACGCCGCGACCCGGGGCGGCTACCAGCGGATGGGCCTGGTCCTCGCCGTCGGCATGCTGGCCGCCATGCTCGTCGGTGTCGCCGGCATCGCCCGGCTGCGCGGTGGCGCGGCGGACCCCACCCGAGCGGGGCACGGCGGGTGGCGGGCACTGCGCACCGCGCTGCGCGACCGACAGTTCCGCTGGCTGGTGACCGCGTACCTGGCCATGTCCACCGCCACCCACCTGGTGCTCGCCGGGGTGCCCTACTACGCCGAGTACGAACTGCGCGCGCCCGGTCTGACCACGGTGCTGGTGGCCGCGTTCGTGGCGCCGGCGCTGCTGGTGACCCCGCTCTGGCTGGTGGCGGCCCGCCGGGTCGGCAAGCAGCGGGCGTTGCTCGGCGCGCAGGGCGCGTTCGCCCTCGGCTCGCTGGTGCTCGCGGTGGGCCGCCCGGCCGGCCTGCCGGTGCTGATCGGCGCGGTGGCGGTGCTCGGGCTGGCGTTCGCCGGTATGCAACTGCTGCCCTTCTCGATGCTGCCCGACGTGATCCGCGCCGCCGCCGACCGCCCCGCGACCGCCGCCGGCACCGCGACGGGCGAGGGCACCGCCGCCGCCGACCGCACCGCCGCCGCCGACCGCACCGCCGCCGCCGACGGCACCGGCGGGGCGACAGGCGCCGGCACCTACACCGGGGTGTGGACGGCCACCGAGGCCACCGGCGCGGCCCTGGGTCCGTACGCGTACGCGCTGTGCCTGGCCGTTGGCGGTTTCGTGGCCTCGACGGCCGGTGCGTCGCCGACGCAGCCGGACGCGGCGCTGGCGGCGGTCCGCTACGGCTTCGGGGTGCTGCCGGCGGTGGCGATGCTCGCGGCGCTGCTGCTGCAACGCCGCTACACCCTGGACGCGAGCGCCCGGGCCGCGAGCTGACCCCGCCGCGGTGCGTCGGGCGTCACCGCCCGGCACTAGACTGCCACCTCGATGGACGCCCAGCCCACCACCACCGAGACCCGCCCGTGCGCCCACTGTGGACAGCCGGTGCCGCAGCGTGTCGGCGCGGGCCGACCGTTTCGGTACTGCCGGGACAACGACGGCGCCTGTCAGCGCGCCTCCCGTAACAGCCGGATGCGCCACCGCAACGCCCCCGGCCTGCCGGGGCAGGTGGCCCGCACCTGGGAGGCGGTGGACCGCCTCGACCAGATCGTCGAGACGTTGACCGAGTCCCTGCACGCCGAGTTGTCCCCGGTGGGTGTGCAGCGCCAGATCGCGCAGGCCCGCGCGGAGGCCGCCACCGAGGTCGCGGCGGCGCAGACCGAACGCGACGAGGCCCGCGACGACGCCGAGACCGCCGCCGCCGACGCGGCGCGTGCCCGGGAGCAGGCCCGCACGGCTCTCGCCGACGCCGACGAGGCCCGGCGGCGCGCCGAGCAGGAGCGCCAGCAGGCCACCGCGGCCGACGAGCGGGCGCGGCACGCCGAGGCCGCCCGCGACCAGGCGCGCCACGACGTCAGCGCCGCCGAGGCGTTGCGCGCCCAGGCCGAACGCGACCGGGACCAGGCCCGCGTCGAGGTGCGGGACCTGCGCACGCACCTCGACGCCGAGCGGCAGCGGGTGGCCGACCTGACCGGTGAACGCGACGCGGCCCGCGCCGACGCCGAGCGGGCCACCCGGGTCGCCGCCGACGCGACCGAGCGGGCCGGGCGGTGGCAGGCCGAGGTGCAGGACGTGCGCCGCCAGATCGAGCAGGCCCGCGCCGACGCCGCGCGCGCCCGCGCCGAGGCCGCCGACGCCACCCGCGCCCGGGAGCAGGCCGACCGGGCCCGCGACCGCGCCCAGGTCGCCGCCCGCCAGGTCGACGACGCCCGGCAGGAGGTCGCGGAGGCGGCGGCGCGCCTTCGCGCGGAGCTGACCGCCACCGCCGCCCAGCGCGACACGCTCACCGCCGAGCTGACCGCGGCCCGGCAGGCGGCGGCCACCGCCGAGGGCCAGGTCACCGCCCTGACGGTACGACTCGACGCCGCCATCGGCGACCGGGACCTGGCCCAGCGGCGGGTGGCGCAACTCGGTGACCAGGTCAGCGACCTGGCGGTGGCGCTGGCCCGGCTCGGCTCGCCGCCGCCGACCGGTTGAGCCGGCCGGGGCGCAACTTCCGCGGCCCCCGGGCGGTTAACCTCCCCGGTGGCAGCGGAACCACGTCCCCGTTGCGACAGGCCTGGGGATCACCTGGCCGGGTGCGCGTCCCGGCCGGCTACCCTTGGTCGCGGCCCACCCGTGGACGCCTCACGCCCTCGGGCGGGAATGGCTCGACGGGAACGCGCCGTTACACCCAGAAGACCAGCACCACGAACGAGGGGAAGTCGATCATGGGCGAGCGTATGCTGCGCGGAAGCCGCCTTGGCGCGGTGAGCTACGAATCCGACCGCAACACGGAGCTCGCGCCGCGTCAGACCCGCGAGTACCTCTGCGCCAAGGGCCATCAGTTCGAGGTGCCGTTCGCCGTCGACGCCGAGGTCCCGATGACCTGGGAATGCAAGTTCGACGGCAGCGTCGCCCGACTCGTCGACGGCAACGAGCCGGAGCAGAAGAAGGCCAAGCCGCCGCGTACCCACTGGGACATGCTGCTGGAGCGGCGCTCGATCGCCGAGCTCGAGGACATCCTCGAGGAGCGCCTGCAGGAGGTGCGGACCCGCCGCGGCCGCGCCTGAGTCACACGACACCAACGCCCCCGGGGTCATCCCCGGGGGCGTTGTCGTGTCTGCGTGCGGTGCGCGGCCTACTGGCGACCGGGCTCGATGATCTCGCCCTCGATGGCCCGACCGCCGTCGACCACCACGGGCTGCTGCGGCTGCGGGGTCGGTTGCGGCGCACCCTGGCGCACCCGCACCGTGCGGGGGCCGAACAGGTCACCGGCGACCATCGACGACACCCGTCGCTCCGTGGCGTGTCGCACCCCGGCGCGGGCCAGTCGACGCACCGGAGGCACCAGCAGCAGCAACCCGATCAACCCGCTGACCAGACCGGGCGCCGCCAGCAACAGGGCCCCGCCCAGACCCACGAGCCCGTCGGTCACCTGCCCACCCGGTGGCTGCCCGGCCGCCGCCGCGGAGCGGAAACCACGCCAGGCGCGCATCCCCTCCCGGCGCAGCAACACCAGGCCCACCAGGGACGCGGCGAACACCAGCAGCACCGCCGCCCCGAACCCCAGCGCCCGCCCGACCCCGACGAACACCACCAACTCCAGCACCACCGTCAGCAACAGGGCCAACGGCACGAACCTCAGTCCTCGGCGCATCTCACCTCATCGCCATTCCCGCGACACCACGGACGTGTCCCGCTCATCCAGCATGACACGGCCCCGCTCACGGCCACCGCGCCTGCGGCGCCTCAGGGCCACCGCGCCTGACCGGTGGACGTGCCGTGCAGGCCACGGCGTACCGCCTGCCGCCGGTCCTGCACACCCCACGCGGTGATCCGCCACAGCGCCTCGGCCACGATCCGCGGGCTCATCTTGCTGTCCCCGCGTTCGCGTTCGGCGAAGGTGATCGGCACCTCCACGATCCGCACCCCGGCCCGGTGCGCCAGCCGGGACAACTCCACCTGGAACGAGTAACCCTGCGACGTCACCGACCCCAGGTCGATGGCGTCCAACGCGCTGATCCGGTACACCCGGTAACCGCCGGTGGCGTCCGAGACGGGCATGCCCAGGGCGAGGCGCGCGTACAGGTTGCCGCCGCGCGACAGCAGCAGCCGCCGCAGCGGCCAGTTGAGCACCCGCGCGCCGCTGGTCCACCGCGACCCGATCACCACGTCGGCGTCGCGGGCGGCGTCGAGCAGCGCCGGCAGGTCCTCCGGCGCGTGTGAGCCGTCGGCGTCCATCTCCACGACCGCCTGGTAGTCGCGGTCGCGCGCCCACCCGAACCCCGCCAGGTACGCCGCGCCGAGGCCCTGCTTGCCCTGGCGGTGCAGCACCTGCACGTGCGCGTCGCCGTCGGCGAGGGCGTCGGCGATCGCGCCGGTGCCGTCGGGGCTGTTGTCGTCGGCGATGAGGATCCGCACCGCCGGAACGGCACGCCGGACCCGACCCACGATCGCGGCGATGTTGTCGGCCTCGTTGTAGGTGGGGATCACCACCAGCACCCGGCCCACACCCGGCACCTCGTCCGGGCGTCGGATCGTATCGGTCGCCTGGATCACGGTTCCTCCGCTCCCGCCGGCGTACCGGCTGTTGCTATCCGGGCATGACCCGCTGCCGCCGGCGCAGCACCGCCGCGCCGACCAGGGCCGCCACGGCCAGCGCGGCGAACGTCACCTCCGGCCACCAGCCGAGGCGGGTGGCGAGGGTACGCCCGTCGTCGAGCCGCAACTGCCGCACCACGACCTCCCGGGTGTTGAACCCGGTGGCATCGCTTACCCGCCCGTCGGGTGCGACGAACCCGGACACCCCGACCGTGGAGGCCATCAACGCCGGCCGGCCGTGCTCCACCGCCCGCAGCCGCACCATGGCCATCTGCTGGCGGGCCTCCGCCACGTTGAAGGTGGCGTTGTTGGTCTGCACCACCAGCAGTTGCGCGCCTCCGGTGACGGTGTCGCGGACCACGTGGTCGTAGGCGACCTCGAAGCAGATCACGTCACCGAGCACGACGGGGCCGGCGCGTACCACGCCCGGGGTGCTTCCGGGCACGAAGTCGCTGCGGATCAGGTCGACCTGCTTGCTGACCCTCCGGGCGATGTCGCGCAGCGGCACGTACTCGGCGAACGGCACCGGGTGGCGTTTGGTGTAGAGCTGGCTCAGGTCGGCGCCGGTGCCGGGCCGCCACAGGATGCCGGCGTTGCGGACCTGCCCGGGGCCGGGGCCGAGCAGCACCGCGCCGACCAGGATCGGCGCGCGGACCGCGTCGGCGGCCTGGGAGATCCGCGCCCCGGCGGCCGGGTTGCGCAGCGGGTCGATGTCGCTGGAGTTCTCCGGCCACACCACCAGGTCGGGTTGACGTTCCTGGCCGGCGGCGACCCGCGCGGCCAACTCGACGGTGGCGTCGGCGTGGTTGTTGAGCACCGCCTGCCGTTGGGCGTTGAAGTCCAGGCCCAGCCGCGGCACGTTGCCCTGCACGATGGCCACGGTGGCGGTGGCGCCGGACCCGGCGGTGGCTACCGGCACGAGCAGCCCGGCGAGGGTCAGCGCGAGGGCCACAACGGCCGGTACGGCCACCGGCGCCCACCGCCGCCCGGCGGTGACCCCCTGCGGGCCGTCGGCGTCCTGGGTGCCCTCAGCGGGCGGGGTGTGCCGGGCTGTCGCCCAGGCCCGCCACCCGGCGGTGACCAGCAACCCGCCGACGAGCGCCGTCGTGAAGGTCACCAGCGGGGCGCCGCCCAGCGCGGCCAGGCGCAGCAGCGGGGAGGAGTCCTGGCTGAACGCCAACCGACCCCACGGGAACCCACCGAACGGGGTGCGGTCGCGCAGCGCCTCCTGCCCCACCCACAGCAGCCCGGTCAGCACCGGCCACGCCCAGCGGACCCGGTCGGCCAGCGGCGACACCCAGGCGGTGGCCACGCCGAGCACCGCCAGGTAACCGGCCTGCAGCAACGACAGCAGCACCCACGGCAGGTAACCGGTGTGCAGGTTGGTCCAGGCCAGCAGCGGGGCGAACAGCGTCACCCCGGTCAGGAAGCCCACCCCGGCGCCGGCGCGCAACCGCCGCCGGTGTGCGGCGGCGGCCAGCAACGCCACCCCGACCGGTGCCAGCGGCCACACCCCGTACGGGGGAAACGCCACCAGCAGGGCCAGCCCGGCGGCCACGGCCAGCGGCACGGCGACGGTCAGCGGCAGCGGCCGGCCGGTGCCGACCGGTCGGGGCAGCGCTGCCGGGCTGTGCGCGTCTTCCCGGTCCAGAATCGTCACCGCTTCACCTCGATCACGGGCGAAGGCTACCTGGCTGGCCTGCGAACCGGCCGCATCGGGCCGGCGGGCACACACCGCCCAGCGGACATGAAATCGGGGCGCGGCTCGCGCCGCGCCCCGATGCTCCCAGGCCCTTCCCGGCCGGTGTGGCGAGAATGGGGCACGACGACCTTCGGACCGACCGGACGTGGACTGGCTGCCCCCGCCGGGCCGTTGTCTACTGGCCGTGCACCTCACCCTGCCCGTACACCGGTAACCGCGGCCGGTTCGCGCCGCCCCGCCGACCCCCGCCCGCTGGACCTGGCCGCCGCGACGATGACGCTGAAAAATGTCGCTCGGCCAGCGGACGAGAGGACGAAGCGAACAACAGCCGCTTCCCGTGGTAGGACTCAAAGACGGTACGTGCCGACCCCCGTCGCTTGTCAACCCACCCCGGCCTGTCGTGTGTTGCGCCACGGCGTGTCGGGTCGGCGAGTCTCAATGCGTGCGCAGATGGTGGCGCAGCAGCGCCCCCGCCGCCGCCCGGTGCTCCTCGGCGAGCAACCCCCCGGCGGCCAGCACATAGTCGACGTCGACGACCGCCGCGGCGGCGCGGGGCAACGCCCACCCACCGCCGTGGTCGGCCAGGACCGCCGCCAACACCCGCCCGGACGTGTCCGTCGGCGCGTGCCGCAACACTCCCCCGGAACCCACGAGCAGCCGCACGTCACGCAGGTCCCGCCCGGACCGTTCACCGGTGCCGGCGCCCCGGGCGTGCCGGCGCAACGCCACCGTCGCCGCGAGGGTGGCGATGCGGGCGTCCACGGCCCGTTCGGCGTCGTCCACGGCCAGCAACGCCGGATCGGCAGCCCGACGCGCCGCGGCGACGCCCAGCTCGTCGGCCTCGTCCGCGCTGAGCAGCCGCTCCTCGACGGCGGCCCGCACAACTCCGGGGGCGCTCCACCGCATGCCCAGGTCACCCTCCACGGTGCGGGCCCGCCACAGGTTCCCGGCGACCTCCCGCCCCGGCCCGCTGGCCCGCTCGTCGGGGGTGAGCACCGAGTACACGTCGGTGGTGGCGCCACCCACGTCGACCACGGCGAGGTCACCGCCGAGGGCGTCGGCGAGCACCTCCACACCGGTGAGCACCACATCCGGGGTGGCCGCCCGCACCAGCCGCGCGAACCGGGCGCCCCTCGACAACCGCTTACCGCCGATGACGTGACGCAGGAACACCGCCCGGATCGCCGCCCGCGCCGACGCCGGGGCGAGCACCCCGATGCGGGGCAGGACATTGTCGGCGTCGGTGACCGGCACTCCGGCGTCACGCAGCAGCCCGGTCAACTCCTCGCGGACGTCGCCGTTGCCCGCGTACACCACCGGCACCCGCCACCGGGCGCGGGCCAGCCGGGTCGCGTTGTGGGTGATCGTCTCGGCGTCACCGCCGTCGGTGCCGCCGACGAGCAGCACCACGTCGCACCGGGCCGCCCGCAGCGCCGTCAGATCCGCCGCGCCGAGCCGACCGGCCGCCACGTGCACCACGTGCGCACCGGCGGACAACCCGACCCGCCGGCCCGCCTGCGCGGTGACCAGCGGCTCGTACCCGATCACGGCCAACCGCAGCCCACCACCGGCCGACGAGCACACGTACCACGGCGCGTCACGCACCCCCAGCCCGTCGGTCGCCGCCGCGACCGCGGCGTCCAGACCGTGCAGCACATCGGTACGCACCGTGGTCGGCGCGGCCGCCGCACCCACCAGCACACCGGCGGCCAGGTCCACCACCGCCGCCTTGGTGTACGTCGACCCGACGTCCGCGCAGACCGCCAGGCTCACGGGTTTCCCTGTTCGCGACTGCGGGGCTCGCAACCCCGGCTCACTCCTCGCGACTCACGCTGGCGGCGGGAACGACCACGGTGCCGGTCGCGGTGACCGCCACGATCGGCGGGTCGAGGACCTCGGCGGCGGACTCGGAGCGCTCCGGACGGCCCCGGCACACCACCGCGCAGCTCAGCTCCAGGGTGCGGCTGCGGGAGCCGACCCGCGACACCCGGGCGGTGACCTCGACGACGTCCCCGGCGCGGACGGGCGCGTGGAACCGCACGTCGGAGTACCCCGCGAACAGGCCCTCGTCGGAGTCGGTGCGGATGCACACTTCGGTGGCGACGTCACCGAACAGTCCGAGGGCGTACGCCCCGTCGACGAGGTTGCCGGCGTAGTGGGCGTGCGCGTACGGCACATACCGCCGGTGCGTCACCGTCAACCCGAGCCGTGCGTCGGTCATGCTGTCACCTTCCGCTGCGTGATCAGGGCGTGCACGAGGTAGCTGGCCACCTCGCCGGGCGTGGTGCCGCGACCGAAGATGCGGTCCACGCCCAACTCGTCGGTCATCGACTCGTCGAACCGGGGACCACCGACGATCAGCAGCGGCCGCCGCCCCGCCGGCATCGCCTCCCGGAACGCCGCGGACATCTCCCGGGTGTTGTGCAGGTGCGCGTCGCGTTGGGTGACCACCTGCGACACCAGCACCGCGTCGGCCTTCTCCACCCGGGCGGTCTCCACCAACTCCGGCACGCTGACCTGCGCACCCATGTTGGTGACCTTCAACTCCCGGTAGTACTCCAGGCCCTTCTCCCCCGCGATGCCCTTGACGTTGAGGATCGCGTCGATGCCCACGGTGTGCGCGTCGGTGCCGATGCACGCCCCGACCACCGACAGCTTGCGCCGCAACCGCTGCTTGATCACCGTGTTGACGTCCTTGGCCGACAGCAACGCGAAGTCGCGTTCCACCACCTGCACGGCATTGAGGTCGACCAGGTGGTTGACCCGCCCGTAGACCACGAAGAACGTGAACCCGTCGCCCATCGGTTTCGCGTGCACCACCATCGCCGGGTCGATGCCCATCTTGTTGGCCAACTGCACCGCCGCACCCTCGGCCCGCTTGTCGTGGACCACCGGCAGGGTGAACGACACCTGCACCATCCCGTCACCTGTGGTGTCCCCGTACGGCCGCACGATCTGCTTCGCGGCGTCGGCGGCGCTCATGCCGCGTCCCCTTCCAGGATGTCGGTGGCCGGGTTGCAGTAGTCCGCCTCGTGCGCGGCGACCCCGGCCAGGCCCTTACCCCGGTCCGCCGGCCGCTTCATGATCCCGAACGTGCCCTCGGCGATCGCCGTGAGCAACGTCTGCTCCCCGATGCGCTCCAACAGGTCCAGGGCCTCACCGAGGACCTGGTTGGCGCGGCGACGGATGAACCCGCCCGGCGCGGGCACGAAGTCCTCGTGCAACCCGCCGGCCGCACCCAACACGTAGCGCACGTTCTGCAACGCGATGTCCCGGTCGGACAACCACGGCGTCACCACCGCCTCGGTCATCATCCCCACCAGCAGGATGCCCTGACCGGTCAGCGCCCCGGCCAGGTTGAAGAACCCGTCGAGCAGGTTGCCCCGGAACACGTCACCTGTCATGTGCTTCGTCGGCGGCATCCACTTCAACGGCGCGTCCGGGAACAACTCCCGCGCCAGCAGGGCGTGGGCCAACTCCAACCGGAACGACTCCGGCACCTCCGGATTGATCTCGAACGCGTGCCCCAACCCCAACTGCCAGTCCGCCAACCCCGCCTCGTGCGCGAAGAACTCGTTGAGCAACTGCGACACCGTCACCGTGTGCGCCTCGTCCACCGCGTCCGCGGTGGTCAGGTAGTTGTCCTCACCGGTGTTGATGATGATCCCCGCGCGGGCGTGCACCTGCCGGGAGAACCGCTGGTCGACGAACGTGCGCACCGGGTTGATGTCGCGGAACAGGATCCCGTACATCGAGTCGTTCAACATCATGTCCAGGCGTTCCAACCCGGCCAGGGTCGCCATCTCCGGCATGCACAACCCGGACGCGTAGTTGGTCAACCGCACGTAGCGGCCCACCTCCCTCGACGACTCGTCCAACGCCGCCCGCATCAGCCGGAAGTTCTCCTGCGTGGCGTACGTGCCGGCGAACCCCTCCCGGGTCGCGCCCTCGGGCACGTAGTCCAGCAGCGACTGCCCGGTGGAACGGATCACCGCGATCACGTCCGCGCCCGCCCGCGCCGCCGCCTGCGCCTGCGGAATGTCCTCGTAGATGTCCCCGGTCGCCACGATCAGGTAGATCCACGGCCGCTGTTTCGGGTCACCGTGACGCTTGACGAGCCGATCCCGCTCGGCCCGCCGCCGGTCGATGCGCCGAATACCCGCGCCGACCGCCCGACGCGCCGCCGACCGGGCCGCCGTCGCCGCCCGCCCGGTGGGCTGGGTGAACCGCACCGACCCGGCGGCGGCCTTCTGCGCCAGCAACGTCACATCGGTGCTGCCCTCACGCACCAGCGCGTCGAACACCGGCACCGCCACACCGTGACCCAACCCCACGTCCGCGGCGACCGCGTCGACGAGCCGGTTCACCCACGGAATGCCGTCCGGGTCGGCACCGGTCACCCCGGCCAACCGCAGCACCGCCCGCTCCACCGACACCGTGGTGTGGCTGCGCGCCAGGTCCACCACCGGCTGCCCGGCCCGACGCGCCAACTCCCGCGCCCGCGCCACCAGCACCGGATCAAGATCAAGCTTTCCGGTCACGATGACCCCTCCTCGTAGATGACCTCACCGCGCAGCACCAGACGCCGACACACCGGCAACGGCGTCGGATCGTCCGGACCCCGCTGCTCCGGGTCCTCGGCCAGCAACACCGGCAGACCCCGCTCCACCCCCGCCGGCGTCGACCACACCGCGAACGTCGCCGGCGCGCCCAACGCGAGGACTCCCTCCACGTCCAGGTGCACCGCCCGCCACCCACCACGCGTGTGCGCCGCGAACGCCGCCCGCACACTCATCCGCTGCGCCGGGTTGTGGTGCGCCGCCGCCGCCCGCACCGACCCCCACGGATCCAGCGGCGTCACCGGTGAGTCCGACCCGAACGCCAACGCCACCCCCACCGAGTGCATCGCACCCACCGGGTTCGACTCCAACGACCGGTCCAACCCCAACCGCGACTCGTACATCCGACCCGCACCACCCCACAACCTGTCGAACGCCGGTTGCATGCTCGCCACCACCCCGTACTCCACGAACCCGGCGATCAACCGCTTGTTCATGATCTCCGCATGCTCGATGCGGTGCCGGGCAGCCCGCAGCCGCTCCACACCCAACGTCCGCGCCGCGCCCGCGAAACCGTCGAGCACCGTGCCGATCGCCGCGTCACCGATCGCGTGGAACCCGCCCTGCACACCGTGCGCCGCGCAGTCCAGCAGATGATCACGCACCTGCTCCGCCGTCAGATACCCGTGCCCACACCCGCCACCATCGCCGTACGGCTGCGACACGTGCGCCGTCCGCGACCCCAACGCGCCATCGGCGAACAGGTCACCACCGGCGCCCACCGCACCCAACTCCCGGGCCCGCGCCGCGCCACCCAACTCACCCCAGTACCCGTACACCTCCGGCAACCCCGCACCCGAGATGCCCAACAGACCGGTGAAGTCCTCCTCGTCGGAGATCTCCGGCCCACCACACTCGTGCACCGCCGCGATCCCCAACGACGCCGCGTGCGACAGCGCCACCCGCTGCGCGGCGACCCGCTGCGCCCGACTCACCGACCCCTGCGCCGCCGCCCGCACCACGTGATGCGCGTCGCGACGCAACCACCCCGACGCGTCGTAACCGGGCGCCTCGACCACCTCGGGAAGCGCCGCCAGCAACGCCGACGACACCAACGCCGAATGCAACGACGCCTGCG
The DNA here is from genome assembly GCF_049847025.1 of Micromonospora sp. DT231. Taxonomy (NCBI): domain Bacteria; kingdom Bacillati; phylum Actinomycetota; class Actinomycetes; order Micromonosporales; family Micromonosporaceae; genus Micromonospora; species Micromonospora sp. DT231. Next base: position 966,635 of record NZ_JBNCNO010000001.1, on the reverse strand, counting down.
ACAGATACACCTGCCGCCCACCCGCCGCCCGGCCCACCGCCGCCGCGTCCGGCACCGTCGCGTCCGACCAGCCCGACTCGTCCCAGCCGTGCCCCAGCACCACCGCGTCCGCCGGCAGACCCGCCGCGAACCCGGCCACCGCGTCCAGCAACTGCCCCGCCGAGCGCACCCCGGCCAGATCCAGCCCGGACAACGCCAACCCGGTGTCGGTGGCGTGCACGTGCGCGTCGACGAACGCCGGCGTCACCAATGCCCCACCCAGATCCACCACCTGATCGGCCGACGGCGCGTCACCGTCGGTCCCCAACCAGGTGATCCGCCCACCGGACACCAGCAGCGCGGTGGCGCTCGGGTCGGCGGGACAGTGCAGCACGCCGCCGCGGTACAACGTCGAGGGGTTCGTCATGGCCTCAGTCTGCCGCGATCCGCGCCGTGAACAGCTGACGCACCCCCGGCTCGGCCCGCAACAGGCCCAGCGCCAACTCCGCGTGCCCCGGCACGTACCCGTTGCCCACCAGCATCGTCACGTCCGCGGCCAACCCCTCCGCGCCCAACGCCGCCGCGGAGAAGCTCGTCGCCATCGAGAAAAAGATCACCGTGCCGCCGTCCGCGGTGGCCAACACCGCCCCGTGCTCACACCCCGGCACGTCCACGCACACCACCGTGACGTCCGCCGGAGCCCCCAACGCGGTGGTCACCGCCGTGGACAACCCCACCGGGTCCCGCGCGTCGGCCAACGCCACCACCGACGCCAGGCCGACCGCCGTCAGCGCGTCGCGCTCCGCCGCCACCGGCACCACCCCGACGGTACGCGCGGCACCCGCACGTCGCGCCGCCGCGAGCGACAGCGACCCGCTCTTGCCCGCCCCGCCGATCACCGCGACCCGCACCGGCGTCGGATCACCGCTGCGCCGACGCTCCTCGACACAACGCGACACCACCCGCGCGGTCAACGCGGGCGCCCCGCACACGTCAAGCACCGCCAGGGACAACTGCGGGTCCTCGTCGTCGGGCAGCACCGCGGCGATGGAGCGCGCGAACAGGATCGCCCACCCGTCACAGGGCACCTGCTCGCTGCGCCCGTCCCACCGGGCCAGCCCGTCGGTGATCACCAGCGGGGTCAACGTCAACGACACCAGGGTGGCGACCAGCTGGCCCGCCCTCAGCCCGAGCGGGGAGCGCCGACCGGCCTCCTCGACCGTGCCGATCAGCATCCCACCCGACCCGGTCACCGGGTTCTGCATCTTCCCCCGCGTGGAGATGATCTCCAGCACCTCGGCGCGCACCGCGTCACCGTCGCCACCGTGCTTCTCCGACAACTGCCGGAAGCTCGCCGCGTCCAGGTTGAGCCGCCGCACCCGGATCCGCACCTCGTTCGGCGCGATCGCCGCCGACGCGTCCAGCCGCCAAGCCGCCTGCGGCAGCACCCCCGCCGGTTGTACGACGCGGTGCAGTCCCACCGGTGACGTCACGCCGACCTCCCCTGCCCAGCCGCCCGAAGCCCCGGTCAAGGCTCGCGTAACGGGAAAACTTACGGCAGACTAGTTTCTGTACCGAATATTTTCCAGTAGCCTTCGGGCCCGTCGATCAGCAGCACCACCGAGGAGGGGCCGTGACCCAGACCATCCCGCACCCCCGTCACGACCCGGTCGCCACACCGACCACCGGGCAGCCCTACGAATACCACCGCCGCCCCCTGGTCGAACCCGACTGGACCCGCTTCCCCGGCTGGCGAAACATCACCCGCGACCAGTGGGAATCCGCCCAGTGGCAACGCGTCAACTGCGTCAAGAACATCAAGCAGCTACGCGCCGTCCTCGGCGACCTCGTCGACGACACCTTCTACGCCGACCTCGAGGCCGACCAGCTCGCCCTGGCCACCATGTCCATGCTGGTGCCACCACAAATGATCAACACGATGGTGCCGTTCGCGACCCCCACCACCGAGGCGCTGCTCGCCGACCCCATCCGCCGCTACATGATCCCGGTCGCCTCCGACCGACGCACCGACTGGCCCTCACACCCCTACGCCAGCCGCGACAGCCTCCACGAGCACGACATGTGGGTCGCCGAAGGCCTCACCCACCGCTACCCCACGAAGGTCCTCGCCGAACTGCTCTCCACCTGCCCGCAATACTGCGGGCACTGCACCCGCATGGACCTCGTCGGCAACTCCACCCCCACCGTCGACAAACTCAAACTCACCCTCAAGCCCGTCGACCGCTACGACGCCCACATCGCCTACCTCAAGGCCCACCCCGGCGTCCGCGACGTCGTCGTCTCCGGCGGCGACGTCGCCAACGTCCCCTGGCGCAACCTCGAGTCCTACCTCATGCGCCTGCTGGAACTGGAGACGGTCCGCGACATCCGCCTCGCCACCAAGGCCCTCATGGGCCTCCCCCAACACTGGCTGCAACCCGACGTCGTCCAGGGCCTCGAACGCGTCGCCCGCACCGCCGCCCGCCGCGGCGTCAACCTCGCCATCCACACCCACGTCAACCACGCCCAGTCCCTCACCCCACTGGTCGCCAAGGCCGCCCAGACAGCCCTCGACGTCGGCGTCCGCGACGTCCGCAACCAGGGCGTCCTCATGCGCGGCGTCAACGCCACCACCCCGGAACTGCTCGACCTCTGCTTCGCGCTCCAGGGCGAAGCCGGGATCCTGCCGTACTACTTCTACATGTGCGACATGATCCCCAACGCCGAACACTGGCGCGTCCCGGTCTGGCACGCCCAACAACTCCAGCACGACATCATGGGCTACCTCCCCGGCTACGCCACCCCCCGCATCGTCTGCGACGTCCCCTTCGTCGGCAAACGCTGGGTACACATGCTCACCGACTACGACCGCGAACGCGGCATCTCCTACTGGACCAAGAACTACCGCACCTCCATCGAGTCCGCCGACCTGGAGGCGCTCAACAAGCGCTACGCCTACTACGACCCGATCGACACCCTCCCCGCCGACGGCCAGCAGTGGTGGACCGACCACCGCGACGACTGACCCACCGACGACGACACCCCCGGGGAGACGATTCCCGGGGGTGTCGCGCACTCCCCAATCAGGCGCAGCCCAGACCCTGCGAATAGCCGGCCCGCAACGTCCCGGCCGCGATCTCGTCGGCGTACTCCCAGAACACCTCCGGCCAGTCGCCAGCCTCGTCCATGTCCCGCAGCACCCGCCACCCGTGACTGCCCCGCAACGCGTCGGCGGCCCGCCGCACCCCGGCCTCGTCCCCGCTCGCCCTCGCCCGCTGCCACTCCGCGATCCACCCGCAACCCACCCGCGACGTCACAGCCGCACCGAAGTGGTAGGGATCGTTGATGCCGACATCAACCAGGGTCGCGACGTCGAAGCCCGGCGGGAGCGGCACATCCGCCAGCACCTCCCCCGCCCGCGCCAACGCCCGCTCGGGAATGACGATCTCCGGCGGAAGCGCACCCAACCACGTACGCGCATCCGCCCGGACCACATTGGCGAGGACCCGGGCGAACTCCTTCCGGGACCAGTCACCCCCGGTCTGCAACTCGACGAAGACCCCGTCACGGGGACGGAGCAACACCTCGAAGTCGCTGGCGGAATACTCGAACAGGTCACCCGGCCAGCCATCGACCTGCACAGCCTTCGGACGACTGTCGTGGAGCCGGTCGGCGTAACGGTCGGCGTAACCGTCAGCCGGATACCAGTCGAACTCCAACTCGCGTCCACCGTTGCGGAAGGTGATGGTGCCCGCCTCCTCGGTGAACCCGGACACGTTGGTCGCCTTCCAGCCGGGCCGGTTGATCAGCAGCCGCGGATTCTTCTCCGCAGCCCGCATCGCCACCGGCGAGTAGACGACCGGAGCACCGGCGCTGGGAGCGGCAGCCACCTCCCCGACCTCTTCGGGCTCACCCGGCAGAACAGAGACGGCCAGGACGCCGGCAAGGACCACGACCACCGCCGCCACGCCAGCAAAGCGACGCACTCTCGGTTGCCGTCGGGGTGGTTCCACGAACCGACCGAGCGTCGACTCGGACATGATCTCCCCCAGCAGGGTCTGCTTCACCCCGTCGAGCTGCCCGACGAGGCCCAGCCGAGCGGGATCGGCCTCCCGAACCAGCCGGTCAACATGTTCCTCGGTCATCTCTGCTCCTTCCGGGTCGCTGCGGTCAGCACGTCAAGTACATGTCCAGGCGGCCCGAGGTCGTCACCGACCATCTCCCGCAGCCTGGCTCGCGCACGCGACAGCCGTGTCCGCACCACGGCGGGACCGACCCCGAGGACCGCGGCCACCTCGCGCGGCTGCAAGCCCTCCCACACGGTGAGCATCAACACCTCACGGTCCAGCTCACCCAGACCCGCCAACGCCGCCCGGACAGTGAGCCGCTCGGGCACCTCACTGCCCGGATCGGCGGCGACCGCGACGGCGATGTGCTCACGCAGCCGTTCACCCAGCCGCTGGCGGCGAACCCCGCCCCGCCGATGATTGGCCAACACCCGCCGGGCCACCCCGTACAGCCAGAGCCGAGCCTCATCGTCGGCCGGAATGTCATGCCTGCGCCGCCAGGCGACCAGGAAGGTCTCCGCGACGACATCGGCCGCGTCCTCGGGATGCGCGACACGCCTCAGCGCGTACGCCAACAGCGGCTCGAAGTGCTCAAGGTAGACGCGCCGGAAGCGGTCCTCGTCGTACTCAATGCCGGAGCTCACGTTCACTCCATGTCCGGTCGAACCTCAACCGTGACAGGCCACTCGTGGCGGACCGACCACGAGTCAGGCACGGATCCCGGCGAGGACGAGGCCGGTGACCCTGCCGACCACGCGGGCGGCCGCCGTCGGCGGCAACCGCCGCAGCGACGCGATGGCCAGCAGACCGGCCCGGACATCGTCGACGTCAACGCCGTCGCGGAGCACACCCGCCGCCCTCGCCCGGTCAACCAGCACGTCCAACGCCCGGCTGTGTTCCCGCCGTTCGTCGCGAAAGGCGGCGCTCAACTCCCCCGAACCCAGCAATGCCTCGTTGAGCGCCTGGTCGTGAACCTGCCGGTCGGCGAACTCGACGATCGTGCCGGACAGCGCCCGCCACGGATCAGGATCGTCCAGGGCGTGGCGCATCTGCACACCGCACGCTTGCACACGGTCAGTGAGAACCGTGGTGACCAACTCGGCGCGGGTCGGGAAATGCCGGTAGAGGGTAGCCACACCGACCCCCGCCCGCCGGGCCACCTCACGCATGGGTGCCTCAAGCCCGGCCGCGGCGAACGTCTCCCGTGCTGCCACCACGACCCGCTCACGATTGGAACGGGCGTCGGCACGCGGCTTCTGAGGCATCCTCCACCGACCTTCCTCTCACTTGACCCCACAGCGGAACAGCTGCTCCGTTTCCGACCTACAGTACGGCTACGACCACCTCATCGAGGCAGAGGAGCCACTGATGTTCGCAGTACAGTTCGACAGATTCGGCGGCCCGGACGTGCTCCACCTCGGCACCGCCGACGCGCCCCGTCCCGGCCCCGGCCAGATCCGCGTCCGCGTACAGGCCGCCGGTGTTTCCCCGGTCGACGTCGGTCTTCGGTCCGGCCGCACCCCGATGAGCGCCCGACTCCCACTGCCACACATTCCCGGCGTCGACGTGGCCGGAGTCGTCGACGAGATCGGCCACGGCGTCGACGGCGTGGCCATCGGCGACCACGTCTTCGGTGTCGTCGAACTAGCGAAACTCGGCGGAGCGAGCGCACAGTTCGCGGTACTGCAACTCTGGGCACACAAGCCGGCCGCCATGCCGTGGGCACAAGCCGGCGCGGCGGGCACCAGCGCCGAGACCGCCACCCGGGCCCTCGACCTGCTGGCACCCCAACCGGGCATGACCCTCCTGATCGACGGCGCCGCAGGTGGAGTGGGCAGTGTCGCCGTCCAACTCGCCGCAGCCCGTGGCATCCGGGTCATCGGCACCGCCCGCCCCGACAACCACGCCTTCCTCCGCCAACTCGGGGCGACACCTGTCACGTACGGAGACGGCCTCGCAGACCGGGTCAACGCCCTGGGCGCGGGTCGGGTGGACCGCGCACTGGATGTCGCAGGCGCCGGGTCCCTGACGGAGTTGCTCAACCTGACCGGCGACCCGGCAGCGGTGGTGACCCTGGCCGACTTCACCGCCCCCACACACGGCGTCCGCCTGTCCATGGGACAACTCGCCGGTGAACCCGACGGCCGGCACGGCCTGCGCACCGCCGCCGATCTGTTCACCGAAGGCCGCTTCACGGTGCCGATCGAAGCCGCCTTCCCCATCCAGAAAGCGACAGATGCCCATGACACGGCCGAACACGGGTCCCCCCGCGGCAAGATCGTCATGATCGTCGACGACGCATACGAGAGCTGACCCGCGACCAGCACAACCCTCCCGGGCCTCAGGCGCCGGCCAGCACCTCGGACAACGGCGCCGGCTCCAGCCCTCGCTCGCGTAGCCCTTCCAGGATGTGCGGCAACGCCTCGTCGGTCATGGCGGCGTTCGCCTCGGTCACGTGCATGATCACCACCGAGCCGGGGCGGACGTGGTCCAAGACCGCCCGCACCAGCGGTTTCCACGCGGTCGCAAAGGGATCACCGCTGACCACGTCCCCGTCGACGACCGTCACACCCAGCGGCGCCAGGGCGTCAAGCGTCGCCGCGTCGTGGCAGAGCCCCGGAAAGCGGAAGTAGCGGGTCTGCCGACCCCCGTACGGCTTGATCACCTCGAACGTCTTCGCCACGTCCCCGGCCAACTCGTCCACCGGCAGCAAGGGCAGGTCGTAGCAGTCACCTGTGAACGCCGCATGCCCGTAGGTGTGGTTGGCCAACTCGAACCGCGGGTTGCCGGCGATCCGCCGGGTCACGTCCGGATACCGCTGCACCCACTTGCCGGTCAGGAAGAACGTGGCCGCCACCTTGTCCCGCTCCAGCAGGTCGAGGATGCGCAGGTTGGCGTACGACTTCACCTTGCCGGCACGCAGACTGGCCAGCATCCCGTCGGTCATGTCCGCGTCGAAGGTCAGTGCCACCTTGTCCCCGGTGCGCGGGCCGTGATCGACCACCCGCGCCCGGGTCCCCACCCGCGTCGCCCCCGGGACTGTCGACGCCCTCGGCGCCGCGGTGGCGCTTACCGACGGGGCGGCCGTGGTGGCGGACGATCCGACGAAGGCGGGCCCGTCCGGCGACGACGCCCGGGTAGTCGCACACGCCGCGCTGCCGAGCACAGCCACCGCCACCAGGACGCCCCACAGGAAACGAAGCCGAGGTCGATTCACGCCGCCGATCATCGCAGAAGCGAAGAACGCTCACCGTCCCGCAAGCCGGCCCGTTGACCGTCGGAGCTTTCGGTCGGCGAGACGCGCGGAATGCCTTACGCCGGGACAGTAAGCGCGAGATCGCGGAATGAGGGCCGCCGGGACCTCACCCGGAGGCGCCACGCGGGGCGTACATGATGACCGCGACGCCCAGCAGGCACAGGGCCGCGCCGGTCAGGTCCCACCGATCCGGGCGGAAGCCGTCGACGAGCATCGCCCAGCCCAACGAGCCGGCCACGAACACCCCGCCGTACGCCGCCAGGATCCGGCCGAAGTTCGCGTCCGGCTGGAACGTGGCGACGAAGCCGTAACAGCCCAGCGCCACCACGCCCGCGGCGATCCACCACAGCCCACGCTGCTCCCGCCAGCCCTGCCAGACCAGCCAGGCGCCGCCGATCTCGGCCACCGCGGCCAGCACGAACAACACAAGCGAACGAAGCACCGTCACCGCACGACCGTAGCCGCAGCACACGACGGGTCCCCGGGCGACGGTGCGCCCGGGGACCCGTGGACCGCTCAGGTCACTTCGTGAAGGAGTCCTTCACGTTGCGACCGGCGTCCTTGACGTTCTGACCGGCCTGCTTGGCGCGCGCGTCGCTCTCCTGGCTGGCGCCCTCGCCACGCATCCGCTCGTTGTCGGTCATGTCGCCGACGCGCTCACGTGCGGCGCCGGCCATCTGCTCGACCTTGTTCCGTGCCTTCTCGGTGAAGCTCATCGCGCCTCCTCGGTCTGGCGATCGGTCCCCGCACGTGTGCCCGGTCTCCGGGTGCCGAAACCGGCGGTGCTGGTCGGCACACCCGGTAAGGCATCCTAGGAAGATAGGTTGAGGGAGGGTGGCCCGGCGGGAGCTGGCCCGGTGGTTAACTGGGCCCCATGGGAGAGCTCCTGCTGATCCGGCACGGCGAGACCACCTGGAGCGCCAGCCTCCGGCACACCTCGTACACCGACCTCGAGCTGACCCCCGACGGCGAGCGACAGGCCCGCACCCTCGCGGCGTTCCTCGCCGGCCGGCGGTTCGCGACGGTGCTGTCCAGCCCCCGCTCCCGGGCGCTGCGCACCGCGCAGCTGGCCGGGCTCACCGTCGACGGGGTCGACGAGGACCTCAGCGAGTGGAACTACGGTGAGTACGAGGGCCGCACGACCGTCGACATCCACGCCGACCAGCCGCACTGGAACATCTGGACCGACGGCTGCCCCGGCGGTGAGTCACCCGCGCAGGTCGGCGAACGGCTCGACCGGGTGCTGGAGCGGGTCACCCCACTGCTCGACCGGGGCACCGTCGCGCTTGTCGGCCACGCGCACAGCCTGCGCGTGCTCGGAGCCCGCTGGATCGGCCTGCCCCCGTCCGCCGGCGGACGACTGCGCCTGGACACCGCCACGGTCAGCGCGCTCGGTCACGAGCACGGCCGGCAGGTCATCCTGCGGTGGAACCAGCCGGCTCCTCCGGCGCCCGGGACCGCGACCGACTCGGTGCCGCCGCGCTGATCTTCGGAGGCCGGTTCTCGTACGGGGTGGACAGCACCACCGTCGTCCGGGTCGTCACGTTCGCCGACGTGCGGATCTCCTGCAGCACCCGCTCCAGGTCGGTGGGGCCGGCCACCCGCACCAACAACAGGTAGAAGTCCTCCCCCGCCACCGAGTAGCAGGAGTCGATCTCGGGCAGGTGCGCCAGCCGCTCCGGCGCGTCGTCCGGCTGCGACGGGTCGAACGGGCGGATCGCCACGAACGCGGTCAGCGGCAGGTCCAGCGCCTCGAACGACACCCGCGCGGCGTACCCCTTGATCACCCCGCGCTGCTCCAGCCGGCGCACCCGCTGGTGCACGGCGGACACCGACAACCCCACCTTCTCGGCCAGGTCGGTGTACGACAGTCGGCCGTCGGCGGTCAGCGCGGCGACGATAGCGCGGTCGATCTCCTCCACGGCGTGCAACCTACCGGGAAAACCGCCCGACGGCGACGAGGTACCCGCCGGGACGGCCGCGACAGGTTCACCGCGGACCGCCCCGCACCGCTCGTCGACCCGCTCAGCCCTTCGCCAGCGCCCGGGAGATCACCATTCGCTGGATCTGGTTGGTGCCCTCCACGATCTGCAACACCTTGGCCTCGCGCATGTACCGCTCCACCGGATGATCGGCCACGTAGCCGGCGCCGCCGAGCACCTGCACCGCGTCGGTGGTCACCCGCATCGCCACGTCGGTGGCGAAGAGCTTCGCCTTGGCCGCCTCGATCGCGTACGGGCGGCCGGCGTCGCGCAGCCGGGCCGCGGCGAGGGTCAACGCGCGGGCGGCGGAGATCTGGGTGGCCGCGTCCGCGAGGAGGAAACCGAGCCCCTGGAAGTCGATGATGGACCTGCCGAACTGCTGCCGCTCCCGGGCGTAGGACACCGCGTAGTCCAGGGCTGCCTGGGCCAGCCCCACCGCGCAGGCGGCGATGCCCAGGCGACCCGAGTCCAGTGCGGACATGGCGATGGTGAAGCCGGCGCCCTCGTCGCCGATCAGCCGGTCCACCGGCACCCGCGCCTCGTCGAAGACGATCTGCGCCACCGGCGAGGCGCGCAGACCCATCGTCCGCTCCGCCGCCTGCGGGTTGATGCCGACCGTGCCCGCGTCGGCGAGCAGGCAGGAGATCCCCTTCGGCCCGGGACCTCCGGTGCGGCAGAAGATGTTGTAGAAGTCGGCGGTCCCCGCGTGGGTGATCCACGCCTTGGTGCCGGACACCGCGTACGCGTCCCCGTCCCGAACCGCCCGCGTGCTCAGCGCGGCCGCGTCCGAGCCACCCTGCGGCTCGGAGAGGCAGTACGCGCCCAGCAGCTCGCCGCCGATCAGGTCCGGCAGCAGCTTGCGCTGCTCGTCGCTGCCGAACGCGAACAGCGGGTAGCAGGACAGGGTGTGCACGCTGACCGCCTCGGCGACCGCGAGCCAGCGACTGGCCAGGATCTCCAGCACCTGCAGGTACACCTCGTAGGGCTGGGCCGCGCCGCCGTACTCCTCGGGGTAGGGCAGGCCGAGCAGGCCGGCGCGGCCGAGGGTCCGGAGCACGCCACGGGGGAACTCGGCGCGCTCCTCGAAGGCGGCGGCGTTCGGGGCGAGCTCGCGATCGGCGAGCTCGGTGGCGAGACCCAGCAGGTCGTGGGCCTCGTCGGTGGGGAGGATCCGGTCGACAGTCATAGCGCGATGAGCTCCGTGGGGGTGGTGGTGAGCCGTTGCACAAGCTTAACGGTCGTTTGGGTAAACCCCCATATTGGTACCGCTGCCGGGGAAATCCACAGGCGTTGATTGACGCGGACAGTTAACACTCTTTAAGATTTGGCTGCCTCGAGGCCCACCCGTTCCTGCGTCCCGCACCGCCCGCCCGCGACAACCCGCGCGGGCGGGTGTCGTCCCCCGCCCACGGGAAGGCCCCCGATGTCCTCACCACTGCGCCGCGTCCTCGCCGCCGGCCTCCTCGCGCTGGCCACCGCCGGCGCCACCCTCACCGTCACCTCCACCGCCGCGCAGGCCGTGGTGCTGCCGAACAACTTCAAGAGCGTCGGCTACATGCCCTCCTGGGCCGGCAACATCAACACGATCCAGTACAACAAGCTCACCCACATCAACTACGCCTTCATCCTGCCCAACAGCGACGGCAGCCTGCAGGGGGTCGACGGTGCTCGGCTCTCCTCGCTGGTCTCGCAGGGACACGCCAACAACGTCAAGGTCTCGATCGCGGTCGGCGGCTGGAACGACGGCAACGACTCGGCCTTCGAAGCCCTGGCGGCGAACTCCGGTAGCCGGACCAATTTCGTCAACAACCTGGTCAACTTCGTCAACCAGTACAACCTCGACGGCGTCGACATGGACTGGGAGTACCCCGACCCCGGCGCCTCGGCCAACAACTACACGGCGCTCATGACGCAGCTCGGCGGCGCCCTGCACAGCCGCGGCAAGCTGCTCACCGCCGCCGTGGTCTCCGAGGGCGGCAGCGTGCAGGGCGTCCAGACCGCCGTCTTCAACCAGGTCGACTGGCTCAACATCATGGCGTACGACGGCGGCAGCCCCCACGCCAACTACGACTGGTCGATCAACAGCATCAACCTGTGGAAGGCCCGCGGTCTGCCGGCCAGCAAGGCGGTGCTCGGCATCCCGTTCTACAGCCGCCCGGTCTACTACAACTACTCGTACATCGTCGGCCTGGACCCGGCGAACGCCAACCGGGACTGCGCCACCATCGGCGGGTCGCAGCAGTGCTGGAACGGCATCCCGACGGTCAAGCGCAAGACGCAGTGGGCGTTGGCCAACGCCGGCGGCGTGATGAACTGGGAGCTGAGCCAGGACACCAGCGGATCGACCTCACTGCTCAGCGCCATGTACGACACCATCATGGGCGGCACCACCCCGCCGCCGACCGGTCGCACCGGCCGGATCACCGGCCTCGGCGGCAAGTGCGTCGACGTGGCGGCGGCCAGCACCGCCAACGGCGCCGCCATCCAGCTCTACGGCTGCAACGGCACCAACGCCCAGACCTGGACGGTGGCCGGCGACAGCACGCTACGGGCCCTCGGCAAGTGCGCCGACATCGCCAGCGGCTCCACCGCCAACGGCGCGAAGGTCCAGCTCTGGGAGTGCAACGGCAGCGGCGCCCAGGTGTGGCAGGCGCAGTCCAACGGCACGTTGCGCAACCCGCAGTCGAACAAGTGCCTGGACGTCACGGACAACAGCTCCGCCGACGGCACCCGGCTACAGATCTGGGAGTGCTTCGCCGGCGCCAACCAGCGCTGGACGCTCCCCGCCTGACGTGTGCGAGGTCCCCGGTCGACGCCAGGCGTCAGCCGGGGACCTCCCCGTGCTCGACCAGGGGCCCCACTGGTGGGGCAGCTCGACAGGCACAGCGACCAGGCACTGTGCCCTCCGCCTCACGCCGTCGAGAGATGGTCCGCCGTGGCTGACCGGCATTGCCCGGCGCGACTGCGGCTGGTCCGACGAACGGGGGCCGCCGCGAGCCGTGTCGCTGCGGATCACGCGGCGCGCGACGACGCCATCCGCAGCGCGGTGGCGTCGTCCGGCGGGCCGAGCACGATCCACGAGCCGTCCACGAAGAGCAGGGCGAGACGCCCGATCATGCGGCCGGGCAGCGCGTCGAGGCGGACCAACGACTCCACGCCCACCTGCCAGGCCACCTCCAGTGGCGCGTCGCGATCCACCGGGCCGTGATTTCCCGTTCGTACGGGCGGACGGGGCCATAGCCTGGATCCGGGGAGGCCCGCGCGGGCGTCGCCGACCGGGAGGATCACGTGGCACCGAACGAGGAGGACCGGGCGGCGAACCGCCGACGCCGCCAACTGTGGGCGGGAGTGCTCGCGCTCGTCGGCCTGGTCCTGCTGATCATCGGTGTCACAGTGGCCGACGGTGTCGCGGCCTGGGTCGAGGTGCTGGTCGCGATCCTGCTGCTGGTCACCAGTTACGTCGTGCAGCACCTGGCCCGGCGGACGACCGTCTACCGGCACGACGAGCGGCGCTGACACCGCCGACGGCCGGGCGTACCCCGGATCGTCGGAGGCTTGTGCCAGGCTGTCCGGCGTGGCACACCGACCCCCGATCCTCCTGATCGACGCAGCCAGCCTCTACTTCCGGGCGTACTTCGGCATCCCGGAGTCCGCCGCCCGCACCGAGGACGGCACCCCGGTCAACGCGGTGCGCGGCTTCCTCGACATGCTGGCCACCCTCATCCGCGGACGCGGCGCCGACCGGATGGTCTGCGCCCTGGACCACGACTGGCGGCCCGCCTGGCGGGTCGAGCTGTTGCCGTCGTACAAGGCGCACCGGGTCGCCCCGCAGGGCGGCGAGATCGTCCCGGACACCCTCTCCCCGCAGGTGCCGATGATCCTGGAGGTGCTGGCCGCGGTCGGCATCACCGCCGTCGGCGCGACCGGCTACGAGGCCGACGACGTGCTCGGCACGCTCTCGGTCACCCAGCCGGGCCCGGTCGAGGTGGTCTCCGGCGACCGGGACCTGTTCCAGCTCATCGACGACGCCCGGCCGGTCCGGCTGCTCTACGTCGGGCGCGGCGTCGCCAAGCTCGACGACTGCGACGACGCCGCGGTGCGGGCCCGCTACGGCGTGCCGGCCGACCGGTACGCCGACTTCGCCGCGCTGCGCGGCGACCCCAGTGACGGGCTGCCCGGGGTGGCCGGCGTCGGTGAGAAGACCGCCGCCCGGCTGATCGAGCGCTACGGCAGCATCGCCGGCATCCTGGCCGCGCTCGACGACTCCGACTCGTCCTTCGCACCGGGCCTGCGCACCAAGCTGGCCGCGGCACGCGACTACCTGGCCGTCGCGCCCACGGTGGTCCGGGTCGCGCTGGACGTGCCGCTGCCGGAGCTGTCCACCGCGCTACCGACCGCGCCCGCCGATCCGGACCTGCTGCTCGAGCTCGCCGGCCGCTGGAACCTGGCCGGCTCCACCCGCCGCCTGGTGGACGCCCTCGCCGCCCGCGCCGACGCCTGACCGCCGAGCAGGCCGCGCCCGACCGCCACGGCCGACGCCCGACCAGCACAGCCGGCCGCCGAGCAGGCCGCGCCGCCGCTGGCGTGGCCGCGGTCGTTCGGTGGCGTCGCGGTCGCTCGGCCTCAGGCGCGCAGGCCCGCCGCCAAGTCGCCGATCGCCCCCATGGCGTAACGCTGCATGCCGGGGCCGAAGGTGATGCGTGTCGCGCCCTGCCGGCCCAGCTCCGCCACGGACTCCCGGTCCGGGACGGCGGCCATGTTGATCGGCCCGGCGATGCCCTCGCGCAGCACCGGCAGCACCGCCAGCGGCGCCAGGATCGGGTAGACGCAGTCGGCGCCGGCCGCCACGTAGAGGCGTGCCCGTGCCACCGCGTCGGCGGGGTCGCCCGTCCCGACCAGGAACGTGTCGACGCGCGCGTTGATGACGAGGGCGTCGCCCGCCTCCGCCCGGACCTCGGCCAGCCAGTCGGCGTGTTGCCGTGGATCCTTCAGCGTGCCGTGGCCGTCGGAGTCCTCCAGGTTGCAGCCGACGGCACCGGCGTCCAGGAGCCGCCCGACCAGCTCACCGGGGGCGAGGCCGTAACCGCCCTCGACGTCGGCGGACACCGGAACGGGCACGGCGCGGACGATCCGGGCCACCGCCGCGAACATCTCGTCGGCCGGTGTCGCGCCGTCGGCGTACCCGAGCGAGGCGGCGACCCCCGCGCTCGGCGTCGCCAGCGCCGGGAACCCGGCGTCGGCGAACACCCGGGCGCTGCCGGCGTCCCACGGCCCGGGCAGGACGAGCGGGTCGCCGGGGGCGCGGCCGTGGTGCAGGGCGCGGAAGGTGGCGACTGTCATCGTTCGGCTCCCCAGGGATGCGCAGGTCAGGCTTGCCGAACTCTACTTGACCTTGCGGGTCGACCGGACCACGATGCCCTCGTACTCGGGGTGCTTGACCAACCAGTCGGCGAGGAACGGACAGATGGGCACGACGGTCCGCTTCCTGGCGCGTGCGTCGTCCATCACCGCGCGGGCCAGGGTCGAGCCGACTCCCCTGCCCTCGAACGCCGGATCGACCTCGGTGTGGGTGTAGGCGATGATGCTTCCGGTCAGCTGGTAGGTGACAAACCCGGCTGTCGTCCCCGCCTCGTCGCGCGCCTCGAATCGCTCCCGCTCCGGCGCGTCTGTCACGGTGATCTGCATCCGATCATCCAACCACCCGCCGCGCCCCCGCTGACCGTGCGGCCGCTTCGGGTGACGCCGCGCGCATTGTCCCGGCGGTAACGGGAAACGCAGCGCCGTCGGTCGAGACCCGGGAGGAGGCGCGCCAGATGACGACCCCGTCGACAGACCTCGGCTTCGCCGTCGTGGAGATGTTCACCTCGCAGGGCTGCTCGAGTTGCCCTCCCGCCGAGGAGGTGCTGACCGAGATCGAGCACGATGCCCGGGATCGGGGGCAGCCGGTCTTCGCCCTCGGATTCCACGTCGACTACTGGGACGATCTGGGCTGGCCCGACCGCTTCGCCGACGCGGCGTACACCGCGCGGCAGGAGGCGTACGGCCGCGCCTTCGGCACCGGGCGTCTGTACACACCGCAGATGGTCGTCAACGGCACCGTCGAGTTCGTCGGATCCGACCGGCGGCGTGCGGCTGGCGCGATCGCCTCCGCCCTGGCGTCGAGCGCCACCTCGGCGGTCACGCTCCGGGCGGAGGACCTCGGCGGGCGGGTGGCGGTGGACTACCAGAGCGCACCACCGCCGGAGGGCGCGGTGCTGAACGTGGCGATCGTGGAACGTGGCCTGGACAGCGAGATCGCCCGAGGCGAGAACGCCGGGCGGACGCTGCGACAGGACAACGTCGTCCGCGCCTTCACGTCGGTGGCCCTGCGCGCCGAGCGGGGACGGGTGGAGCTGGCGACACCACCCGATCTCGATCCTCGCGGGGCCTCGGTGGTCGGCTACGTGCAGGAGGACGGTCACCGGGCCGTCCTCGGCGCCACCGCCGTCGACCTGTCCACCGCGTAATCTCGGCACATGCTGATCGTGTGTGGTGCGGGGGGCCTCGGTGGCTGACGCCGACGACGTACGCCGGGTGGCGCTGGCCCTGCCGCACACGGTGGAGATCCCCAGTGACGGCTTCGACTTCCGGGTGGCCGACAGGGGCTTCATCTGGTCCTACCCGGAGCGCGTCCCCGGAAAGCCCCGGGTGATCCGACTCGACATCGCCGTGCTGTTCGTCGGCGACGAGGCCGAGAAGCAGGCGCTCCTGCTCGGCGAGCCCGATCTCTTCTTCACCACGCCCGGCTACGCCGGCCTGCCCCTGGTGCTGGTGCGGCTGGCGGCGGTCGGCCTCGATCGGCTCGGTGAGCTGGTGACCGACGCGTGGCGGATGCGCGCGCCCGAGACGCTCCTGGACGACCTCGACGACGCCGGCCTGCCGGCGGTGGCGACGGACGCGGGCGCCGGCGGTTAGCGACATCAGCACGCAACGCGTGTGACACATTGACGGGGATCTCGGTGCTCCACTACCGTTGCCGTGAGAGCGCTCTCTCGCTCGACCTTCTCCCTAATTCAGACGCAACGCGTCGGACGCGGCACCTGCCGCACCCCGGCGCGCGATGGAGGCACCATGACACCTCCCGTCCCCCACCGCCGCTGGGCCCTGGCCACCGCGACCGCCCTGGCCCTGGTCGTCGGCGGTCTCGCGATCCCCGTCACCCGCGCCGCCGAGGCCGCACCCGTCGGCGCCGGCAGCTACACCACCACAGCGGTCGGCCCGCTCCCCAGCGGCTGCGGCGCGATGTCCAGCAACCCCCGGCAGTTCGCCACCGCCAACGCGCCCACCGGGCCGATCCCCACGAACGACTGGTGGTCCTCGCTGCTGTGGAAGCGCACCGACTGTTCCTTCAGCGAACCGCTGCACGCCCACCCGATCTCGTACGACACCTTCACCGACGGCCTGGGCTTCTCCGCCAACTCCACACCCGCCATCAGCGGCACCGCGACCGGCGTCGGTGAGTTCCACTACCCCTACGTGCAGGACCTCCGGGTCGGCGTTGCCGGGCTCGGCGCGCCCCAGGTCAAGGTGGACGGCTGGACCGACTGGACCGTCAGCCCACACTGGAGCGACGGCACCCGCACCATGCGCGCCACCATCGGCCACGGCCTGCCCTTCGCGTACTTCCAGACCACCGGCGGCGACGCGGTGATCGGCACCGCCGGCACCCCCGACGTGTGGTCCGCGAGCGGCGCCACCATCGGCTTCCGGGTCAACGGTCACGACTACGTCGGGTACGCGCCCAGCGGCGCCACCTGGACCGTCGCCGGCGGCCGGATCTCGTCCACCCTCGCCGGCCGGGGCTACTTCTCCGTCGCCCTGCTGCCGCCGACGTCCAGCGCGACGGAGCGCGCCGACCTGGCCGCGACCTACGGCCGGTACGCGCACGCCCACGTGACCGGCACCCAGGTGTCGTACGCGTACAACCCGGCGACCAGCGGCCTGACCACCACGTACGCGTTCACCACGACCGCCCGGGAGGGCTCCGCCACGCAGACCGTGGTCAGCCTCTACCCGCACCAGTGGAAGTCGCTGAGCGGGTCCACCGCCATCACCCCGACCTACCCGTCGGCGCGCGGCCGGATGAAGGTGCTCACCGGCGTCAACCAGTTCCGCACCGCCATGAGGTTCCAGGGCGTCGTGCCGGAGTTGCCGGCCGTCGGCGACGGCAGCGGAACCGACCTGGCCACCCTCACCAGCCAACTGGCGGCCGTCCGCGCGAACCCGATGGACCAGCGCGGCAACGACACCTACTGGACCGGCAAGGGGCTCGGCCGGGCCGCCCGCATCGCCGAGATCGCCGACCTGGTCAACGACACCACGACGCGCGACAGCGCGCTGAACGCCATCCGCAGCACGCTCACCGACTGGTTCACCGCGTCCAGCGGTAAGACCAGCCGGGTCTTCTACTACGACAACAACTGGGGCACCCTGATCGGCTACCCGGCGTCGTACGGCTCCGACCAGGAGCTCAACGACCACCACTTCCACTACGGCTACTTCATCGCGGCCGCCGCCACGCTTGCCAAGTTCGACCCGACGTGGGCCACCGCCGGCCGCTACGGCGGCATGGTGGACCTGCTGATCCGCGACGCCAACAACTACCAGCGCGGCGACACCCGTTTCCCCTACCTGCGGGACTTCGACATCTACGCCGGCCACGACTGGGCGTCCGGGCACGGCTCCTTCGGCTCGGGCAACAACCAGGAGTCCTCGTCCGAGGGGATGAACTTCGCCAACGCCCTGATCCAGTGGGGGCAGGTCACCGGCGACGCCGCCGTCCGTGACGCTGGTGTCTTCCTCTACACCACCCAGGCCGCCGCCATCCAGGAGTACTGGTTCGACGTCAGCGACCAGAACTTCCCCGCCGCCTTCGGGCACTCCACTGTCGGCATGGTCTGGGGCGACGGCGGCGCGTACGCCACCTGGTTCAGCGGCGAACCGGAGATGATCCAGGGCATCAACCTGCTGCCGGTCACCGGTGGGCACCTCTACCTGGGCAACAACCCGGCGTACGTACGGACCAACTACGCCGAGCTGGTCCGCAACAACGGCGGGCAACCCACGGTGTGGCAGGACATCCTCTGGCAGTTCCAGGCCCTCGGCGACCCCGACGCGGCGCTGGCGAACCTCCGCGCGAACCCCGGCTACACCCCGGAGGAGGGCGAGAGCCGGGCACACACCTTCCACTGGATCCGCAACCTCGCGGCGCTGGGCAGTGTCGACACCACTGTCACCGGCAACCACCCGCTGTCGGCGGTGTTCTCCCGCAACGGCGCGCGGACCTACGTGGCGTCGAACCCGACCGCCGCACCGATCACCGTGACGTTCTCCAACGGCACCAGTCTCACCGTGGCGGCCGGCAAGACGGCGACCACCGGGGCGTACACCTTCAGTGGTGGCAACGCGTCCGGCGGTGTGCCGACGACCACCCCACCGACGACCCGGCCACCGACCACGGCCCCACCCACGACGGCACCGCCCACCACGGCCCCACCGACCACCTCGCCGCCCACGACTGGCAGTCCCACCCGGTATCTGCTGCCGGGGGGCGGGTTGGGCGCCGCCGGCAGCGCGGCCACGACGACTGTCGCGGCCGCCAACGGAAACCACGACGGTACGCCCACAAACGCGCAGGTCTTCACGGCGACCGGCCTGAACCTCGCCTACGCCGGCGGGCAGACCGCGTTCGACCTGTTCGTGGATGCCGGGGCTGCGGTCGGCAACGGGGTGCAGGTACGGATCTCCTACGACCTCACCGGCAACGGCAGTTGGGACCGGGTGGAGACACTGCGCTACTTCGCCACCGACCCGGTGGCCGGCTACGAGCACTACACCCAGAACACCGGCCTGGCCTCGGCCACCGGCACGTTGGGCACGTTGAGCAACGGCACGGTCCGGGTGGAGATCTGGTCGGCGATCGGCAACAACCCCAGCACCGTGGGCATCGGCAACCAGTCGGTGCTGCGGCTGCCGTACTCCTGATCTGCTCGTGCACCGCGAACGGCCGGTGTGCGGGACCGGGGAACGGTCCCGCACACCGGCCGACGGGGACGGGTCGGTCAGGCGTGCCCGGTCAGGAGGCGGTGCAGGTGGGCGTGATGCCCGCCGCGCTGCCGGTGCCCTGGAAGCCGAACTCGGCGACCTGGCCGGCGGCGAGCCGGCCGTTGTAGTTGACGTTCGTGAACCGGACCGTGCCGGTGGAGCCACTGGCTGTCGCACTCCAGGTGTTCGTGACACTCGCGCCACCGGGAAGCGTGACGCTGACGTTCCACCCGTTCGTGCCGGCCGAGCCGGCGGTGACCTTCACACTGGCCACGAAACCACCGTTCCACGAGTTCAGTGACACCGACGCCGTGCAACCCTCCGGGCCCGGCGGGGGCGTCGTGGGCGGCGGGGTGGTGGGCGGAGGCGTGGTGGGCGGCGGGGTGGTCGGCCCGGGCGTCGTCGGCCCCGGGGTCGTCGGCGACGGGGTGATGGCCGGGCCGGCGTTGAGGGCGTTCAGGACGCTCGTGTACGCGGCCTTCTTGTTACCGTTGCACTCGAAGAGCAGGGCGTTGTCCGACCCACGCCACGAGTCACAGTCACGCACACCCCACGTGGTGATGCCCGTGCACCGCGAGACGGCCAGGCAGGCACGGGTGACACCGGCGAAGATGTTCGCCTGGTTGCCGCCGCCCATCACGTCCAGCTCGGTGATCTGCACGTCCACGCCGAGATCGGCGAAACGCTGCAGGTTGGCCTGGTAGTCACTGGACAACGACGTGCCCAGGTGCGACTGGAAACCCACACAGTCGATCGGCACGCCACGGGACTTGAAGTCCCGCACCATGTTGTAGATCCCCGTCGACTTCGCGTTGATCCCGTCGGTGTTGTAGTCGTTGTAACACAACTTCGCACCCGGATCCGCCGCCCGCGCCGCCCGGAACGCCGCCTCGATCCAGTCGTTGCCGGTGCGCTGCAGGTTCGAGTCACGCCGCCCGCCGCTGTTACCGTCGGCGAACGCCTCGTTCACCACGTCCCACGCGTAGATCTTCCCCTTGAAGTGGGTCGCCACCTGGGTCACGTGGTTCATCATCGCGCTGCGCAACGCACTGCCGGACATGTTCTGCGCCCAGCCCGGCTCCTGCTGGTACCACAACAGCGCGTGGCCCCGCACACTCATGCCGTTGGCCTGCGCGTGCGCGACCAGCCGGTCACCACCCGTGTAGTTGAACCGACCCTGCTGCGGCTCGGTCGCGTCCCACTTCATGTCGTTCTCGGCCACGACACTGTTGAACTCGCGGTTCAGGATCGTCACATACGTGCTGTCGGAGAGCTTCTGCCCCGCGACGGCCGCACCGAAGTAACGGCCCTTCTCGGCGGCCGACGCCTTCAGGGTCGTACCGGCACTGGCCGTGGAGGTCAGCGTCATCGTCATTCCGGCGGCGAGTGCGCCGGTGGCAGCGACGGTCACCGCCAATCGCAGGACTCTCTTGTGATTCATGCGAATTCCTTGTCTGTGGTGGTTCGGTGATGGAGGTGCAGCGCCCGAATCTGCTCCTGCGAAGCCGGTGATATCGGCACCGGCGATGTCGACGCCGATGCCAGTGCCGCCGCGGGGTCGGCTCACGGTGGCGGAACCCGGACGACCGAAGGCCCAGTCGCCAGCACGGCACCGGTGGTGGTAGACCCCGACACGACGTCCGGCATGCCCTGGGCGGACGTCACGCTCCGAGGTGCGGCCCACAGGCTCGCCCGGTGAACCACAGGTGCGGCCGCCCTCAACCATCGACTGTGAGCGATAACATGCCGTTCGTCAAGTCGTAACGATCCGCCACCGGGTGGCGGGCTGCTCCGGTCGTGGCGCCGGGCGCCCGGTGCTGCCGGAGCCGTCCGCGGACGGCTCCGGCAGCGCGCGTCACTGGAACGAGGCGTCGTCGACGAGGAGGCTGTCGGTGCCCGCCGCCGTCTCGACGTAGAAGATCGCGCTGGACAGCGTGCCGCTCCACGACACGGTCGTCGTGCCGGTGAGCAGGGTCCAGCCGTTGACGTTCACCCCCACGGCCGGGGTGAGCTGGACGTAGTTCGTGGTGCCGTTCGCGGTCAGCGACAGGGTCGCCTTGGCCGACGGCGTGCCGCTCTGCGCCCGTACCCAGACGTTCGTGGTGTAGCTCTTGCCGTTGGTGAGCTTCGAGGTCACGTCCTGGCTGGGGCCGTTCCACGCCCCGGTCCGGCCGGTGATCGACAGCGACCCGCCGCCGCCGTGGGCGACGGCGGTGTTCCGGGAGAGCGTTCCGCTGCCGTGCACACCCCAGCCCGTCGTGCCGTTCTCCACGTCACCGTTGGTGAGCACGGTGGCGCTGCCGCCGGTGCCGGTGAACTGCCACCAGTTGATGTTCAACAGGTTGCCGCTGCCGCCGGCGAAGCGGAGGTACAGGTCGTGGGTGCCGGTGGCGCCGTTGACCGCGCAGGTGGTGCTGGTCCAGGCCTGCCAGCCACCGGTGCCGCCCACGGTGCAGGTGCCGACCACCGGGCCGGTGGCGCTGTCGAGGCGGACCTCGATGCGCCCACCGCTGGTGCCCGAGGCGACCCGGGCCGTGAACGACGTCGCCCCCGCGCCGAACGCGACGCCCTTGACCTTGACGTAGTCGCCGTTCTCGATCCACCCGACGTTCATACCGCCCTCGCTGGACACCTCGGTCTCGATCCCGGAGCCCCACGCGATCGTCTCGGCCTCCTGGCGCACGTACGGGTTGAGCGTCCCCACCTGCGGCGCCCCCGTCGTGCTCATCGTGATCGTCGGGAACATCCCGGCGGAGGTGTAGGAGAACTTCTCCACGGCCACCGACCTGGTGTAACCACTACCGCCGGGCAACGCCCCGTTGTGGTAGAAGAAGTAGGACCCACCGTTGAAGTCGACGACCCCGGCGTGATTGGTGAAACTCGCACCCTGCCGCGGCATGATCGTCCCGCGGTACGTCCACGGCCCGGTCGGGCCGGGAGCCGTCGAGTAACCGATGAACTCCGAGCAACACTCCGCCGCGAACACGTTGTAGTACAACCCGTTGCGCTTGAACACCCACGGCCCCTCCTCGTACAGGGTCGGCCGGGACGCGTTCCCCGTCCGCGTGCCGAAACCCGCGGTCGTCAACGGAATCCGCGTCGCGCTGCCCGAGTAGGAGATCATGTCCGCGTTCAACCGCACGTACCACAGGCCCGGGTTACCCCAGTACAGGTACGCCTGCCCGTCATCGTCGATGAACACGTTCGGATCGATCTCGTTGTTGCCCACCAACGGGCGGCCGAGGGCGTCCCGGAACGGCCCGGTCGGGGAGTCCGCCACGCCGACGCCGATGACCATCTGCCCGTTCGAGCGCTGCCGCACCGGCACGTACCAGTAGAACTTCCCGTTGCGCGCGACCACGTGACCCGCCCACGCGTTGGCATCCGCCCACGCGAACGTCGCCAGACTCATCGGCGACCCGTGATCGGTCCAGTTCACCATGTCCGCCGACGAGAACACCCGCCAGTCACGCATGGTGAAGTACGTCGACCCGTCCTCGTCGTGACCCGTGTACAGGTACACCCGACCGTTGTGCACCATCGGCGCCGGATCAGCGGTGTAGACGTGCTGGACGATCGGATTGTCCGCCTTCGCGGCACTGGCGGGGACCAGTGCGACGACGCAGACGAGGCTCGCCAGCCAGGCGATGGCGCGCCTGAGCCTGGGGGTGGTGGGGGTGGTGCTTCGAGTTCTCACCTTCACGATTACTCCCGGAGAGAGTGCGCTGTGCGCGAGGTCCGCGTCGAGTCGACGAGTCACCGCCACCCGGGTTGCCTGTGTAAGGGGCTGCACCGTGCGCGTACGAAGGAGCACGGGCGGCAACCGTGTTAGCGCTAACAGGTCTTCGTCGATGCCCTGCTCGGCATGTGACCTGGACTTTTGGGCGATGCGGAGGGCCCGTCGTAACGACCTCGCCGCGAGGATGTAGCGAGGACGACATCCAAGATTTACGATGCAAGGTACTGAGCCGTGCGGCCGACGTCAACGGGGTGCCAATCGGTCCTCGACGATGGCTGCCCGTTACGCGCTGTTATCTTGTGGTGGCCAGAAGCCCCATCCGCGTCCATTCCGGACCATCGGCGCACCCATCGACCGCCGCCGACCAGGGGTCACGGCGTGCTGCCGTCGCATCGACGCGCCAGGGCGGTCGGCGCGACGCACTCAGGGGTTGCGGGCGTGTTAACGACCAACTATGTTAGCGATCACATCGATGTGCCGCGATAGGCCTCCGGGCAGCCCGTCGCGTCCACGGCGACAACAGTTCCACAGTCACCACAACAGTCGTGCGTGTTTCCGCTGACGACCCGCCGCCATCGATGCGCCGCCGCTCAGCCGGCCCCCGACCACCGCTCGGGTGGCCCCCACCACCCGTCCCGCGCCTCGGAAAGGTCGCCTACCGTGCCGCTGACTCGACGCACGTTCGCCCAGAGCGCGCGGTCCACCGCTGCCACCGCCAGCAGCGCACCGAGCCTTCCGAGCGCCGTCCACGCCGCGCCGGCGACCGCCAGCACCGACGCGCACCGCGGCAGCTCGAGCGCCGCCGACCACCAGCACGCCACCCCGTAGCGCACCGTCCCCCGTACCGAATTTCCTGGAGGTTCCCATGCCACCCCTGCCCCTCAGCCGCCGCCACCTCCTTCAGGCCGCCGGAGCCACCGCGGTGGTCTCCGCGGCCGGCTCCACCCTCGTCGGCGGCAGCGCCTCGGCCGCCGTGGTTCCGCCGGCCCGGGCGGACATCGGCGTCTCGGCGTACGCGTTCGACCTCGGTCAGGTGCGGCTGACCTCCGGCCGCTGGATGGACAACCAGTCGCGGACGCTCAACTACCTGCGGTTCGTCGACGTCGACCGGATGCTCTACAACTTCCGGGCCAACCACCGGCTGTCCACGAACGGCGCCGCCACCAACGGGGGCTGGGACGCGCCGAACTTCCCGTTCCGGACCCACATGCAGGGCCACTTCCTGAGCGCGTGGGCGTACGCGTACGCGGTGCTGGGCGACACCACCTGCCGGGACAAGGCCAACTACATGGTCGCCGAGCTGGCCAAGTGCCAGGCGAACAACGGCGCCGCCGGGTTCGGCGCGGGCTACCTCTCCGGCTTCCCCGAGTCCGACTTCAACGCCCTCGAGGCACGGACGCTGTCCAACGGCAACGTGCCCTACTACTGCATCCACAAGACCCTCGCCGGGCTGCTCGACGTCTGGCGCTACATCGGCAACACGCAGGCCCGTACGGTGCTGCTGTCGCTGGCGGGCTGGGTCGACACCCGCACGTCGCGGCTCAGCTACAGCCAGATGCAGTCGATGCTGGGCACCGAGTTCGGCGGCATGAACGACGTGCTCGCCGACATCTACCAGCAGACCGGCGACAGCCGGTGGCTCGCCACCGCACAGCGGTTCGACCACGCCGGCATCTTCGACCCGCTGGCCTCCGGCCAGGACCAGCTCAACGGCAAGCACGCCAACACGCAGGTGCCCAAGTGGATCGGCGCGGCCCGGGAGTTCAAGGCCACCGGGACCACCCGTTACCGGAGCATCGCCAGCAACGCGTGGAACATCACCGTCGGCGCGCACACCTACGTCATCGGCGGCAACAGCCAGGCCGAGCACTTCCGGCCGCCCAACGCGATCGCCGGCTACCTCACCAACGACACGTGCGAGCAGTGCAACACGTACAACATGCTCAAACTGACCCGGGAGCTGTGGCTGCTCGACCCGAACCGGGCCGACTACTTCGACTACTACGAGCGCGCGCTGATGAACCACCTGATCGGCGGACAGAACTCGGCCGACAGCCGCGGCCACATCACCTACTTCACCCCGCTGCGGCCGGGTGGCCGTCGGGGTGTGGGCCCGGCGTGGGGTGGCGGCACCTGGAGCACCGACTACAACTCGTTCTGGTGCTGCCAGGGCACCGGCCTGGAGATCAACACGAGGTTGATGGACTCCATCTACTTCTACAACGGCACGACGCTGAGCGTGAACCTGTTCACGCCGTCGGTGCTCGACTGGACGCAGCGCGGCATCACGGTCACCCAGACCACGAGCTTCCCGGTCAGTGACACCACCACGCTGACCCTGTCCGGCTCGATGAGCGGCTCCTGGAGCATCCGGGTGCGGATCCCGTCCTGGACCAGCGGTGCGACGATCTCCGTCAACGGCGCCGTGGAGAACGTCACCGCCACCCCGGGCACCTACGCCACCGTCACGCGTACCTGGGCCGCGGGCGACACCATCACCGTGCGGCTGCCCATGCAGGTCGCCGTCAAGGCCGCCAACGACAACGCCAACGTCGGCGCGGTCACCTACGGCCCCACGGTGCTGGCCGGCAACTACGGCAACACGGCCCTGAGCAGCCTGCCCACCCTCACCGTCTCCTCGATCACCCGGACCAGCACCAGCTCGCTGGCGTTCACCGCCACCGCCAACGGGTCCACGGTGAACCTCGCCCCCTTCTACGACGCCCACGGCTACAACTACACGGTCTACTGGAACACCAGCGGCAGCGGCGGCGGCCCCACCGGCAGCTACCGCCTGGTCAACGTCGGCACCGGGCTGGTCCTCGGTGTCCAGAACATGTCCACCGCCGACGGTGGTCTGGCCGTGCAGTGGAGCGACAGCGGCACCGCCGACCACAACTGGGTGGTCGTGACCGACGGCAACGCGGTCCGGTTCCGCAACGCCAACAGCAACAAGGTGCTCGGTGTGGAGAACATGTCCACCGCCGACAACGCCCGGGTCCTGCAGTGGGCGGACAACGGCACCGCCGACCACAGGTGGATCCTCGTCGACAACGGCGACGGCACCTACAAGATCCGCAACGTCAACAGCAACAAGCTGCTCGGCATCCTGAACGCCTCCACCGCGCTGGGTGCGCAGGCCGTGCAGGATTCGGACAACGGCAGCGCCGACAACCGGTGGCGTCTGGTCCGCAACGCCTGACGATCCGCCCAGCTCGCCGGGTCGCCGGCGCGGTCGCCCGAGGACCGCGCCGGCGACGCCGGGCGGGCGGTCGGCAGCGGTCGTACAGTGGCAGGGTCCTGGCCCCAGTGATCGTGGCGGATCTGTCGGCCCGTGCCGCCGTCCGCCCGGAAGGAGCACAGTGAACCGACCCCTCCGGGCCGCGCTCGGCGGCGCCCTGAGCGCCGCCCTGCTGACCTGCGTCGCCGTCGCGCCCGCACAGGCGCACTCCGCGGGGCGGCTGCCCACCGTCCTCGCCCTGCCCGACGGGTTCGCACCCGAGGGCATCGCCACCGCCGGCCGGTACGCCTACCTCGGCTCCCGCGCCACCGGCGCCATCCAGCGCGTCGACCTGGTCACCGGCCGGGGCACGACGATCGGCGCGGCCACCGGCACCCCGTCCCTCGGCCTCAAGATCGACGCACGCGGCCGGCTCTTCGTCGCCGGGGGCACGGCCGGCGACGCCCGCGTCCTCGACACCCGCACCGGCGAGGTGCTGGCGAGATACCAGTTCGCCACCACCCCGACCTTCGTCAACGACGTCGTCCTGACCCGCGACGCCGCGTACTTCACCGACTCGAACCGGCCGGTGCTCTACCGGCTGCCGCTCGGTCGCGGTGGCGCGCTGCCGCCCGCCGACGGGTTCACCACGATCGCGTTGACCGGCGCGTACCAGCAGGTCGGCACCGGCGTGAACGTCAACGGCATCGCCACCACACCGGACGGCAGTGCGCTGATCGTCGTCCAGTCCAACACCGGGACGCTGTACCGCGTCGACCCGGCGACCGGCGCGACCACTGTCGTGGACGTGCCCGGATACACCTTCACCAACGGCGACGGGCTGCTGCTGCGCGGGCGCACCCTCTACGTCGTACAGAACAGCCTCAACCAGATCGCGGTGGCCACGCTGAACCACGCGGGCACCAGGGGCACGGTCACCGGCACCATCACCGACCCGAACTTCGACGTGCCCACCACCGTCGCCGAGGCGTGGGGCCGGCTCTACCTGCCCAACGGCCGCTTCACCACGCCACCGACCCCGACCACGCCGTACACGGTCGTCGCGGTCCGCGCCCGCTGAGCTACCCCGGGGGTACGCGCACCGCGCGTACCCCCGGGCCGGTCGTCAGTAGGATCACGGGCACCCTGGCGAAGACCGTCGCCCTCTGCACCCGGAGCCCGCGTGGCCGACCGCCGCTCGCACCGCCTTCTCCGTCGCGCCTTGGCCGTCGGCTGCCTGATCGCCGCCGCCGGACTGCCCGCCGGGCCGCCGGTGAGCCTTGCGACGGACCGCACCGGGCCGACGATCCTGCGGGTGGTGCAGATGAACCTCTGCAACAGTGGCCGCGCCGGCTGTTACACCGGCCGGTCCCTGCCCCGGGCCACCGAGGTGATCAGCGCCGAGGCACCCGATCTGGTCACCCTCAACGAGATCTGCCAGGACGACGTGGCCGCCCTGGAGCGGGTGTTCGCGACAGTCCACACCGGGCGGCGGGTCGTCTCCGCGTTCCAGGCCGCCGGTGACCGCCCCAGCGGGGGCGACACCAGGTGCCGCGACGGCCAACCGTACGGCGTGGGACTGCTGGCCCGGGTGCGGCCGTCGGACACCGCGCCTGCCGTGTACCGCGGGATCCATCCGACGCAGGACCTCGCGGACCCCGAGGAACGAGCCTGGCTCTGCGTCGACGTCGACGCGGTCCTGCTCGCCTGCACCACACATCTGGCGGCCACCGGTTACGCGGTCGCGCTCGCCCAGTGCCGCCAGCTGCTCGACACGATCCTGCCGGCGATCCGCCGGCGCACCGGGCACGCGCCGGTCCTGCTCAGTGGCGACCTCAACCTCCGCGCGGGCGGCGACCCCGATGTGCGCTCCTGTGTGCCGCCGGGTCACCAGCGGATCGACGACGGCGCGCGGCAACACATCGTGGCGACAACCGACGTCGGCCTCTGCTGCCGCAGGTCGGTGACGATGCACGGGGCCACCGACCACCCCGGGCTGCTGGCCACCCTCAGCATCGACGGCAGTCGGCCCGGCCGTCCGCCGACCTGACCCCGAGCCGCGCGTCAGCGGGGTGGGGTGTCCCGGCGGGACGGGAACGGGGTGCCCGGCTGACCGAGGGTGGAGCGGGCGCGCAGTCCGACCGGGTCCGGTGCGACGGCGGGCGCCGCGGGCGCCGGCTCCGGGGTCCGGCGCCCGGCCAGGTACGCCGCGGCGGCCCGGTCGTCGTCGGTCGGGGCGGCGAGCAGGGCGTAGAGCAGGCCGACCACGCCGAAGATCACCGCCACCATGATCGGTACCAGCAGCGTGCTCACCTGGGCTCCGGTCACCCCGCCCACACGCTCGTGCCGGTGCACCGACAGGGCGCTCATGCCGGTGAAGTGCATGCCGTTCACGGCGATGCCCATGACCAGCGCGGAGGCGAAGATCGCCAGCCCTCGGCGGACGGTCATCGCGAGCCACAGCGCGACGGTGGACGCCACGACGGCGATGACCACCGAGAGCACGACCCGGACGGTGTCGTAGCCGAGACTGCCGTTGAGGCGCATGGCCGCCATCCCGGTGTAGTGCATGGAGGCGACCCCGGCGCCGGTGAAGACGCCGCCGGCGATCAGGCGTACCGGATTCAACCGGCCGGTGCCCACGATGGCCAGGCCGATGCCGACCGCCACCACCGCGATGGCCGTGCTCGCCGCGGTCAGCGGCACGTCGTAGCGGATCCGGGTGCCCTCGACGGCGAAGCCCAACATGGCCATGAAGTGCATCGCCCAGATGGCGGTGCCGCCCAGCGCCCAGGCCGCCAGCAGACCCCACCAGGCCCGCTGGCCGGTCGTGCGCGCGGTACGGATGCGCCCGGCGCACACCAGTCCGAGGACCGAACCGAGCACGGACAGCGCGTAGCTCAGCGCGGGTGTGATCCACCCGTACTCAAAGTGATTGATGTCCGCCACAGCGGTCTTCCCCCGTTCGTTACCGGCGCGTTAACAGGCGCGCTCGGCAATGATCAGGGGTGGCGTGATCAGGCGCAACAGCGCCCCCCGAGCTATCCGGGGGGTGCTGTTGCGGTGACTGTCCGAAGCGTCGATTCGCCGACGACCGTTACGGAGCGTGACGATTAGGCGGTGGTGTGGTACGCCAACACACCCCGGTTGACGGCCGCGATGGCCTGCCGGGCGGTGGAGCGCAACTCCGGCGAGGCGCCGCCGGAGTCGGCAAGCTGACCGAGCAGATCGACCACCTGACGCGCCCACCTGACGAAGTCACCGGCGGGCATCTCGCCGTCGATCTCGTGGCCGCTGCCGAGCACCTTGGCCAGCGCCTCGCCCCGGGCCCACCGGTAGACGGGCCAGGCGAAGCCCAGATCCGGCTCCCGGGTCGCGGTCAGCCCCCGCGTCGCCTCGTCGGCCTCGATCTCGCCCCAGAGCTTCACCGTCTCGTCCACCGCGTCGGCCACCGGCCCCCGCGGCAACGACGCCCGCTCGTCGACGTCGCGACGCGCCTCGAAGACCACCACCGACACCGCGGCGGCCAACTCGGCCGGCGACAGGCCGTCCCACACCCCCCGGCGCAGGCACTCGGCGACCAGCAGATCCGCCTCGGTCCAGATCCGACCGAGCATCCGACCGGCGTCGGTGACCGCGCCGTCGCGAGCGAGGTAACCGCGGTCGGTCAACAGCGCCACGATCCGGTCGAAGGTCCGCGCGAGGGACCCGGTCCGCCCGGAGACCCGCTCGCGCAGCTCCTCGGTGTCGCGCTCCAGCCGCCGCCGGCGCTCCGCCCAGCGCGCGTGGTCCTCCCGCTCCGGGCAGGCGTGGCAGGGGTGGTTCCGCAGCTCGGTGCGGAGCTGGGCGATCTGGTGATCCTCACCGGCCGCCTGCCGGGAACGGCCACCCCGTCGGCCGCCGTGCCGGTCCAGGCCGGTGCCGCTGACCTCGGCGGCGAGGTCCCGCCGGGCACCCGGCGAACGGTGGTTGAAGTGCTTGGGCACCCGGATCCGGGCCAGCACCTCGGCCGGCGTGGTGAAGTCGCCGGGGCTGACCCGCCCGGCCCACCGGTCCTGGGTGAGCACCAGCGGCCGGGGCTCACCGAACCCGCCGGTCGCCGGGTCCAGCACGACGGCCAGGCCGGCCCGCCGGCCCGACGGCACCCGGATCACGTCGCCGATCCGCAGCCGCTCCAGCGACGCCACCGCGGCCGCCTTGCGCTGGGTCTGCCCCTGCCGGGCGATCGCCCTCTCCCGGTCCGCGATCGCCACCCGCAGCGCGAAGTACTCGTCGAAGTCGCCGTGGTGGCAGGCGGCCTCCGCGCCGTACGCCTCGATGGTCTCGGTGTTGCGCTGCACCTGCCGGGCCAGGCCGACCACCGACCGGTCCGCCTGGAACTGGGCGAACGAGGACTCCAGCAGCGCCCGGGCCGGCTCCGCGCCGACCGTGCCGACCAGGTTCACCGCCATGTTGTACGACGGCCGGAAACTGGAGCGCAGCGGGTACGTGCGGGTGGACGCCAGCCCGGCCACGTGCCGTGGGTCGGTCTCCGGGGACCACACCACGACGGCGTGCCCCTCCACGTCGATGCCCCGGCGGCCGGCCCGACCGGTGAGCTGCGTGTACTCCCCCGGGGTCAGGTCGACGTGCGCCTCACCGTTGTACTTGACCAGCCGCTCCAACACCACGCAGCGGGCCGGCATGTTGATGCCCAACGCCAGGGTCTCGGTGGCGAAGACCGCCTTGACCAGGCCCCGGACGAACAGCTCCTCGACGATCTCCTTGAACACCGGCAGCATGCCGGCGTGGTGGGCGGCCAGGCCGCGCTCCAAGCCGTCGAGCCACTCCCAGTAGCCGAGCACCGACAGGTCCTCGCTGGGGATCGCGGTCACCCGCGACTCGACCACCCGTCGGATCTCGGCCCGCTCGTCGGGCGAGGTGAGCCGCAGACCGGCGGCGAGGCACTGCTGCACCGCGGCGGCGCATCCGGCCCGGCTGAAGATGAACAGGATCGCCGGGAGCAGACCCTCCCGGTCCAGCCGGTCGACGATGTCCGGGCGCAACGGCCCACGCCAGCGCGGGCCACGCCGGCCGGAGCCCGGCCCGGCGCTGCGCCCCTCCCCCAGCTCCAGGCGGCGCACCTGGTCCCGGGTGTAGCGCAGCAACTCCGGGTGCACGTCGTGCTTGCGGGCGGCGTCCGCGTCGTGGAACAGGTCGAACATCCGCTTGCCGACAAGCATGTGCTGCCACAACGGCACCGGCCGGTGCTCGCTGACCACCACCGCGGTCTCGCCGCGCACGGTGACCAGCCAGTCGGCGAACTCCTCGGCGTTGGACACGGTCGCCGACAACGAGACGAGGGTGACCGAGGAGGGCAGGTGGATGATCACCTCTTCCCACACGCCACCGCGGAACCGGTCGGCCAGGTAGTGCACCTCGTCCATCACCACGTACGCCAGCCCCTGCAGGGTGCTGGAACCCGCGTAGAGCATGTTGCGCAGCACCTCGGTGGTCATCACCACCACCGGCGCGTCACCGTTTATCGCGTTGTCGCCGGTCAACAGGCCGACCTGCTCGACGCCGTAGCGGGCGACCAGGTCGTGGTACTTCTGGTTGGACAGCGCCTTGATCGGCGTGGTGTAGAAGCACTTGCGCCGGACCGGCGGGTCGTCGCCGGGCGCCGGGTCGTCGGGCCGCCCGCGCAACGCCAGGTGGACCGCGAACTCCCCCACCACCGTCTTACCGGCCCCGGTGGGGGCGCAGACCAACACCCCGCTGCCCCGCTCCAGTGACTGACACGCCTCCCGCTGGAAGTCGTCGAGGTCGAACCCCAGATCGAGGGCGAACTCGTCCAACGCCGGAAACTCTGCGGCCTGTGCGGCCCGGCGGCGCGCCGCTGCGTACCGCTCGGCGGGGCTCGACATGGCACCAAGATTAGTGCGTGCCGCGAGTGGACACCCGACAAGGCCGACCGGTTGGACCGTCCGGGGCGGTCGGTAGGGTGCACGGCGTGCCGGACCATGCGCAACCGCCCCACACTCGTTCGCCGGGCAGCCCCGAGGCCGCCGCCCCCCGGGCGTCCCGACGGCCCGTCAAGGCGGTGCTCTTCGACTTCCACGGCACCCTGGCCCAGGTGGAGGAACCCCGGCAGTGGGTGCTGGAGGCCGCGGCGGCGTGCGGGGTCACCCTGGACCGCGTCAAGGCCACCTCGCTCGCCGACCGGCTGCTGACCGCCGGGCGCGCCGGCGGGCCACTGCCGGCACGCGTGCCACCCCGGCTGGCCGAGCTGTGGGCCGACCGGGATCTCTACCAACACGCCCACCGGGGCGCGTACACCGGGCTGGCCGAGACCGTCGACGCGGGCATCGAGGGCTTCGCCGACGCGCTCTACGAGCGGCTGCTGACCGCCGAGGGCTGGTTGCCGTACCCGGACACCGCGCCCACCCTGACCGCGCTGCGCGCCGCCAGGGTCCCCGTGGCGGTGGTCAGCAACATCGGCTTCGACGTACGACCGCACTTCGACGCCTGGGGGCTGACCGACCTGGTCGACGCGTTCGTGCTGTCGTACGAGGTGGGGCGCTGCAAACCCGACCCGGCCATCTTCTGGCGGGCCTGCGGCATGCTCGGCGTCGACGCGGAGCAAACGCTGATGGTCGGCGACAGCCCGGCGGACGCGGGCGCGGTGGCGGCCGGCTGCGCGGTGCTGGTGCTCCCCACCGCCGACCCGGGTCGGGAGAACGGGCTGGGCGCGGTGCTCGACCTCGCCCTGCCGGCCTGACCCGCGGTTTCCGTGCCGTCAGTCGGGGATGTGAATCACCGGTAGCGCGCCGTCGCCGTACCGGTCCTCCGCGGTGAGGATCGAGGCGTCGTGTTCGAGGACGGCCAGCGCCGTGGTGGCCAGATCGGCACGGCCCGTCACGGTGCGCCAGTAGCTGAGTTCGTGCCAGGAGTGCCCCTCGGTGGAGAGCACCTCGCAGGCGTCCAGGGTCAGCAGCCGGTGCAGGGTCGCGCGTTCCTTCGGGTCGCTGACGATCGCCAGCGTCTCCGCCGCGGTCACGGCGGTGACGCCGAACCTGTTGCGGTCCTGGATGACCTCGTGCAGCGGCTCCCCGACATGCACCGACCCCGCGACGTACGCCAGCAGCGCCGACCGATCCAGCACGAGCCGGACTGGGCGGTCGTCCTCGGAGCTCACGCCGCCGGGTGTGCGAGCGCGCCGGCGGCGGCGTCCAGCGCGTGCTGGCGGGCCCGCTCGCGAAGGGCGCCGCGGCGCTCCGGGGACCAGTCGGCCTCCACGGCGGCACGGCGGGCACGCGCCTCGGCCACACCCTGCTCGGTGATGGTGATGCCCTGGTGGGCCAACTCCGCGTCCAACGCGTCCAGCCGCATCCGGTCGCGGACGGCCTGGGTGATGTAGGCGCTGGCGTTGGACTCGCGCTCCAGGCGCTCCGCCACGTCGGGGGGCACGGAGATCGACAGCTTCCGCATCGCGCTGGTCATACCAGGCACCGTACGCCGGTAGCACCACGTTGGCGACCAGGAACGGCCGTGTCGGCCCCGAACGACGAGACACCGCCGCTCGGGGCCGAGCCGCAGAGACGTCAGACGGCCGCTGCCGCCCGCAGCGGACGCCAGGCCACGACCGTGATCGTCGCCATCATCGCCGCAGCGATCCAGAACGGCGTGGTGATCTCCCAGACGCTGGCGAACAGGCCGCCGAGGAGCGACCCCAGCGCGGCTCCGCCGAGATCCAGCAACGCGTACACGCTGCCGACGCGACCACGGAGGTCCGGCGGAACGACCCGCTGCCGGGTCGAGGTGACGACAATGCCCCACACCATGGCGTGGATGCTGAACACCACCAGGACGATGGCGGCAGTCCAGGATGTCGTCGTGATCGCGAGGGACACGTGCGTGACGATCTCGATGACCAGGCCCGCCCGCAAAACGGTGGCGCTGCCGAGCGCCCGGGTGAGCTTCGCGGCGAGGGTGGTGCCCACCAGGCCGCCGACCGCGAACGTGGTCAGCAGGAAGCCGTAGCCGACACCGGATACGCCCAGACGTTGCCGGCAGTAGAGCACGAACACGGCGAACGCGGCACCGAACGCGATGTTGCTCAGCCCCATGGTGACGGCGAGGAGCCGCAGCAGGCGGTGTCGCCACAACCAGGTCAGACCGGCGGCGACCTCGGCGCGCAGCGAGGACCGCGGAGGGGGATTCGCGGCGATCGGACCCGTGCGGATACCGGCTACCAGCGCGGCGGAGATCGCGAAGCTGAGCGCGTCGACACCGAACGGCACGGCGGCCGAGACGACGAACAGCCACGCGCCGAGCGGTTTGGCGACGAACTGGTTGCCGATGGTGAAACTCGCGTACAGCCGGGCGTTGGCGCGCGGCAACTCGTCGGGGGTGACCACCGCAGGGAGCAGGGCTCCCAGGGCGGTGTCGGCGAGGGTCTCTCCGACACCCAGGAGGAAGAGCACCAGGTAGATGATCAGCACGGTGACGGTCTCGGTCGCGATGGTGGCCGCCAACGCCGCCAGGGCCACGGCGCGCATCAGGTTGACACCCACGACCAGGCGGCGCCTGTCGAGTCGGTCGACGTAGGCGCCGCTGATCAGGGCGAACAGCAGCCAGGGCAGTTGCTGCGCGAAGACGGCTCCGGCGATGGAGGCCGGATTGTCGGTGACGGAGGCGACCAGCAGCGGGCCGGCAGCCATGGTGACGCCGTCGCCGACGTTGGACACCGCTGCGGCGGTCCACAGTTTGGTGAAGTCCGCGCCAAGACGCGCGGATACAAGGGCACGCACAAGTTCTCCTCGAGCCAGGGAAGAAGACGGTCGTCGTGGGACCGCTCTGCGGCGAGGAGCACCGGACCACCGGCGGACATCCCCGGTGGTGCCCGATCAGTGCCGGGCGGGCTCTCGCGGCGAGGCGGAGACCGTGACCAGGTCGAGGCGCATGTCAGCTCCCAACTGTGGATCAATACCGTTCCGAGGAGGCTAGCCGCCCATCGAGGTTTCCGTATCCCCACCTCCGCGAGCCGGACGGACGGCAGCAAACCCCCACCCTTCGTCAGGGCCGACCGCATTTCGGCAGGTCGACACCGCCGCGAGGGAGCCGGGACCGACCGCCTACCGTCGTGCCCGTGATCGAGACGCCGCTGCCCACGCCACCGCCGGCCGACACGCCACCGGCTCGGCACGGTGGCGTCGTCGCCGTGGGGCTGGTGCTCGGCGGGGCGCTGTCGGTGCAGTTCGGGTCCGCCGTCGCCGCGCTGCTCTTCCCGCGTACCGGGGTGGCCGGTGCGGTGACCCTGCGGCTGACCATCTCGGCGGTGCTGCTGCTCGTCGTGAGCCGGCCCCGACTGCGCGGGCACGACCGGTCGGCCTGGCTCGCGGTGGGCGCGTTCGGGCTGGCGCTGGCCGGCATGAACTCGCTGTTCTACCAGGCCATCGAACGCATCCCGCTGGGCCCGACGGTGACGCTTGAGGTGCTCGGCCCGTTGGCGCTGTCGGTGTTCAGCGCCCGGCGGCTGGCCGCTTGGGGCTGGGCGGGGCTCGCCGTGGCCGGGGTGGCGCTGCTCGGGCAGGGAGGCTTCGACAGGCTCAACCCGGTCGGGGTGGCCCTCGCGTTCGGCGCCGGCGCCATGTGGGCCGCGTACATCGTGCTGAGCGCCCGGGTCGGCGGCCGGTTCCCGGGCGCGGACGGGCTGGCCCTGGCGCTGACCCTCGCCGCGCTCGTCACCCTGCCGCCGGGCATCATCGACGGCGGCGCGGCCCTGCTCGACCCGC
Source organism: Micromonospora sp. DT231 (assembly GCF_049847025.1). Lineage (NCBI taxonomy): Bacteria > Bacillati > Actinomycetota > Actinomycetes > Micromonosporales > Micromonosporaceae > Micromonospora > Micromonospora sp. DT231. Next base: position 930,533 of record NZ_JBNCNO010000001.1, on the reverse strand, counting down.
CGGTGCTGGCGCTCGGGACCGCCCTCTCGGTACTCGCCTCCGGGCTGCCCTACACCCTGGAGCTGCTGGCGCTGCGACGGATGCCGACCGCCACGTTCGCGGTGCTGATGAGCCTCGGCCCGGCCACCGCCACCCTCGCCGGGTGGCTGGTGCTGCGACAGGCCCTCACCCCGCTGGAGTGCGCCGCCATCGTGCTTGTCATCGCGGCCAGCATCGGAGCGGTACGGTCAGCGCAGCAGCCGCAGGGCGCCCGGAACGGCGGTGATCGTCACCGGCAGGTCCAGAGAGCGTTCCCCGTCGGCGTACGTGACGATGCCGTCGGCGGCCAACTCCACGGTGCGGGCCCGGTAGCTGGTGACCAGGGGGTGGGTCACGTGGGTGCCCTGGTAGATGCGCGGCTTCACCCGGATCAGCGTCCGGCGGTTGACCCGACCCGCCACCACCACGTCCAGCAGCCCGTCGGTCGGGTCGGCGGCGGGGCAGATCCGCATCCCGCCGCCGTACGTCGGGCAGTTGCCCACCGCCACCAGCACCGCGTCGAGGTGGTGCGGCACCCCGTCGAGGCGCAGCGTGTAGCGACGGGGCCGCAGCCGGGCCAGCTCGACCAGGATCGCCAGGTCGTACCGGCGGGGGCCGCGCGGCCAGCTCATCCGGTTGGCCCGCTCGTTGACGATCGCGTCGAACCCCGCCGCGAGGACCGCCCCGAACCACCGCTCGGCGCCGTCGACCCCGGTCATCCGGGCCAGGTCGACGACGTGGGTCCGGTCGGCCCGCAACGCTGACGCGATCACGTCCACCGCCGCCATCGGGTCGGCGGGGAAACCGGTGTCGACGGCGAAGTCGTTGCCGGTGCCCGCCGGCACCGGACCGAACGGCACGTCGGTGCCGGCGACCGCCTGCATCGCCTGGTGCACGGTGCCGTCCCCACCGATCGCGACAAGCGCACCGATGCCGTCGGAGACGGCGGCACGGCAGGCCGCCTCCGCCTCGCCCGGACTGGCCGCCGACAGCACACGGACCGGTCGGCCGGCGGTCGCCAGCCCGTCCAGCAGCCGGGGCAGCAGGGCCCGGTGCCGCCCCCGACCGGCGGTCGGGTTGGCGAGCACCGCCACGGGGCCGTCGGCGAGCGGGGCCCGGCCGGCCGGGCCGTCGGCGAGCGGTGCGCGGTCAGCCGGGCCGTCGGCTGGCGGGCCGGGCAGGTGATCGTCTGCGGTCACGGGCAGCACCGTACCTGTCGGACACCCGCCGTTCACCGGGGGCAGGCGCGCTCAGCGGTCCCGCCGCCGGCGCTGCGGGTAACACCGCGACATCCCTGGGCAACGCGGCGACGCCGCCCCCGGGGAACGGGGACGGCGTCGGCGAACCGGGCGGCGCGAGGCCGTCAGGTCATGTCGTCGTAACGACGCTCGATCGGTGCCGGCGGGGCGACCGGCTCGGGCACGCCGATCGGCGCGGCCGAGTCGACCCGCTGCCCGGCCACGACCGGGTCCGCGTCGAACTCCAACGGCGACACCTCGTCGTCGTCGATGCCGGCGTAGATCTCCTTGCCCCGCCCCCGCCGCCTGTCGTTGAGGAACGCGATGCCCACCGCGCCGAAGTAGAGCGCCGAGAGGCAGATCGCGAGCGCGGTCATCCCGAACGGGTCCGGGGTGGGGGTGACCACAGCGGAGAACGCGAAGAACACGAAGATCGCCACCCGCCACCAGCTGAGCAACCGCTTCGCGCTCGTGATGCCCACGAAGTTGAGCATCAACACCAGCAGCGGGAACTCGAACGCCACCCCGAACAGCAGGATCAGGTTGGTGACGAAGGAGATGTACTTGGTGATCTCCAACGTCGTGCTGATCTCGCTGTCGGAGATGCTGAGCAGGAACTCCAGGCCCTTGGCCGTGACGAAGTACGCCAGCACCGCGCCGGCCGCGAACAGCGGCGCCGCCAGGGCGGTGAAGAAGTACGCGTAGCGCCGCTCGTGCCGGTGCAGGCCGGGCGCGATGAACGCCCAGAGCTGGTAGAGCCAGATCGGCGCGGCCACGATCAACCCGACCCAGAGTGCGACCTTCAGTTGGAGCAGGAACAGGTCGGCCGGCCCGAGCTGAACGAACTCGCACTTGCCGTCGATGTATCGGGCCTGGTCCAGGTCGCAGTAGGGCTGTTGGAGCAGGTGCAGCACCGGCTTCTGCAGCCAGACACCCACGCCGAAGCCGATCAGGATCGCCACGGAGGCGCGGAACAGACGGTTGCGCAGCTCGCGGACATGCTCGATGAGCGTCATCGAGCCGTCGGCGGCCCGTTCGAAGGTGCTCGGGCCGCGTTTGCGCAGTGCGAAGGCCACGGTGGTGGGGCCCTTCGGTCAGTTGTCGCGGACGCGGTGCACCGGGTCGACGACCGGCTGCTGCGTCGGCGCCTGCTGGTACGGCGCCTGCTGCCCGGCCTGCGGCGGCAGCGGCTGGTAGCCGGCCTGCGCGTCGGCCTTCTCGGCGAGGTCGCGGTCGTCTTCCTGCAGGCTCTTGGTCTCGGCCTTGATGATCCGCAGCGACCGACCCAGCGAACGGGCCGCGTCGGGAAGCCGCTTCGCACCGAAGAGCAGGATCAGCACAACCACGAGAACAGCGATGTGCCACGGCTTGAGGGCACCCATGAGAAGCTCCAGTCGCTCTGTGTCCGAGGGGTGGTACGCAGCCCATCGTACGTGCGGATCGGCTGCCTGCCACCCGCCGGGTGGGGGTGGTTCGACCCGAAGGGTGAAGTCTTGACCAACGCGCGATGATCGTCAACCGCCGCCGGGCACCAGCTCGACGGGTGTCGATCAGCCGTGCTTGGCCTTGATCACCGCGAGCCGCCGGGACGTGGTGTCGAGCTGGCGTTGGACATCCTCGGCGCGCTGCTGCAACACCTCGGCGGTCTCCCGCAGCGCCTCGGCCTCGGCGGCCCGCCGCTGCAACGCCACCGCGGCGCGGCGCAGCCGAGGCAGCCGGGTCAACACGGGGCGCACCGCCAGCGCGAGCGCCACGAGCGGGAGCAACACCACCGCGAGCACGATCCAGATCAGCACGGCGGTCAGCCTACTGGGTGCGGCCGGCCACCGCCGGGTCACCCGACGGCGCGCTTGTCCCGTCGAGGGCAGGCGGCCGGGGCACGGCCGTGGGGGCGGGCACCGCGTAGGCGTCCAACGCGGCGGCCGCCGCCGCGCGTACCTGATCGGCCAGCTCGGCCGGGGCGACCACGACGGCGTCCGGGCCGAGGCCGAGCACGAACCGGCGGGCCCACCCGAGGTCGGTGACCCGCAGGGAGACCAGCCACTGGTCGCCGTCACCGGCCTCGACCCGCTCGCACGGATAATATTCGGTGATCCACCGCTCGCTGCGGCCGATGCGCAGCGTGATCAGCGGCAGGTCGGGCGAGGGGCGGAAGACACCCTCGGTGAGGTCGTGCGGAACGGCCTGCGGCGGGACGGTGGCCGGCTCGGCCAGCTCGGTGATCGCGTCGATCCGGTCGGCCCGGAACAGGCGGACCGCCTCCGCGCGCCGGCACCACGCCTCCACGTAGGCCCGGCCGCCGACCATCAGCATCCGCAGTGGGTCGATGACGCGGTCGGTGGTCTCGTCCCGGGCGGCGGTGTAGTAGGTGATCCGCAGCGCCCGGCCGCCCTCCACCGCGGTACGCAGCGCCTCGACCCGCGGGGTGTCGCCGGGCAGCCGGACCGCCACCGGCGCGCCCACCAGGTCGCCCGCGTCCTCGATCTTCGCCAGGGCCCGTTCGACGGCCTCCCGGTTGGCCACCCCGGGCGTCTCGGCGAGCATCCGCAACGCCACCACCAGCGCGAGGGCCTCGTCCGGGGTGAGCCGCAGCGGCCGGTCGATGCCGGCGTCGTAGGTGATCGTCACCCGGTCACCGTCGAACGCCATGTCGATCAGGTCACCGGGACCGTAGCCGGGCAGCCCACACACCCAGAGCAGCTCCAGGTCCTCCCGAAGCTGCCGCTCGGTGACACCCAGGTCACCGGCCGCCTCGGCGATCTCGATGCCGGGTCGGGCCAGCAGGTAGGGCACCAGGTTGAGCAGGCGGGCCAGCCGGTCGGCGGACGCGCGGGAACCGCCCCGGGCGGCCGGGCGGGTCACCGGGCACCCCCGGTGACGGCCAGCTCGTCGTGCCGGACGGCGATCTCCTTGAGGCGTTGGATGACCGCCTCGCGGACCTCCGGTGGGTCGAGCACCCGCACGTCCGGGCCGTAGCCGACGAGGTGCCCGGCCAGCCCGTCCGGGTCCGCGTACGGCAGGACCAGCCGGTCGCCGTCCGGCCCGGTGGTCACCTCCACGGCCCAGCGGCGCAGCCCGGCGGCCCGGCCGGGCGCGGCCAGCACGGTGGCCCGACCGGTGCGCTCCACCGGACCGGACCAGCGGGCCACGTGGCTGATCAGGTCGACGTTGGCCGGCGGCTCGTACGCGCCGGGGGCGCCGGTCACCCGGACCGCGCCGACGACACGGGACAGCCGGAAGCAGCGGGTCGCCTCCCGGTCCTGGTCGTGGCCGACCACATACCACCGGCCGCGCCAGCAGACCACGCCCCAGGGCTGCAGCCGCCGCCGGCTGGGCGCGTCCCGGTCGGGCACCCGGTAGTCGAACCCGACCTCGCGGCGGTCCCGGGCGGCGGCCGTCAGCGGCGCGAACGCCGGATCGACGGTGACCATCGGCTCCAGGCCCAGGGTGGCCTGCGGGTCCACGTCCACCCCGGCGGCGCGCAGCTTGGCCAGCCCGGACGACGCGGCGGCGGCCAGCCCGGCGTGCTGCCACAGGCGGGCGGCGATGCCCACCGCGGCGGCCTCGTCGGGCTCCAGCAGGATGTCGGGCAGCGCGTATTCGCGGTGGGCGATGCGGTAGCCGGGCTCGGCGTCGAAGGCGCTGGCCGTGCCCGTCTCCAGTGGCACGCCCAACTCGCGCAGCTCGGCCTTGTCCCGCTCGAACTTGCGTTGGAACGCTTCGTGGTCGCGCGCGTCGTCGGGGTCGTGCTCGTAACCGGGCACGGTCGCGGCGATCTGCGCGGCGGTCAGGAACCGTCGCGTGGACAGGAGGCAGATCACCAGGTTGACCAGGCGTTCGGTGCGGGTCCGCGACACCCGGTAGACGCTAGCAGCCGACACGCCCGCGACGTGCACCCGCGCGGGCGTGCCGCACACTTGTTCGGATCTGCCCTCCCCCAGCGCCTCGCCGTTCGCGGTCATAGGGTGACACTCATGTCGCAAGCGGAGGCCAGGCCGGAGAGCGAGAGCGTCGGCACGGTGATCGTCGCGGGTGTCGCCAACCTCGCCATCGCGATCGCCAAACTGATCGCCGGGCTGATCTCCGGATCGGCCGCCATGCTGTCCGAAGCCGCCCACTCGGTCGCCGACACCACCACCGAGGTGCTGCTCTTCCAGGCGCTGCGCCGGGGCGCCCGGCCGGCCGACCAGCGACACCCCTTCGGGTACGGCAAGGAAAGCTACGTCTGGGCGTTCTTCGCCGCGATGTTCACATTCGTCGCCGGGGCCGGTTTCGCCGTCACCCACGGCGTCACCACGATCCTGGTGCACGAGCACAGCGGCGACTACCTGGTCTCGTACATCGTCCTGGCGGTGTCGTTCGTCATCGAGTCGATCTCCCTGGCCCGGGCGGTCCGGCAGGTCCGCCGCGAGTCGCGGCGCTGGGGGACCACGCCGCGGCGGTTCCTGCGGCTGACCGCGGACACCACGGTCAAGGCGGTCTTCCTGGAGGACAGCGCGGCGCTGATCGGCCTGCTGCTGGCCGGGGCCGGCGTCGGCCTGTCCCACGCCACCGGCGACGAGGTGTGGGACGGCGTCGCGTCGATCCTGATCGGGTTGCTGCTGCTGACGGTCGCCGGGATCCTCGCCGGCAACAACCTGTCGCTGCTCGTCGGCCGGGCCGTCCCCGAGCGGCTGCGCCACGAGATCGAGCAGGACCTGGCCGGGCTGCCCGAGGTCGAGCGCATCGACACCCTGCTCACCATGCAGCTCGGCCCGCAGGACATCCTGGTCGCCGCGAAGGTCGACTTCCGCGACGAGGCCACCGGGGCGCAGATCGAGGCCACCGCCGACCAGGCCGAGCGGCGGCTCACCGAGCGGTACCCGGAGATCCGCTTCGTCTTCCTCGACCCCACCCGGTCACTGCCGGGGGCCACCGGCACCGCCCGACACACCCAGGCCGGGCCGACCCCGGACGCCGGCGGCCCCGAACCGACCTGATCCACCACCACCGCACCCGGGCGCGGGCCGTCGGGCCCGCGCGGCTAGCGTGCCCGTCATGGTGCGATGGCGTACGGGGACGGTGGCGACGCTGCGACGGCAGTGGACCGGGGCGGTGGAACTCGACGTCGACCTGCCCGACGGCACGCGGATGCGGGCGCTCGCCTACCCGGAACTGGTCGGCACACCCGAGCCCGGCGACCGGGTGCTGCTCAACGCCGGCGCGCTGCTGATGGGGTTGGGCACCGGCGGGTACGCCCTGGTGGTGGCCCTGCCGGACCGGCTGCCACCGGACCCGCCGGAGGTCGGCGACACCCGCGACGCCGGGCACCTGGTCAAGGCCCGCTACACCCCGCTGCAGCCGATCCTGCTCGGCGTCGACGAGGAGGCCTCCCCGCACCGGGCGGTGCTCGCCGACGCGGACGACCTGGGCGGCCTGCCCGTGGTCACCGCCGACCTGCACTCGGCGCTGCCGGCGATCCTGGCCGGCATCCGGGCCGACGCCCCGCGGGCGCGGGTGGCGTACCTGCTCACCGACGGCGGGGCCCTGCCGGCCTGGTTCTCCCGCACCCTCGCCGGGCTACGCGCCGACCTGGCCGGCACGATCACCGTCGGGCAGGCCTTCGGCGGTGACCTGGAGGCGACCACCCTGCACGGCGGCCTGCTCGCCGCCCGCTACGTGCTCGACGCCGACGTGGCCATCGTCGCCCAGGGGCCCGGCAACCTGGGCACCGGCACCCGGTGGGGCTTTTCCGGTGTCGCCGTCGGCGAGGCGGTCAACGCGATCGCCACACTGGGCGGACGGCCGGTCGGCTCGCTGCGCATCTCCGCCGCCGACCCCCGCCCCCGACACCGGGGCGTGTCCCACCACAGCCTCACCGCGTACGGCCGGGTGGCCCTCGCCCCGGCGGAGCTGGTGGTGCCCGACGACCTGGACCCGGCCCTCGCGGCCGAGGTGGACGCCTCGTTGGCTCCCCTCGCCGCCCGGCACCGGATCGTCCGGGTGCCCACCGCCGGCCTCGACGCCGCGCTGCGCGCCAGCACCGTGCCGCTGTCCACGATGGGCCGAGGCCTCGACGCCGACCACGCGTACTTCCTGGCCGCCGCCGCAGCAGGCCGCCACGCCACCACCCTCGTCCCCTAACCCCACCCCACCGCCCCCCGGCCCCCCGCCCCGGCCCCTCGGCGTTGATCATGAGGTTATTGCCCGCCGCCTCGGCGTGTCAGGGCAATAACCTCATGATCAACGCGCGCTGGGGGCGCGGGGAGGGGGTGGGGTGGGGGGTTAGGCCAGGAGGATCAGGGCTAGCCAGCCGCCCACGATGAGTGCCAGGGCCAGGGCCAGCACCCACGTCGGCACCGTGTAGTCGCCGCGCCGGTTACGGTCGATCTCGGCGCGGATCTTCTCCCGCCGGCGTTCGACCCAGTTCTGCCGCTCGGTGCCGCCCTCGGAGCGGTCGGAAGGTCCAGAAGTCGTCATGGCGCGCTCAGCTTAACCGCTCCGTGCGCCGGGCTGACCGGCCCCGTCGGCGCAGCACACCGCCGGGGCCGGCAACCGGTCACATGCTGGCGATCAGCCGCTCCACCCGCTCGTCGTACGCCCGGAACGGGTCCTTGCAGAGCACGGTGCGCTGCGCCTGGTCGTTGAGCTTCAGGTGCACCCAGTCGACGGTGAAGTCCCGCCGCTTCTCCTGGGCGTGCCGGATGAACTCGCCGCGCAGCCGGGCCCGGGTGGTCTGCGGTGGGGTCTCCTTCGCCTCGAAGATCTCCGGGTCGGTGGCCACCCGGTCGACCTCGCCACGCCGCTCCAGCAGACCGTAGAGGCCGCGACCGCGACGCACGTCGTGGTAGGCCAGATCCATCTGCGCCACCCGGGGGTGCGACAGCGGCAGGTCGTGCTTGCGCTGGTAGCGCTCGATCAGCCGCAGCTTGCTGACCCAGTCGATCTCCCGGGAGACGGGCTCCAGGTCGCCGCTCTCCACCGCGCTCAACACCCGACCCCACAGCTCGACGACCCGCTTGGCGGCCTGGTCGCCGCCGCGACGCTCGACGAACTCGGTGGCCTTGGACAGGTATTCCTGCTGGATGTCCAGGGCACTGACCTCCTTGCCGGAGGCCAACCGCACCTTGCGCCGGCCGGTGATGTCGTGGGACACCTCCCGGATCGCCCGGATCGGGTTCTCCAGCGACAGGTCGCGCATCACCACCCCGGCCTCGATCATCCGCAGCACGATGTCGGCGGTGCCGACCTTGAGCAGCGTGGTGACCTCGTTCATGTTGGAGTCACCGACGATGACGTGCAGCCGCCGGTAGCGCTCCGCGTCGGCGTGCGGCTCGTCGCGGGTGTTGATGATCGGACGGCTGCGGGTGGTCGCCGAGGAGACGCCCTCCCAGATGTGCTCGGCACGCTGCGACAGGCAGTAGACCGCGCCGCGCGGGGTTTGCAGGACCTTGCCGGCCCCGCAGATCAACTGCCGGGTGACCAGGAACGGGATGAGTACGTCGGCGAGCCGGCCGAACTCCCCGTGCCGGGAGACCAGGTAGTTCTCGTGGCAGCCGTACGAGTTACCGGCCGAGTCGGTGTTGTTCTTGAACAGGTAGATCTCACCCGCGATGCCCTCGTCGTGCAGCCGCTTCTCCGCGTCGACGAGCAGGCCCTCCAGGATCCGCTCGCCAGCCCGGTCGTGGGCGACGAGATCGGTCACCGAGTCGCACTCCGGTGTCGCGTACTCCGGATGCGACCCGACGTCCAGGTAGAGCCGGGCTCCATTACGCAGAAAGACGTTGCTCGACCGACCCCAGGACACCACGCGACGGAACAGATACCGCGCGACCTCGTCCGGGGACAGCCGCCGCTGCCCGCGATAGGTGCAGGTGACGCCGTACTCGGTCTCGAGGCCGAAGATTCGCCGCTCCATGGTGTGACATTAGCCGCCCGGAGGCCCCGTTCGTCACTGTCACACCACAGGTCGTGCCCCGGGGGCGGTCACATACCGGTTGAGTGCGACATTCCGTCCGGACCGATGCTCGCCACGAACCGCCGGCAGCTCTCGTACTCCGGCAGCAGGCCGCTCTCGCGCGCCTGGGCGAGGGTCGGCGCCGCGTCGTCCCGCGCGGACAGCAGCGGGACGTCGGCGGGCCACTCGATGCCCAACTCCTCGTCCAGCGGGTGCACCGCGTGCTCACCCGTGGGGTTGTAGCTGGCCGAGCAGAGATAGCTCAACGTGGCGTCGTCGCTCAGCGCGCAGAAACCGTGCCCCAGCCCCTCGCTGAGGTAGACCGCCCGACGGTCGGTGTCGTCCAGCCGGACGCCCTCCCAGCGGCCGAAGGTCGGCGAACCCACCCGCAGGTCCACGATCACGTCGAGGACCGCCCCGCGCACACAGGTCACGTACTTGGCCTGCCCCGGCGGAACGTCGGCGAAGTGGATGCCGCGCACCACGCCACGGGCGGAGACCGACAGGTTGGCCTGGGCCAGCCGCAGCGGGTGCCCCACCACGTCGGCGAGCTTGTCGAAGCGGTACCACTCCATGAACATGCCGCGCGGGTCGCCGTGCTGCTGGGGGGTGATCTCCCAGGCGCCCTCGATGCTCAGCTCCCGGATCTTCACCAGGCCCCCCCGTGTCGGCCGTTCGGCTCGGCGAGCAGGCCGAGCAGGTAGTCGCCGTAACCGCTCTTGGTCAACGGCGTGGCCAAGGCGCGCAGCTGGTCGTCGTCGATGAGGCCGGCCCGCCAGGCCACCTCCTCGACACAACCGATCTTCAGACCCTGCCGCTCCTCGACCACCCGGACGAACTCGGCAGCCTGCATCATCGAGGCGAACGTGCCGGTGTCCAGCCACGCGGTGCCCCGATCCAGCACCGTCACGGACAGCTCCCCGGTCTCCCGGTACACCTCGTTGACGGCCGTGATCTCCAGCTCGCCGCGGGCGCTCGGGGTGAGCTTGCGGGCGATGTCCACCACCCGGTTGTCGTAGAAGTAGAGGCCGGGCACCGCGTAGCGGGACTTCGGCCGAGCCGGCTTCTCCTCGATCGAGAGCACCCGACCGGCGTCGTCGAAGTCGACGACACCGTATTCCTGCGGGTTGGCCACCTGGTAGGCGAAGACCCGCCCACCGACCGGGTCACCGTGGGCCGCGAGCTGCCGGCCGAGACCACCGCCGTGGAAGATGTTGTCGCCGAGGATCAGCGCCACCGACTCCGCGCCGATGAAGTCCGCACCGAGGATGAAGGCCTGCGCGATGCCCTCCGGGCGCTCCTGGCTGACGTACTCCAGCCGCAGCCCGAACTGGCTGCCGTCGCCGAGCAGCCGACGGAACTGGTCCTGGTCGTCCGGAGTCGTGATCACCAGGATCTCCCGCACCCCGGACATCACCAGAGTGGAGAGCGGGTAGTAGACCATCGGCTTGTCGAAGACCGGCATCAGCTGCTTCGAGACCGCACGGGTGATCGGCCAGAGCCGAGAACCGGTGCCGCCGGCAAGTAGGATTCCACGCACCGGGGCAGCCTAGCGGCACAGAAGCGCCATGTGCGGGGGGGTCGCGCCCCGCCTGGCGCACCCAACTTCGCGTACACTTCCCGACCCGTGAGGATCCTCGTCACCGGCGGAGCCGGATTCATCGGGTCGGAGTACGTTCGCCTGCTGCTGGGCAAGCCCCTCGGCAGTGCCGACGGCGTGCCGCCACTCGAGCCGGCGGTCGTGACCGTGCTCGACAAACTGACCTACTCGGGCAACCTGGCCAACCTCGACCCCGTCCGCGACGACCCGCGACTGCGGTTCGTCCAGGGCGACATCTGCGACCCGACAATCGTCGACGAGGTCGTCGCCGACCACGACGTGATCGTGCACTTCGCCGCCGAATCACACGTCGACCGCTCCATCGAAGGCGCCGCCCCGTTCGTCACCACGAACGTGCTCGGCACCCAAACCCTGCTCGACGCCGCCCTGCGCCACCGCACCAGCCGCTTCGTGCACGTCTCCACCGACGAGGTCTACGGCTCCATCGACGAAGGCTCCTGGACCGAAACCTGGCCCCTCGCGCCGAACTCCCCCTACTCGGCATCCAAGGCCGGCTCCGACCTGCTCGCCCTGTCCTACCACCGCACCCACGGCATGGACGTCGTCGTCACCCGCTGCTCCAACAACTACGGCCCCTACCAGTTCCCCGAAAAAGTCATCCCCCTGTTCGTCACCAACCTCCTCGACGGCGGCACCGTCCCCCTCTACGGCGACGGCGCCAACATCCGCGACTGGCTGCACGTGCACGACCACTGCCGCGGCATCGCCCTGGTCCAGCAGAAGGGCCGCGCCGGAGAGGTCTACAACATCGGCGGCGGCACCGAGCTGACGAACAAGGAACTCACCGGCCGGCTCCTCGACGCCTGCGACGCCGACTGGGACCGCGTCATCCCCGTCACCGACCGCAAGGGCCACGACCGCCGCTACTCCCTCGACATCACCAAAATCCACAACGAGCTCGGCTACACCCCCAGCATCACCCTCGACGCCGGCCTCGCCGACACCGTCACCTGGTACCGCGACAACCGCACCTGGTGGGAACCCCTCAAGACCACACCCACCGCATGACCCGGCTACTCGTCACCGGCGCCGGCGGGATGCTCGGCCGGGACCTGGTCACCGTGCTGCACACCCGGCCCGACCTCAAGGTGACTGCCGCCGGCCGCGCCGACCTGGACATCACCGACCCCACCACCGTCCGGGCGGCCGTCGCCGAACACGACATCGTGATCAACGCGGCGGCGTGGACGAATGTCGACGGCGCCGAGACCAACGAGGCGGCGGCCACCGCCATCAACGGCACCGGCGTGGAGAATCTCGCGTCGGCGTGTGCCGCCAGCGGCGCGCGGCTGATCCAGGTCTCCACCGACTACGTCTTCTCCGGCGACGCGCACACCCCCTACCCGGAGGACGCGCCCACCGCACCAATCAACGCGTACGGCCGGGGCAAGCTGGTCGGCGAGCAGGCCGTCGCCCGGCTGCTGCCCGACCACGGCTACGTGGTCCGCACCGCCTGGCTGTACGGCGCGCACGGGCCGAACTTCGTGGCCACCATGCTCCGGCTCGCCGGCCAGCGGGAACAGATCAGCGTGGTCGACGACCAGCACGGCCAGCCCACCTGGTCCTACCCGCTCGCCGAGCGGCTCGTCGCACTCGCCGACGCCGCCCTGGAGGGCCGGGCCGCTCCCGGCATCTACCACAGCACCTGCGCCGGCCAGACGACCAAGTACGGGCTCGCCCGCGCCACGTTCGCCCTGGCCGGTCTGGACCCGGACCGGATCCGACCCACCACCAGCGACCGGTATCCTCTTCCTGCTCCCCGCCCGGCGTACAGTGTGCTAGCGCACAGCCGCTGGGCGGCCGCGGGCCTGCCGTCGCTGCCGGACTGGCACACCACCCTGGCCGACGCGTTCGCCTCCCCCGCTCCGCCCGCTCCGTGGAAGGTCGCATGAAGCTCACCCTCGTCACCGGCTTGACCGGCCTGATATTGCTCGCCACGATCGTCGAGCTGTTGCGCCGTCGACAGCTTCGCGAGAAGTACGGCATGCTCTGGCTCGGCGTGCTGGTGATCGTCATCCCCCTGTCGCTCTTCCCCCGCCTGCTGGACAACGTCGCCGAACTGCTCGGCGTCGCCTCCGGTGTGAGCCTGGTGCTCTTCCTCGGCATCATCTTCCTGCTGCTGGTGTGCGTGCACCTCAGTTGGGAGGTCAGCGCCCTGGAAGAAGAGACCCGCACGTTGGCAGAAGACTTCGCCCTGCTCCGCACCGAGATCGAGGCGGACCGGGCGGCCCGAGACGAACTGGTGCGCACCGATGGTTAACGGCAAGCGGGTCCTGATCATCATCCCGGCGCTCAACGAGTCCGGCTCGATCGCCGACGTGGTCGGCGAGGTTCGCGGCGAGCTGCCCGGCGTCGACGTGATCGTCATCGACGACGGCTCCACCGACCGCACCGCGGCGGTCGCCGCCGCCGCCGGCGCCCTCGTCGCGAAACTGCCGTACAACCTCGGCGTCGGCGGCGCCATGCGGGTGGGCTACCGCTACGCGCGCGACCACGACTACGACGTCGCCATCCAGATCGACGCGGACGGCCAACACGACCCCCGGTACGTGCCGAAGCTCGTCGACCTGCTCGACGAGACCGACCTGGTGATCGGCGCCCGGTTCGCCGGCGAGGGTGACTACAACGTCCGCGGCCCCCGCCGCTGGGCCATGGTCATGCTCTCCGGCGTGCTGTCCCGCGTCGCACGCACCAAGCTCACCGACACCACCTCCGGGTTCCGGGCCGCCAACCGTCGAGTGATCGACATGTTCGCCACCTGGTACCCGGTCGAATACCTGGGCGACACCGTGGAGACGCTCGTGCACACGGCCCGACGCGGCTACACCATCCGCCAGGTGCCGGTCGCCATGCGCAAGCGGATGGCGGGCACCCCCAGCCACTCCCCCGCCAAGGCCATGATCTACCTCGGCCGCGCGTTCGCCGTCCTCACGTTGGCGCTCATTCGCCGGTGATCCGCCGGCTCCTGAGTCTGGTCCCACCGGGCACCGTCGCCGTCGGCGCCGGCCTCGCCCTGCTGGGGCTCGCCTCCTACGTCCACCTGGCGGTCGCCGGGCACAGTCTCACCGAGGCGGACTACAACTCCCTCTCCGTGCTCTGGACGATCGTCTTCACCCTCGGCATCGGCCTGTTCATGCCTGTCGAGCAGGAGGTCGCCCGACTCGTCGCCGCACGGCACAGCCAGGGCCTCCCCCCCGGGCCGGTACTGGCCCGGGGGGCGGCCCTGGCCGCAGGCCTGCTCGCCGCCGTGGTCGCGCTGATCATCGTCTTCCGGGAGACGCTCGCCGACCGGCTCTTCGCCGGCGACGGCACCATGGTCACCGTCCTGATCGGCGCGCTGGCCGGACTCGCCGTCGCCCACACCACCCGCGGCATCCTCTCCGGCCTGCAACTGTTCCCCTGGTACGGCACCCAACTCGGCATCGACGGCGGTCTGCGGATCGTGCTCGTCACCGTCCTCGGCCTCAACGGCGTCACCAACCCCGTCTGGTACGGCGCGGTGCTCGTCATCGCTCCCGTCGCCGGCGCCATCCTCACCGCACCACCGGTCCTGCGCGCCGTCGGCGGCGGCACCCCCGTCGCCTGGGCGACCCTGCTGAGGGGCCTCGGCCTCCTCACCGCCTCCAGCCTGCTCGCCCAGGTCGTGGTCAACATCGGCGTGATCAACGTCAAGGTGCTGGACCCATCCGACGAGGCGACCGCCGGCGCGCTGCTCTCCGCGCTGGTGCTGGTCCGGATCCCGCTGTTCGTCTTCGCCTCGTTGCAGGCATCGCTGCTGCCCGGCCTCTCCACCTCGGCCAGCACCGGCGACCTCACCGGGTTCCACAGCCTGCTGCGCCGCGCCCTGGGCATCGTCAGCGCGCTCGGCCTCACCGGCGCCGTCCTCGCCGTGCTCCTCGGCCCACGGCTGGTGCAGATCCTGTTCGACGCTCCCGGCGTCCTCGGCCACGCCGACTTCGCGTGGCTCGCCGTCGCCACCCTCGCCTACCTGTGGGCGATGGTGCTCGGCCAGGCGCTGCTGGCCCTCAACCGGCACCGGGCACAGGCACTCGCCTGGGCCATCGGCGTGGCCGCCCTCGTCGTCGCGACGCTCGCCCCGGTCTCCACCGCGCTGCGAGTCGAGCTCGGCTACGCCATCGGCTCCGTCGTGGTCGCCGCCGTGATGGCCGTGCTGCTGCGCACCCGCGCCACCCGCCCGGCAGCACCCACCCACGCCCCGGCCTTCGAGGCCGCCGCGCCGGGAGTGACCGGAGGGGTCTGATCCGGGCCGCACCCCCGCGCATCGTGGTCGGACCGACCCACGGCGCGCGGGGATGACCCGGCCACACCGCAGGCGCTGGACATGCTGCGGTGGGCGGCCCTGACACCCGGCCGCCCACCGCAATCCGACAGGTGTTACTTGCCGTCCGCCGGCTTGTCCTCCAGGTCCGCGGACGCCGCCGACGTCGTCGGCTTGTGCGACTCGGTGGTGGGCTGCGCCGGAGTGTCCGGGCCACCCGCCTCCGCCGGCTGCTCGGCCGACACGTCGCCGTCCAGCAACGCGGTCAGCGCCGCACCGGTGATCCGGCGGAACGTACGCCCCACCCGGTGACGGTCCAACACCGCCACCTCCAACTGGTTGGCGGCGATCGTCCGGGCCGCGCCACCCTCACCACCAACCGTGCTCAACGCCCGCACCGCCACCCGGGCCGCCTCGGCGAGGGACATGTCCGCACGGTGCTGGGACTTCAACACACCGGTGATCGCCTCGGCCTGGCCACCCATGGCCATCCGCCCCGGCTCGTCGTTGACCGAGCCGTCGTACGTCAACCGGTACAACTCGTCATCGTCCGCGGTCGCCCCGACCTCCGCCACGCAGATCTCCACCTCGAACGGCTTCGACTGCTCGGTGAAGATCGCACCGAGCGTCTGCGCGAACGCGTTGGCCAGGGCCCGCCCGGTGACATCACGCCGGTCGTAGCTGAGCCCGTTCAGGTCGGCCATCCGCACGCCGGCCCGGCGCAGATTCTCGAACTCGTTGTACCGACCGACCGCGGCGAACCCGATCCGGTCGTAGATCTCGCTGACCTTGTGCAGGGCGCTGGAGAGGTTCTCCGCGACGAAGAGCACCCCGCCGGAATAGCTGAGGACCACCGCGCTGCGCCCCCGAGCGATGCCCTTGCGGGCCAACTCGGAGCGGTCGCGCATGATCTGTTCGGGCGAGGCGTAGAACTGCATGGCCACGGCGGCGGTTCTCCTTACGGCGCGGTGCTGACGACTGCTGACTGGTGGGGGTGGACGGGGCTCAACCGCCCGGGTTCTCCATCCGACCGGCGACCACGCCCTCGGCGATCGCCGCCGTCTCGGCGTCGGTCAACCGGCGGGTGCCCTCGGCGGTAGCGGTCATCACCACCGGATAGATCCGACGGGTCAGATCCGGTCCGCCGGTCGCGGTGTCGTCGTCGGCCGCGTCGTACAGCGCCTCGACCGCGAGACGGGTGGCGTCGTCGATCGACACTCCGGCGCGGAACCGCTTCTTCAGCGCCGACTTCGCGAACAGCGAGCCGGAGCCGATCGCGTCGTAGCCGGTCTCCTCGTACGGACCGCCGGTCACGTCGAAGCTGAAGATCCGACCGGCCCGCGCCGGATCGGCGGCGGCCAGGTCGAAGCCGGCGAACAGCGGCACCACGGCCAGGCCCTGCATGGCCGCGCCCAGGTTGCCGCGGATCATCGACGCCAACCGGTTGGCCTTGCCGTCGAGCGAGAGCATCGCGCCCTCGATCTTCTCGTAGTGCTCCAGCTCCACCTGGAACAGTCGCATCAGCTCGATCCCGATGCCCGCCGTGCCGGCGATACCCACCAGGGAGTACGCGTCGGCCGGGTGCACCTTCTCGATGTCACGCTGGGCGATCAGGTTGCCCATGGTGGCCCGCCGGTCGCCGGCCATCACGACGCCACCGGCGGCCGAGATGGCCACGATGGTGGTCGCGTGCGGCGCCAGGTCCGCTGCCATGCCCGGCGGCAACGGCCGCCGGCCGGGCAGCATCTCGGGGGCCACCCGACTCAGGAACGTCGTGAAGGAGGACGTCCCCGCGTTGGTGAACACATCTGGTAGACGCCCGGATGGATCAAAGCCCGCTGCCACGTGGTTCCTCTCAGGTACGTGAATGCCCTGGCCAGCCTCATGGGACTGTCACGGAACTGGCCAAGACCACCGTTGCAGTTGAAGCAGAGTATCCCGCGCACCCATCCGGTGCGATGATCGTGGTCCAGATGTTGCGGGTCCGCGCCGCCGCAGATCGCGCAGACCCCGCCCTGCTCGGCCAGGAGCTCCTGAAACTCCTTCTCCCCGACGCCGTACCGCCGCCGCAGGTGGTACTCGCGGTTACCCCCGTACAGCCGCTGAGCGGTCTCCTTGCCACGGGCATTATGGCAGGGTTCGCAGTAGCTGTGCCGGCCGCTGGCCCTGGTCGTGGTGGTGGGGAAATCCTCCAGCGGCTTGATCTCCTCGCAGTCCGGACACCACTTGAGACCCTCGCCGACCGGTGTGGGCGACCGTCGCTGCGGGGCGATGCCCCGCTTACGCCGGCTCGCCGCGGACCGGAGAGCGGCACAGGCTTTGCAGTAGAAGGCGAGACCGTCTACCCGGCGACGGTCTCGGTGGAAGTCCGTGCTGGGCAGCACCCTCTTGCACTGCGGGCACGCCTTGTCCGGGGAGCCCGGCAAAACGGACATATGCCTTTATTCACCTCCTTTTTGTACATAACCCCTCACGAACTCCTCTGCGTTTTCTTCGAGGACGGAGTCGATCTCGTCGAGGAGGTCGTCGACGTCCTCGGTGATCTCGGCGTGCCGCTCGGCCACCTCGGGGTTGGCCTCGGTGGTGACGTCCTCGATTTCCTCGCCCTGACGGGACTTGCCGGACTGCGACTGGCCGCCGCTGTCATGAGTGGCCATTGCTGCCTCCTCCACGATCGTCTGCGATGAACTTACCTCGCGCGGGCGACGAAAAGCCCGCCGCGCGCCGGCTTGCGGCACGCGGCGGGCATTAGGACGTGCGTTCAGCCGCCGGTCAACGTCTCCAGCAGATCCTTCGCGCTGGCGCAGCGGTCGAACAACGCTCCGACATGCGCCCGCGTGCCCCGCTCCGGCTCCATCATCGGCACCCGGACGAGCGACTCGCGGCCCACGTCGAAGATCACCGAGTCCCAGCTCGCGGCGACGACCTCGGACGCGTACTGGGCCAGGCAGCGGCCCCGGAAGTAGGCCCGGGTGTCCTCCGGCGGCTCGGTCATCGCGGTGCGCGTCTCGTCGTCGGTGAGCAGCGTCTTCATCGCCTTTCGGGTGACCAGGCGGTGGTAGAGGCCCTTCTCCGGCCGGACGTCGGAATACTGCAGGTCGACGAGTTGCAGCTTGTGCGAGCCCCAGCCGAGCTTCTCGCGCTCCCGGTAACCCTCGAGCAGCCGCAGCTTGGCCACCCAGTCCAGCTCGTCGGCGCAGAGCATCGGGTCCCGGCCGAGCCGGTCCAGCACGCTCTCCCAGCGGTCGAGCACGTCGACGGTCTGCTCGTCGGCGTCGGTGCCGTAGCGGTCGTCGACAAAGGACCGGGCCCGTTCCAGGTACGCCCATTGCAGGTCCAGTGCGGTGAGCCGGCGACCGTCGCGCAGTCGCATGAGGTGTGCCAGGCCGGGATCGTGGCTGACCGCCCGCAACTCGCTGACCGGGTCGGCGATGCCGAGGTCGGCGCCGAGCGCCTTCTCCTCGATCATGTTGAGGATCAGCGCCGTGGTGCCGACCTTGAGGTAGGTGGAGATCTCGGAGAGGTTGGCGTCGCCGATGATCACGTGCAGGCGGCGGTACTTGTCGGCGTCGGCGTGCGGCTCGTCGCGGGTGTTGATGATGGGCCGCTTGAGGGTGGTCTCCAGGCCCACCTCGACCTCGAAGAAGTCGGCGCGCTGGGAGATCTGGAAGCCGCTCTGACCGCCGTCCTGGCCGATGCCGACCCGGCCCGCGCCGCAGACGATCTGGCGGGTGACGAAGAACGGCGTCAGGTACGACACGATGTCGGCGAACGGGGTCTGCCGGCGCATCAGGTAGTTTTCGTGGGCGCCGTAGCTGGCGCCCTTGTTGTCGGTGTTGTTCTTGTAGAGGCGGATCGGCTGGCTGCCCGGGATGGTGGCGGCCCGGCGGGACGCCTCGGCCATCACCCGCTCACCGGCCTTGTCCCAGCGCACGATGTCGCGGGGGGTGGTGACCTCCGGGGTGGAGTATTCGGGGTGGGCGTGGTCGACGTAGAGACGGGCCCCGTTGGTGAGTATCACGTTGGCGAGGCCGAGGTCCTCGTCCGCGAGGGCCTCGGCGGGGTCGTAGGCGGCCCCGGAGTAGGTGAATCCGCGGGCGTCGCGCAGCGGCGACTCTTCCTCGTAATCCCAGCGGGCTCGACCACCCCGGTTGAGCTCGGGGCGTGCCCCGTAGGCGTTGACCACCTGTGATGAGGTGACCATCGGGTTGGCTCCGGCCTGTCCGGGCACGGAGATGCCGTACTCGACTTCGGTGCCCATGATCCGACGTACCGTCATGCGACCACTCGCTTCGCTCGCCCCTGGAGCCGGCGTACCCGCCGCTCACACCATCGAGACTAGTCTGCGCGGTGGCCTACCGCGCGGCCCTGCCGGTCGGCGCGGCGCGGCTACCGTGCCGTGGCGGGTCCGGGTGGGCAGCACGCGCGGCCGGCGTACGGCGGCCGTTGATCCCGTGGATGTGCGTCGATGGCCTGCTGAGGGCCCGGGTCGGCCACGACGAGCCACGGTGTGCCGCGGGGGTGGCGCGGCCGGATCGCGGGGCCCGGACGCGCTGGTGGGACGCACGCAGCGGCGGCACCGGACGAGGTCCGGTGCCGCCGCTGGCGGTCAGAGGTACTGGCCGGTGTTGCTGGCGGTCTCGATGGACCGGCCGGCCTCGGCGCCCTTGCCACCGGAGACGAGCGTGCGGATGTAGACGATCCGCTCGCCCTTCTTGCCGGAGATGCGCGCCCAGTCGTCGGGGTTCGTGGTGTTGGGGAGGTCCTCGTTCTCGCGGAACTCGTCGACGCAGGCGTCGAGCAGGTGCTGCAGTCGCAGCCCCTTGCGGCCGGAGGTGAGGAACTCCTTGATGGCCATCTTCTTGCTCCGGTCGACGATGTTCTGGATCATCGCGCCGGAGTTGAAGTCCTTGAAGTAGAGGACTTCCTTGTCCCCGTTGGCGTAGGTGACTTCGAGGAAGCGGTTTTCCTCGGTCTCCGAGTACATCCGCAGCACCACGGCGTCGATCATGGCCGCGACGGTGGCCTGGGGGTCGGCCCCGTGCTCGGCCAGGTCGTCCGGGTGCAGGGGCAGCCCGGAGAGGATGTACTTGGAGAAGATGTCCTTTGCCGCTTCGGCGTCCGGTCGCTCGATCTTGATTTTCACGTCGAGACGACCGGGGCGCAGGATCGCCGGGTCGATCATGTCTTCCCGGTTGGAGGCGCCGATGACGATGACGTTCTCCAGCCCCTCCACGCCGTCGATCTCGCTGAGCAGCTGCGGGACGATGGTGTTCTCCACATCGGAGGAGACACCGGAGCCACGGGTCCGGAAGATCGAGTCCATCTCGTCGAAGAACACGATCACCGGGGTGCCCTCGCCGGCCTTCTCCCGTGCCCGTTGGAAGATCAGCCGGATGTGGCGCTCGGTCTCGCCGACGTACTTGTTGAGCAGCTCGGGGCCCTTGATGTTGAGGAAGAAGCTCGTGTGCTTCTCCTTGCCCTGCCGTTCGGCGATCTTCTTGGCCAGCGAGTTGGCCACCGCCTTGGCGATGAGCGTCTTGCCACAGCCGGGCGGGCCGTAGAGCAGGATGCCCTTGGGCGGGCGGAGCTGGTGCTCACGGAACAGGTCCGCGTGCAGGAAGGGCAACTCCACCGCGTCGCGGATCTGTTCGATCTGCGACTGAAGGCCACCGATGTCGCCGTAGTCGACGTCGGGCACCTCCTCCAGGACCAGCTCCTCGACCTCACTCTTCGGGATCCGCTCGTACGCGTACGCCGAGCGGGGCTCGATCATGAGCGAGTCGCCGGCCCGGATCGCGGAGCCGATGAGGGTCTCGGCGAGGTGCACGATGCGCTCCTCGTCGGAGTGTGAGACCACGAGCGCCCGGTCACCCGGCCCGCCGTTGGGTCCCTCCAGGATCTCCTTGAGCATCACGACCTCGCCGACCCGCTCATAGCCGAACGCGTCGACGATGTTGAGCGCGTCGTTGAGCAGGACCTCCTGGCCACGGAGCAGGTCACCCACGTCCAGCGAGGGTGAGACCGCGACCCGTAGCTTGCGACCGCCGGTGAAGACGTCCACCGAGCCGTCGTCGTGCTTTGCCAGGAAGACGCCATAGCCACTCGGCGGTTGCGCGAGCCGGTCGATCTCCTCCTTGAGCGTCACGATCTGCGTGCGAGCCTCCTTGAGGGTGCTCACCAGCCGGTCGTTGTTCTCGGTCAGCCGCGCCAACTGTGCCTGGGTGGCCGCCAGCCGCTCTTCGAGCTGCCGGACGTGTCGGGGGCTTTCGGTCAACTTACGCCGCACCAGAGCGAGTTCCTCCTGAAGGAACGCGACCTGCGTGGAGAGATCGTGGGCTTCCTTCTCCCACCGTGCGGCGCGCGAGTCCGCGTCGTCGCTGCGTGCTGCCACGTCCCACCTCCCCGGGGGGCTTGAACGTTCTGCCCTAACACTAGCCGCTATGAGGCCGATTCGGTCCCACGCAACACCCTCGTCACCGAACCTTGATCGCCAAGGGTGGCCTGACGGGCGGTTACCGGCGTTCGGGTACCGTCGGAGTGTAGGACGGGAGAACATGGGGGGTGCGCCGGTGACCGAGGTCGCGACCGATCAGCTACAGGTCTGGGTGGACCAGGATCTGTGCACGGGTGATGGGCTCTGCGTGCAGTACGCACCGGAGGTTTTCGAGTTCGACATCGACGGTCTGGCGTACGTCAAGGGCGCCGACGGTGAGCTGCTGGCGGCGCCGGGCAGCCGCGTCGACGTGCCCGAGCACCTGCGGCTCGAGGTGATCGACTCCGCGAAGGAGTGCCCGGGCGACTGCATTCACGTGGTGCGCGGCGACGGCGTCGAGGTCGCCGGTCCGGACGCCGAGGAAGACTGAGCCACCCGCCGGCCGGGCCACGTGGCCCGGCCGGGTCCGGATGGGTCACGTCTCAGAGCATCGGTCGGCCGACCACCGAGGCGACCAGCCGCGCGAATTCCTCCAACCGGGCGATCTGCCCGGCCCCGCCGTCGTCGAGGGTCTTGCCGAAGCGCAGCGCGTCGTGCCGTGGGGTGCCCACCATCTCCTCGCTCGGTGGCGCCTCGTCCAGTGAGGTGAGCAGCAGGTAGACGTCGATGCTGTCGACCCTGATCTCGCCGCTGTCGGCGCGGTTGAGCCGCCTCCGGCAGCCGACCTCGGTGACGGTGGAGACCGGCACGACCCGCAACGACGAGGTCATCGAGCCCGGTGGGCCCTCCTCCGGCGGCACGTCCTCGCCGTGCCAGAGGATCAGTCGGCTGCCGTCGCAGACGACGACCTCCTGCCACACGCCGTTGACCTCGTTGACGAAGCGTTCCAGGGTGAAGCCGAGCACCGACGCGCCGCGCAGCACGCCGCCGAGCGCCTCCAGGGCGACGTCCGGGTCACGCAGATAGGCCCGCGCCGCCGATTCCAGATCCTGGTAGGGCGACCAGTCGGGAAAGACCGCGGGGAGGTCACCGCCGCCGTAGCCCGGTCGGCTCATACCAGCGCCTCCCCCTGCTCGGCGATGCCGCCGGCCAGCTCGATGGTCACGGCCTGTCCATCTCCCCCGTACCGTCGGACTGCGCGTCCGCGGCCAGGGCGGCGGCCTGGCGGGCCGCCTCCGCCGCGCGCAGATCCTGGCGGCGCTGCGCGTACGCCTCGGTGCCCTTGCTGGGCTTGCGGCGACGCGGCGGCGCGGTGACCCCGGGGGCCAGCTTGCGGGCGGACACCAGGAACGCGGTGTGCGCGATCATCCGGTGGTCGGGCCGGACGGCGAGGCCCTCGGCGTGCCAGTCGCGCACCAGGGACTCCCAGGCGCGCGGCTCGGTCCAGCCGCCGCGCTCGCGGAGCGCCTCCACCAGCTCGGACAGCTGCGGCGTGGTGGCGACGTAGCCGATGAACACTCCGCCGGGGACCAGCGCCCGCTCGACCATGTCGAGGGTTTCCCAGGGGGTCAGCATGTCCAGGATGATCCGGTCGAAGCCGGTCTCCTGGCACTGCGCGACGTCGCCGACGTGCAGGTGCCACGACGGGTGCGGACCGTTGAAGAACGCCTCGACGTTGCGCTTGGCGATCTGGGCGAAGTCGTCGCGCAGCTCGAACGAGTGCAGCTCACCCTCGGTGCCGACGGCCCGTAGCAGGGAGCAGCTCAGCGCGCCGGAGCCGGCGCCGGCCTCGAGGACCTTCGCGCCGGGGAAGATGTCACCCATCGCGACGATCTGCGCCGAGTCCTTCGGGTAGATCACCTGCGCGCCGCGCGGCATGGACAGCACATAGTCCGACAGGAGGGGCCGCAGCGCGAGGAACGCGGTGCCGCCACCGGCGGTGGTCACGACGCTGCCGTCGGGGAGCCCGATCAGCGTGTCGTGCGCCAGGATGCCGCGGTGGGTGTGGAACTCCTTGCCGGGCTCCAGCGTCACGGTGTGCATCCGCCCCTTGGGGTCGGTCAGCTGAACCCGGTCGCCGGGCCGGAACGGCCCACGGTGCACGGGTGTCAGCGCCGGGGTGGTGGGGTCGGCTCCGACGGTGGAGGGAGTTGCGGTCACGGTGTCATCTTCCGGTTGGGTTCGAGGAGCTGTGCAAGGTCCGCGATGTGCAGAATGCCGACGACATCTTCGCCTGACGTCACCACGTACTGCGCGCCCGGGTGGGTCTGTACGGCCTCCATCACCCGCTCGCCGTCCCAGCCGACGGCCAGCGCGGGAAGTGTGCCCAGTGCTCGGGCGACGGCGTCCACGGCCAGCCATGGTCGGCGGTCGACGGGCACCGCGTCGGCGGCGGCCGGGTCGACGAGCGCCACCGGCCGTCCGGTGGAGTCGGTGACCAGCAGGGCCGAGGCGGGCTGGCCGCCTTCGGCGCGTCGACGCTGGGCCTCGGCCAGGGGTGTTCCGGTGGCCACCGGCCAGACCGGGCGGGCCAGCTCAGAGAGGTCGATCAGCGGGAACCGGCGGCTGACCCGGGCGGCCCGGATGGCCTGCCCGGCGCCCCGCCACAGGGTGACGGCGACCAGCAGCATCAGCGGCAGCGCCAGCGGCGACAGGTAGTCGGCCACGGTGAGGAGCCCGACCAGGGCGGCGGTGGCGACCGCGACGATCCGGCCGGCCCAGCCGGCGACCTCGGTGCCGAGGTGCCGGTCGTGGGTCAGCCCCCACACGGCGGCGCGCAGCGCCCGGCCGCCGTCGAGCGGCAGCCCGGGCAGACTGTTGAACAGCGCGACGATGACGTTGCTGACCGCGAGTTGGAAGGCGAGTTGGTGTGCCACCGTCCGCTCGGGCAGGGCGAGGGTGGCGGCGACCGCGAGGACGCCGAGCACCGCGGACACCGCCGGGCCGGCCAGCGAGACCAGCAGGTCGACGCGGGGGGACGGGGCGTCGCGGTCCATCTCGGTGTAGCCGCCGAGCAGCTCCAGGGTGATTCCGCGCACACCGATGCCGTACCGGCGGGCGGTGAGGGCGTGGCCCAGCTCGTGCAGCAGCACCGAGCCGAGCAACGACACCACGAACCCGAAGCCGATCAGGTAGCCGCTGAGCTGCGGCAGGTCGAGCTGTCGGCGGGCGAATTCGGCGTACAGGACGGCGATGAGCACCGCGAACAGGACCATGGAGCCGTTGAGGTGCAGCGGCACCCCGAACACCCGGCCGACGTTCAGGCCGAGACGCCGGTCGGGTCGGCGCGGCGGCCGGGATGTCTGCTCCATCGCCACGATGCTACGGACCGTCGCCGTACGGGGCGGCCGGCGGTCGGTGTCACACCGGTGCCCTAACCTTTGCCGACATGACGGCGGAACCGGTCACCACCTCCCAGTCCTCCTCCCCGGCGCAGGCGCCGCCGACGGTGCGGGCCTCGCTGTCGCCGTCGCGGGCGGCGGATTTCAAGACCTGCCCGCTGCTCTACCGGTTGCGCAGCATCGACCGGCTGCCCGAGCGCACCACGATCGAGCAGGCCCGGGGCACGCTCGTGCACGCGGTGCTGGAGCGTCTGTTCGACCTGCCCGCGCCGGGCCGCACGCCGGCGGCGGCCGGCGACCTGGTGGCCCCCCAGTGGGACCGGCTGGTGACCGAGCAGCCGGAGTTGGCCGGGATCTTCGACGGCGCGGAGCCGGCCGGGCCGGTGGAGTTCCTGCGCTCGGCCGCGGGGCTCTTGGAGGGCTACTTCGCGGTGGAGGACCCGACCCGGCTGGAGCCGGCCGAGCGGGAGAGCCTGATCTCGGCGGTGGTCGACGACGAGTTGTTGATCCGGGGTTACCTCGACCGGCTCGACGTCGCCCCGGACGGCGCGCTGCGGGTGGTCGACTACAAGACCGGGGGCGCGCCACGGGAGGCGTTCGAGGCGCGGGCGCTGTTCCAGTTGAAGTTCTACGCCCTGGTGTTGTGGCGCACCCGGGGGGTGGTGCCCCGGGTGTTGCGGTTGCTCTACCTGCGCGACGCCGAGGTGTTGGACTACACGCCGGACGCCGACGAGCTGGTCCGCTTCGAGCGCACGGTGGTGGCGCTGTGGCGCGCGATCGAGCAGGCCACCGTTCGGCAGGATTTCCGGCCCCGGCCAAGCCGGCTGTGTGACTGGTGCAGTCACCAGGCGCTGTGCCCGAGCTTCGGCGGCACCCCGCCGCCGTTCCCGGTGGCGGCGGCGACCGCTGATCCGCTGCGCGACGCCCGGTCCGCGCCGGTGGTGCCCGGCGCCGACGAGTGACGACCCGCGGCGGGCCGCTCGCGCCCGGCGCGGTGTGTCCGGCCGGTCGCTGACCCCGTCCGCGGGCTGTGCGGCCCGCTGGGCGGACCCGACCGAAGCGGTGTCGCTTCGGTGGGGACACCGCGGCGGGGTGGCCTCTACCGTGGTCCGCGACGCACCGTCCGCCGTACGCGAGGATGGGCGGTGCGGGCACCACGTCGGCGGAACGGGAGACGAGATGACGGATCGGGTGGCCTCGGCGCGGCCGGTGCGGATCCTGCTCGCCGACGACCAGCCGCTGCTGCGTACCGGCTTCCGGATGGTGCTGGGGGCCGAGGGCGACCTGGACGTGGTGGCCGAGGCCGGCGACGGTGTGGAGGCGGTGGAGCTGTCCCGGCGGCTGCTGCCCGACGTTGTGCTGATGGACATCCGGATGCCCCGGATGGACGGGGTGGCGGCGACCCGGGCCATCGTCGACTCCCGGCTGCCGGTGCGGGTGTTGGTGCTCACCACGTTCGACCTGGACGAGTACGTGGTGGGGGCGCTGCGCGCGGGCGCCAGCGGGTTCCTGGCCAAGGACGTGCCCGCCGAGGAGCTGATCGCGGCGATCCGCACGGTGGCCGGCGGGGACGCGGTGGTCGCGCCGCGGATCCTGCGGCGGCTGCTGGAGCGCTTCGCCGACCTGCTGCCCGATCCGGCGGCGACGCCCGCGCCGGTGCTCGACACTCTCACCGACCGGGAACGCGAGGTGCTGGTGCAGGTGGCCCGGGGGTTGTCCAACGCCGAGATCGCGGCGGTGCTGTCGGTGAGCGAAACCACCGTGAAGACCCACGTCGGGCGTCTGCTGACGAAGCTGCGCCTACGGGACCGGGTGCAGGCCGTGGTGCTGGCGTACGAGTCGGGTCTGATCCGCCCCAGGGCGTAGCCGGCGGCCGGCGGCTACCCCACCCGGCGTACTCGAGAATCCCTCCGCGGGGGGACGGCGCGGTTGCCGTGGTCACCTACCGTGACCGGAGACGGCTCGGCGCGGTTGACCCTCCTGTGACGTCAGGGGGCAGTGTCGGTGTCGGCGCTGTCGCCGGTCGTCTGTCGATCGGTCGTCGGGTCAGGGGCAACCCTGATCCGACATCGGGGGCCACCCGCAGCGGGAAATCCGCGCCGGGTCCCCCCAGGGGCGGACGGAACGGGCGTGAGCAGCGCCGATGATGGAACAGTCACGCCGGACCATCGGGGGGCGGCGTGGGAAGACGGACAGACGGAAGAGGTAGATGACGTGACCGCGACGGTAGGCCAGCAGGCGCAGGCCGCGGCCCGGGCGAACGACGTGTGGAAGGTGTACGGCAGCGGCGAGGCCCAGGTCGTCGCGCTGCGGGGGGTCAGCGCCGAGTTCGAACGTGGCCGGTTCACCGCGATCATGGGGCCGTCGGGTTCGGGTAAGTCGACGCTGATGCACTGCCTGGCCGGCCTGGACTCGGTGACCCGGGGGACGGTGGCGATCGGTGAGACGACGGTCACCGGGCTGGGCGACGCGGGGTTGACGAAGCTGCGCCGCGACAAGGTGGGCTTCATCTTCCAGCAGTTCAACCTGCTGCCCACGTTGACCGCCAAGGAGAACATCCTGCTGCCGTTGTCGATCGCCGGCCGCAAGCCGGATCCGGCCTGGTACGACACGGTGATCACCACGGTTGGTCTGAAGGACCGGCTGGACCACCGGCCGGCGCAGCTCTCCGGTGGGCAGCAGCAGCGGGTGGCGTGCGCGCGTGCCCTGGTCTCCCGCCCGGAGGTGATCTTCGCGGACGAGCCGACCGGCAACCTGGACTCGCGCTCCGGCGCGGAGGTGCTCAACTTCCTGCGGAGCTCGGTCCGTGAGCACGGCCAGACGATCGTGATGGTCACCCACGACCCGACCGCCGCCGCGTACGCCGACCGGGTGGTCTTCCTCGCCGACGGGCAGATCGTCTCGGAGTTGATCGAGCCGACCGCCGACACGGTGCTGGACACCATGAAGAAGCTGGACACTCCGGCCGAGGTGGGCAACTGATGTTCCGGGCGACACTGAAGAGTCTGCTGGCCCGCAAGGTCCGGCTGATCCTGTCCGGTCTGGCGGTGGTGCTCGGGGTGATGTTCGTCTCCGGCGCCTTCGTGTTGACCGACACGCTGGGCCGTTCGTTCGACTCCGTCTTCGCCGACGGCTTCTCCGAGATCGACGTGAACGTCGCGGCGAAACCGAAGGTGGAGCTCAGCGAGATGGAGGGCGAGCAGACGAACGCCCCGCTGCCCGCCGCCGTGGTGGAACGGGTCAAGCAGGTGCCGGGGGTGGCCTCGGCGACCGGCATCGTCAACGCCGACGGCGCTCGCGTGATCGGCAGCAACGGCAAGGTGATCACGTCGTTCGGCCCGCCCCAGTTGGGCGAGAACTGGATCGGCGAGAGCGAGCTGATGCGGTTGCGGGAGGGGCGCGCGCCGCAGGCCGAGGACGAGATCGTGCTCAACAAGGCGTTGGCCACGACGGCGAAGGTGCAGGTCGGCCAGAAGGTCGGCGTGCTCACCGCGTTCGAGTCGAAGAAGCGCGACTTCACCCTGGTCGGCATCATGGGTTACAGCGGTGACCGGGACTCGATCGGCGGGGTGAACGAGGTCTTCTTCACCACGCCGGTGGCGCAGCGGCTGATGCTCGGCCAGCCGGACACGTTCAGCAGCGTCACCGTGAGCGCCGCCGGCGGGGTCTCCGACGAGAGGCTTCGTGACGACGTGGCCCGCTCCCTGGGCCCGGACTTCGAGGTGAAGACCGGCAAGCAGGTCGCCGCGGACGCGTCGGCCAGCCTGAAGGAGGGCCTGTCCTTCTTCAACAAGATCCTGCTCGGCTTCGCCGCGGTGGCGTTGCTGGTCGGCACGTTCCTGATCCTCAACACCTTCTCGATCATCGTCGCGCAGCGCACCCGGGAGTTGGCGTTGATGCGCGCCATCGGGGCCAGCGGGCGGCAGATCATCGGCTCGGTGGTGTTGGAGGCCATCGCGGTGGGGCTGATCGCCTCGGTGCTCGGTCTCGCTGCCGGCATCGGGGTGGGGGCGCTGCTGGCGTTCCTCTTCGGCAAGCTGGCCGGTGGCCTGACCCTGGCCGGGATCGGCGTGCCGGCGGCCGCGGTGATCGGCTCGTTCGCGGTCGGCCTGGTCATCACTGTGGTGGCGGCCCTGCTGCCGGCGCTGCGGGCGGCGCGGATCCCGCCGATCGCGGCCATGCAGGACGTGGCCACGCCGGACCGGCCACTGACCAAGATCACTATCACCGGGTCGGTGGTCACCGGCATCGGCGCGGTGCTGCTGTTCCTCGGGCTCAGCGGCAACGCCCGAGGCAGCACGCTGCCCACCATCCTCGGTGGGGTGCTGTTCGCCTTCATCGGTGTGGCGCTGCTGACCCCGCTGATCAGCCGGCCGGTGGTGAACCTGCTCGGGGCGATCTTCTCCTGGTCGGTGCCGGGCAAGCTGGGCCGGCTCAACTCCGGGCGCAACCCGCGCCGCACCGCGATCACCGCCGCCGCGCTGATGGTCGGCATCGCGCTTGTCACAGGCGTCACGGTGATCCTCGACTCGGCCAAGGGCAGCATCAGCGCGCTCGCCCAGGACACCATCAAGGCCGAGCTGGTGATCTCCGGTCAGCAGGGTGGCCCGCGTCCGCCGAGCTTCGACCCGGCTGTGCTGGACAAGGCGAAGACCCTGCCCGGCGTGCAGCTTGTCGACGGCGAGTACGGCGACATGGCGAAGCTCGACGGCGAGAGCACCTGGGTCGCGGCGAGCAGTGACATCACGTCGCTGCGGCAGATCTTCGGGGCGAAGGCCACCGCCGGTGACATCGACCGGCTCGGGCCGACCCAGATGCTGGCCAGCTCGGACACGGCCACCTCGCGTGGCTGGTCGGTGGGTTCCACGGTCAAGGCGCAGCTCACCCGGGGTGAGGTGCGGACGTACACGATCAGCGGCATCTACGAGTCGTCGCAGCTGACCAACCCGGTGACGTTGCCGCTGCAGGCCGCGAAGGACTTCACCATCCCGCAGCCCATCCAGGGCTTCATCCAGCTCGCCCCCGGTGCCCGGGTCGCCGACGTGCAGCCCCAGGTGGAGACGTTGCTGGCGGACAGCCCCGAGGTGTCGGTGGCCGACCGGGACGCGTTCATCAAGCAGCAGACCGGTCAGCTCGACGGGCTGCTCACGATGATCCAGATCCTGTTGGCCCTGGCCATCGTGATCGCCGTGCTCGGCATCATCAACACCCTGGCGCTGTCGGTGCTGGAGCGGACCCGCGAGTTGGGTCTGTTGCGGGCGATCGGCCTGCGTCGGGGCCAGACGATGGGCATGATCACCGTGGAGGCGGTGGTGATCTCCGTGTTCGGCGCGCTGCTGGGCGTGGCGGTCGGCACCGGCCTCGGTGCCGCGGTGGTCGAGGCGCTCAAGGACGAGGGCATCACCGACCTGATCCTGCCCTGGGGGCAGATGGGTGTCTTCCTCGGTCTCGCCGCGATCATCGGCGTGGTGGCCGCGGTGCTGCCGGCCATCCGGGCGGCCCGGATCAACGTCCTGGGCGCGATCGCCCACGACTGAGCAGGAACGGAAAAGGGGGCCTCGGCGGACGCCGGGGCCCCCTTTTTCTCGCTACGCCGCGGCCCGGTCGGCCAGCAGCGCCGCGAGCAGCTCCAGGTCCACGCCGGTCAGGCTCTGCACCTGGTGTACGCCGGCAGTGCGCGCGAGCGCCACCTCCGCCGGTACGGCCAGCACCGCCGCGCCGGAGGCGAGCGCGCTGGCCACCCCGGTCGGCGAGTCCTCGATCGCCACGCACCGCTCGATCGGCACACCCAGCAGGCGGGCGGCGGTCAGGTAGGGCTCCGGGTGCGGTTTGGCCGCCACGACCTCGTCGCCGGCGACCACCGTGTCGAAGTTGTCCCGGCCCAGGGTGTCCAGGGCGATCTCGACGAGCGCCCGGGGGCTGGAGGTGACCAGCGCGGTGGGGATCTGCGCCGCGCGGACGGCACGCAGCAGCTCGAACGCGCCGGGCTGCCAGGGCAGGCCGCCGCGGAACAACTCCAGGATCCGGGCGTTGATCCACGCCGCGCTGATCTCCGGGTCCCGTTCGGGCTGCCCCAGGTCGTCGTGCAGGAGCCGCATCGACTCCGCCATGCTGGTGCCGATGATCGCCCGCCGGGCGTCCTCGGACAGCTCCCCGCCGTACTCCCGGGCGAGTTCCTCCAACGCGACGTCCCACAGCTTCTCGCTGTCGACAAGCGTGCCGTCCATGTCGAAGAGCACGGCGGCGGGGTGGTGGCTGCTCAGCGGATCCTCCAGGGTCGTGGCCGACACCGGCGATCCTGCCAGGCCGCAACCCCGCTGGTGGCCGCGATGCGCACCGACGTGATCCCGGCAACCCGCTCAGCCCAGGTCGCAGGCCGCCAGGGAGCGCTCGTAGCCCCGGAAGAACGAGTCGGTGCGCTGCTCGGCGGTGCCGTGCGAGCCCTCCGCGAACCACGGCTGGTCGGGGTCGTCGCCGACGGCCGCCAGCCCCTCGCGGAACTCGTCGAGGTCGCCCTCGGCCAGGGTCAGGGTCTTGGCGCGCACCGAGTCGCCGAGGTACGCGCCGGCCATGCAGTCGGCCTGCAACTCCTGCTGGATGGTGAAGCTGTAGTTGATGCCGAGCCGCACCTGGACGCCGTGGGCGTACTCGTGGCCGAGCAGGTAGAACACGAACGCGTCGCCGACCTGGCGGAACGCCGCCACCGACCAGGCGACGTCGTACGCGATGAAGTCGCCCTGCGAGCAGTAGACGGCGTTGTTGCGGGGCAGCGGCTCGCCCCCGCAGGTCACCTCGCCCGCCCGCTGATACGGGGTGATCCGTCGGATCGGTTGGAACCGCTGCCCGGACTCCTTGAACTGGGCCGCCCAGTACCGCTCCGCGATCTGTTGCGCGTCGGCGACGTCCTGCTTGAACTCGGCCACGCTCGTGGTGCTGTCGGCCCGGGTGGTGCTCGGCGCCGGAGCCGCCGACGACCCCTTCGGCGCGGGGCGCTCACCCTCCGGCTCGGCCAGTCCCCCGCCGGCGCAGGCGAGCGACAGCAGGGCGGCGATCAGCAGGGCCCCCACCGGGCCCCGGGCGTCGCGTCCGGACCGTGTGCCCACTGTGCCTCCCCAGACATCCGTGCTCGCGCTGGTAGTACCCCGACAAGGTGCCCGAAACGCCCGTCACCGGATTCACGTGCGCCGGCTGCGGATGGTTCACGGTGCCGTACGGCCAGAATGAAGGTGGGGCCGGGTGCGGCCGTCCGGGCGAGGAGGGCTGTGATGCACGAGTTGGGCAGCCGCCTTCGCCGTCAGCCGGCCCCGCCACCCGTCGTGTGGCGTTCGCTGCGCGACCCGTACGAGGTCGGTAGCCGGCCCTGGTTGGAGTTACGTGACGACGAGGTGCCGCCGCGGGTGCTGGCCGGCTACGCGCCCGTACTGCTGATCTGGTCGTCGCTGTGGCCGCACCGGCCGCTGGACCGGATCCGTTTCGACCTGGCCGCCCACCCACCCGGCCCGGAGTGCGCCCTGCGGTGGACGCTCACCACCGACGGGGAGGTGCCGAGCGAGAGCACACTCGGGTACCTGCGGCACCGGCTCAACTACCTGGTCAACGACCGCCTCCGCCGTTCCTACGGGCAGTGAACCGTCAGCCGCCGGCCTCGCGGCCGCGCTGCCAGGTGTCGCCCTGGTCGCCGTGTCGCTCGGCCTCGTAGCGCTGCTGCCGGCCGTGGGCGTCCCGACCGGCCGCGCGTGCGTCGCCCCCGCCGAACCACCACCCCCATCTCCCCCGTTGATCATGAGGTTATTGCCACCCGCGTCGGCGTGTCGGAGCTATAACCTCATGATCAACGGATCGAATCGGGTTGGGTGGGTGGGGGTTGTCTGGGTTGGGGGTTGGGCTTCGACGTTTCTGGTGAGCGGTGCCGCGGCGGTACCAGAGACAGGAGGAGACACCCGTGAAGTACATGATTTTGCTGTACGGCTCCCAGCAGGACTACGACGTGTTGTCGGGGCGGGCTTCCGACCGGCCCGCGATGTCGGCCGAGCAGATCGCGGCGATGCACAAGCACATGGAGACCTTTCACCAGGCGCTGGCCGAGTCCGGGGAGTTGGTGGACGCCCAGGGCCTGAGCGAGCCCGTGCACGCGCGCCGGGTGCGGGTACGCGAGGGCGCACCCGTGGTCACCGACGGCCCGTACCCGGAGACACAGGAGGTCCTGGCGGGTTACACGATCGTGGAGTGCGCCAGCTTCGACCGGGCCACCGAGATCGCCGCCGGACTTGTCGACCCCAGCGCACCCGACGGGTACGTGGACGTGCGACCGGTGCTGGAGGGCATCGAGGACCTGGCCGGCTGACCGATGCCGGAGAGATCCGTCGAGGACCTGCTGCGCGAGCTGGCGCCGCAGGTCCTCGGCGCGCTGGTACGACGCTACGGGCACTTCGACACCGCCGAGGACGCGGTGCAGGAGGCGCTGATCGCGGCGGCGGGCGGTTGGCCGCGCGACGGCGTACCGGACAACCCACGCGGCTGGTTGATCACCGTCGCGTCCCGCCGGCTGACCGACCTGCTGCGCCGGGAGCAGGCCCGGGTACGGCGGGAGGACACGGTGGCCCGGTGGGTGCTGCCGGAGCAGTGGCGCGCTCCGGCGGCTGACCAGCAGCCGGCGGACGCGGACGACACGCTCATCCTGCTCTTCCTGTGCTGCCACCCGGCGCTGTCGCCGGCGTCGCAGATCGCGCTCACGCTGCGCGCCGTGGGCGGGCTGAGCACCGCCGAGGTGGCGCGTGCGTTCCTGGTGCCGGAGGCGACGATGACCCGGCGGATCAGCCGGGGCAAGCAACGGATCCGCGACAGTGGACTGCGGTTCGCGCCGCCGACCGGCCCGGAGCGCGCCGACCGGCTCGCCGCCGTGCTGCACGTGCTGTACCTGATCTTCACCGAGGGGTACGCCCGCACGGCAGGCCCCGGGTTGCTGCGCGCGGACCTGACCACGGAGGCGATCCGGTTGACCCGCCTGGTGCACCGGCTGCTGCCCGAGGATCCCGAGGTCACCGGGCTGCTCGCGTTGATGCTGCTCACCGATGCGCGGGCGCCGGCGCGGCTCGGCCCGCACGGCGAGTTGGTGCCGATGGCCGAGCAGGACCGGAGCCGGTGGCGGGCCGACCAGATCGCCGAGGGGGTCGAGCTGATCACCGGGGCGCTGCCGCGCGGGGGCGTCGGGGCGTACCGGGTGCAGGCGGCCATCGCGGCCGTGCACGACGAGGCACCCAGCGCGCGGGAGACCGACTGGGCGCAGATCACCGCCCTGTACGAGGTGCTGCTGGGCATCTCCGACAATCCGGTGGTGGCGCTCAACCACGCGGTGGCGGTGGCGATGAGTCGGGGCACGTCGGCCGGGTTGGCGCTGCTCGCCGACCTGGCCGACGACGCGCGGCTGGCCGACGACCCCCGGCTGCCGGCCGCCCGCGCGCACCTGTGGGAGCGGGTGGGTGAGCGGGTCGCGGCGCGGGAGGCGTACCGGATGGCGGCGGCGCGCTCGACGAACCTGGCGCAGCAGCGCTACCTGAACGCCCGCGCGGACCGCCTCGCGGGCGACCCGCCGCCCGCCGGTTGAGCCGGCGGGCGGACGGTCAGGGGCTCGCGGCGAGGAAGACGAACGCGGCCAGCAGCACCAGGTGTACGCCGCCCTGCAGCACGTTGGCCCGGCCCGGCACGACGGTGAGGACCGCGGTGACGGCGGTCAGCGCGAGCAGGGCGAGTTGGGTGCCGCCGAGGCCGAGCAGGAGGGGGCCGTCCAGCCAGATCGAGGCGATGGCGATGGCCGGGATGGTCAGGCCGATGCTTGCCATCGCGGAGCCGAGGGCGAGGTTCAGGCTGATCTGGACGCGGTCGCGGCGCGCGGCGCGGGCGGCGGCGAGGGTCTCCGGCAGCAGCACCAGCAGGGCGATGATCACACCGACGAACGCGTGCGGCAGGTTCGCGGCCGCGACACCCGCCTCGATGGTCGGCGAGACGATCTTCGCGTCGCCCACCACCGCGATCAACGCCACCAGCAGCAGCCCCAGGCTGATCAGCGCGGCGCGGGTCGTCGGCGGTTTGGCGTGTTCCTCGGCGTCGATCACCCGGCCCTGGCTGTCGACCGGCAGGAAGTAGTCGCGGTGCCGGCCGGTCTGCACGAGCACGAACAGCCCGTACAGGGCCAGCGACGCGACGGCGGCGAAGGCGAGTTGGGCCGGGCTGAACTCCGGGCCGGGCCGGGCCGTGGTGAAGGTCGGGATGACCAGACTCAGCGTGGCCAGGGTGATCACGGTGGCCAGCGCACCGCCGGTGCCCTCCGGGTTGAACACGGCGACGCGCCGGCGCAGCGCCCCGAGCAGCAGGGACAGGCCGAGGATGCCGTTACAGGTGATCATGACGGCGGCGAAGACGGTGTCGCGGGCGAGCGACTGGGTCTTCTCCGGTCCGCTGATCATCAGCGTGACGATGAGGGCCACCTCGATCACGGTGACCGCGACGGCGAGCACCAGTGAGCCGTACGGCTCCCCCACCCGGTGGGCGACCACCTCCGCGTGGTGCACGGCCGCGAGCACCGCACCGCCGAGCAGCACCGCGACCACCACGATGACGGGCCCCGGCAGGCTCCGCCCCCAGGTGACGAGCAGCACCAGCACGGCGAGCACGGGTACGGCGACGGTCCAGTCGGTCATCCGGGAGCGAAGCAGGGTGGCCATGCCGTACAGAGTGCCAGGACAGCTGATCATGTGCCCACCATCGACGCAGCGGGTCAGCAGATCCGTAACCCATGGGTTACGCTTTCGGTGTGGACGAGGTGGTCGCCGCAATCGCGGACCCGGTGCGACGGCACATCCTGACCATGCTGCGCGACGAACCCCTCTCCGCCGGCGACATCGCCCAGCGGTTCGTGATCAGCCGGCCCGCGATCAGCCGCCACCTGCGGGTGCTGCGCGAGAGTGGGCTGGTCCGCGACGAGCTGGTCGGCCGACGCAGGATCTACCGCCTCGACCCCGGCCCGCTCGCCCCGCTGACCGACTGGCTCGCCGGGCTCGCCCGCGCCGACAGGTGGGAGCGGCACCTCGACGCGCTGGAAACCGAGATCTATCGCACCCGCCGAGAGCGCCGCGGCAGCGGCCCGGCGGAGCATCGAAGGGAGCACACGGCATGACCCGTACGCCCGCCGGACGCCTGTTTCGCACCGCCACCGGCTACGACCTCGTCCTCACCCGGACCTTCCGCGCCCCGGCGGCGGACGTCTGGGCCAGCCTGACCGAGTCGGACCGCACGGCCCGCTGGTACGGCCCGTGGGAGGGCGACGCCGCGCCCGGACGGACCATCCGGCTCCAGATGGCCTTCGAGGAGGAGCAGCCCTGGTCCGAGGTCCACATCGACGCGTGCGAGCCGCAGCGACGCCTCGCCGTGTCCCTCATCGACAGCTACGGCACCTGGCGGCTGGAGCTGGCGCTCACCGAGACCGACGGCACCACCGAGCTGCGGTTCGTCCAGCACCTCACGAGCGTGGAGGGCATCGCCGAGGTCGGCGCCGGCTGGGAGTACTACCTGGACATGCTCGTCGCCTCCCGGGACGGCTCACCCCGGCCCGAGTTCGACGACTACCACCCCGCGATGCAGCCCTACTACCAGGGGCTCGCCGGGCTGGTCGTGGACGAGAGCCGGCAGTGACGGGCGGCGGTTCACCCGCGAGGAGGGTCACCTGTGAGACCGACGCGCACCGACCGCTGCGCCGAGTGCGGAGGCGCGGTGCCGACGAGCGGCGACTGCTGGACGCGGCTGCACGAGCTGCTCGAGATCGAGACCCGCGTGCTGCCCAGTCTCGACCCGGAGGCGGGGATGCGCGCGCACTTCTTCGCCGTGGCCACGTACCAGCTTCAGCATCCGTCCCGGCTCACCCGTGAGACGCTCGACCGCCTCCACGCCGCGGTCGACGAGATGACCGGTCCCGCACCGCCTCCGATCGCGTACCTGCGTCGCCGTATGGGCCGCTTCGCGGCCGGCTCGCAGAAGGTCATCCGTTCGGCGCCGACCGATCGTTCACACATCGACGCGCGCTGGCCGGTGTCGTGGTCGGTCACCGCCCAGGACGTGACGGAGCGAGCCGAGTCGGAGTACCCCGACGCCGTCGGCAGCTGGGCGGTCGCGACGCTCGCCGACCTCCATGCCGCGATGCCCGCCACGTCGCGGTGAGCCGGCACCGGTGCGACAACGACATCCACCGGTACGGCTACCCGGGGTCGAGTTCGCGCCGCAGCCTGGCGAACTCGGCGGTCAACGCCGGCAGCGGGAAGTGCGCGTTCAGCCCGCTGGGGTTGGGCAGCACCCACACCCGGGCCGGGCCCAGCCGATCCGGCTGCGGACCCAGCCCGGCCTTCGGCCGGACGAAGGCGATCCGGTACGCGGTCACCCCGAGAATCGCCACCCACCGCGGCCGGTACCGCTCGGCCTTCACCGCCAACCCCGTCACCCCGGCCACCAGCTCGGCCGAGGTCAGCTCGTCGGCGCGCGCGGTGGCCCGGTTGCTCAGGCTGGTGATGCCCAGCCCCTGGCGCAGCAACTCGTCAGATTCCCACGGGTACAGCTCCCGGTCGGTGAAACCGCCACCGTGCAGGGCCGGCCAGAACCGGCTGCCCCGGCGGGCGAAGGGCAGCCCCACGGCGGCGGAGTAGAGACCCGGGTTGAAGCCGCAGAACAGCACGCGCAGGCCGGGGCCGATCACGTCGGCCAGGCCCCGGCCGGCCGCCGCCGCCACCTCCTGCGGGGTCGGCCGTCGAAACGGCCCCGGCCGCTGCGCGTCCACCCCTGCGATCCTGCCGTACGCGGGGGGCCCGGGCACGGCGCATGCCGACGATCACGACGTGGCACCCTCAACGGATGCAGTCAGCCGACCACCTCGCCGTCAGCCGCCACGCCCGGATGCGCTGGAACACTCCGCTCTCCCCGGAGCACGCGGCGTTGCTGCTGCAACGACTCGACGTCCGCCCCGGCGCGCGGGTCCTCGATCTCGGCTGCGGTTGGGGTGAGCTGTTGCTGCGGGCGGTCGCGGCCGGGGGCGTGTCCGGCCCGGTCGCGACGCGGGGCGTCGGCGTCGACACCGACGGCGACGTCCTGGAACGGGGACGGCGACTGGCCGCGGATCGGTCGCTGAACCGACACGTCACATTCGTGATGGGAGAGGCGGCGGCCTGGCAGGAGCCGGCCGACCGCGTCCTCTGCATCGGATCGGCGCACGCCTTCGGCGGCACCCGGCTCGCGCTCGACGCGCTCGCCGCCGTGGTCCGACCCGGTGGCCGGCTCCTGTTCGGTGACGCGTACTGGGAGCGCCCTCCGACACCTGCGGTCGAGGAGATCTTCGGCCCGGACGTGGTGACCCTCCCGGGGTTGGTCGAGGCCGCCCGGGAACGTGGCTGGCGGGTGCTGCACCTGAGCACCGCCGACCAACGGGAGTGGGACGACTTCGAGTCCACCTTTCTCGCGGGCCGCCAGGAGTGGCTGCTGACGTACCCGGAGGATCCCCGCGCGGCCGACGTCCGCACCCAGCTCGACGACAGGTTGCGCGAGTACGTCGCCGGCTACCGGGGCACCCTCGGTCTCGCCTACCTCGTCCTCGGCCGCTGACGGGCCCGTGTTGCCGCCACTGGCTACGCTGCCGGTGGTGAACGCCAGCCGTCGCGTCGCCCTGCCCGGACGGATCCTCGTCGTCTACGCGGGCGCCGTGCTGGTGTGGTTGGCGCTCGGGGCGCTGCTGGACCGCGACTACGACCGCCCGACCCACGCCATCGGGGCGGTCCTCACCACGGCGCTCGTCGTACCCCTGGTCGTGGTTGCCCGCCGTCGGCTCGACCGGCGCCCCTGGGCCGGTCTGGGACTGCCCTCGCCGCGGGCCGGTTGGCGGCGCCTGCTGCTCGGGATGGCCTGCTGGCTGGTGCCCGCCGCCGGCGGGTTCGCGCTCTGCCTCGGTCTGGGCTGGGTCGAGATCAGCGTTCGGACGTCCGTCGGGGACACCCTGCGGGTGGCGGCGCTGCTGGTCGTGCTCGTCGGGCTGAAGGAGGCGTTGCCGGAGGAACTCGTGTTCCGTGGCTACCTGCAGCACAACCTCGCCACCCGGTTGTCGGCGGGCCGGGCGGTGATCGCGCAGGCGGTGTTGTTCACCCTGTTCGGGTTCCTCGTCGGGGCCGCCCGGTCCGTCGACCGGCTCGCGCTGTTCTTCGTCTTCGCCCTCCTGCTGGGCGCCTTCCGTGCCGCCACCGGCGACATCTGGGCGAGCATCGGCTTCCACGTCGCCTTCCAGACGGTCGCCCAGCTGTTCGGTGACGTCGGAGCGGTCTTCGACGTCACCGGGTCGGCCGTCCTCGGAGCCGTGGCCATGGGGGCGATCCCGTTCTCGGTCGGCTGGCTTGTCGTCCGCCACCACTACCGCGAGCGCCTCGACTGGCGGGCGGTCGTACCCGATCCGGTGCGCTGAGGGCGCGAGCGTCGGCGTTTCGCCCACCGGCCGGACCGTCCTGGGGAAGAGTGGCAGGCGAGAGCTGTCGTCGACGACCCAGCGGTGGCACGGCGTCGCCCCGCCCGCGGAGGTTCCAGATGAGCGACAAGTCCCCGGCCACGCAGGCGCGCAACGTCGTGCTGGTCCACGGCGCGTACGCCGACGGCTCCTCCTGGTCCGACGTCATCCCGCTGCTCCAGCGGGCCGGGCTGACCGTCACCGCGGTGCAGAATCCGCTGACCTCCCTGGCCGACGACGTCGCCGCCACCAACCGTGCCCTCGACCGCCAGGACGGGCCGACGGTGCTGGTGGGCCACTCCTGGGCCGGCACGGTCATCAGCGACGCCGGCAACCATCCCCGGGTCACCGCCCTGGTGTACGTGGCGGCCCGCGCGCCGGACGCCGGCGAGGACTTCACCGCGCTCGCGGCGAAGTACCCCACGCCGCCGGCGAACGCCGGTCTCGTGCACCACGACGGGTACGCACAGCTCAGCGAGAGTGCTTTCCTGGCCGACTTCGCCGGTGGGGTCGACCAGGCCCGCGCCCGCGCCCTCTACGCGGTGCAGGGGCCGATCGCCGCTGACCTGTTCCAGGGCCGCACGACGACGGCCGCCTGGCGGGACCGACCCTGCTACTACTCGATCTCCACGCAGGACCGCACGACCGCGCCGGAGCTGGAACGGTTCCTGGCCGAACGCATGGACGCGACGACGATCGAGGTCGAATCGTCGCACCTTGCCATGGTCACCCACCCGGAGACGATCGCCGACCTCATCCTCATGGCGACCCGGGGCACCCGCGGTAGCGCGTCCGACAGCCGAGGCTAACCGCCCGGCGCGAAGCGGGGTTGGTGGGTAAACCGGCAGCGCCGTGCGGTTGGCCGGGGCGAAGTTCTCGTCATGGTGGGCGTACCTGCCGCCGGCCACGCGTCGGGCCGCACCGCCTGCCCCGGCAGTGGTGCCAGGCACCCGGGCCGGAGCGGGTGGGCTTGACGAGGGCCAGACATCGGAGGTTTACTGCGTCAGCGATGCCAGTCGATACAATCTGACCGTCCACAGTGCCGGTCGGGTTGGCCCGCCTGGCGCGGTGCCCCGTCCCCCATCACCCCACCACCCCCCGCACCACCTCAGCCGAGCATCGGCGGCCCGGCTTCCGCACCACCGCCACTGCGGCCCCGGCCTGCCCCCGTGCACAGCCTGAGGTCGACGCTCAGCAGAGGAGCAAGACCATGCGTTCCCGTCCCCGCTTGTTGGCCTTCGTCATCGGCTTGGCCGTGTTGATGGCCAGCCTGCTAGTCCTTCCCACACCGTCCTCGGCAGCACCGCTGACGAAGGTCCTGGTGTTCAGCAAGACGGCCGGCTTCCGCCACTCGGCCATCCCCAACGGCATCGCCGCGATCCAGCAGCTCGGCTCGGCCAACGGCTTCACCGTGACGGCGACCGAGGATGCCGGCCAGTTCACCACCTCCAACCTGGCCCAGTACCAGGCGGTGGTCTTCATGTCGACGACCGGTGACGTCCTCAACGCCAGCCAGCAGACGGCGTTCGAGTCGTACATCGCCGCCGGCGGCGGGTACGTCGGCGTGCACGCCGCCGCCGACACCGAGTACAGCTGGCCCTGGTACGGCAGTCTGGTCGGGGCGTACTTCGACTCGCACCCGGCGATCCAGACCGCCACGGTGAAGATCGAGGACCAGACCAACCCGTCGACGGCGCACCTGCCGGCCACCTGGACCCGCTCCGACGAGTGGTACAACTACCGCACCAACCCCCGGTCCAGCGCGCGGGTTCTCGCCAGCCTCAACGAGTCGTCCTACAGCGGCGGCAACATGAACGGCGACCACCCGATCACCTGGTGCAAGGCGTACGGCGGCGGTCGGGCCTGGTACACCGGCCTCGGGCACACCGAGGCGTCGTACACCGACCCGAACTTCACCCGGATGCTGCTCGGCGGCCTCCAGGTCGCCGCGGGCTCCGTGAGCGCCGACTGCTCGCCGCGGACGACGACGCCGCCGACGACCGCTCCGCCGACGACCGCTCCGCCGACGACGGCCCCGCCGACGACGGCCCCGCCGACCACTCCGCCGCCCACCGCCAGCGGTTCCACCCTGAAGGCCCGCGCCAACAACCAGTTCGTGAGCGCGCCGAACGCCAGCACCGCGCTGATCGCCAACAAGACCTCCGTCGGCACCAGCGAGCGGTTCGACCTGGTCAGCCTCGCCAACGGCAACGTCGCGCTGCGCGCCAAGAGCAACGGGCAGTTCGTCGCGGCGGAGAACTCCGGGAACTCCCCGCTGATCGCCAACCGGGCCAGCGCCGGCGCCTGGGAGACGTTCCAGCTCGTCCGCAACTCCGACGGCACGGTGAGCCTGCGGGCCACGGTGAACAACCGTTACGTCGCGGCTGACAACGGTGGCGCCTCCCCGCTGATCGCCAACCGGACCTCCATCGGTCAGTGGGAGAAGTTCGACCTCGCCACCAGCAACTGACCGCGTCTCGACGCGCTCTTCACCACCCCCACCTGGCCGTGGTGCGCCCCCGCACGCCCGGCCCTGGTCGTCGAGAAAGGACGATCATGCTTTCGAACCCCCGGCGCTGGTCCCGGGCACTCATCGCGGCGGTCACCACCGTCGCGAGTGTGTCCCTGGCCGTGGCCGCACCCTCCGCCGCGCAGGCGGCGGTCATCCCCGCCTCCGATTACCAGCAGGTCAAACTCGCCACCGGCTCGGCCGAGCTGGGTGAGGCCATGTCCCTGGCGGTCCTGCCCAACCGTTCGGTGCTGCACACCGCCCGCAACGGCGTCCTGCGGGTCACCGACGTGGCCGGCAACACCAAGACCTCCGGCACCCTGTCGGTCTACACCCACGACGAGGAGGGGTTGCAGGGCGTCGCCGTCGACCCCAACTTCGCCACCAACAGGTGGATCTACCTGTACTACTCGCCGACGCTGAGCACCCCGTCCGGGGACGCCCCCACCACGGGCTCGCAGTCGGACTGGGACCGGTGGAAGGGGCACCTGCGGCTGTCCCGGTTCACCCTCAACAGCGACGACACGCTCAACCTGAGCAGCGAGAAGATCATGCTCCAGGTCGCCAACGACCGTGGGCAGTGCTGCCACGTCGGCGGTGACCTGGACTTCGACGGCGCCGGCAACCTGTACCTGACCACCGGCGACGACACGAACCCGTTCGAGTCGTCCGGCTACGCGCCGCTGGACGAGCGGACCAACCGCAACCCGCAGTTCGACGCGCAGCGCTCGGCGGGCAACACCAACGACCTGCGGGGCAAGGTGCTGCGGATCACGCCGCAGGCGGACGGGACGTACACCATCCCGTCGGGCAACCTGTTCGCCCCCGGCACCGCAAACACCCGTCCGGAGATCTACGCGATGGGTCTGCGTAACCCGTTCCGGATGAGCGTCGACAAGGCGACCGGCGTGGTCTACCTCGGCGACTACGGTCCCGACTCCGGGTCCACGAACTCCAGCCGTGGCCCCTCGGGTCAGGTCGAGTTCAACCGCATCGCGGCGCCGGGCAACTTCGGTTGGCCGTACTGCACGGGCAGCAACAGCAGCACCGAAACGTACAACGAATACACCTTCCCGTCCGGGCCGTCGCAGTCCAAGTACAACTGCACGGGCGGGCCGACCAACAACTCGTTCCGCAACACCGGCCTCGGCACGCTGCCCGCGGCGAAGCCGGCCTGGATCAAGTACGCCGGTGACTCCGGTTCCCCGTCGGAGTTCGGCAGCGGCTCGGAGTCGCCGATGGGCGGCCCGGTGTACCGGTACAACGCCTCGCTCAACTCCAGCATCAAGTTCCCGCAGTCGCTGGACGGCCAGTTCTTCGCCGGCGAGTACGGCCGCCGGTGGATCAAGCCGATCAAGGTCAACTCCGACGGCTCGCGCGGGGAGATCTCCAGCTTCCCGTGGAGCGGCACCCAGGTCATGGACATGGCCTTCGGCCCGGACGGCGCGCTCTACGTGCTGGACTACGGCACCGGCTCGAACAACCAGGCGCTCTTCCGGATCGAGTACATCGGTGGTGGCAACCGCAACCCGATCGCGGTGGCCTCGGCCAACCCGACCTCGGGGTCGAACCCGCTGACCGTCAACTTCTCGTCGGCCGGCTCCTCCGACCCGGAGGGTGGGGCGCTGAGCTACCTGTGGACGTTCGGCGACGGCACCACGTCGACGGCGGCCAACCCCACGAAGACGTACACCACCAACGGCACCTTCTCCCCCACCCTGAAGGTCACCGACCCGACCGGCCTGTCCGGCACGGCGAGCCTGGTCGTCACCGTGGGGAACACCGCGCCGACGGTGACGCTCACCACGCCCGCCGACGGGCAGCTGTTCACCTTCGGTGACACCGTGTCGTACCAGATCTCGGTGAGCGACCCGCAGGACGGCACGATC
This sequence comes from Micromonospora sp. DT231, assembly GCF_049847025.1. Lineage (NCBI taxonomy): Bacteria > Bacillati > Actinomycetota > Actinomycetes > Micromonosporales > Micromonosporaceae > Micromonospora > Micromonospora sp. DT231. Next base: position 886,802 of record NZ_JBNCNO010000001.1, on the reverse strand, counting down.
GACTGCACCAAGGTGAGCCTGACCTACGCGCTGGGCCACGACAGCCACGCCCACCAGATCACCTCGAAGAACGGGTGCAGTGGCTCCATCACCGTCCCGACGGACGGTGAGCACGACTCCGCGGCCAACATCTACGGAGTCTTCGACGCCGCCTACACCGACAACGGTGGGCTCACCACGCACAGCATCAAGACCCTGCAGCCGAAGCACCGGCAGGGTGAGCACTTCAGCGCCCAGTCCGGCGTCCAGGCGACCGACCACACGAACGCCGAGGGTGGTCGCACCGCCGGGTTCATCGAGAACAACGACTGGATCTCCTACCAGCCGTACAACCTGGCCAACGCCAACCGCATCACCGTGCGGGCGTCGTCGGCCGGCGCCGGTGGCACCATCGAGGTCCGGGCCGGGTCGGCCACCGGCACCCTGCTGGGCACCGTCACGGTGCCGGTGACCGGCAACTGGGAGACCTTCGTCGACTCGTCCGCCACGATCAGCAACCCGCCGAGCGCGTCGACCACGCTGTACCTGGTGTTCAAGGGCGGGTCCGGCTACCTGTTCGATGTCGACGCGTTCACCTTCACCACCGGCACCGGTAGCAGCACGCCGGTGAGTACCATCCGGGCGCAGGTCAACAGCCAGTACGTGTCGGCGGTCGGCACCACCGCGCTGATCGCCAACAAGGCCAGCGTCAGCAGCACCGAGCAGTTCGACCGGGTGGACGCCGGCAACGGCAACATCGCGCTGCGGTCGCGCGCCAACGGGCTCTACGTCTCGGCCGCGAACGCAGGCGCCAACCCGTTGGTCGCCAACGCCGCGTCGATCGGTTCGTGGGAGACGTTCCAGCTCATCAGCAACACGGATGGGACGGTGAGCCTGCGCGCCACGGTCAACAACCAGATCGTGTGCGCCGAGAACGCCGGGGCCGGATCCCTGATCGCCAACCGTACGTCGGTTGGCGCCTGGGAGAGGTTCATCCTGACCACCGGCTGAGCAGCGGTGCCCGGCCTGGTCGGCGGCCGGGCCGGCGAACGTCGGGAGAGTCCGGGGCGGGCGGTGAACACACCGTCCGCCCCGGTTCTCGTTGTCGCGGCCGTCGACCCGGGCGCCTAGGAGTCCGCGGGCACCCCGGCGTCGAGTTGGCCGATCATCGGTGCGAGCAGGTCGTTCAGCTCCCGGGCCAGGACCACCGTGGCTCGGCGCGCCGTGGTGGCGACGTCGTCGTCCGGACCGTCCGGGGCCGGCGGCAGATGGTCGAGCGGCACCGGTGCGTCGACCTGGAGCATCGCCCGCAGGTGCGGGCTGCGGGTCTGATCCTGCTCGGTCGGGGTCGTGTACTGGCCGAACAGTTGGGGCCAGTCACGCCAGCCGCGGTCACGCTGCCACTGCCTGGTCCAGGTGAGTTCGGCAGGCCAGCGGGAGATCACCGTCACGGCGCAGACCATGCTGCCGTCCCACGGGCTTCTCGCGCAGGTCGCCGAGACGATCCGCCGATGCCAGCGGACGAAGCCGGGCGACAGCTCGGCGGCGACCCGCCAGGCGGTCGCCGCGAACCCGACCGGCGAGATGTCCCCCCAGGTGTCGGCGAAGTCGTCGAGCCGCCTGCGTACCTCGGCCTCGTAGCGGCCACCCCCGTCGGTGCCGTGCTCGCGGTCGAACTGCTCGTCCAGCCAGAAGGCGCGCGGCTCAGGCATTCCCCACTCCCCGATTCGTGAAGTTTTCTCAGGCACGACGCGACTCGTTTCGCAGTCAGGCAGCCGTCACCGAACGTACACGACAGGACCACGGTGGACGGACCGCCCGCGCCTAACGTGGGCGGTACGACGTCGGAGCGTAGTGGCTCCGACCGCCAACCTCAGGGGGTCTCGTGCGCAGGAAATTCGGCTTCGTCTCGGTGGGCGTCATGCTCCTGGCCAGCCTGGCCGTCGCTCAGCCGCCGGCCCAGGCGGACGCGGCGGCCGCGCCCACCCCGTCCGCGACCGTGACCGAGGCGCGCGCCACCATCCACGGACGGGTGCCCGCCGACGCGGACACCGCGGCGGCGGCGGGCCGTGCCTACTGGACGCCGGAACGCATGCGCGCGGCACGACCCGCCCCCATGCCGGAGGGGACCGACACCTTCGACCGGGAGGCCAGCGACCGTCCCGGCCGGATCGGTGCGGCACGTGACGTGGCCACGCCCGCGACGCCCCGGTCCCTGGCCGCCGGTGTGCACGCCACCGCCGCCGGCGCGCAAACCCAGTCGGTGAACGCCTCGCCCGGCGTCGGTCGCGTCTTCTTCACCCACAACGACGAGGACTTCTTCTGCTCCGGCGGGACCATCAACAACCCGCAGGCGAACATGGTCTCCACCGCCGGGCACTGCGTACACCCCGGTAACGGCGGATCCGTCTGGTACGACAACTGGGCGTACGCGCCGGAGTACACCGACGGCGTCGCACTGCACGGCCTCTGGTTCGCCAAGGAGTTCACCTCCGTCGAGGGTTGGGTCGACTGGGGTTACCTCTGGTGGGACTTCGCCTTCGTCACCATGCACCCGCTCAACGGCGACCGACTCGTGCACGTCACCGGCGGGCAGGGACTCAGCGTCAACAAGTCCAAGACGCTCACGGCGATGCTGCTCGGCTACCCGGGCGAAGCCCCGTACGACGGTCTGTCGCAGTACTACGCCCAGGGCGCCCTCAAGGCCGCCGGGGCGCAGCGGATCAAACTGAAGAACTGCCCGCTCAACCATGGCTCCAGCGGCGGCCCGTTCCTGCGCGCCTGGGACAACGACCTTCGATTCGGGTACGTCAACTCGGTGATGTCGTACAAGTTCTCCGGCAACATGTACGGCCCCTACTTCGACGACGACGTCCTGGACATCTACAACGTCGCGAAGAACAAGCAGTGACCGGCACCGGTTCGGTGGCTTGACAAGGACCCCGGTCCAGAGTGGACGATGCACCGTGCGGATTCTCGTGGTGGGTGGCAGTGGCCTGATCGGCGCTCATGTCGTGGACGTGCTGCGCGAGCGCGGCCACGCCACCACCACTGTGGCGCGGACCGCCCAGCCGGGGGTCGACCACCTCCTCGATGCCGGGTCCGCCTCGATCGAGGACCTGCGGCCGTTGCTCGCCGGTCACGACGGTGTCGTGTACGCCACGCGCACCGACGAGCAGCGGCCGCTGCCCAAGCCGATCTACCCGGAGTTCCGCCGCGACAACGTCGAACCGGTGGTACGCCTGTGCGCCGCCGCCCGCCAGGAGGGTCTCACCCGCGCGGTCGTCATGGGCTCGTACTACACCTATTTCGACAGGTTGCATCCGCAGTGGCGGCTGGCCGAGCGACACACGTACATCCGGTGCCGTGTCGAGCAGGCCCGGGAGGGACGGGCGGCCGCCGGTCTGGATCTGCCGGTCGCCGTCCTCGAACTGCCCTTCGTCTTCGGTCGGGCCGGCGACCGGCTGCCGAACTGGGCCGCGCCGCTGGACAGGTGGGCGCGGTCCCGTACCCCCCTGGTGGTGCCGACCGGCGGAAGCGCCGCGGTCTCGGCGCGCAGCGTCGCCGAGACCGCGGCGGACGCCCTGGAACAGGCCAGTGGCGCGGACATTCCGGTCGCCGACGAGAACCTGACCTGGGACGACATGATCGGGCGCATCGCCGAGGCGGTCGGCCGACGCCGCCGGGTGCGCCGACTGCCGGCCGGCGCGGCGAAGGCCGCGTTCCGACTCGGCGGCGCGTTGCAGGGCCTCGCGGGCAAGGAGTCGGGCATCAACGTGGCGCACCTCGCGGACCTCCTGCTCGCCGAGCTGTTCGTCGAACCGACGACCGGCCGGTCACTGGACCCCGCGCTGCGCGAGACCTTCCCCGTCTAGGGCGTGTCGCACAAGGGCGGTCCTAGCTCTCGGCTGCCGGCGGTCGCGCCAGGTACGCGGTCTTGACGTCGGCCGAGAACCCGCAGGCGCGGTAGAAGGCGTGCGTCGCGGGGGTACGCGAGCCCGTCATCAGCATCGCCTTGTAGCAGCCCGCGTCCCAGGCGGCCTGGAGCGTGCCGGCCATGATCTGCCGGCCGAGCCCGGTGCCGCGCCGCGACTCCTCGACGACCACGTTCTCGATGACTGCGTACGGCGACGCCGACCGGCTGAGGTTGGGAATCAGATTGAGGTACGTCGTGGCGACGACGACCCCGTCCAGTTCGAGAACGAACAGGCGCAGCCCCGGTGTGGCCACGATCTGTCGGAACACCACCTCGTCGGATCCATCGTCGAGCACCGGATCGTCGGGGTTGAGTTGCCGGTAGAGACGGATGATCTGCGCGAAGTCATCGGGCCGAGCCGCACGGAACATGCCCTGAGCGTAACGAGGACGCCAGGAGCGCCGGCCCGCGCAGGCGCCGCTAACGGTCGGTGCCCCGCACACCGCGGTACACCGCGGTGATGACCACGAAGAGCGTGCCGACGAGCACGACGGTGATCGCGGCGTTGACCGCCACGGGCAGGTCCTGAACCAGATACTGCTTCACGTAGTTGCTGCCGAGAATGACGCACAGGTAGACCCACCAGGGCGCCCACCTGCCGTTCTGTTCCTCTTTCCCGCTCACGAGCAGACCCCTTTCGACATGGGTGTCGGACCTCGGCCGTCGACGGCGGCCGGGGCACCGCGGACAGCGAGGCGACATCCACATCCACTCTGGCGCCGAGATTCGGCCGTGCCATCGACAGCGGGAACGAAAGAGGCCTCATCAGTTGGTCGTACGACCGCTCAGCTCAGCGGGTCACGTCCGCTTGGCCGGGTGGGCCAACCGGAGGAGGCCGCCCACCCGCGCCGTCAGCGGCGGCGGGTGTGGCGTGGCAGGATGCGGCGGTGCAGAACGTCGGTATCCGCGCCGCCACTCCGACCGATCTCCCGCTCCTGGTCGACATGCTGGTGGAGGCCATCAACTGGCTGCCGGAGCGCGACTGGTCTCGCGAGCGGATCCTGGCCGACCCGGCGCTGGCGCACTATGTCACCGGGTGGATGCGGCCGGACGACTTCGGGGTGGTCGCGGTGGAGCCGGCCGGTCAGCCGGTCGGCGCGGCCTGGTTTCGGCACCTGACCGCCGCTGACCCCGGTTACGGGTACGTGAGCGACGACGTGCCGGAGTTGACCATCGGCGTGGTGGAGTCGTGGCGCGGTCGGGGTGTGGGCCGGAAGCTGCTGCGCGCGGTCCTGGACGCTGCGGGCGCACGCGGCATCCGTCGGGTGTCGCTGAGTGTGGAGCGTGCGAACATCGCCGCGCGTCTCTACGCCGCCGAGGGGTTCCGCACGGTCGAGTCGTTCGAGAACGCGGACACGATGGTCGCCGACATCCACGCCTGACGCTCGCCGTGCTGGCCCTCAGCTGAGGTGTTCGGCCAAACCGACGATGATGCCCTCCGGGCCACGGACATAGCAGAGCCGGAAGATGTTCTCGTACTCCGTCAGTTCTCCGACCAGCTCGGCCCCGTGTGTCCGCAGGCGGGCGACGACGTCCTCGACGTCGTCGACGGCGAACATGATCCGGCGAATGCCCAGCGTGTTCGCGGGCGCGTCGGTCGGCTCGGCCCTGATCGCCTCCGGCGTGTGGAACATCGCCAACTCGACCTTGCCGTGACCGTCCGGGGTCCGCAGCATCGCGACCTCCTGCCGGACGTCGTCGAGCCCGATCACCCGCTCCACCCAGCGCCCCTCGACCGGCCCCCTGCCCTCCAACTCCATGCCGAGTTCGACGAAGAACGCGATGACCGCGTCAAGGTCGTCGACAACGATGAGGACGTTGTCCATCCGCTGGATCGTCATGCCGGATCTTCCCCTTCGGTGGTGCGGCCGTGCCGGCCGCTCACGTCCGGGAGATGGAGTCACCCGGAGTTCTCGGCCCGCTATCCGGCTTGCGCGCATCGTCACGGCCTGCGGCCGTACCCTCCGCGGGAAACATACCGCCAACGAGGCCCGGCACCATTCTCGGCGGCCGGGCCTCGTCGCCTCCGTCGGTTACGCCGCCCGCCACCGCTTCTTGGCATCCGTCGCGGTGGTCGTGCACACCATCGGCTTACCGGTCTTCGTCACGCCACGCGCCCCCTGGGTCGAGCAGAACGCTCCGGGATGCACAGTCGACACGGCGGGCGGCTTCGGTTTCGCGGTGGTCGGCTTCGGCTTCGGCGCTGTTGTCGTCGCCTTCGGCTTCGGCGCTGCCGTCGTCGATTTCGGCTTCGGTGCCGGCGTCGTCGCCTTGGCCTTCGGCTTGCTCGTCGTCGGCTTGGCGACCGGCCGGGATGTCGGCGCACCAATGGTGCGCTGCGGACCCGGGGTCGGGATCAGTGCGGGCGACGGGGTGGTGGACGCCTCTGCGCTGGGCGTCGGACCGGCGGTGACAGTCGCGTTGTCGACAATACGGTCGCGGACCGTCGAAGCGGTCGCGGTGGCCACCGCAACGGGCTTCTTGTCATTGTCGTCGTCGGTGAGCGCGCCAATGGTGCCGACGCCGCAGCACAACAAGACGGAAATGGCGGCGGCGATACCGACGGCACCGAGATTCCCGTTCTTCTTCTTCGCAGGATAGGTGGTCACCCTCCGGAGTCTGCGCGACGGGGTTGTGGGCAGACACCACTGATCGGGGACAGTTGGACCCCAAGGAAACAGGTGGTGGAATACCGCAGGATCATTGTCGTCGCCCGATTGTCGACGTCCGGCGGCTGGCCGTACCAGAAATTCCGGGAATCAGCAGACCGCGCACGCCGAACTGGTCGAACACAGTGGCCCACTCGCGGCTGCCCACCCGGCGGCCCCCGGTGGCGGTCCGCGGTCTGCTGTTCCGTCGCGGGGAACGGGTACGGACGCGACGACTCATCACTAGGTTGGGTTGGATCGGCAGTGTCGGCCGGGCCGGGCACGATGGGCGTCGCCGCCGCTCGATGCACACCCCGATCGACGCCTCGCCACCCCGTTTCAGGAGGAGGACGCGATGCAGGCCATCCAGAAGGTCCGCCACCGACAGGCCGACGTCAACGGCCTCGAGGTGTTCTTCCGCGAGGCCGGGCGGACCGGGCAGCCAACCGTACTGCTGCTGCACGGGTTTCCGAGCTCGTCGCACACCTTCCGCGAGGTCATGCCCACGCTGGCCGACGTCGCGCACGTGATCGCACCCGACCTCCCGGGCTTCGGCATGTCGTCGTCACCAACCGTCGACGAGTACGACTACACCTTCGAGAACCTCTCCCGGACGATCGAAAGCCTGCTCGACCAACTCGGCGTCGAGCGTTTCTTCGTCTACCTGCACGACTTCGGCGCACCTGTGGGATACCACCTGGCCACCCGCGCCCCGGACCGCATCCGCGGCCTCATCGTCCAGAACGGCAACGCGCACTCCGACGGCCTCGGCGAGCAGTGGAACGACGCCAAGGCGTACTGGGCCGACCCGACCGACAAGCGGCGGGCCGCACTGCCGGACTGGTTGACCTTCACCGGGACCCGCGACCAGTACCTCGCCGGGCTGCCCGAGGGCGTGCGCACGCTGCAACCTCCCGAGTCGTGGCACCTCGACTGGGAGCGGATGCGACGACCCGGCAACATCGACGCCCAGTTCGCGCTGTTCACCGACTACGCCAACCACGTCGCCCGCTTCGCCGAGCTGGCCGACTACCACAGTGCCCACCAGCCGCCGGCGCTCGTCCTCTGGGGACGGCACGACCCGTTCTTCGACGTCGAGGAGGTCCTCGCCTACCACCGCGCTCTCCAGCGGATGGACGCTCACATCTACGACGGCGGGCACTTCCTGTTGGAGACACACGCGGTCGAATGCGCGCACCTCATGCGGACGTTCGTGCTCCACAACCCCTGATCCGGAGCGCGGTGCGGCAGGATCCTCGTCCGTGACACTCGTCCTGCCACCGCGACTGACGGCGTCGGCTCAGCGGTTGCGCGAGGCCGCCCATCGGCGAGGGCTGCCCACCGTGCGGCTTCCCACCTTCGAGGTGCCCGCCGGTACGCACGCCGACCACCTGCACGCCGGGCCGACCTTCGCCGACGCCGTCGCCCCACTGCTCGGCATCGCCCCGCTGGAGGCCCCCCACGACTGGCTCGCTGGGCTGCCCCGGGACTTCACGCGCCGGGAGATCACCCTGATCACGATCGACGAAGCCTACGGACTCCGTCGACCCGCATTCGTCAAGTCGCCGAACGACAAGAGCATCCGGGCCATGACCTATACCGACGGTTCCCGTCTGCCGGGCCCCGACGCCGTCGACCGACAGACGCCCGTCCTCGTCAGCGACATCGTCGACTTCGTCGCCGAGTACCGGCTGCACCTGCTCGACGGCGCGGTCCACGCCGGCAGTCAGTACGCCGAGCAGGGGCGCCTGCGCCTCGGCCCCGCGACAGCCGACGCGCTCGCCTTCGGAGCCGACCTGCAGGCCGGATTCGGGCACACACTCCCGACCGCCATCGTGGTGGATGTGGGGCCGATGTCAGTGCGTGCAGCCCTCGTCCCGGCAACTTTCCTCCGTACCAGCCGTTGTTAGAAGATGCGCGTCTGTTGTTCGCCGAGTGCCGTCGAGCCCCGGCCCGATCGTGGCCGGAGGAACCGGGAGACCTCACCATGAGAAGCCACAAGGCACACCGAGGACGCCTCGCGACGGTGGTTGCGGTGGTGGTGCTCCTCACCGGATGCGCGAGGCAGGGCCAGCGGGATTCCCCAGACCCCGGACCGCCGATCTCCGGCACCACGGGGGCAGTGGTGCCATTGGCACCGGAGAGGCTGATCGGCTCCTGGACACTCGTCGACGTCGCTGACCCCGGCGCGGGCGCGATCCTGCGGCTCGCAGACAGTGAGCTACACCTGTTCGGCACACACTGCGGCACCCTGGGCGGGAACTGGCGGGCCAACAGCGAAGGTGTCTTCCTCGCCGACGTCTGGTCGGCTTCCAGCGCCGTCGTCGAAGGCACCCCTGGCTGCGAGAAGGCCAGCCGAGAGACACCTGGGTGGCTGCGGAGCGTGACCGCCTACCGCTTCGACGGCACAGGGCTACCTCTCCTTCTGGACCGCCGGCGGCAACCGGTCGCCCGGCTGATCCCCGGGGCTACACCGACCCCCGAGCCCGACATGGACGCCTCCGTCCTTGCACCGCCGGTGGTCACCGACGAGGCTCGACGGAACCTGGCCCCCGCCGTCGCACTACCGGCGACGCTCGTACCCGTGGACCAACGGCAGCCGGCGGGTCGTTGGGCACCCAGAAGCGGGCACAGGGCGGCGTACGTGGAGTTCACGGCGGACGGTGAGTGGCACGGATCCGACGGCTGCAACGACCAGAGCGGTCGGTGGATCACCGCTGCCGGCGGCACCCTGCTCGCCACCACGAGAGCAGCCACGCTGGCCTTCTGCACCGACAGCGTGCCGATCGGACATTGGGTCACCACGGCCAGACGAGCCGGTCACGACGGCAAGGTTCTCGTGCTCCTCGACGCTCAGGGCAAGGAAACCGGCCGACTGTCCCCCACGAACTGAGCGCCGTCCCAGAGCCGAGACATCGCCACCGCTCTGATCACCACGGTCCGCGAGGTTGCCCGCCACCTGATCAACCGAGCCGGACTCGTCGATCGGGCCGACGTTGCCAGACGCTCGACCGACCCATGCCCGGAACTCGCTCCCCGAGAGAGTCGACTCATCCCACCACCCCAGGCCGTTCCGCCCACTCCGCGACGCATGCTGATCGGTCAATTCGTAATTCGGCTGACGCCGTTTCCCGCCAAGGATGATGTTGCACAACGATCGAGGGTGTGCCGAGATCCCATTGACCGGCAAGGGCTAGTCCGACGACAACCGATGAACACACAAGGGTCAATCTGCGGCGCCGCCGCGCGCAATGCCTATCGCGCTCCCTGATACCGCGCCATACTCTACGCGTCCAATCGCTCGCCCTGGGTGACATACCCGGGCGTCTGCTGACAGGAGATGACGTGCTCAGACGCGCTTCCACGCTGGGAGTTGCCCTGCTGGCCTGCTTCGCGTTCATCGGCGCGGCCGCCGTGCCGGCGCAGGCGTGGGTCCCCGAGTGCCCCATCGATTCGGAATGTGGCGGCGGCGGTGACGGCGGCGGGGGTGGCGGCGGCGGCACGCCACCCTCTCCGGCCTACAACCTGCAGGGAGTCATCCAGCTGGAGGACACCGGCCACGAAGGGAGCTGGCCACTGCGTCAGGGTGGCATAAAGGTCCGCGGCTACTCCCGGCTCGCCACCTGGGGCAACGACCGGGTGGACGCCAATTACATAAACGTCCGGTGTTCCGCCACCGTGCTCAACTACTCCACCCACGACTACGACTCCGAGAACAACGGCGCCCTCGTCGACGTGACCTTCTGGTCTCCGACCGTCCCGGTCACCGGCGTTCCCGTCCAGTCCCGCACGGTCACGATCAACTGCATCCACCACGCCGAGAAGAACGGTGTCAACTACGACACCACCAGCACCGCCCAATTCATCATCCCCGAATGATCCCCGGCGGGGGCGGTCCAGATCGGACCGTCCCCGCCGACTTCGGCATCTCTGCTACAGCCGGTCGCATCGATTGGTCACTCACCCTGTGGGGTCGACGGGCTCAGACCGGCGCTGATTGCCAGCATGCGTTCGACGGCCTGGACCTGGTCCTCGTCGAGCGGCCCGGCCCCGGAGGCCACAAGCAGGGGCAGGGGCACCCTCGCTGAACTGTCAGCGGATGCGAGGAACCAGCGATAATCCGCGGCATGAGGTTGCTGCATCAGGTGTGGAACGTCGTCGCGCCACTGGTCGGCCTCGCGGCTGTGATCAACCTAGCAATCGATGCTCGCAGGCGTCGCCTCCCGCGAGCCGCCGTGGACGCATCGGCGTGGCCAGATCTGCCCAGGGATACAGTGGCGGTCGAGATGCCTCAATTGGGCGACGGGGTCACGACCGCAACAGTTGTCCGGATCATGAAGCACGTGGGCGAGCCGGTGCAGGTTGGTGACGCGGCAGCGGAGGTATCGACCGACAAAGTCGATACAGAAATCCCGGCCACGGCCGCCGGCACGGTTGCGGCTGTTTTCGTTGGCGAGGGCGATGAGGTTCCGGTCGGATATCCGCTTCTCGCCGTGAGGCCGTCAGCGGTGGCCGAGCAGCAGATAGAGTTCTGAGCCGGTTGCAGGCTCTGCCCGTCGGGGACATGGATCCAGGGCGGTCGAGGAGGTTTCCGCGCGTGGAGTTGAACCAATTCAACACGGCTCGCCGTCGCTTCCCCGTCGGCACGCACGTCGTGGGTCAGGTCGTCCGCATACCGAGGCCCGGAGCGATCGGGTTGTTGGTGGATCTGGGCCAAGAGCCAGAGGGCTTCGTCGACGTCGTGGTCTTACCGCACGAGCCGGCCGATTGGCCTCCCGTTGGCGCAGTGATGACGTTCGAGGTTCTCCAGCACACGCCAGGTCAGGTCCGTCTTCTTCCTCTCGACGAACAGTTCCGCTCACGGACCTATCTGCCAAGTAGCCTGAGCCACCGGGAGTGGCTGTGCATCAAGACGCGCTTCCCCATCGGCTCCGTGGTCACCGCGACCGTCACTCACGTCTTCACCTCGAACCGGGAGTACGTGGTGCGGTTCGCAGATTGCTCGTCAGCCCTGGAATGGAACAGCCAGGCCCCGAAGGTTGGCGCCACCGGCAGGTACACCGTCAGGCGGCACCTAGATCACACTCACCGGGTCATCCTCGCGCCGGCTGGCTCAACCCCTGACTGACATGCACGTCCTGCGGCACACCTACGCCCCGGTTCAGAGGCGACCAAAACGGGCGTCACGCCGCCCGACCTGCGACGCAGTCGGTCAACGTTGGTCATCCTCCGTCGCTGCTGGAGTTGGCGTCGTACTGATCCCGGGGATGGGCGGTCGGCGCCACCGCGCGCAGCCAGCCGGCACCGGGCGACACCGGGACCGGCGGTTGCGGGCGGTACGGCAGATCCGGCGGCTGCGGGCGGACCGGGGCAGAAAGGGGATGTCGCGGCAACCCCTCCGCCACCGGCTACCTGGTGGCACGGACGGCGGCCCCGGTGGAATCGGTCGGCGGCACCGGGCCCGGCACCGGCCCGAAGCGGGCGACCGCCGAACCGGTGACCGTCGCCCAGTGCAGATCGCCGTACGACCAGTGCCACCAGGCGGACGGATAGTTGACCAAATTCATCGTGGTCAGCGCCTGGACCAGCAGCAACCGGCGGGCACGCGGCTCGGGCGGCACCTGCGGCGAGGCCGTGTGGCAACAACCGTCGCACTCCTCGGGCCGGGCGTAGAGCCCGCTGCCCAGTTCGAACTCCACGCCAGCGATATCACGCAGGGTGAGATCCACGGTTGCGCCGGTGAGGTGCGGGTCGACCTGTACCGGTGCCCGCCGGGAGATCCGGTCGACCAGTCCGGCCCGACGGAGCCGCCGGGTGTCCCGCCCGACGCGGCACGGCCCGGCGCCGGCCGGACGCCAGCCGCCGACCACGGTCAGCCGCAGGCCCGGCGGCAGCAGGGTCTGCGCGGCGACCAACCGGTCCACGAGCGCGCCGCGCAGGTACGGACCGGGACCGTTCCGGGCCGATCCGGCGAGGGCGCCCACCGCGGCGACGTCGATCAGCGGATCGCCGCACTCGGCGAGGCGAACGGGCCGGGCACCCCCGGCGGGGTCCGACAGAAACAGGGGCATAGCGGTCCTCCACTCGGATACGGCTGGACGGGCCGCCCGGCGACAGCCCGGCGGCCCGTCCTACGGTGCGGGTCAGAAGAGGCGGTCGAAGTTGCCCCAGTTGTTGCTGACCGCCGTGCCGGTGCCGGACTGGAACCCACCCGAACCGTTGCCCCGATACAGGTGCAGATCCTTGGTCGAGGAGCTGCGGGCCAGCACGTCACCGTCGCCGTCGCGGTCGAAGTCGCCGACGGAGAAGATCAGGTCGAAGTTGGCCCAGTTGTTGCTGATCGCCGTACCGGTGCCGGACTGGAACCCACCCGAACCGTTGCCCCGATACAGATGCAGATCCTTGGTCGAGGAATTGCGAGCGAGCAGGTCGGCGTCGCCGTCACCGTCGAAGTCACCCGGCGAGAAGATCCGGTCGAAGGCCGACCAGTTGTTGCTGATCGCCGTACCGGTGCCGGACTGGAACCCACCCGAGCCGTTGCCCCGGTACAGGTGCAGGTCCTTGGTGGTGGCGAGCCGCGCGAGGATGTCCGGGTCGCCGTCGCCGTCGAAGTCACCGGCCGGGAAGACCATGTCGAAGTTGCCCCAGTTGTTGCTGACCGCCGTACCGGTGCCCGACTGGAACCCACCCGAACCGTTGCCCCGATACAGATGCAGATCCTTGGTGGTGGCGTTGCGGGCCAGCACGTCGGCGTCGCCATCGCCATCGAAGTCACCGGCGTTCAACAGCAGGTCGAAGGCCGACCAGTTGTTGCTGAACGCCGCACCGGTGCCCGACTGGAACCCACCCGAACCGTTACCCCCGTACAGGTGCAGGTCCTTGGTGGACACCTGGCGAGCCAGCACGTCCGCGTCACCATCGCCGTCGAAGTCGTTGGTGTCCCACAGCGCGTCCACGATGAGCTGCGCGTCGCCGGCCTCCGGCTGGTAGCGGTCCGGGTAGGCGGAGACCTGCACCTTCTGGCAGACCACACCGATCTGGGTCGTCATCCAGGAGTCGTTCGGATAGGCGCTCAGCATCTTGTTGAGGAACGCGTTTGTCGCCCAGGTCGGGTCGAGCCGCTGGCTGACCGATCCCCACGAGCCCCGCTGCTGGAAGAGGCCCAGGCTGTCGTGGTCGACCATCTCGTCGATGTTGCGGATGCCGGTCTCGACGATGGTGGTGGTGATCGCGATGGTCGCGGCCCGCGTTGGCAGCCCTCGGGCTTGCACCGCTTGGACCACCTTTCGGGCGCAGGAGATCCGGTAGGCGTCCAGGTAGCCGTACATCTTGCCGCTGAGCCGGGCGTTGAGGGTCGCGGCGAGGTTGGCGTCCGCCGTGGTGGTGCCACCGGACGAGCAGGGGGCGAGGCTGTAGGCGAGAGTGGTGTAGCCGGCGTCGGTGACCCGGGCCGGGGCGTCGGGTGGGGCGGCCGAGGCCGCCGACGGGGTGGCGACGAGCGCCGAGGCGGCCAGCGCGACGGTGAGTCCGATAGTGGCCAGGACACGGTTCTGCTGCATGGCGTGAAGCCCTTCGTTACGAGGCGGGTCGAGGGATCGGGGGGCCGGACCGCCGGGATGCGATCCGGCCCCTCGTAGGTCAGAAGATGCGGTCGAAGTTGCCCCAGTTGTTGCTGACCGCCGTGCCGGTGCCGGACTGGAACCCACCCGAACCGTTGCCCCGGTACAGGTGCAGATCCTTGGTCGAGGAATTGCGGGCCAGCACGTCACCGTCGCCGTCGCGGTCGAAGTCGCCGACGGAGAAGATCAGGTCGAAGTTGGCCCAGTTGTTGCTGATCGCCGTACCGGTGCCGGACTGGAACCCACCCGAACCGTTGCCCCGATACAGATGCAGATCCTTGGTCGAGGAATTGCGGGCCAGCAGGTCGGCGTCGCCGTCACCGTCGAAGTCACCCGGCGAGAAGATCCGGTCGAAGGCCGACCAGTTGTTGCTGATCGCCGTACCGGTGCCGGACTGGAACCCACCCGAGCCGTTGCCCCGGTACAGGTGCAGGTCCTTGGTGGTGGCGAGCCGCGCGAGGATGTCCGGGTCGCCGTCGCCGTCGAAGTCACCGGCCGGGAAGACCATGTCGAAGTTGCCCCAGTTGTTGCTGATCGCCGTGCCGGTGCCCGACTGGAACCCACCCGACCCGTTGCCCCGATACAGATGCAGGTCCTTGGTCGAGGAGCTGCGGGCCAGCACGTCACCGTCGCCGTCACCGTCGAAGTCACCGGCGCTGAACACCAGGTCGAAGGCCGACCAGTTGTTGCTGAACGCCGCACCGGTGCCCGACTGGAACCCACCCGAACCGTTACCCCGGTACAGGTGCAGATCCTTCGTGGACACTTGGCGGGCGAGCACATCCGCGTCACCATCGCCGTCGAAGTCGTTGTTCATCACCGCACCGTCACGGATGCGGTTGTAGTGCAACCCGACGAAGCCGTTGCTCGCATACCAGGACCGGCTCTGGGTGATGTGCCGGCCCTCCTTGTTGGTGCCGTACTCGTCGTAGATCCACATCTGGGTCCGGTCGGCATTCGCCCACTTGTCGAAGAGCGCGACGTGCCCGTAGCCCTCGCCGACGATGGCGTCGCCGGGCCGCAGCGAGCCGAGGCCGATCACCGTGGTGTCGCCGAAGTCCGCCAGGTCACCGGTGTTCCGATCCCAGCCGTCACTCTTCTTCGGCAGGTGCCAGGCCATCGAGACGAAGCCGGAGCAGTCCGGCCGGTAGCTGTGCCCGTCCCCGTCCGGTTTCTGGTTGGACTGGCTCTGGCTGTAGACGACGCCGTAGGTGTTCATCCACCACTGCGCCCGGGCCAGCACCTCCGTCCGCGTGATCGAACCGGCTACCACGGACGCCTGCGCCGGCGCCGTCGTGGCGGTCAGGCCGACAGCGACCGTGCCCATGGTGGTCGCCGCCAGCACCAGGCCGGCGGCCATCATCCGCAGCAGCCGGTCCTGCATCCTCAGCTTGCGCATCGTGCTCCCCTTCTCCGCAGCGGTCGTCGCCGCTGATGGGAGAAGGTTCGCCGGACGGGCTGGAGATTTCCGACAGGGCCGCTGTAACGCCGTCTACAGCGGATTACAGCGAAGCTCGTGCGCCGGGCGACGAGGTCCCGGCCAGCTCCGCCGCCAGCTCCGCGTGCTCCCGGGCGCCGTGGTCCTCAAACACCCGCAGCGCCTGCAAGGCGAGCTGATCCGCGTCGTCGTGACCCCGCAGCGCAGCCAGCCGGGCCAGATCGCGCAGCACCCGGGCCCGGGGCAGCGCAAGCTTCAGCTCGTCCCAGAGCCGCAGCGAGGCGCGCAGGTAGCGCTCGGCGTCGGCGAGTTCCCGCCGGGCCAGGTGTAGCTCACCCACGACCCGCAGGGTGACCGCCTCGCCCCAACGGTCACCGGCTCGCCGGCTGGTCGCCAGCGACCGTTCCAGCAGGCCGGCGGCCTCGGCGCCGCGGTCCAACCGGATCAGCACCTTGGCGACCGCGCGGTCCCCGTACGCCGCCAACAGGCTCTCATCCAGCTCCAGGAACGTGTCCCGGGCCAGCACCGCCAACGCCAGCGCCTCGCGCAGCTCACCCCCGGCCCGGTGGTGCAGCGACAACATCCGCCAGGTCAATGCCACGCCACGCCGGTCGCCGAGGGTCTCGTAGTCGCGCAGCGCCAGTTCCAGGTCAGTTCGGGCGCCGACCAGGTCGCCCTGCTCCAGTTGGACCGCCCCGGCCAGCCGCCGGACTTCGGCCAGCGCCGCCTGGTCGCCGAGGTCCCGGACGATCGGCTCGGCGCAGCCGAGGAAGTACAGCGCCTCAGCGAACCGGCACTGGTCCCGGCACGTCGCTCCGAGCGCGGTCAGGGTGAGCGCCTCCTCGCGCCGGTGCCCGCCCTCGCGGAACGCCTCCAGCGCCTGGGTCAGGTACTGCGCCGACTCGGCGTACCGGTCCTGGGCGCAGCGGAGCTGGCCGAAGCCGGAGAGCAGGACGGCCTCGCCGTACCGGTTGCCGCTTCGGCGGGCCGCGGCCAATGCCACGTCGTGGGTACGCGTCCAGCTCTCGAACCGGCTCGCGGTCGCGTATGGGAAGGTGGAAAGCAGCGAGGCCAGGTCGCAGGCCTGTTGGTCCAGTCCCCGCTCGGCGGCGACCTCCACCGCCCGGACCAGCGAGTCGTGTTCCGCGGCGAACCAGCTGCGCGGCTGGTCGAGCACCCGCTCGATGAGATCGTCCAGCGCCGGGCCGACTCCTGCGGGTGGCGGGCCGGTCGGCGCGCCCCGCCGCACCGCGTCGATCAACCAGAGCCAACTGGTGGTCACCCGGCTCACCAGCTCCCGAAGCTCCGGTTCCGGATGCTCGGCCTCCGCGCGCTCGCGGGCGTAGAGCCGGACCAGGTCGTGCAGCCGGTAGCGCAGGTGACCCGTGCAGTCGACCTGGACGAATTCGGTCAGCTGGGCGTCCATCAACCGCTCGATGGCCTGCTCGGCCTCCTCCTCGCTCAGTTCGAGGGCGATCGCGGCTACCCAGGCCGGAAACTCGGGCAGGCCCAACAGACCCAGCACCCGCAGCACGGCGGCTTCCCCGGCCTCCAGGCCGCGGTAGCTCAGCCCGATGCTGGCGCGCACCTCCTGGTCGCCGACAGCCAGTTCGTCCAGCCGGCGCCGCTCGTCGGCGAGCCGGTCGGCCAGCAGCGTGAGCGGCCACCGCTGCCGGTTGGCCAACCGCGCCCCGGCAACCCGGATGGCCAGCGGAAGGCCGCCGCACTGCCGGACGATGCGGCTGGTGGCGGCGTCCTCGGCGGCGGCCCGCTGCTCGCCGATCAGCCGGACGAGCAGTTCGACGGACTCCTCCTCGGGCAGAACCGACAGCTCGGTGAGGACCCTGCCGGCCAGCCCGCCGAGCGGGCTACGCGAGGTAACCACGACGACGCAGCCGACCGTGCAGGGCAGCAGCGGCCGGATCTGCTGCTCGGTGGCGGCGTCGTCCAGCAGGATAAGGCTGCGTCGACCCGCCATCCGGGTGCGGTAGAGCTCCACCCGTTCCTCGACGCCGTCGGGGAGGCGGTCGACCGCCGTACCGAGCGCCAGCAGGAACCGTCCGAGCACCTCCCGCGGCTCGACCGGGCTACCACTCATCCCGCGCAGCTCCGCGTAGAGCTGACCGTCGGGGAAGCTGGCGGTGACGTCGTGCGCCACCTGCGCGGCCAGCGTGGACTTGCCGACCCCGCCCGGCCCGACGATCACCTGGATCGGGGCGGGCCGGTCGGCGGTGGCGGCGGTGAGCGCCTGCGCCAGCCGGCCCCGCTCGGCAGAGCGGCCGGTGAAGTCGGCCGGCACCGGCGGAAGCTGCGCCGGTACCGTCCTGGCCGGCGGGGTGGCGAGCGCGGGTGAGACCGGGGCGGACGGAAGGGCCCGTGCAGCCGGACCGGCGGATGGGGGCGGCCGGTGCTGTTCCGGCTCGTCGCGGAGGATCGCCTCGTGGATCGCCTGGATCTCCGGGCCGGGCTCGATGCCTAGCTCGTCGATCATCGATTCGCGGCCGGCGCGGTAGACGGCGAGCGCGTCCGAGCGCCGCCCCAGCGCGCTCAACGCCCGCATCAGCTGCCCCCGCATCCGCTCCCGGAACGGGTGTCGGCGGACCAGGTCAGCCAGCTCCGCGGCCACCTGGTTGGTCCGCCCCAGCTGCAGCTCGATCCCGGTGCGCTCCTCGGCCGCGGTCAACCGCAGTTCCTCCAGCCGGGCGGCCTCGCCGGCGAGCAGCTCGCTCTCCACGCCCCCGAGGGCGGCACCCCGCCACTGCCCACCGGCACGGCGGATCAGCTCGACGGCCTCCTCGGGATGGCCGTCGGCGGCGGCCCGACGGCCCTGGGTAAGCAGCTCCTCGAAGAGGTCCCGGTCGAGGGTGGCCGCGCCGATCTGGATCAGGTACCCGGGCGACCGGGTGACGATCGCGGTGCCGACTCCGCCGCTGCCCAGCGACCGGCGTAGGGTGGCGACGTAGGTCTGGAGCACGGCGCGGGCGGTGCCCGGCGGCCCGTCGCCCCAGATGACGTCGACCAGCCGCTCCGCCGGCACGACGTGCCCGTGCTCGACCAGCAGGGCGGCGAGCAGCGTCCGCGGCTTGACGCCGCCAAGCTGGACCGGATGGTCGGCGATGGTGGCCTCGACGGGACCGAGCAGGCGAAACTCCATGACCACACCGTCCCCCGTGACAGTTGGCGAGCCTGATTGACGATCATAGGTGGCTCATCACTGCGGTGGATCGGCCGTTTGGGTGGAGCCCGGACACACGGACCCACTGAGGATGGTCATCGCCGACGCCGCCCCGGCCCGCGCGGGAGAGCGGAACGAACCAGGGTGATTCAGCCGGACTTGCCATCGGTGAGGTTGAGCAGCCAGCTGACCGGGTCACCCGGGCCTACTTGGCGTTGAAGTAGCTCGCTTCCGGGTGGTGGACCACGATCGCGTCGGTGGCCTGCTCCGGCATCAACTGGAACTCCTCGGACAACTCCACGCCGATCCGCTCCGACCCGAGCAGGTCCACGATCTTCGCCCGGTCCTCCAGATCCGGGCAGGCCGGGTAGCCGAACGCGTACCGGCAGCCCCGGTAGTCGTTGCGCAGGATCCCGGCCAGGTCCGCGGGGTCGTCGTTGCTCAGCGGACGGCCGTCGGGCAGCGTCAACTCGGCCCGGATGCGCCGGTGCCAGTACTCGGCGAGCGCCTCGGTGAGCTGCACGGACAACCCGTGCACCTCCAGGTAGTCGCGGTATTCGTTGCGGGCGAACAGCTTCGCCGCGTACTCGCTCACGGGTTGCCCGACGGTGACCAGTTGCAGCGCGACCACGTCGAGCTGGTCGCCCTTGGGCTTGAAGAAGTCCGCCAGGCAGAGCCGCCGCTCCTGCCGCTGCCGGGGGAACGAGAACCGGGCGCGCTCCGCGTGCCCGTTCTCGTCGAGCACCACCAGGTCATTGCCTTCGGAGTACGCGGGAAAGTAGCCGTACACCACGGCTGCCTCAAGGACCTGGTCGGCGATCAGCCGGTCCAGCCAGTAGCGCAGACGCGGCCGACCTTCGGTCTCCACCAGCTCCTCGTAGGACGGACCGTTGCCGCCGCGGGCGCCGTTCAACCCCCACTGCCCGCGGAACGTGGCCCGCTCGTCGAGCAACGCCGCGTACTCGGCCATCGGCACGCCCTTGACGACCCGGGTGCCGAAGAACGGCGGGGTGGGCACGGGCACGTCCACGGCCACGTTGGAGCGGATCGAGGAGTCGTGCAGCTCCGGCAGGGACTCGGTCACCATGGACCGCTGCCGTTCCCGGCGGGCCCGCCGCGCCGCCAGGGCAGCCTCCCGCTCCGGGTCGATCACCGGCGCGCCACCGCGCTTCGCGGTCATCACCTTGTCCATCAGGGACAGCCCCTCGAAGGCGTCCCGCGCGTAGTGCACCTGGCCGGGGAACATCGACCGCAGGTCGTCCTCGACGTACGCGCGGGTCAGCGCAGCCCCGCCCAGCAGGACCGGCCAGCGCTCCGCGACCCCGCGGGTGGCCATCTCGGCCAGGTTTTCCTTCATGATGACGGTGCTCTTCACCAGCAGCCCGGACATGCCGATCGCGTCGGCGCGGTGCTGCTCGGCGGCGTCCAGGATGGCGCTGATCGGCTGCTTGATGCCGATGTTGACGACCTCGTAGCCGTTGTTGGACAGGATGATGTCGACCAGGTTCTTGCCGATGTCGTGCACGTCGCCGCGCACGGTGGCGAGCACGATGCGGCCCTTGCCGCCGTCCTCGACCGCCTCCATGTGCGGTTCCAGGTAGGCCACCGCGGTCTTCATCACCTCGGCGGACTGGAGCACGAACGGCAACTGCATCTGGCCGGAGCCGAACAGCTCGCCGACCACCTTCATGCCGTCCAGCAGGATGTCGTTGATGATCGACAACGGGGACCGGCCGCCGGCCATCGCCTCGTCCAGGTCGGCCTCCAGGCCGTTGCGCTCACCGTCGACGATCCGCCGCTTGAGCCGCTCGTCCAGCGGCAGCGCCGCCAACTCCTGGGCCCGGCTGGCCCGGGCGCTTGTCACGTCGACACCCTCGAAGAGCTCCAGGAAACGTTGCACCGGGTCGTAGCCCTCGCGACGCCTGTCGTACACCAGGTCCAGGGCGACCTCGCGCTGCTCGTCGGGGATCTTCGACATCGGCAGGATCTTGCTGGCGTGCACGATCGCCGAGGTCAAACCGGCCTGCACACACTCGTGCAGGAACACCGAGTTGAGCACCTGCCGGGCCGCCGGGTTGAGCCCGAACGAGATGTTCGAGATGCCCAGGGTGAAATTGACACCCGGGTAGCGGCGGGAGATCTCCCGGATCGCCTCGATCGTCTCGATGCCGTCGCGGCGGGTCTCCTCCTGGCCGGTGGCGATCGGGAAGGTCAGCGCGTCGATCAGGATGTCGGAGCGGTCCACGCCCCAGCGGCCGGTCAGGTCGTCGATCAACCGCGCCGCGACCCGGACCTTCCACTCCTGGGTACGGGCCTGGCCCTCCTCGTCGATGAGCAGCGCCACCACCGCCGCGCCGTGCTCACGGACGATAGGCATCACCCGCGCGTACCGGGACTCGGGGCCGTCACCGTCCTCGAAGTTCACCGAGTTGACCACGCAGCGACCGCCGAGCATCTCCAAGCCGGCCTCCACCACGTTCGGCTCGGTGGAGTCCAACATGATCGGCAGGGTGGACGCGGTGGCGAACCGGCCGGCCAGCTCGCGCATGTCCTGCGTGCCGTCGCGGCCCACGTAGTCCACGCACAGGTCGAGCAGGTGCGAGCCGTCCCGGGCCTGACTGCGGGCGATCTCCACACAGGCCCGCCAGTCGCCGGCGAGCATCGCCTCCCGGAACGCCTTCGAGCCGTTGGCGTTGGTCCGCTCCCCCACCATCAGCACCGACGCGTCCTGGGCGAACGGCACCGGGTGGTAGACCGAGGAGACGCCCGCCTCGTGCCGCGGCTCACGGGCCGGGGCGGCGACCCCGTGCAGCCGCTCGGACAGCACCCGGATGTGCTCCGGGGTGGTGCCGCAGCAGCCGCCGATCAGACCCACGCCGTAGTCGGTGATGAACCGTTCCAGGGCCTCGACCAGCTCCACGGGAGTCAGCGGGAAGTACGCCCCGTCGGCGGTCAGCACCGGCAGGCCGGCGTTCGGCATCACCGACAGCGGGATGCGGGAGTGCTGCGACAGGTAGCGCAGGTGCTCGCTCATCTCGGCCGGGCCGGTGGAGCAGTTGAGCCCGATCAGATCGACCCCGAGCGGCTCGATCGCCGCCAGGGCCGCACCGATCTCGCTGCCGACCAGCATGGTGCCGGTGGTCTCCACGGCCACGTTACAGATGATCGGCACCGACTGGCCCAGCTCGGCCATCGCCCGCTTCGACCCGACCACCGCCGCCTTGACCTGCAGCAGGTCCTGGCAGGTCTCGATGATCAACGCGTCCGCGCCACCGACGATCAGACCGGCGGCGTTCTCCTGGTACGCGTCGCGCAGGGTCGCGTACGCGGCGTGCCCGAGGGTGGGAAGTTTGGTGCCGGGCCCGATCGAGCCGAGCACGAAGCGGGGGCGCTGCGGGGTGCTGGCCGCGTCGGCGGCCTCCCGGGCGATGCGCGCGCCCGCCTCGGACAGCTCCCGGATGCGCTGCGGAATGTCGTACTCACCGAGGTTGGCGAGGTTGGCGCCGAAGGTGTTGGTCTCCACGCAGTCCGCGCCGGCGGCCAGGTAGGCGTCGTGCACCCCGCGCACCACGTCCGGCCGGGTGACGTTGAGGATCTCGTTGCACCCCTCGAGGCCGTCGAAGTCGTCGAGTGTGAGGTCCGCGGCGTGCAACATCGTGCCCATCGCCCCGTCGGCGATGAGAATCCGGTCGGCCAGCGCATCCATCAACGAATTCCGCACCTGTCCAGGTTAGTGCGGCTCCCGCCCGGCTCATCGGCCCTCGACACCCGATCCCACATTGTGTCAGCGGGATCACGCTGTCCGGTCCGTTCGTGTATGACCGGGCCTGGAAGCGGCCGACCGGCGCGGCCGACAGGCCGTACCTCCGCCCGGGACGTAGGCTGACGGACGTGAAGGACAACAGGGACGCCGCCGTGCACGACGGTACGACGACCGGGCGCCATCCCGGCGCCGGCCGCGACGAGCAGGGTGAGGTGACGGCGTGACCGAGTTCGACGGACTGCCGGTGCTGCGGTCCCCGGTGGCCATCGCCGCGTTCGAGGGCTGGAATGACGCCGCCGACGCGTCCACCGCCGCCGTGGAGCACCTCGAGCAGGTCTGGAACGCCCGGCAGATCGCCGAGTTGGATCCGGAGGACTTCTACGACTTCCAGGTCAGCCGGCCCACCATCACGATGGCCGACGGGGAGACCCGCCGGGTGGAGTGGCCGACGACCCGGTTCATGGTGGCCAGCCCGGAGGGCACCGACCGTGACGTGGTGCTGATCCGCGGCATCGAGCCGAGCATGCGCTGGCGCACGTTCTGCGAGCAGGTGCTGGAGATCTGCCACAGCCTCGAGGTGGAACGGGTGGTGCTGCTCGGCGCGTTGCTGGCCGACGTTCCGTACACGCGGCCGCTGCCGATCAGCGGCAGCGCCTCCGACGCGCAGGCCGCCGAGCGCTACCAGCTCACCCCCACCCGCTACGACGGGCCGACCGGCATCGTCGGCGTGCTGCACGACGCGTGCACCCGCGCCGACGTGGACGCCGTCTCGTTCTGGGTGCACGTGCCGCACTACGCCAACAACCCGCCCTGCCCGAAGGCCACCCTCGCCCTGCTGCACCGGGTGGAGGAGGTCGTCGACCTGCCGGTGCCGATGGCCGACCTGGCCGAGGAGTCCGCCGAGTGGGAGCAGCGCGTCCGTAGCGCCGCCGAGCAGGACGCCGAGCTGGGCGAGTACGTCCGTGAGCTGGAGGAACGGGTCGGCGACGAGGGCATCACCCCGCTGACCGGTGACGAGATCGCTCAGGAGTTCGAGAAGTACCTGCGCCGCCGGGGCGGTTCGGCGGGCCCCACCGCCGGCTCCTGGTAGCACTGCTCATCGCGGGCCCTCGGACCTTCGTGGTCCGGGGGCCCGTTTTCGCGTGTCCGGGGTAGCGCCGGCACACCCTCTAAGGCATCCTAGGAACCTAGATGTGATCAAGGAGGCGGGTGTGCAGATCAATCCCGGGGCCGCCGAGTTCCCACACCGACAGATCGCCGCGCAGCTCAAGGCCCAGGTGCGCCGCGGCGACTGGGGGCCCGGCGAGCGGCTGCCGTCCATCCCGGCCATCGCGGAGATGTTCGGCGTCGCCAAGCAGACCGTGCAACGCGCCGTCGACCAGCTGCGGGTCGAGGGCATCCTGATCACCAAACCCGGCTCCGGTACGTACGTCCGGGGCACCCGACGCCGACTCAACCGCCTCTCCCGAGGCCGGTACGGCGGCTTCCGCGGCTACCACACCGATCTGGCCGCCCGCTACCGTCAGCAACTCGTCTCGGTCGGTCGCGCCCCCGCCCCCGCCGAGGTCGCCGACGCGTTCGGCGTGCCCGACGGCACCGACCTGCTCTGCCGCCGACACCTCGTCCGCACCGACGACTCCCCCGTCGAGGTGGGCGCCTCCTGGTTCCTGCCCACCGACACGGCGGGCACCTCGCTGGAGCGCGCCGAGGCGTTCGGCCGCCCTCTCTACCAGGAGGCCGAGGAGGTCACCGGGCGGCGCTACGTGTCGGCCACCGACACGATAAGCGCCCGCCAGCCCAGCCGGGAGGAGGCCGAGACGCTCCAGATCCGGCCGGACACCCCGGTGCTGCACCTGCTGCACGTCGCGTACGACGCCCGCCGCAAGCCCATCGAGGTAGCCCAGGCCACCTGGCCCGGCCCGATGACCACCCTCACCGAGGAGTACAAGATCCCCGCCCCGACCCCCGAGCAGGACCCGGACCCCGGCCTGGTCCTGGGCTAGGTCCGGCTCGCCGATCATGTCCGCCGGGCATGGCGCGTGGCCACGTCCAGGGCCACGACGCGATTGAGGGCGACTAACTCTCTTGCGCGGATAGGTCTGTAATGCAAAGCTGACTGCATGACACACGAATCCGCTTCCCAGGCGGACGGGCCTCACGAGCTGTTGGCGGCCGTGCGCGACCTGACACACCAGGTCCGTGTCGCCCAGCGCGGCACCTGGTTTCCACTGCTGGTCTTCGCGGTGATCACCCTGGTCGCGATACCCGTCTACCGGTACGCCCCCTACGTCGACCTCTTCGACACCTGCCGATCCCGCCCGCAGCACACGGTCTGCACGGCTCCCAACCCCGCGCAGCTCGGGTACTGGACGGCCGCGCTGGTGCTCGCCTACGCGGCGATCGCGGGCTTCTACGTCAGGCAGTCCCGACGGCGTGGCGTGGGCACCCCGATCCGCCCCTACGTCGTCGTCGGCGTCGCGTTGGCCGTTCTGATGGCAGCCGTGTCGATCTGGCTGACGTTCCACCCGATCATCCCCGTCCCCGCCGACCCCTTTTCCACCGACCCGGTCGAGATCGAGGTCGGGCCGGCGGCGTGGCTCATCAACGGGCTGGCCAGTCCCATAGCGGTCATCGCGCTGGCGCTGCTGGTGCTCGCGTGGGTCGAACACAACTGGGCGCTGCTGGCGTACAGCCTCGTCTACCTGGCGATCGTGCTGGTGCAGGGCGGCCAGGTCATCCACTCGACCTCGCCGTGGTTCTTCCTGCCGTACCTGCTCGTCCCGGCGGCGCTGCTGCTGCTCGGCAGTGCCGCCTTCGCCCTGATGCGGCCGACCACCGAGGTTCCGGGGCGATGACCGACCATCCCACCAACGGCCTCGACGACGTGGTCCACCAGCGCGTCCGACTGGGAATCCTGGCCATCGCGCACGAGGCCCGCCAGGTCGAGTTCGGCTTCCTGCGCACCACCCTGCAGCTGACCGCCGGCAACCTCGGGCAGCACCTGACCGTCCTGGAAAAGGCCGAGCTGATTGAGATCGAGAAGGGCTACGAGGGCAAGCGCCCACGCACCTGGGTAACTCTCACCGCTGCCGGTCAGGCAGCCCTGCGCGATGAGATCGCCCACCTCAAGCAACTCATTCATCAGGTCGAACAAGCGGAGACGGCGCCGACCGCCGACCGGTGACCCGACGGCCAGCCGACGTGCGCGGACCGGATCCGGTGCCGCACGGGTCCGTCCGCCCGGCCACGGGCAGGCCCGGTGTCTCCACCATCGGAGCACTGATGTCTTACTCATCGAAGAGCGCTGACGCCGCCGCAACTACACCCTCAGTGTATACACTGCGATTGTATCGATGGCCGGAGCGCTCCGTTGCGGCGTCGAGAAACCCAGGGGAGGACAAATGAAAACCGTGCAGCCAATGGGTGGACGGGGAATGACGCGCCGCGGCCTCGTCGGAGCGGCGCTGGCGACCGGGGTCAGCCTGCCGCTGGGCATCGCCGGCCGGGCCACCGCAGCCACCGCCGATCCGGGTCTGGTCCGGCTCACTCTGCCCCAGCCGACCGGGCCGTACCGCGTGGGAACGGTGTCGCTGCACCTGGTCGACCGTTCGCAGCCGGATCCGCTGGCCGGCCCGGGCCGGTACCGGGAGCTGATGGTCAGCGTCTGGTATCCCGCCCGAGACGTGCGCCGGTACCCGCGTGCCCCCTGGATGACCCCCGCGTCGATGCGCGCGCTGCTGGACTCCGCCGGGTTCGCACCCGACGCCGCGCTGGCGCCCCTGACGGCCGGGCACGAGGGTGCACCCGTACGGCATTCGGGCCGGCGGTTGCCTGTGGTGGTGTACTCGCACGGCGCCGGCAGCCACCGTTCGGACACCACAATCGTGGTGCAGGAACTGGCCAGCCACGGCTACGTGGTCGTCACGGTGGACCACACGTACGACGGGTTGAGCGAGTTCCCCGACGGCCGGGTCACCGTCCGGGAGGACAACGTTGATTCCACCCCGTGGACCTACACCCGCGACGTCCGATTCGTCCTCGACCAGATCGCCGACCTCGCCGACGGGCGCAACCCCGACGTGGACCACACTCCGCTGCCGGCCGGGCTGGGCGCCGCCCTCGACCTGAGCCGGATCGGCATGTTCGGCTGGTCGAAGGGCGGTACCGCGACGGCTCTGACCATGGGCACCGACCGGCGGATCCGCGCGGGGCTGAGCCTGGACGGCCCGATGGTGTCGCAGCCGCTGCCCGCCACCGACCTGTACCGGCCGTTCATGCTGATGACGGCGGAGCTCACCCGGGCCGCGGAGCCCGCCGTCGCCGAGTTCTTCACGCACCTGCGCGGATGGCGGCTCGACATCCAGGCCACCGGAGCGGTCCACTCGTCGTACGGCGACAACCAGTGGCTCCTGCCGCAACTGGCGCGGATCATCGGGATGAGCGACGAGGAACTCGCCGGCTTGGTCGGCACCCTCGACCCCGCCCGCGCGGTCCGCATCGGGCAGGCGTACCCGCTGGCGTTCTTCGACCTGCACCTCCGGCACCGGGGCGGCCACCTGTTGAGCGGCCCGAGCCGGTCCTTCCCGGAGGTGACGTTCATTCCGTGACGCGGTGATCGACTCGGCTTCCTGGAAGTCGGTGCGTCGCACCCGTCGGGACACCGCGGCATCCCGGAAACCGAGTCGATCACCCGCCCGGGGCGGCACGCACGGGACGCGCGGCGTGTGGCGTGCGGCCGTCCGCCGGGAGGGCTGGGCTAGAGGCGGATGCCCAGGAGGGCGTCCACCGTCTTCGCGAAGAGGGCGGGAGCCTCGGGGTCATCCGTGGCGCCGGCCAGGGTGGCGTCGGCCCAGCGGTCGGCGACCGCCAGGGCGCCCGGGGTGTCCAGGTCGTCGGCCAGGCGCTCGCGTACCCCGGCCAGCAGCTCGGCCCCGGACGGCCCGGCGGGCGCGGCGGCGGCCCGACGCCAGCGGGCCAGGCGCTCCTGCGCGGCCGTGAGCAGCTCGTCGGTCCAGGTGCGGTCGCTGCGGTAGTGCCCGGAGATCAGCGCCAGCCGGATCGCCATCGGGTCGACCTTGTCGGCGCGCAGCCGGGACACGAAGACCAGGTTGCCGCGGGACTTGGACATCTTCTCGCCGTTGAGGCCGATCATCCCGGCGTGCATGTAGTGCGTGGCGAACGGCGCCTGACCGGTGAGCCGCTCGGCGTGCGCGGCGGACGCCTCGTGGTGCGGGAACAGCAGGTCGTTGCCGCCGCCCTGCACGTCGATCCGGTCGCCGAGCAGGTTCAGCGCGATCACCGCGCACTCGATGTGCCAGCCCGGACGGCCCGGACCCAGCTCGCCGCCCGGCCAGGACGGCTCGCCCTCGCGGGCGCCGCGCCACAGCAGCGGGTCGAGCGGGTCGCGCTTGCCGGCCCGGTCCGGGTCACCGCCGCGTTCCGGGAAGATCTCCAGCATCTGCTCGCGGGTCAGGTTGGATTCGTAGCCGAACCGGCCGGTGGCGGAGATGTCGAAGTAGACGTCGCCGGTGCCGTCGTCGAGCCGGTACGCGGCACCGTCCTTGACCAGCACCTCGACCTTGTCGGCGATGTCCGGGATCGACTCGACGGCACCCACGTAGTGCGCCGGCGGGATGATCCGCAGCGCCTCCATGTCCTCCCGGAACAGCGCCGTCTCGCGCATCGCCAGGACCACCCAGTCCTCGCCGTCGCGGGCGGCCCGCTCCAGCAGCGGGTCGTCGATGTCGGTGACGTTC
Source organism: Micromonospora sp. DT231 (assembly GCF_049847025.1). Lineage (NCBI taxonomy): Bacteria > Bacillati > Actinomycetota > Actinomycetes > Micromonosporales > Micromonosporaceae > Micromonospora > Micromonospora sp. DT231. The sequence continues at coordinate 858,448 of NZ_JBNCNO010000001.1, read as the reverse complement.
TGCACGTAGCGCACCGGACGGCCGGCGTCCCGCCACATCCGCTGCACCAGGTCGAAGGTCATCATGGTGGCGGCGTGACCGAGGTGGGTGGCGTCGTACGGGGTGATGCCGCAGACGTACATGCTGCCCGCGTCGGCCGGCTCGCTCGGGTGGACACCCTGCCGTGCCGAGTCGTACAACGCCAGCGGCTCGCCCCTGCCCGGCAGCCGTGGCACCTCGTGTCCCGCCCAAGACTCCATGGGATCAGCCTAGCCAGCCAGACGACCACGTCGGAGCGCCCCACGGGTGATCAAGATGACAACGTTTCACATTGGCGGCCAGGGGATCGCCGGCCAGTCCTCCGGTGGCTGCGGGAAGCGGCCGGTCTCGCGCAACCTGTCGATCCGGGAGGCCACCTCGGTCACCTCGGTGATGGTGAGGTGGTCGGCCAGCTCCGCGCCGAGCGCCCCGGCGACCTGCCCGGCGAGCCCGTCGAGCATCTCCACGGCATCCGGGGGCAACTGCTTGCCGGCCCAGCCCCAGAGCACCGTACGCAGCTTGTCCTCCACGTGGAAGCTCACCCCGTGATCCACCCCGTAGATCCGGTCGTCGGCGCCGACCAGCACGTGGCCGCCCTTACGGTCGGCGTTGTTGAGCACCGCGTCGAGCACCGCGAGACGGGCCAGCCGTGGGTCGTCGGCGTGGGCGAGCGCGTAGGCGGCGCCGTCGTCGTCGCGGGCCGCGGCGATCGGGAACCAGCGTGGCGGCAGCTCGTCGGCGGGCAGGAAGCCCACAAGCGGCTCGGCGTCCTCCGGCTCGTCGATCCAGAGCTGGCAGGAGCCGGGGCCGAACGGGCCGTCGCGCAACACCGTGGGCGGCACCAGGCCCCAGCCGGTGGCCCGGGAGACCAGGTACGCCGAGACCTCCCGGCCGGCCAGGGTGCCGTCGGGGAAGTCCCAGAGCGGACGCTCACCCCGGACCGGTTTGTAGACGCAGCGGGCGGTGGCCCCGTCCAGGGTCAGGATGCCGCGCAACGTGGTGTTCGACGCGTCGACAAGCCGACCCTCCAGGTCGAGCGTGCCGTCTCGCAGCAGCCGCAGCGCCGCGTCGCCGTCCTGGCGAGGCTGGATGCCGGACGAGGTCACCGGTGATAACCGTTGTGCCGCGGGCAGAGGTGCCCGGCGGGGTCCAACGGTTGGCCGCAGAGCGGGCACGGAGGCCTACCCGCGTTGACCACTCGCCGGGCCCGCTCGATGAACTGGCGGGTCGCCTGCGGGGTGAGTCGGACCCGGAGACGGTCGAGGTCCTCGTCCGGCTCGTCGTCCTCGACATCGTCGTCGGGGTCCTCGTCGTCCTCGTCGTCCAGCTCGACCTCGGGCTCCACCTCGCCCGCCGCGATCGCCTCGATCACCACGGTCGCGGTGTCCACGTCGAAGGCCAACCCGAGGGTCCCGACCCGGAACTCCTCGTCGACGGGCGTGTCCAGTGGCTCGTTGTCGCCGATCACCGGCGCCAGCTCGGGCAGGTCCACCCCGAAGCGACGCTGCGCCTCGGTGAGCAGCTCCTCCAGCTTTTCGGCGAGCAGGGACACCTGAACCTTTTCCAGCGCGACGCTGACCAGCCTGCCGCCGCCGCGGGCCTGCAGGAAGAACGCGCGCTCCCCCGGCGGCCCGACAGTCCCGGCGACGAACCGCTCCGGCGGTTCGAAGGCGTGCACCTGGTGGGTCATACCCACGACCCTATCCGGCCCGCCATGGCACCGCGCACCCCACCGACCCGAATCGCCCGAGGCACGCCGCGCCCGGCGGAGCAGGGGTGATTACCGGGCGTGGCGGCCTCTGCGGCGTGCGCTGACGCCCCGATCGGGGGCGGTGTCGTGACGCGCCTCACCGCGACCCACCCGCCCCACCGCCGACGGCCGCGTCCGAGTCGGCCACGCGGTTCGCGCGCCGACGCCGCTTGGCCGGCGGCGGCACCAGCGCCGCCAGGTCGCCGCCGGTGTCGTTGAGGCGCACCAGAAACGGACGCAGCGGCGTGAACCGGATCGCCGTCACCGACGCGGGGTCGGCCACGATCCGCTGAAAGGCATCCAGGTGTACGCCGAGCGCGTCCGCCACGATGGCCTTGATCACGTCGCCGTGGCTACACGCCAGCCAGACCGCCTCCGGCCCGTGTTCGGCGCTCACCCGGGCGTCCCAGGCGCGCACCGCCGCCACGGCACGCGCCGCCATCGCCGCCATCGCCTCCCCACCCGGGAAGACCGCCGCGCTGGGGTGCTGCTGGACGACCGGCCAGAGCGGCTCCTTGGCGAGCTTCTTCAGCGGCTGCCCCTCCCAACTGCCGTAGTCGCACTCGATCAGCCCGTCCTCGACCACCGGGGCGGCCTGCGGGAGCGCCAACTCCAGGGTCTGCCGGCACCGGATCAGCGGGCTGGTCACCACGGCGGCCAGCGGCACCGCCCGCAGCCGCTCGCCGACCGCGGTGGCCTGGGCGCGTCCGGTGTCGTCCAGCTCGACCGGTTGCCGGCCGGCGAGGCCGCCGTCGGCGTTCGCCGTGGTTCGGCCGTGTCGCAGAAGCAGAAGGGTCGCCACGGGACCACCCTATGACCTGGGTCCCGTGCCGGGCCGTCGCGGGCCGCGGAGGCACCACCCGGGTGGGCGGCGGGCGGGGAGGACGACAGCGGCCCCCGGCCCCGCCCGAAGGCAGGACCGGGGGCCGTCGACGGGTCGGTCAGGTGGCGTCGATCGCGCCGGTCAACAGCAGCGCCAGGACCAGCGTGCCCAACGCGACCCGGTACAGCACGAAGACGTACAGGGTGTGGTGGGCGACGTAGCGCAGCAACCAGGCGATGGCCGCGTACCCGATGCCGAAGGCGATGAGGGTGGCCACGATCGTCTGGGCCACCGTGGGCACGGAGGTGCCCGGGGCGGACGGCTCGAAGACGTCCCCGAGGCTGAACACGCCGGACATCACCACCGCCGGGATGGCCAGCAGGAACGAGTACCGGGCCGCCGCCTCCCGGGTGAGGTTGAGCAGCAGGCCGGCGGTGAGCGTGCCGCCGGAGCGGGACACCCCGGGGACCAGCGCCATGGCCTGGGCGAAGCCCATGACGATGCCGTCCTTCATCCGGAAGTTCTCCAGGGTGCGGGTCTGCCGCCCCCAGTACTCCGCGAACGCCAGCACGAAGGCGAACACGATGAGCGTGGTCGCCACGACCCAGAGATTGCGACCGGCGGTCTTGATCTGGTCCTTGAACAGGAAACCGAACAGCCCGATCGGAATCGAGCCGACGATCACGTACCAGCCCATCCGGTAGTCGAGGCTGGACCGGACCGACGTGTCCCGGATGCCGACCAGCCAGGTACGGGTGATCCGCCAGATGTCCTTGGCGAAGTAGATCAGCACGGCCGCTTCGGTGCCGAGCTGGGTGACCGCGGTGAACGACGCGCCGGCGTCGCGGTCGAAGAAGATCGCCGAGGTGATCCGCAGATGCCCCGACGAGCTGACCGGCAGAAACTCGGTCAGTCCCTGGACGATGCCCAGGACGATTGCCTCAACCCAGGTCACTCGCCGACTCCCGACAGATCAAGTGCCTCGGCGACGGTACGCAGGGTCTGCACACCGCTGTCCCGGTCGGCCACGAACAGGGTCACCGACAGCGTGGTGACGCCGGCGGCAGCGTACTCCCGCATCCGCTCGGCGATGCGCTCCTTCGGGCCGAGCAGTGAGGTGCGGTCGATGAACTCCATGGGTACGGCAGCGGCGGCGTCGCGCTGCCGCTTGGCCAGGTACAGCTCCTGCACCTCGCGGGCGGCGTCGCCGTACCCCATCCGGGTGGCGAGCTGGTTGTAGAAGTTCTGCTCCCGGCTGCCCATGCCGCCCACGTACAGCGCCGCGTACCAGCGCACCAACTCGGCGCAGGAGGCCACGTCGTCGCCGATCACCACCGGCACCGAGGGCACCACGTCGAACCCGGCCAGGTCCTTGCCGACCTTGGCCCGCCCGGCCCGGACCGAGGCGAGCTGCTCCTCGGCGAACTCCGGGGCGTAGAACACGGCCAGCCAGCCGTCGGCGATCTCGCCGGCCAGCTCCAGGTTCTTCGGACCGACCGCGGCCAGGTAGATCGGTATGTGCTCGCGTGGTGGGTGGAAGCCCAGTCGCAGCGCCTTGCCGGGGCCGTCCGGCAGCGGCAGCGTGTAGTGCTGCCCGTCGTACGCCACCTCCTTGCGGGCGATGGCCAACTTCACGATGTCGACGAACTCGCGGGTCCGGGCGAGGGGCTTGGCGAACCGCACACCGTGCCAGCCCTCGGAGACCTGCGGGCCGGAGACGCCCAGGCCGAGGCGGAACCGCCCGCCGGAGAGCGCGTCGATGGTCGCGGCGGTCATGGCGGTGGCGGCCGGCGTACGGGCGGGGATCTGCATCACCGCGGCGCCGACGTCGATCCGTTCGGTCTGGCCCGCCATCCAGGCGAGCATGCTGGGCGAGTCGGAGCCGTAGGCCTCCGCCGCCCACACCACCGAGTAGCCCAGCCGGTCCGCCTCCTGGGCGAGGGCCAGGTGGTCGGCCGGTGTGCTCCACGCCGTCTGGTATCCGAGACTGAGCCCGAGTCGCACTGGTCCTCCCCCATCCGTGGCACAGGTCGCACCAGGTTACGCAATGCCGATAACGGACTCGATCACCGGCTCGACCCCTTTGCTCCCCCCTCCATCGGGGCAGCCCAGGGCGGCGGAACCGGCAGAACCGGCAGAGATACGGGAGCGAGGATATCCGTGGCGGCAGGTTCGAAATAAGGTTCACCCATGCAACAGCGACCGCTCGGCCGAAGCGGGCTGGCGGTTTCCCGGCTCGCGCTCGGCACCATGACCTGGGGCCGGGACACCGACGCCGACGACGCGGCCGCCCAGCTGAAGAGTTACCTGGACGCGGGGGGCAACCTGATCGACACCGCCGACGTGTACGGCGACGGCGACGCCGAGTCGGTGATCGGCTCGCTGCTGGGCTCCCTCGTGCCCCGCGACGAGCTGCTGATCGCCACGAAGGCGGGGTTGCGGCCGGGCAGCGGCCGACGCCGCGACGGTTCCCGGGGGCACCTGCTGCGGACGTTGGACGCGTCGCTGCGCCGGCTCGGCACCGACCACGTCGACCTGTTCCAGGTGCACGGGTACGACCCGGACACCCCCCTGGAGGAGACCCTCGCGGCGTTGGACCACGCGGTGGCCAGCGGCAAGGTGCGCTACGTCGGGGTGTCGAACTTCTCCGGCTGGCAGACCGCGCGGGCCGCCGCCTGGCAGACCGCCTGGCCGGGGCGGGCGCCGGTGGTCGCCACCCAGGTGGAGTACTCGCTGCTGGAACGGGGCGTGGAGCGGGAGGTGCTGCCCGCGTGCGACGCGCTCGGCCTCGGCCTGCTGCCCTGGTCGCCGCTGGGCCGGGGCGTGCTCACCGGCAAGTACCGGCACGGCCGCCCGGCGGACTCCCGAGCCGCGTCGCCGCACTTCGAGCGGTTCGTCTCGACGTACCTGGAGCCGCGCTGTTCCAGCATCGTGGAGGCGGTGGCCACCGCGGCCGGCGGCCTGGGCGTGTCGCCGCTGGAGGTGGCGTTGGCCTGGATCCGGGACCGGCCGGGGGTGACCGCGCCGATCCTCGGCGCGCGGACGGTCGGGCAGTTGCTGGGCGCGCTCGGAGTGGAACGGATCACCCTGCCGACGGAGATCACCACCGCGCTCGACGACGTCTCGGCGGTGCCGCTCGGCTACCCCGAACGCGACGGCTGAGCCACCGGCCGGGTCACGGCTGGGGGCGCTGCCCGGGGAGGTCGTGGATCGCGGTCAGGAAGCGCGACTGGTCGTCGCGCACCGCGGGCTGGGTGAGCCGGATCCACGAGCCGTCGTCGAAGACGATCGTGGAGGTCAGCTGCACGAGCCCGGTCGCCCCGCGCTCCGAGTCGACCCGGGCCACCCGGTCGCGGCGCACACTCCACAGCACCCGCGGTTGCCGCCGGTCGGGTCCGTCGGCGTCCGGGCGGGGGCCCATCCGCAGCAGGTGCAGGTGGGTGTCGGTCACCGCCAGCGGGGTGCCGTTGTAGCGTTCCAGGAAGAGCAGCAGACTGCCGGCGAGGGTGGCGAGGTCGCCGCTGAAGACGTACCGGCGACGGTAGGCGATCTCGGCGAGCTGCTCGGCCAGCGGGCGGTACAGGCTGAGCCGGAACAAGGCGCGGAACGCCTCCTGCTCCTCGGTGAGCGGGATGGGATCCCGCTGCGCCCGCTGCTGTGGTGGGCCCGGCTCCGGTTCGGCCACCTCCGGCACCCCCGCGGCGACGGCAGCGGCCTTGCCGGGCAGCAGCAGGACGCCCGCGGCCAGCCGGACCGGCGTCAGCACCGCGTCCACCCACACCACCGGGTTGACGATGTTGAGCAGCCCGAACAGCACCTTCGGGTCGAGCGAGTCGACGAACTCGTCGGCCATCACGCCGGCGAGCTGCCGACCGGCCTTGTGGGTCGACGGGACGCGGACCGGGCCGAGCCCCACATAGCGCAGCTCCTGCCCGGGCAGCAGCGGCGCGACGAGAGCGCGTTCGGGCTCGTCGCTGGTGCGGAGTTCGTCGCGCAGCTCACGGGCCTTGTCCCGGGCGGCCCGCGCGCCACCGAGCACCGCGTCGGTGAACCGACCGAGCCGGCCTCGCTCTCCTGACATCACGCGTCCTCCCTAGCGGCCCGCCGGCTGGCCCGCCGGCGGTTGCCCGAAGACATTCTGGTCGATCCAGTCCGCCCCGCCCTGCACCGCCTTGTCGACCTGGTCGCCGACCTGGTCGCTGCCGGGAACGGACAGCCCGCTCGTCAACGCGACGGTCCCCCAGGTGACGCCGTGCACGACCGAGTTCGGCACGTTCCACGGCAGGTTCGTCGCCCAGTCCCGGGCGATCACCCGGGCACCGTCGGTGACGCCGTGCGTCCGCAGCGCGGCGGCCCGGTCGAGGGCGCCCATGTCGAACGGGGAACCGGACTTGCCCAGCTTGTAGGTGCCCTTCGAGGGGTCGACGAGCTTGTGGAACCACTTGTCGGCCTTGCCGGCGGCGTGCCGCTTGTCGGCGTACTTCTTGCCGGTGCGCAGCTTGCCCTGCATCGCGACCAGCTTGTCGAGGTGTGCCTGCAGCTTGCGCAGGTACAGCATGACCCGCTGCAGCAGCCGGATGACCTTCTGCAGGTGCGCCGCCAGCGGCCGCATGACCTTCAGCATCCGGGTGGCCACGGTCAGGGCCCGGGTCACGGTCACGCCCACGCCGACCGCCCAGGACGCCCCCATCGTCACCGGGGCCATCAGCAACGCCGTCACGAGCGTCACCAGCATCCAGTTCACGAACTCGACGCACAGGTCGACGAGCACGTCGTGCACCGTCTGCAGGCCGTCGGCGACACCCCGCAGGTACTCGGCGGTCGCCGCGAACTGGTCGGCGACGTCGAGCATCTGCTGCTCGACCTCGGTCAGCCGCTGCCCGTACGCCAGGCCCGCGGGTGAGCGCCACCCGGGCTGCGCGGACTCGCGGACCCCGCGGTGCCCCTGCGCCAGGTCGCGCACCTGGGTGGCCAGCGCGTCCCACTCGGCGGCCTTCGCGCGCAGGATCTCGGGCTCACCGTCGACCAGGTCGACGAGCTGGATGAGCGGCCAGGCGAGGGTCCGGCAGACGCTGTTGACGGCGTCCTCCACCCCGGACAGCGCGCTGTCGAGGCCGTTCCACAACTCGACGGCGCTGCCGGCGGGGCCGCTCATCCGGGCAGCCCCGACTGGATGGCCTTGAATCCGGCGTCGAGGTCCTGCTCGTTGCGCTCGTACGCCTCGGCCGTGTCGGCCAGCGCGGTGGTGACCCGGTCGAACGCGGCGTTCGCGGCGCCGAACAGCTCGCGGCCGCCGGTGACCTGCTCGGCGTACTTCGCGCGGAGCAGGTCGCTGGCGAACGGCAGGTGGCCGAAGGCGCCCGACGGCACGTCGCCGGCCGAGACGATCTGACCCTCCAGCGCGGCGAGCGAGCTGGCGACCTGTTTGGCGACTGTCTGCAGTCGACGCACCGCCTGCACGTCGACATCGATATCCGGCGGCATGCCGTTCCTCCCCCATGAGTCGAGCGCACCGACGATACGATTCCCGGGCCACCGGGCACCACCCCGTGGCACGGTCCACGGGGGAGGATTCTCATGACTGACCCGACGTCGGCGTTCGACGCGCTCGCCGGGCGCATCGCCGACATCGAAGGCCGGTACGCGGGCCTGGGCGACGACCTGGCCGAGCTGTCCGGCACCGCGCTCGACGACAGCGGGCTGGTCTCGGCGACAGTCGACGCCACCGGCGCGCTGACCGGCCTCACCCTCGCGCCCGCCGCCCTGCGCGCCGGCACCGAGGGGCTGGCGGAGCTGGTGCTCGACGCGTACCGCAAGGCCCGCACGGTCGCCACCGAGCACGTCGAGGACCACGCCGAGGGGTTGCAGGCCGCCATCGGGGCGGACCTCACCGACCTGTTCGGCAAGCCCGGCGACTTCTCCGCGCTGGGGCGTCTGGAGGAGACCGTCGCCCGGCTCGGGCGGCTCACCGACCGACTGCCGCCGGCGTGAGCTCGCCGACCTGGCCGGAGATCGTCGCGCGGCTGCGGGACACGGTCGCCCGCTGCGACCGGGACACCGACCTGGAGCTGTCCGCCGGCCCGCGCGGAATCCGGCTGCTGGTACGCCGCGAGGTGGTCCGGGCGCTCTGCCCGGGCCACGACGAGGCACGCCTGGCCGCGCTCGGCTGGCACCGCCCGACCGGTGACGAGAGCTGGTGGTACGAGTCGGCGCGCACTCCGGAGCAGGTGGAGCGGCTCAGCGTGTTGGTGACCCGTACCGCTGCCGAGCTGCTGACCGACGAGCCCGGCGCGCTCTCCTGTCGGGTCGTACCGCCGGTCGCCCGCCCGGGCCCGACGGTGTCGCCGTCCGCCCCCGGGCCCACCGTGGCGGAGCCGGCGGTGGTGGCGGCGCTCGCCGCGGCCGTCGACAGGCGTGACCTGCCCGGCTATCTCGGGGCGCTGGCCGGCGCCACGGTGTGTGTCCCGCTGGCCGGGGAGCCGGAGCCGGACTCCGACTTCCCCTGGACGGTGGTCGGCGACGCGACGGGCGCGCCGCTGCTGCCGGTCTTCACCTCGCCCCGGGCGCTCACCGCGTTCACCGGGGCCGGGGTGCCGTTCGTCGCGCTGCCCTGCGCCGAGTTGTTCGAGGACTGGCCGGACCCGTCGTGGGGGCTGGCGGTCGACCCGGGCAGCGCCCGGGGGGTCGCCCTGGCCGCGCCCGCCCTGGCCGCACTGCTGACGGCGAACGTCCCCACCGGCTGACGCCCCGGCGGGGCGGTGGGGTGCCCGGCGGGGTGGGCGTGGGAGCGGGTGGGCGGGCACTGGGCGGGACGAACCGCCCACGGCAGCGTCGTTGGTCACTCCAGAGGGGGTGGCGAACAGCCGCTGGGCTGGGCAGCATGGAAGGCATGGACTACGAGTACGCGCCGCTGCGGCTGCCGCCGAACGTCGACCGGTTGACCGCCGCGGCGCAGTTGGCGATCCAGGCGGAGTTCTCCGGATGGGAGTTGGCCCGGGTGCGGTTGTACCGCGACGGCACACGGCAGGTGGTGCTGCGGCGGCGGCGGGTCAACCAGCCGCAGCCGGGCCTGTCGTACTGACGGCCGTACGCCCGGGGCCCCACTGGGCCCCGGGCGTCACACAGGCCTCAGTGCTGGTGCCCGGCGTGGTCGTGGTCGTCGTCGAGCTCCAGGAACGGGTGCTCGTCGAGTCGGCCGACCAGTCGGTCGTCGACCGCCGGCTGGAACGGGCCGACCGCGTCGTCGTCGTCGAACGACTCCAGATCGACGGGCGTGCCCACCTCGCTGACCATCACCACCCCGTCGAGGGGCTCCAACTCCGGGACGTCCAGCGCGCCGAGCGAGCCGTCGCCGCTCTGCAGCAGCTCCAACACCGCCTCGCCGACGCCCTCCACCGGCGCCGGCTCGTCGTCCTCCGGGGTGCTCTCGCGACGGGCCGCGTCGGCCACCCGCAGCAGCGCGGCGACGCTCGGCACCCGGTAGTCGCGACGCTGGCGCACCGAGATCACCCGGGGGTGCGGGTCACTGGCCTCGGCGCCCTCGCCAGCACCGAAGCGCTCGTCGGCCTCGTCCGGGTCGATCGAGTCGACATCCCACGGCGTCACCTCGCCGAAGGCGTCGAGCAACCGCTCGTCGTACGCGAAGGAGGCGTTGTTCAACGCCACGTACGCCTGCCAGACGTCGTCGTCGTCGACGCGGCCCTGCGCGGCGCGAACGGCGGCCAGGTGGTGGCGGGCCGCTTCGATCACCCGCTCGAGAGCGGCGTCCAGCTCACCGTGCTGGTCGGTCATGTGGGGCAGTCCCTTCACGTTGGGGAGGTCGCGCGCCGGATGCAGCGCCGGGCGCGGCTAGCAGGTGCGGAGGAACCGGTCGAGAACCCGCACGCCGAACTGTAGTCCGTCGACCGGAACGCGCTCGTCGATGCCGTGGAACAACGCCGAGAAGTTCAGGTCGGCGGGCAGCCGCAGCGGCGCGAAACCGAAGCAGCGGATGCCGAGCTGGGAGAACGCCTTGGCGTCGGTGCCGCCGGAGAGCATGTACGGGACCGGTCGGGCCCCCGGGTCCTCGGCGCGCAGCGCCGCCGACATGGCCTCGACCAGGTCGCCGTCGAAGGTCGTCTCCAGCGCCGGCTGCCGCTGGATGTACTCGATCGCGATGTCCGGGCCGACCAGCTCCCGCAGCTGCCGCTCCAGCAGCTCGGACTGGCCGGGCAGGCTGCGGCAGTCGATGGTGGCGGTGGCCCGGCCGGGGATGACGTTGTCCTTGTAACCGGCGTCGAGTCGGGTCGGGTTGGCGGTGTTGCGGATGGTCGCGCCGATGATGTTGGCGATCGGGCCGAGTTTGGCGATGGCCGTCTCCGGGTCCTCCGGGTCCAGCTCGACGCCGAGCAGGTCGGAGACCTCCTCCAGGAAGGCCCGCACGGTGTCGGTGACCACCACCGGGAAGCGGTGCCGGCCGATCCGGGCGACCGCCTCGGCGAGCGCGGTGACCGCGTTGTCGTCGTGCACCATCGAGCCGTGCCCGGGGCGGCCCTTGGCGTGCAGTCGCAGCCAGTCGATGCCCTTCTCGGCGGTCTCGATGAGGTAGAGCCGCTGGCTGTCGTTCACCGAGTAGGAGAAGCCGCCGACCTCACCGATCGCCTCCGTGCAGCCGTCGAAGAGGCCACTGTGGTTCTCCACCAGGAACCGCGCGCCGTAGTCGCTGCCCGCCTCCTCGTCGGCGGTGTACGCGAGCACGATGTCGCGCGGTGGCCGTACGCCGGTGCGCTGCCAGTGCCGCACCACGGCGAGCACCATCGCGTCGAAGTCCTTCATGTCGATCGCGCCGCGGCCCCAGAGGTAACCGTCGCGCAGCTCGCCGGAGAACGGGTGCACCGACCACTCGTCGGCGTCGGCGGGCACCACGTCCAGGTGGCCGTGCACCAGCAGCGCGCCCCGGCTCGGGTCGGTGCCGGGGATGCGGGCCACCACGTTCGCCCGGCCCGGCGCGGACTCGTGCAGGACGGACTCCACGCCCACCTCGGCGAGCTTCTCCGCCACGTACTCGGCGGCGCGGCGCTCGCCGACGCTCGTGTCGTTGTCCCCGGTGTTCGTGGTGTCGATGCGCAGCAGGTCGCGGCAGAGGTCCACGACCTCTGCGCTGGGGTCGGGTCGGGCGGAGGCCGCATCGCTCGTCATCGCCTCTTCATACCAGTCGGCGTCGGCCGGCCGGCCGGCGCACCGGCACGGACGCGCCGGCGCACCGGTGCGCGGGGACCGGCGCATCGACGGGCCCGGTTTCGCCGGGACCGGGTTCGGGTACCGCCGCCCACGACCGCACATCCCTGTCGGAGCTTCCGCCCGCCAGTCGAGGAGGGCACCATGTCCGCCGTTCCCCTGCCGCCGCTGCCGCCCGCACCCGCGCCCGCGGAGGGCTACCGACCCGGTGGCCGCAACATCGCCGACATCGTCGACCGGGAGCACCGTCAACTGGTGGCGCTGCTGGACCAGCTGACCGGCCCGGGCGCCACGCCGCAGGAGGGGTTCCCGGTGCTCACCGCCGCGTTGTCGCGGCACCTCTCCGCCGAGGAGCAGTACCTGCTGCCGGCGGTACGCGCCGCACTGCCGGCCGCCGGCGAGCGGGTGGACGCCGAGATCAGCGCCGACGCCAGCCTGCTCAGCGCCCTGAAGGGCCTGACCGACGAGGCGTTGACCGAGGTCGCCGAGCGGGTCCGCCGGCACGTCGACGGGGTGGGTGCGCTCGTCACCGAGCTGCGCGCGGTCGCGACCGAGGAGGAGCTGATCCGGCTGGGTAACCGGTTGGAGATCGCCGAGGAGGCGGCACCGACCCGACCGCACCCGGGCACCCCGGCGACCCCTCCGTGGAACCGGATCGTCGAGCCGGCGGTCGGGGTGGTGGACAAGATGCTCGACGCGGTGACCCGCCGGCCGACGTACCTGGCGGACCTGCCGGAGTCGCCGCGGGACTGACCGACGGCGACGATCCCAAGTGCATTCATTATCACCGATCCGCTCGGGCTATTCCGCCGGCCGACGCGTAGTCCTACCGTCACGGTATGAACCTGGAGCTGCGTCACCTGCGGGTGGTCTGCGCGATCGCGGAGACGGGGAGTGTGACGAAGGCGGCGTCGGCGCTCGGCCTGGCGCAGCCGGCGCTGACCGCCCAGCTCCAGCGCATCGAGCGGACCCTGGGCGGCCCGTTGTTCGACCGGGACCGGCGCGGCGCCCGGCCCACCGCTCTCGGTGAGCTGGTGCTGGCCCGGGCCCGGGTGCTGCTGCCGGCGATGAAGGGGTTGCAGGACGAGGCGGCCCGGTTGGCCGGGGCCGGCGACGCGCCGCCGTGCTACCGGTTCGGCGGGGTGAACAGCCCGATCCTGGGCCGGATGGTGCACCGCCTGGCGGCCCGGCAGCCGCCCGCCCAGATCACCACGCTCGCCTCCTGGTCGGTGGACGAGTTGGCGCAGTTGGTGGCGGGCGGGCGACTGGACTTCGCGCTCACCGGGGTGTGCGGCGACGCCAGTCCGTCGGCCGGGTTCGGGTTGAGCTGGCAGGAAGTGGCCATCGACCCGGTGCTGGTGCTGCTGCCCGAGACTCACCCCCTCGCGACGCAGGACGAGGTGCGCCTGGCCGACCTGCGACACGCGCAGTGGGTGGCCGCCCCGGGCGACGGCTGCTTCGCCGACTGCTTCGCCGCCGCCTGCGCCCGCGCCGGTTTCACCCCCCGCAAGGTGTACGAGACCGACATCCGCGGCTGCGTCGACCTGGTGGAGGCCGGCGTGGCGGTGGCCCTGTGCCAGGCGACGTTCCGTCCGGTGGGCGGTCTGGTCACCCGCCGCCTCGCCGGCATACCGCTGCGCTGGCGGCTCCTTCTCGGCTGGCACCCGGACTCCCCCGCCGCCCGGGAGGCCGACCTGATGGTGCAGACGGCGAAGGCGGCGTACGTCGACTCGTTGGCGCCGCATCCCGCGTACCTGGACTGGCTGTTGCGCCACCCGGCGTTCGGCGTCCGGCAGCCGACCGGGCTGAGCGGGAGGTAACCGGCCGGTGGCGGTGCGAACCGCCGTTGGCCGGGTATCTGGCGGACATGACCGACCTCTACCCGCCCGCCGACGACCGCGAGTTGCTCCGTGCGGCGGCCGCCGCGCACACCGCCGCCACCCGTGCGGTGGAGGCGTTCCTGCGCCGCCTGCCGGAGGTGCCCGACCCGGCCGCCGTCACCGAGTACGCCAACCTGCTCACCCGGGAGGACCAGACCCGTGCCGACCGTGACGCCGCCGCCGACGCGGCGGGGCTGACCATCGCCAGCCTGGAACCGGACCAGGGCCAGTAGCGCAGACGCGAACGGTGCCGTCCCCGTCCGGGACGGCACCGTTCGCGCGTGGCGTCGTTCAGCGTTCGACGAGCGGGTCGTGCCCCAGGTCGAGCAGCGAGTGCCGCCAGTCGTCGTCGGCGTTGCCGCGCGACGGCTTGGCGTCCATCAGCTCGCGGATCCGCTCGACCGCCTCCCGCATCACCTCGATGTCCTCTCCGGTGAGGTCGACCTTGCGCTTGTTCAGCACCTTGAGGATCTCCCGGCCCGGCTGGGGCAGGTCGAGGTTCGGGTTCGGGCTGAACGACTCCTCCCCGGAACCCCGGGTCAGCAGCCACGTCCGTAGCTGCTCCGACGGGACGTTGACCTCGGCGTGGAAGTCCTCCCAGAGCACTTCCACCTCGGGGTCGAGCCGCGCTTCGCGTACCATCAGGTCTCCTCTCCGGGCGGTTTCCCGGACGTCTCCGGGTCGTCCTTGTCGGGCTTGGGGTGCAGGCCCTCCGCGGGCACCCGCGTCCGGCGGGGGTTCGCGGTGGGCGGCGCCAGGATCGGGTCGGGATGGTCGTCCTCGTCCCGGGACCTCTCGGACTCGTGCGGGTCCTCGTGCTCGTCTCGTCGCGCCGGCCCACTCATCGCGGGTGGGTGGTCGTGGCGGCGGTGTACCCCCGCTCGCCCGCGGACACGTCGAAGGTGAGCGCCCCGTCCCGGACGTCCACCGTGACCTTCTGCCCCGGTGAGATCGCCGACTCCAGCAGCATCCGGGACAGGTGGTTGTCGACCTCCCGTTGGATGACCCGACGCAGCGGACGGGCGCCGAACTCCGGTTGGTAGCCGTGTTCGGCGAGCCAGTCGATGCCGGCGGTGGTGAACTCCACCTGGAGATCCTGGGCGTGCATGCGGCGGCGGGTCTCCTCCAGCAGCAGCGCGGTGATGTCGCGCAACTGCTCGGCCTCCAGCCGGCGGAAGATGATGACCTCGTCGATGCGGTTGAGGAACTCCGGACGGAAGTTCTCCTGCAGACGGCGCATCAGCCGCTCCCGCAGCTCGTCGTTCTCCTGCTCGCTGCCCACGTCCCCGCTGCCGAAGCCGACCGAGCGCTGGGCGCCGGTGATCAGCTCCGAACCGAGGTTGCTGGTCATGATCAGTACGGTGTTCTTGAAGTTCACCGTGCGGCCCTGACTGTCGGTCAGCCGCCCGTCGTCGAGTACCTGGAGCAGGATGTTGAACACGTCCGGGTGGGCCTTCTCGATCTCGTCGAGCAGCACCACCGCGTACGGGCGGCGACGCACCGCCTCGGTGAGCTGGCCGGCCTCCTCGTACCCGACGTATCCGGGTGGCGCGCCGACGAGTCGGCTGACCGTGTGCCGTTCCTGGAACTCGCTCATGTCCACCCGGACCATCCGGTCCGCCTCGCCGAACAACGCCTCGGCCAGGGCGCGGGCCAACTCGGTCTTGCCGACGCCGGTCGGGCCGAGGAACAGGAAGCTGCCCATCGGGCGTTCCGGGTCGGCCAGCCCGGCCCGGGAGCGCCGGACGGCCTCGGCGACAGCGGTGACGGCGTCGTCCTGACCGACCACCTTCTGGTGCAGGTGCCCCTCCAGGCGCAGCAGCCGGTCCCGTTCCTCCTCGGTGAGCTGGCTGACCGGGATGCCGGTGGCCCGGGAGACCACCTCGGCGATCTCCTGCGGACCCACCTCGGGCACCTGCGACGAGGACGAGCCGTCGTCGCCGTTGGCCCGCCGGATCTCCTCCTCCAGCTCGGAGATCCGGTCACGCAGCGCGGACGCGCGCTCGTACTGCTCGTCGGTGACGGCCTGTTCCTTGTCCCGGCGTACCTCGTCGAGCTCCTGTTCCAGCTCCCGCACGCCGGCGGCGGGCGTGCGGGTCCGCAACCGCACCCGGGCGCCGGCCTGGTCGATCAGGTCGATGGCCTTGTCGGGCAGGAACCGGTCGGTGACGTACCGGTCGGACAGCTCGGCGGCGGCGACAAGCGCCTCGTCGGTGAAGCGCACCTGGTGGTGGGCCTCGTAGCGGTCGCGCAGCCCGCGCAGGATCGCGATGGTGTCGTCGACGCTGGGCTCGGGCACCAGCACCGGTTGGAAGCGCCGGGCCAGCGCGGCGTCCTTCTCGATGCTCTTGCGGTACTCGTCGAGCGTGGTCGCGCCGATTACCCGCAGCTCACCGCGGGCGAGGGCGGGTTTGAGCATGTTGGACGCGTCCATTCCGCCCTCGCTGCCGGCGCCGCCCGCTCCGACCAGGGTGTGGATCTCGTCCATGAAGATGATCAGCTCGTCCCGGTGCGCCCGGATCTCGTCGATCACCTTCTTGAGCCGTTCCTCGAAGTCCCCCCGGTACCGGGTGCCGGCGACGAGGCCGGCCAGGTCGAGTTGGACGACCCGCTTGCCGAGCAGGGTCTGCGGCACGTCACCGTCGCAGATCCGTTCGGCGAGCCCCTCGACGATGGCGGTCTTGCCGACACCGGCCTCGCCGATCAGCACCGGGTTGTTCTTGGTACGCCGCGACAGGATCTCGATGGCCTGCTCGATCTCGTCGGCGCGGCCGACCACCGGGTCGATCTGGTCCATCCGCGCCAGGTCGGTGAGGTCCTGCCCGTACTGGTCGAGGGTGGGCGTGCCGCGATCCGGTTTCGGTCCGGTCATCGGCCCGCGCTCGGCGTTGGCGGCCTGCAACGACTCGGGTTGGATCCGGCCGGCGGCCAGCATCCGACCGGCCGGCGACTCCGGGTTGAGCGGCAGCGCCATCAGGATGTGCTCGGGGCCGATGTAGTTGGCGCCCATCGCCCGGGAGAGCTGGTGGGCGTCGAGCAGCGCCCGCTTCGCGGCTGGGGTCAGCGACAGGTTGGGCGGCACCTCTCCGCGGGGCGCCCCGTCGCCCTTGCCGCCGAGCGCGTTGAGCAGGGTGTCCGGGTCGGCGCCGGCCCGGCGTACCAGGTCACGGAGCTGTTCGCGTTGCAGCGCCGCCCAGAGCAGGTGGTCGGTGTCCAGGTCGTTGCTGTGGCGTTGCGCGGCCCGCCGGGCGGCGTCGGCAAGCATTTCCCGGGCGTCCGCGGTCATCAGTCGGGTGATGTCGACCCGGTGCGGCGGTCGGCGTCCTCCCTCGCCCCGACCGAAGTACCTGGCCAGGAATTCGTCCCACGGGTCGGAGCCGGTGTCACCGGGTCCCATCATGTCTGTCCTCCGCAGTCGGGCGCGGCACGGTCGGCAGGGGCTACCCGGCGCGCGCCCCGACAAACGCCCCGGGAGACGGCGTACCGGTATCCCGGGAGTGGCGTGGGGTCGGGGCCGGCCGTTGGTGGCAGGCTGACCGGATGGATGAGACCCCGCTGCTGATCGTGGATGGCGCCAACGTGGTGGGCTCCCGCCCGAACGGGTGGTGGCGTGACCGTGCCGGGGCGGCGGCCCGCCTGCGCGACTCGCTCGCGCCGGTGGCGACCGTCGGGCTGCCGGCCCGGCTGCCCGCCCCGGTGGAGGTGGTGCTCGTGGTCGAGGGAGCCGCGCGGGACGTGCCCGGGACCGACGGCGTGCGGGTGGTCTCCGCCCCCGGCTCCGGCGACGACAGCGTGGTCGACCTGGTCGCGGGCGCTCCGCAGCGACGCCGGTTGGTGGTCACCGCGGACCGGGAGCTGCGCGAGCGGGTCACCGCCCTGGGCGCGGAGGTGTACGGGCCCCGCTGGCTCCGAGATAATTGAGAAGTTCTCGCACTGGGAGTCCCACAGAACGGACTCCCGGCACTTCCAGGGGCCTACCGGACAGGCGGGCAGGAACACCGACAGGGCGGATGTTCTTTCGCGGCGGCCGATAGGCTCTAATGGAGATCTCCCCGCCCCCAGGAGGTTCCGCCGTGGCGAGCGTCGCCGAGCTGAAGGCTGCCATCGATGTCGCCCTCCAACAGATCGGTGACGGGCAGACAGCCGTGCAGGCGGCCGGCGAGAAACTGGCCGAGGCGCAGCAGACCCTGGCCGGCGCGCTGGAGGGCAGCGGACACGAGACGGTGGAGGCGGCCCAGGCGTCGCTGACACAGGCCAGCCAGGAGCTGGAGGAGTGTCTCGCCGCGACACTTGTCGCGGTCGAGCAGGCGCAGCTCTACGTCGCGACCCTGTAGGCCGCCGTGTCCATCATCGAGGACGTCGGGGGGCAGGTCCGCGCCGCCAGCGAGGAGTTCCCGCTGGCCCTGCTCGGGCAGGCGCTGGAGAAGTTCGGCCTGGCCGCCGAGCGACTGCGTTGGGTCCGCCAGGAGTCGGCGAACCCGATGGGGGTGCCCGAGTTGTCCGCCGCGACCGAGCACGCCGAGAGCGCCGGCTACGCGTTGCGGGTGGCCCAGGAACAACTCTCGGCGTACCTGACGGCGATCGGGTTGGGCGCGGACGGCGCTCCGGCGCCCCGCCCTGAGCAACGCGCTCCCCGACACGACACGCCGCCGCCCTCCGGGCCCACCGCAGTCGCCCCGGAGTCGGCCGAGAAGGTGCGAATGAGCCGCTGGTGGTCGGTGCGGGTGGCCGAGCTGACCGGCGGGCGCGAGGGCACCGACGACGAGCCGGACGGGCGGGTGGACGACTCCCAGGAGTTGCTGCGCCGAGTGGTGGGTGGTGTCCGCTCC
Source organism: Micromonospora sp. DT231 (assembly GCF_049847025.1). Lineage (NCBI taxonomy): Bacteria > Bacillati > Actinomycetota > Actinomycetes > Micromonosporales > Micromonosporaceae > Micromonospora > Micromonospora sp. DT231. The sequence continues at coordinate 839,932 of NZ_JBNCNO010000001.1, read as the reverse complement.
GGCGACCGGGACCGGCTCCGCAAGGAGCTGCGCCGGGCGCCGGCCGACGTGGGGCTGGGAATGGCGGCGCTGGCGCCACCGCTGTTGCGCGAGCTGGCCGGTGAGCTGCTGGGGCACCCGCCGCGCGCCGCAGACCTTCCTCGACTGCGCGGAGAGTTGGACGGGCGCGTGCGCGACCTGCTGCCCGGGCTGCCGCCACCGGTGCTGGAGACGCTGCTGACCCGGGTGTGCCGGATGCCGCCGCCGCGCACCTCCGGCGAACCCACGCACGCCGCCGACTCCGCGGTGACCGCAGGTGTGGCGACCGGGCTGCTGCTCGCCCGCCTCGGCCGGGACCTGCCCTCCGGCGACCGGGCCCAACCAGCGGGCCCGGGTCAACCAGCCGGCACGGGCCAACGCGGCGCGGGCCAACCAGCCGGCACGGGCCAACGGGGCGCGGGCCAACCGGGCGGAGCGGGTCAACAACGCGGCGCGGGTCACCAAGCGGGCCAGCCAGGCGGGGCGGGTGGCCGCCCCGGTGGTGCGGTCCGCCGGCCGGGGGACGCGGGAGGACAGCACTCCGGTGGGCTGCCACCGCGTTCGGGCAGCCCGTGGCGGGACGCGCCGATCCGTCGGGGCTCCGATGGCTGACCGGCGTGGTCAGCTGGCCGGGCGGATCCGGGACACCCTGGCCGAGGCGTTGGGCGCCACCCGTACCCGGCTGTCCGCCGCCCAGGCGGAGCTGACCTCCGGGCGGGAACGGTTGGCCCGGGTCCAGCGGGCCGCGGCCGCCGTCCCGGAGCGGGTGGGCGCGCAGCGGGACCGGCGCATCGCCGAGATCGACGCCCGTTACTCCGCGCGGATCGCCGAGCTGGCCCGGCGTGCCGCCGAGGCGGCCCGGCAGGAGGCGCCCGGTTGCGCGGGGGCCGACTGGGCGGGGTGGGCACCGACGCCGACCCGGCGCGCGGAGCCGCCCGGCGCGCTGCGGGTCGGCACGGTCCGGATCGACGGCGTCGACCCGGTGCCCGCGCTGGTGCCGCTGCTCGACGCCGGCCACGTCCACCTCTCCGGGAACGACCGGGCCGGCTGCGACGCGGTGGTGTCCGCGTTGCTGCTGCGGGCCGCCGGCCGCGCCGACCCCGGGGCGGTACGGCTGGTCGGGTACGACCCGGAGCAGCTCGGCGGCGGCCTGGCCGGGTTCGCGCCGCTGGGCACCGCGGGGCTGCTGACGTTCGTCGGCCCCGGCGGACTGGGTCCCCTGCTCGACGACCTGGTGGAGCAGATCCGCCGGATCAACGAGACGGTGCTCGCCGGCGAGTACGCCTCGCTGCGTGAGCTGGCCGCGGCGACCGGCCGACGCCCCGAACCGTGGCGGGTGGCGGTACTGCTCGGCGGCGACGAGCTCAGCCGGCACGAGCGCGGCCAGCTCGACCGGGTGGTCCGCGCCGGCGCGGCCTGCGGGGTGCACCTGGTGGTGCACGGTGTGCCGGTGCCGGAGGACCCGACGGTGACCCGGGTGGTGGCCGGGACGTCCGGCGCGCGGATCGGCGGGTCGGCCGGGCTGCCGATCCGGTTGGACCCACCGCCACCGGCGACGCTTGTCACCGAGACCTGCCGGGAGATCGCCGCCCAGGTGAACGCCGGCCCGCCGCCGACCCCGTTCGCGGACCTGCTGCCTCCGCCCGAGCTGATGTGGCGCGAGGACTCCGCCGACGGGTTGACCGCGCCGATCGGTGAGGGGCCGCAGGGCCGGCCGGTGCGGCTGTCGTTGGGCGACTACCCGCCGCACGCGCTCATCGGTGGGCCGTCCGGCACCGGCAAGACCAACCTGATCTTCGCGTGGATCGGTGCCCTCGCCGCCCGCTACTCCCCCGCCGAGCTGGAGTTCTACCTGCTGGACTTCAAGGAGGGGGTGTCCTTCGCGCGGTTCGCGCAGGGCCGGCGTGACCCGAGCTGGTTGCCGCACATGCGCCTGGTCGGCATCAACGTCAACACCGACCGGGAGTTCGGGCTGGCGCTGCTGCGGTTCCTCGCCGAGGAGCTGCGCCGGCGGGCCGACGCGGCCAAGAAGCACGAGGTGACCAAGCTGGCCGAACTGCGCGCGGTCGACCCGACCGGGCACTGGCCCCGCATCGTCGCGGTGGTCGACGAGTTCCAGATGCTGCTGGCCGGTCGGGACGTGGTCGCCCGGGAGGCGGCCGACCTGCTGGAGGACCTGGCCCGGCGCGGCCGGTCGCAGGGCATCCACCTGGTGCTCGCCTCGCAGGACGTGCGGGGCATCGAGGCGCTGTGGGGCCGCCCCGCGCTCGTCGCCCAGTTCACCCTGCGCATCGCGCTGCCCAAGGCGCTGCGGATCCTCGCCGAACGCAACGACGCGGCGCAGTCGCTGCCCCGCTGGCACGCGGTGGTCAACGCCGAGTCGGGCATGGTGGAGGGCAACGAGGTCGCCCGGATCCCGTCGGCGAGCGACTGGGAGACGTGGAGCGGGTTGCAGCACCGGCTGTGGCGGATGCGCCCACCCGACGCGGCGCCGGCCCGACTCTTCGACGGCGACGCGATCCCCCGGCTGCCGGACGCCCCGGACTTCCGGTCGCTCACCGCGCCCCCGGACGGGAGCGTGCCGCGCAGCCCGGTGGCCCTGCTCGGCGAGATCATCGACGTGCAGTCCCGCTCGGCGGCGCTGCGCCTGCCGCGCGCCCCGGGGCGCAACCTCGCGGTGCTGGGCACCCGGGTGGACGAGGCGTGCGCGGTGCTCGACGCGGCGGCCCGGTCACTGGCCCGCCAGCATCCGCCCGGCACCGCCCGGTTCTCCATCGCCTGCCTCGACGCGGACGCCGACCCGATGGCCCGCGCCCTGTACGACGACCTGGCCGACGACGCCGCCTGGTACGACGAGGAGACCGTCGGCGAGCTGATGGCCGAGACGGCCGACGGGCTGACCGGGCCGGGCAGCCCGCACTACCTGTTGCTGTTCGCTGTCGACGCGGCGGCCGGCGCGCTGGCCGCCCGCGCGGGGCGGCGCACCGGCCTGGAGCAGCTACGCCGCATCATGCACGACGGGCCGGAACGACGGACGCACGTGCTGGCCTGGTGGCGGGGCGTGGCCCGGATGCGCGCCGACCTCGGTGGGCCGGCCGCCCGCACCGACCAGATCGGCGCCTGGGTGGCGTTGGACGCGCACGGCGGCGAGCTGGGTTCGTCGCTGTACCCGGGCACCGGCGGCCCGGACTGGTATCCCCGCCCCTGGCGCGGGCTCTTCTTCGACCGGGCGGTCCACCGCACCGGACAGGTGATCATCCCCTATGGACCGTCGCGGTGAACGAACCAGTGGCCAGTGAGACGTACGCGGCGCAGTTGCGGCGACTGGCCGACCTGACCGCGCGGGTGGGTGAGCAGCGCGCCGAGGCGCACACCTGGTACGAGCGGCAGTGCGCGGCCGCCGAGCGGGCCGTCGCCGACGCCACCGAGCAGGTCCAGGACGCCGAGGTGGAACTCGTCGAGGCGCGCGAGCAGCAGGAACGGGTCGACGCGGAGGTGGCGCACCTGTGGCAGCAGGTGCGTACCCGCCTCGGCGCCCGTCGTCTCGGCGGCCCGCCCGCGCCCGCGGCCAGCGGCGGGGGCACCGACGCGGTGGTGCTGCTCACCCGGGCCCGGGACCTGCTCGACCGGGCCGGGCAGCCGGGTGAGCTGCCGGGCTCGGTCAACCCTCTGCTGGCGCTCTGCGGGGTTGCCGGCGCGGTGCTCGCGTACGCGCTGGGGCTCGGGGCAAGGGCGTTGGGCGTCGGGTACGGCGGCGACCTGGCGGTCGGGATGCCGGTGCTGGCGCTTGTGGTGACCCTGATCGGGCCGTTGGTCGGGCTGGCGCCGGCGCGCGTGCTTGCCGACCGGAGACACGCGGTGCTCGGCCCCCGGCCGATCATCGTGGTGCTCGGCGCGGGCCTGCTGACCACCGCGCTGCTCCTGGCACTTGGCCGCTGAGCCGGTCGGCGCGTCCACAAAGGGTTGTCGAGAAGCCGACCGTCGGCGCGGCGGAAATCAGCGCGCGATCTTCGATACGGTACGTCAAATGGTCAGCTTCCTCATGAGTTACCGCTCCGACGACGATCACGCCGTCGCGCGCCTGCTCGATGACGCGCTGACCGCGCGATTCGGCGGCGACAGCGTCGTTCGCGACGATCCCCCCGCGATCCTGCCCGTCGCCGAGCTTCGACGCCGCCTGTCCGCCTCGGCGGCGCTCATCGTCGTGATCGAACCTCACCCACCCGGCGAGTCGGCGATCCCCGCGGAGCGCCTACCGGGGTTCAACCGCCGGACGATCGCCGCCGCCCTCGGACAGCACGTCCCGATCATCCCGGTGCTTGTGGACAACGCCGAGCTGCCCCGCGAGAGGCACCTGCCCGACGTGCTCACATCGCTTCGCCAGCAGCACTACCGGCGGATCCACACGGACAGCGTCCAGGCGGACATCGGCCACCTGGTCGACGACCTCGCGACGACCTTCGGCCCGCAGACCGCACCGGCCGGGCCGCCGATCCCCCTGATCCTCAGCGTCGAGCCGATGCGATGGCTCATGCCGCCGCCCAGCCACGGGCCCTCGGCGGCGATCGTCTACTCGACCCGCCGGGGTGGTCTGGAGGCCGCCGACAGTGACCGTCCGATGTGGTGGCGGCACCCCGGGCTCGTGGCCCGCTACTCGACGCGCTACGAGGTGGACACCAGCGACCACTCGGTCGTCGTCAACCTCCAACTGCCGACCAAGAGCGGCGCGTACCACTTCGAGGCGTCGATCACCGTCGGCTTCCGGGTGACCGACCCGGCGCGGATCGTCCGACACACGATCACGGACGCCGGGGTCCTGGTCCGCGAGTTCCTGCTGGACACCTGCCGGCCGATCACGTCGCGGTACGCCATCGAAGAGGTTTTCCACGCCGAGGTCGCCATCGACCAACGGCTTGCTGAGCAGACCTCCGCGCTCGGCGGCATCACCCTTCAGCGGAGCAGCACCCGGCTGTCCCTCGACGAACGCACCCTTCGCTACGTGCGCGAGCGTGAACTGAAGCGGCAACGAGACGACCTGGAGGAACAAGTCTCGTTCCGGGGGGCACGGCTTCGACCGGCCCCGCTCGACGATGAGGCTGACTTTCCGGTGTTGCTCAGCAGGAGGTTGACAACGACGTTCAACGGGTCGCCGGCCACGTCCTCCCGGGGTGTCACCCCGGCGCCGGAGCGGCTGTTGGTGGCGCGCGCGCCCACCCAGGTCCCGGCGGGGCAGGACCTGAGCGTCGAGGTCCGGCTGGTTTCCGAGGGACGATCGGTTCCTGCCGACGCCGTGTCGGCACGCATGCGGAGCTTTCTCGTCGCCGAGGCCGGCACACCGGTGACCGTGACCGTCCACGCGCCCGCCGGCCTGCACGCCGAGGGTCCACTCCAGCAGACGGTGCTGGTCACGCCGGACGACGATCCGGATCCGATCCGGTTCGGGTTCGGGGCGCGTACCCCCGGTCTGCATCGCGTCGACGTGACCGCCTGGGCCGGCGGCACGTTCCTCGGCGAGGTGTCGGTGGAGGTCTCGGTCGCGGACGGTGGGCCGTTCCGCGACGGCCAGCCGAAGACGGCGCCGATGGGTGCCCCGCGGGCTCGGCCGGGCGAGGTCACCATGGAGGTCCGGTTCGACGGCAGCCGGTACACGTTCCAGTTGCGCTCCGACGCGGCGCTGTTCGCCCCGGTCGTCGAGTCGGTCACGAACACGCCGAACGCGGCGGTGGAGAACGCCATCCGGGAGATGCAGCAGTTGGCCGGCGGTGGTTCCCGCTACACGGCCACGATGATCCGCGAGGTCATCCGGTCGGCGGGCATCCACCTGTGGTCCGAGCTGGTGCCGGCCGACGTGCGGGACCAGTTCTGGCAGGTCGGCGCCGACATGAGCGCCTTCACGATCGCCACCGACCACGACGTGGTCCCGTGGGAGTTGCTCTACCCGCTCAGCGCCGAACGCGATGCCGGTTTCCTCGTCGAGCAGGTCCCCGTGGTCCGCCGCACCTACGGTCAACACCGGAACGCGACCGTCGGCCTGCGCAACCCGCGCTTCGTGGTGCCGCCGAAGGCCCCCACCGGCGCGCACGACGAGATCGCCGCCATCCGCGCGATCCTCGGCGCGGCCCACAGCGAGCCCATCACCAGGGCCGACGAACTCCTCACCCTGATCAATTCGGGGACGCTGGGAGCGACCCACTTCGCCTGCCACAATACGTTCTCGGCGGACGGCTCGTTCATCGACATGGACGGCGGCCGGTTCAAGCCGAACCTGCTCGCCGAGGCCAGCATCCGCAAACTGCTGGCGGAAACCGGTCCCCTGGTGTTCATCAACGCGTGCCGGAGCGCCGGCGTGGCCCCGACGTACACCAAGATGCTCGGCTGGGCGCAGCAGTTCATGTCGTCCGGGGCGGGCGCCTTCGTCGGCACGCTCTGGGCGGTGCGCTCGGACAGCTCGGCGCGCTTCGCGACCGCGTTCTACAGTTCCCTCGCCGACGGCGCCACGCTCGGCGCGGCGGCCCTCGCGGCACGGGTCGAGCAGCAGGACGACCCGCTCGACCCGACCTGGCTGGCCTACACCGTGTACGGCGACCCGTTCGCCACCGCCGCCGTCTGACCGGTCGGCCACCCAACTCCCCCGGAAGAAGAGGTACGGCATGGACGTGAGCGACTACAGCGTGCCCGTCGAGGAACTGGTGTCGGCGGTGAAGGACGCGGTGGAGCAGGCCGGCATCTCCACGACCGACGAGGGCCGGGACCTGCGGGTCGCCTCCGTTCAACTGATCCTGAGCGCGGTCGCCACCACGAAGGCCGGCGGTGGCCTGGACTTCCGGGTGCCGGTGATCGGCTGGAAGGTGAAGGTGGGCGGCAGCCGCTCCCACCAGAAGACCCACACGATCGACATCACGCTCGTCGCCGAGGATCTCCAGGATCGGCACGAGCTTCGCCACAGCGCGGTCGCGGCGACCCTGGTGGACGCGATCACCACGATCCGCGCCGTGGTCGCCGCCGGCAGCGGCGGTGACGACCCGCTGGTGCTGAGGGCCGGCACCGTGGAACTCGTCTTCGGCGTCACCGATCAGGGCACGATCTCGGTCGGCGCGGAGGGCGAACTGACCGACGAGATCACGAACACGCTCAAGATCGAGCTGGTCGCGGCCACCGCCGGCTAGCTCGCCGGGACCAGGACGGCCTCGCGGAGCAGGCGGCGGGTCAGGGTGACCCGGTCGGCGTCGTCGGGCAGGCCGGGCAGGTCACCAACCCGGGCGACCGCGCCGCTGAGCAGGACACGAGCCGCCGCCTCGCACTCGGCGGGCAGGGTGATGGTGCGGTCGAACAGCCGCAACGCCACCGTGTCCGACCCCTGCGACACGAGCTGCCAGCGCAGGCCGGGCCGCAGGGTGACCCGGGCGTCGGCGTCCAGCGCGGCCACCGCGTCGGCCTGGGCGAGCGGCCGGATGGGTGCCGGACGGGCCGCCGGCCAGGCCCGCTGGCGCAGCCGCGCGGCGACCGCGCCCGGGTCGGCGCGCAGCAGCCAGTCGCGCAGCGCCTCCACCGTCTCGGTCAGCTCCGGCTCGATGGCGTCCGGGTCGGCGACGTCGGTGCCGAACGGCAGGCTCGCCCGCAGCCGCTGGTCCTCGGCGGCAAGCGCGAGCAACTCCTCGACCAGGGCGTACCGGGTCAGCGCCCGGATGCCCACGGTCAGGTGCAGCGAGCTGGCGTCCTGGGCCTGCGCGCTGTGCAGCCAACCCCGGGGCAGGTAGAGGGCGTCGCCGGGGGCGAGCACCACGTCCAGCGCGGCGGGGCCCTGCGCGGTCGCCCCGACCTCGTCGGCCCGGCCACCCCACGGCTGCTTCTCCAACGGGTCGGGCAGCACCGGCGGGTGGATCCGCCAGTGTTTGCGGCCGTCGACCTGGAGGACGAACACGTCGTGCGTGTCGTAGTGGGTGGCGAAGCCCTGACTGCCGGCCGGGGTGAGGTAGGCGTTGATCTGGAGCGGCTGGTTGAGCGCGAGGCCCAGATCGCGGGCGAAGTCGACCAGCGGCGGCCAGATCCGGTGCAGACCCTGCAACACAAGCGTCGCGCCGGCGGCGTACTGCTCCAGGACCCGCTCGTCGAGCACCTGGTCGCCGATCTCGGCGCCGGCGCCGCCGCCGCCGGTCCAGCGGGCCGCGGGCACCAACTGGCCGTCCCTGGCGACCCGCAAAAACGGGGTACGCAGACCGCGCCGGCTCAGCAGCTCGTCGGCGTCGGCGGGGCTGAGCAGGTCGGTGAAGCCGGCCGGGTCGGGCAGCTCGGCGGCGCGGGACAGCAGCGGCGTGTGGCCCCAGTGCGCGGCGGCGAACTTGGCCGGCTCGACCGAGACGCAACGGGCCAGAGCCGCGGCGGCGGATGCGGACGAGACCGCCGGGCGGCCGTGGCCGCCCGGCGGGTCGAGATGCGTCATGGTGAGCCGCTACCGCGCGCTGCCGTCGGCGCCGCCGTCCTGCTGACCCGGCGTCGCGCCGCCGTCGGCGGGGCCTTCCGCGCCACCGTCCGCGCCGCCGTCCTGGTGACCGGGGGTCGCGCCACCGTCGGCCGGGCCCTCCGCGCCACCATCGGCGCCGCCGTCCTGGTGACCGGGGGTCGCGCCACCGTCGGCCGGGCCCTCCGCGCCACCGTCCGCGCCACCGTCCTGGTGACCGGGGGTCGCGCCACCGTCGGCCGGGCCCTCCAGGCCGCCGCCGCCCGTGGTCTGCATGTCGTCGTCGTTGAGTGCCATCGGTACTCCCTCGGGTGTGCCGCCCCGCCGTACGCCGGGGTCCGTCGTGCTGCGGGTGGTACCCCACGCGCGATCTTCTCTAACCCTCACCGTAGACGTCGAAGCGCGGCGACACGGGCGGTTCACGAGCGGTGGCGCAGAGTGTCACGATGGGACGGTGATCCTGGTGGGTACGTCCGGCTGGCAGTATCGGGACTGGCGGGGCCGCTTCTATCCGCGGCAGGTGCCGCAGCGGCTCTGGCTGGAGCACTTCGCGGAGGGCTTCGCCACGGTGGAGGTCAACAACGCCTTCTACCGGCTGCCGGAGCGGGACACCTTCGCCGCCTGGCGGGCACGGACCCCGGCGGACTTCTGCGTGGCGGTGAAGATGAGCCGCTACCTCACCCACATCAAGCGACTGCGTGAGCCGGCCGAGCCGGTGGCCCGGTTCCTCGGTCGTGCCACCGCCCTCGGTGACCGGCTCGGCCCGGTGCTGCTGCAACTGCCACCGAACCTGCGGGTGGACGTGGCGGCGCTCGACGCGACGCTGCGGCTGTTTCCGGCGGACGTGCGGGTCGCGGTGGAGCCCCGGCACCCCTCCTGGTGGACCGACGCCACCCGGGCGGTGCTGGAACGGCGTCGGGCGGCGCTGGTCTGGGCCGACCGGCTCGGACGACCGGTCGCCCCGCTCTGGCGTACCACCGACTTCGGCTACCTGCGGCTGCACGAGGGCCGCGCCCGACCCTGGCCCCGGTACGGTCGGGCGGCGCTGCGGTCCTGGGCGCACCGGCTGGCCGACACGTTCGGCGCGGACGAACCGGCGTACGTCTACTTCAACAACGATCCGGGTGGCGCCGCGATCGTGGATGCCGTCGCGTTCGCCGCGTTGGCCCGCCGGACCGGGCATCCGGTGTCCCGGGTGCCGAGCGCCGCCGAGGCGGATCCCACCGACGGCTGAGAGCCCGCCCGACGGGTCGTCGGACGGGCTCTGCGGCACATCAGGTCGTCAGGGCATCATCGTGGCCAGGTCGGCCGGCATGGTGTCCTTCACGTCCTGCCACTCGCCCTGGGTGACGTGTCGGCGCAGGGTGTCGAGCACCACCTGCGTCACCCGTTCCGGGCCGCCCTCCGCGTCGTACGGGAAGCCCTGGCGGACCTCGTAGAGGAAGTCGTCCCGGTTGAGCTTGATCGGCACGTCCGACGGGACCCACCCGTCGAAGTAGATGCCCCGCACCAGCACCGGCAACTGCTGGGCGAACTCCACGCTCTCGTCCACCGGCAGCCGGTCGCGCAACAGGTGCAACACCGTACGCAGCGCCGCGTACGACTGGTTGCGCCGATCCTTGGGCCAGCCGTAGGCGTTCTCGATGTCCTTCAGGATCAGGTTGGTCTTGTCCAGCGAGGATTCGAACGCTGAGATCATCGCGTCAGCCATCGGTGGCCCCCCGTTCCGTGGTGTCCCACCGTCGGTCGTCGGTGCGACGTGGCGGCCCCACCGGGCCGCGTCGGGCCCGCACCGGGCTGCCCTGCGGGGCGCTCCGGGCGTTGTCGGGCGTGCCGACCACGTGCAGGACGGCTCCCCGCCGTCGATCCGTCACCACTCGAACCGTCATCCCCCGTCACCTCCGTGTCGTCTCCGGCGTCGGCCACCCTCGGGGCGCCCGCCCACCGTCTCCACACTGCCGGCGGGGCGGGTGAGCCGGCACCACCCCGATCGGGTGAACCACGGACGCCGCGGGCCGGTCAGTCGGTGCCGAGCAGCCCGGCCAGTGTCGTCGCGTTTGTCTGCGCGTAGTCGCGGTAGCAGTTGTTCATGAGCACGTGGGTCTGGCCGGCCTGGTCGGCCAGCTCACGCAGCTTCGGCGCCCATTCGGCCAGCTCCCGCTTGGAGTAGTGGTAGCCGAACTTCTCGTGGATGTCCTTGCTCGTCCACTTGTCGCTGTGGCCGTGGAAACGCACGACCGCGAGGTCCGCGGTGGCGGCCAGCACCGGGGGCAGCGACGAGCGGTGGCCCTGCGGCATGTCCACGCAGACGTACGGCAGGTTGTGCTCGCGCAGGAAGGTGAGGGTCTCGTCGGCGTTGTCGCCGTCGAACCAGGAGGCGTGCCGGAACTCGTACACCGGGCGCAGCGGGGCGCAGCGCTTCGCCACCTCCAGCAGGTAATCCTTGTTGGCTCGCTTGATGGTGAACCAGGGCGGGAACTGGAACAGCAGCGCGCCCAACTTGCCCGCCTCGACGAGCGGGTCCAGCGCGGAGAGGAACCGCGTCCAGACCTCCTCGTACGCCTGCGCCGGCAGGTCGTCGGGGTAGACGTTCTTCTTGTCGGTCTCCGGCCGCAGGTCCTTGTAGAGCGCGCTGACCCGGGTGGGATGCCCGGTCAGCAGGCTGAACGCCTTGATGTTGAAGGTGAAGCCCTCCGGGGTGCGCTCGGCCCACAGCTTCGCGGTCGCCTCGGCGGGCGGGGAGTAGTAGGTGGCGTCCACCTCGACGAGCGGAAACGTTCGGGCGTAGTAGGCCAGCCGTTTCTCCGGGGTGTCCGCGGTCTGCGGATACCAACCCGAGTCCAGCAAGGTGCGGTCGGTCCAGGACGCGGTGCCCACCAGGATGTCACCCATGGGTGAAGTCCATCGCGTTGTGGACCGACCGGCAACCGCTGGCGTCGCTCAGGCCGCCCGCCGTTCACGGGTCTGCTTGCAGGACACACATGTGGTGGCGGCCGGGAAGATCTCCAGCCGCTCCACCGGGATCGCCGCCGCGCATCCCTCGCACCATCCGTAGGTGCCCTCCTCGAGCCGGCCGAGGGCGTGCTCGTACTGGGCGCGGCGGTCGAGGATCGTGCGCAACAGCGACTGCGCGGTGTCCCGCTCGGCCGTCTTGGTGCCACTGTCGGCCTGGTCGTCGCCGGCGGTGTCACCGACCTCCACCAGCCGCAGCACGTGGCTCTGGAGCACGGCCTGGTCGTACTCGGCGGTCAGCTCGTCGTAGCGCGCCTGCAGGGAGAGCCGGATCTGGTCGATCTCCGCCTGCGGACGGGTCGTACCGACCGTGTCGTGAACGAGCATCGCTGCCTGCCTCTCCTGGTCCTGTGGCTCACGGTGAACCGGATGCCGGCGGCGTCGCGCCCCGGTCACGGTCGCACTCGGTACGCGGGCGGTCACCCGCGCTCTGTGAGCCGGGCGAGTACCCGCCGGACGAGCCGCGCAAACCGAGGATTTCTCGGCGGTTCTCAGGCGTCGCCGTCGGCCTCCACGAGCGCCGGGTGGCGGGGGTCGTCGGCCCGTACCACCACGTCGGCGAAGCTCGCCGGAACGACCTCCTCGGCGTACCTGTCGAAGGCCGGCAGCGCCCACGCCTGTGCGGCTTCGGTACGCCGGCGCAGCGCCGCCGAGGACAGCTGCAGGTGGACGGTGACGTCGAAGGGCAGGCCACCGCCGAGCAGCAGCGGGCCGCTGACCAGGACGACGCCTCCGGGCGGCAGGTGGACGTAGCGGGCGCGGCTGGCCCGGTCGGCGTCGGCGTCCCAGAGCGACGGGAGCAGCAGGCCGGTGCCGCCCGGACCGGCCGGGTCGAGCACCTCACGGCGGAGCCCGACCTCGTCGACCCAGTTCTCGTAGAAGGAGTCCGGGTTGGTGCGGCCCAACTCGAAGCGCAGCGACGCGGGGCGCAGGAAGTCGGTGGCGCGGACGTGCAGCACCGGACGACCCCGGGCGCGCAGCGGGTCGACGAGCGCGGCGGCCAGGTCGTCGGCACCGGCGGCGGGAGCGCCGTCCACCGCCACCCGCAGGCGCGCGGGCCCGGCGGTGTCGGTCGCGGCGCGTGTCGCGGCGTCGGCCAGCCGGCCGGTCAGCTCGTCGACGAGCAGGTCGGGCGAGATGGGGCGGATGCGCACCGGACCATCCTGCCCCGCGCCGGGCGGGTCGGTGACGCCGGTCAGCCGGTGCGGTCGACGGTGACGCGGGCGTCGTCGGCCAGCCGGTAACCCACGCCGTAGACGGTGGTGACAAGTGGCACGTCCACCCCGACCTTGCCGCGCAGCCGACGCACGTGCACGTCGACGGTACGCACGCCGGCGTGCTCGTAGCCCCAGACGGCGTTGAGCAGTTGCAGCCTGGTGAACACCCGGCGCGGATGGGCGACCAGGTGCAGCAGCAGGTCGAACTCCAGCCGGGTCAGCGGCAGCGGCTCGTCGTCGCGCAGCACCGAGCGGGACGACGCGAGGATGTGCAGCGCCGGGATGGTCGGGCTGAGCGCCCGGGTCGGCGACCTGTTGGTGGAGGCCTGGTCGGGGCGGCGCTCGGCCGGGACGGCCCCGATGATCACGCCCTCGCCCCGTTCCAGCATCTCGCGGGCGGCTTCGAGCAGCCGGCGTGCCGCCGGGGTCAGCGACTCCTCACAGGCCAGCGGGATGGACAGCGTCACGGTGAGCACGGGCGCGGCGGTGTTCGCCGGGCGACGCTGGCCGCCGGGAGGTCGACCGGGCACCGGAGGTTGGGACGTATGCCATCCGGCGCGCGACGAGGCAGGGCTGACCGACATGGTCCTCCTTGGGCTGATCCGGGTATCTCCCCACGGCCCGGGACGCCGCTTCATCGATGTTTCCCGGCGCTTGGGCGAGGGTCAAGAGGCGGCCGCGTTGCATGACTGTGACAATTGACTTACACATAGGAGCCAGGTGCTCGCTCTGCGTGTGAGGTCAGATGATTACAGCAGAGCCCACGCGATGCCCCGATACGGGGGTCCCCGTCCTGTTCAACGGGGCGTTCACCGGACCGCCGGAGTTGGGCTCAGCGGTTGTGGTCCACGTTGATCCGCGCGTCTTCGGCCAGCCGGTAGCCGACCCCGTAGACCGTGGTGATCAGCTCCGATCCGGGCAGCTTGGCGCGCAGCCGGCGGACGTGCACGTCCACGGTCCGGGCCACCGCGTGCTCGTAACCCCAGACGCTCGACAACAACTGCAGGCGGGTGAAGACCCGGCGCGGGCGCTCGGCAAGGAACAGCAGCAGCTCGTACTCGATGCGGGTCAGCGGGACCACCCGGCCGCCGCGGCGGACCAGCCGCGAGCCGGCCAGGATGTCGACGTGGTCCGCCTCGGCGGGCGGCTCGGCGATGACCGGACTCGGGGCCGGTCGCGGCCCCGGTGCGACGTTCTCGACGGTACGCAGCTCCCCCTCCCCCGACTCGGCCAGCTCACCGAGCAACTGCACGAGCCGGGCCAGCCGCGGGCTCAACGGCCCGGGGACGAGGTCGAGGGTGATGGTCAGGGTCGGAGCGGTGCGCGGCCGCGTGGGGCGCAGCCCGGGGTGACGGCGCGTGGGGATGGCGACGACGGACATAGTGCCTCCTGAGTGGCGGTACGCCCGCCACGCCGGGTACGGCGTGGCGGTCAGTGGCGGGCTCGCCCGGTGTTGACCGGGGGCGCGAGAGGGGTGGTGCGGTGCAGCGGGGTCGGCCCGAGGGCCGGCAGGCCGGCGATCCGCCAGGCGGCGAACCCACCCGCCACGTCGGTGGCCCGGTGCAGGCCGATGTCCTGCAGGGCGGCGGCGGCCAGCGACGAGGTGTAGCCCTCCTGGCAGAGGACCACCACCGGCACGTCGTAGTCGACAGCCTCTGGCAGGCGGGCCGGACAGCGCGGGTCGAAGCGCCACTCCAGCACGTTGCGCTCGACCACGAGCGAGCCCGGCACCATGCCGTGCGCGGCCCGCTGCGCGGCCGGACGGATGTCGACGAGCAGCGCTCCGGCCCGGTACGCCAGGTGCGCCCGCTCCGGGTCCAGCCGGTGGAGGCGGGCACGCGCGGCGCCCAGGATCTCGTCGATGCCCCGAGAGCCCGGCGGCGGCACGGGGGCCGGGCGGTGCTCGGCGGTTAGCTGCATTATGGGTTCCCTCCGGTGACAGGTATGGATCGTGGCTGGCCGGCGGTCACCAGGACCGGCCGGCCTCGGCGACCTCGGCGACCCGCAGCCGTCCGTCGATCAGGTGATAGCGGGTCATCCGCAGCAGCGCCGGCCGGTAGACGTGCACGCTGACCGCCGGCACCGACCCCCGGTTGGTCACCTGGTGCACGTGTCGGGGGCCGAAGCGGCGACCGGTGCCGGCGGGCAGCAGCCGTGGGCGCAGCCGACCGTCGCTGATCGTCTCCTCGGTGAGCGCGCCGTCGACGACCCGGAACGCCCCGGCGGAGCCGCCGTGGTCGTGCAGGTCGGTGCCCTGCCCGGGCAGCCAACTCAGCGCCCACACCTCGTGGTCGTCGCCGACGTCGAGGCGCGCGTACCAGCGCTCGGCGGGGTCGAAGCGCAGCGCGACCGGCCAGCCGGCCGGGTCGGCCCACCGGGCGGCGACGGTGCGCAGGTCGGGCTCCGGGCGGCGGTGCGTCATGGCGGTTCCTCGCGGGTCGTTCGGCGGGGTGCCCTCGTACTCTAGACGGTAAAGCCTATAGGTTTAGTAGGTAATACCGACTGGTGGGACGCCGGTCCACCTCCGAGGATCAGCGCAGCACCGGAGGATCCACCCGGTAACCGGGCAGGGAGGGCCACCGCACGGTCAGCACCACCGACGCCCGCTCGGCGAACCAGGAGTGGTCCACCCCGCGGGCCCACACCACGTAGTCGCCGGGCGCGGCCAGCCGTACCGTCCGGTCCGGCAACTCCACCCGGAAACACCCCTCGACGAGGACGAGCAGAGTGGTTCGCCGCTCGCCGGTGGCCCACCGCGACCGGGCCTGCCCGGGCGGATGCACACCCCACTTCACCTCGACCTCGGTGCTGTGCCGGATCTCCCCCGGCGGCACGAAGTACCCCAGCAGCCAACCGGCGTCGGCGGCGCCGTCGACACCCGCGTTGCCCACATACACCGTCTCCGCCATCGGACCCTCCCCAGCGCGCCGGCCGAGCAACCTATCAGGACCACGGCGACCAAGGCCTGTTTCATGAGGGCGGTCGAGCCGAGGCGGAGTCCGGGCGGCGATCCGGCAAGGCGCGGTTTCGTTCGGATACCGGTGTTGTATCCGGGCGAAACCGCAACGCCGCCGGTCGTCGTCCGGGCCCGCCGCAGGCCGGCCAGTTCTGATGAAACATGCCTTAGCCTGGACCGGTGACCGACCACCTCGACGCCGAGACGCTCGCGTTCGCCCACCGGATGTTCGACCTGGCCCGGGCCGGCTCCACCGAGGAGCTGGCCGCGCAACTGGACGCCGGCCTGCCCGTCAACCTCACCAACGACAAGGGCGACACGCTGCTGATCCTGGCCGCGTACCACGCCCACCCGGACACGGTGGCCGCCCTGCTCAGTCGCGGCGCCGACCACACCCGGGCCAACGACCGGGGTCAGACCGCGCTGGCCGCCGCGGTCTTCCGCAGCAGCACCGAGGCGGTCCGCGCGCTCCTCGCCGCCGGCGCCGACCCGGCCCACGGTAACCCGTCGGCCCTGGACACCGCGGCGTTCTTCGACCTGCCGGAGATGACGCGGCTGCTGCGCGCCGGCTGACAGCGACGCCGGCCGGCCGGTATACAGGGTCGGTGGAAGATCCTCTGCCCGAGCAGATGCGCACCGCCGGCACCGCGCTGCTGGCCGCGCTCGACCCCGCCGCCCGCGACAGCGCCGTGCACCCGTTCGACGACGAGTCGGCCCGACGCTGGCTGGAATACCGGCCCCGGCCCCGGCCCGGTGTCTGCCTCGCCGCACTCGACGTCGCCGGCCGCAAGGCCGCGCACCGGCTGCTGGCCACCGCGCTCAGCCCCTCGGCGTACGCGCAGGCGATGGCGATCATCTCCCTGGAGGAGGTGCTCGACCGGGCCGAGGACTGGCAGCGCGGGCGGCACAGCGGCGACTACTGGGTGGCCGTCTTCGGCGATCCGGCGCGCGACGACCGCTGGGGGTGGCGGCTGGAAGGACACCACCTGTCGGTCACCATGACGGTGGTGGACGACCAGGTCTCCCCCGCACCGATCTTCTTCGGCGCCAACCCGGCCGCGGTCCGGTACGCCGGCCGCCCGGTCTCCCGGCCGCTGGGTGTCGAAGAGGATCTGGCCCGGGCACTGCTCGACGCCCTGGGGCCGGCCGAGCGGGGCGCCGCGATCATCGCCGACGAGGCCCCGGCGGACATCATCAGCGCCACCCGTGGACGGGTCGACGGGCTGCTGGAACCGCTCGGCGTGCCGGCGGACCGGTTGGGGCCGACCGGCCGCGCGTTGCTCGACCAGGTGGTCGCGGTCTACCTGGACCGGTTGCCACCCGAACTGGCCATCCGCGAGGCGGCCCGACTGGACGCCGGCCACCTGCACTTCGCCTGGGCCGGCCCGACAACCCCGGGCCAACGGCACTACTACCGCGTACAGGGCGACGACCTGCTGATCGAGTACGACAACACAAGCGCCGACGGCAACCACGCGCACACCGTGCTGCGCCGCCCCGCCAGCGACTTCGGCGCCGACATCCTGGCCACCCACCACCGGACCCAACCCCACTAACAGCCCTCACCTGGCGTCGATCACGGAGTTGTGGTGGGTGGCTTGCCCGGTGCGCGGCTTCCGTTCGGCAGCACAACTCCATGATCGACGGGGCTTTGGGGTCAGGGGCGGGTGGCCTCGATGAGGAAGCGCTGGGCGTGAGCCACGAAAGGGCCCTCGCTGACCATGCGGTCGTGCAGGGCGCGCAGTTGGTCGCGGTAGCGGTCGACCGTGAACCCGGGCACCGTCCAGATCACCTTGCGCAGAAACCACACCACCGCCCCGACGTCGGCGAAGGTCGCGCGCAGGGTGGCCCGACGCAGATCCACCACCCGCAGGCCGGCGGCCTCGGCAGCGGCAACCGCGTGCTCGGGGTGCCGTAGGGCCGGCGGCGGCAGCGGGCCGAGGATCGCCTCACTCAACTCCCGCATGGTGCCCGCCCCGATCTGCTGCGACAGGAACGTGCCACCCGGTCGCAGCACCCGCGCCGTCTGCGCCCAGTCGGTACGCACCGGGTGCCGGCTGACCACCAGGTCGAAGGAGGCGTCGCGAAACGGCAACGGCCCCTCCTGAGCGACCGCCACCACCGTGGCGCCCACCCGGCGCAGCGTCCGCCGGGCAACCTCCACGTTCGGCGGCCAGCCCTCGGTGGCCGCCAGCAGCCTCGGCGGACGCGGTACCTCGGCGAGCACCTCCCCACCGCCGGTGTCCACGTCCAGTGCCGCGTCGGCGCGCGCCATCCGGTCAGCGACCAGCCGCGCGTACCCCCAGGGTGGACGCTCCTCGGTGGCCCGGCCGGCAAGCCACCCGAACCCCCAACCCTCGACCGGCGCGGCCGCGCCCTGCGCGATCAACTCCTCGGCATCATCCTTGGCGTTCACGGCGATCAGCCTCGCCGGCCGGCCACCCAGCCGGCAACCCAATTGCCCACGGCCCGGCCGAACAGGCCTCGCCGGACCGGGCAAGCGCGGCAGGCCGAGCCGAGCCGGCAGGTTCAGCGGTCACGACGCAGCCGCAGCGGGCGACGGCAATGGCGGCGTTGCGGGAGCCGGACGGAGGCCGGGCAGGTTCAGCGATCACGACGCAGCCGCAGCGGGCGACGGCAATGGCGGCGTTGCGGGAGCCGGGCGGACGGGGGCTGGTCCGGCCCGGGCTACGTCTCTCGATCGCGGCGGGCCGGCGGTAGCGCGGCGTTGGCGGGCGTCACGGGTGTCGACTGGCAGGGGCGGGTCTCAGCCGAGCCCGAGGTTGTGCTCTTCGAGGGCGGCCTGGAGGATGCCGAGCGCCTTCGGCCCCATGCCGTGCAGCTTGGCCAGGTCCGACCGGGGGACGCCGGCGAGCTGGCGCAGGGTGGTGTAACCGGCACCGTGCAGGGCGCGCGTCGCGGGCGCGCCGATCTTCGGAAGTGTGTCCAGCGGCGAGGTCATTCGCGGATAGTAATGAGCACCTCCGACACGACCGGCGCGCCGCGGCGGGCCGGATCCGGCCAGGGGGCGGCGGGACCCGATCCCGGTCAGGGAGGTGGACCCGATCCGGTCAGGAGCTTGGGCCCGGTCCGGTCAGGGGCGTGGGCGGGTCATCTCCACCGTGGAGCCGGCGAGCGTGTCCAGGCCGCCGGCCTCGGCGCGGCCGGTGTCGAACTGGCGCATCAGCTGGGCGCCCAGGTGCACGCCGACCCCGCCGACAGCCAACGCGACCAGCTCGGTGATCAGGATCGCGGCTGACGCGCCGCGCTGCGGGGAGTGCGACCGGACCAGGCAGGCGAGGAGGAACATGGCGGCCATCGCGGTGTTGACCAGATTGAAGGTGACCGCAATGCGGCGGGTGCGGTCACCCGGCACGTCCCACAGGTCGACCATGCCGGCCACGGCGGTCAGCGCCGCGGCGACGAGGGCGGCGACGGCCGTCCAGTAGCCGACCTCACCCAGGAACGCCGGCCCGCCGAGGACGTCGGTGAGGTCGAAGACGGCGGCGCTCACGAAGAGCCCGAGCGGGAACGTCACAAGCATCGGTTGGATCGGGTGGCCCCGCACCCGTAGACGACTCTGCATCGGTCCTCCCCCGGGTCGGCGCACCGCACCTGACCCAGAGTGCTACCCGAGAGCACTCACCGTGAAACGATGCCGCCCGACTCGCCGCTGGCGGGGAGAACGGGCATCCCTGGCCCACCCCGTCGCGGCCGGAACGGATGATCGACTCGGGTTCCGGGAAACCGGCCCATCGGCGAGCCCCGGACACCCCGACATCAAGGAACCCGAGTCGATCAGCGCCCGCAAGCAGACGATGGCCCGGCGGACGGCCGCGGCACGCGGGCGGGCGGCGCACGCGAGCGGGCGGCGGCGGCCGCAGCAAGCGGGCGGTGGGCGGTCAGGTGTCGCGCTGGCGCGAGACCGTTCGGATCAGTCGCTCGGCCACCTCGCGCAGCGGGATGTCCAAGGACGACGCGGCGGTACGCAGCACCTCCAGGGCCTCGACCGATGGGCACCCGCGCTGCGTCATGATCACGCCGATGGCCTGGCCCACCACCCCGTCCTGGAGCAGCGCGGCGTCGCGTTCCCCGGCGAGAGCGGTTTGTCGGCCGCGGTCGCGGACGGCGGCCAGCAGCAGGCCGGCGTGTTCGGCGAGCAGCATCGCGGTCAACTGGTGCTGCGGAGTGAGCACGTGGGGCGAACCCGCGTAGAGGTTGATCGCCCCGATCACCTGGTCGTCGATGTCGACCGGGGCCGAGATCACCCCGTGTACGCCGAGGTCGCGGGCGCGCGCCGTCCAGACCGGCCAGCGCTGCTCAGCGGCCAGGTCGACGGCGAGGATCATCTCCCGGCGGTGGATCGCGCTCATCGCCGGCGAATCCGGCCCGTGCCGCAGGTCGTCCAGGCCGGCCAGCCGCTCGTCGGAGGCGGCCACGCCGGCCGGTTCGCCGGCACGCAGGGCGGTGAACCCGCACCAGCGCACACCGGCGACCGCGTCCCGGGTGACCCGGACCAACGCCAGCAACGCCTCGTCGAAGTCGTTAAGCGCGATGAGGCCGGCGGTCAGTTCCCGCAACAGTGCGGCGGTTTCCAGGACGCCGAGACTCTGCACCACCGGTTCCCGCGTGTCGAGGTTCACCGGTTCGCAGCCTCCGTGCACCCTCGCGCCTGCCCAGCGGGCATCGTCACCTGTGTCATCGTCTGCTCTCTTCCGCCTCAACCGATCAGTGCTACTACCCGGCGAAACCAGGGTCGAAACGACGCAAATCGGAGCCCCTGCCACCCGGACGCGCGGTGACAGGGGCCCGACTGCGGACGTCAGCGCGAGGCGCCGCTGAGTCGCCTACCGATCGAGGCGATCAACCTGTCGAGTTCCGAACCGAACGGGTTGTCGTGCACCAGGTAGGTCCAGGTGGCGGTGGGCCGGACCAGGGTGCCGTCGTCGGGCTGCCAGTCCTCGTCGAATTCGGTCTCGTTGAAGGTGGCGATGGTGCGGGCCTCGATCTCCGGAACGAGGTCGTTGAACGCCGGCACGGCGGCCCGGTGGAACTCGTCGAGCGGGTCGAGGCGGCCCAGCGCGCGCAGGTGCACGCCCTCGCGGACCTCCGACAGCTCGGCCAGGTGCTCGGCCCAGAGCCGGTCCAGGTGGTAGAGCGCGATCGACCGGGCCGCCTTGGCGAGCAGGTCCTCGTCCATCTCGCCGGCCTTCTCGGGCTCCTTCTCCAGCAGCATCACCGCGGCCACGTCGCTGGTCAGCAGCCGCTCCCGCCGTGCGGCGAGGGCCTTGCGCTGCTGCTCGATCACCACGCTGTAGCGCCAGGTGTTGCGGTGGATCTCGTGGTTGACGCCCTCGGCGACCCGCTGGGCGTGCTCCACCGCGTAGTCCACCTGCTCGTCGGTGACCAGGCCGTCGGCGTTCATCCGCGGCGACGGCGGAACCGCGTCGGCGGCGTGCCGGACGACCAGGTCGTCCTCCAGGCTGACGAGGAAGACCGAGCCGCCCGGGTCGCCCTGCCGGCCGGCCCGACCGCGCAACTGGTCGTCCACCCGGCGGCTGTCGTGTCGGCCGCTGCCGATCACGTAGAGCCCACCCAGCTCGGTGACCCGCTCCTGGTCGCTCTGGTCGCTGCCGCCGAGCCGGATGTCGACGCCGCGGCCGGCCATCTGGGTGGAGACGGTCACCGCACCGTACGCGCCGGCCTCGGCGATGATCGCCGCTTCCTCGTCGTCATTCTTGGCGTTCAGCACCACGCAGGGCACCCCGGCCGCGTTGAGCCCGGCGGCCAGGCTCTCGGACTCCTTGACGTCGAGCGTGCCGATCAGCATCGGACGCCCCTTGGCGTGCCAGCGCTGGATCTCGTCGATCAGCGCCTCGTCCCGCTCCGCCCGGGTGGCGTAGATGCGGTCCGGCTCGTCCTCGCGGATGCACGGGGTGTTCGGCGGGATCACCGCGACCTCGAGGTCGAAGAACTCCCGCAACTGGTCGCCGACCAGCACGGCCGTGGCGGTCATCCCGCAGACCTTCGGGTAGAGCGCGATGTACGCCTGCACGGCGATCGTGCCGAGCACCTCGCCCTCGGCGGTGGCGTCCAGGCCCTCCTTGGCCTCGACCGCGGCCTGGAGCCCGTCCGGCCAGCGGCGGCGCTGGGCCACCCGGCCGCGCATCTCGTCGACCAGCTCGACCGAACCGTCCCGGACGATGTAATCCACGTCACGGTTGAGCAGGGCGTGCGCGTGCAGCGCCACGTGGACCGCGGAGAGCTGGGTGACGTGCTCCTCGTCGTACAGGTCGATGCCGAGCTTGGCCTCGACGGCGGCCAGGCCGGCGGAGGTGAACGCCACGCTGCGCCCGTCCTCGGCGACCGTGTAGTGCTTGCCCTTCCGCAGCCCGCGGACCAGCGCGGCGGCGGCGTGCACCGGGTCCTGCTCGCCCGGCACCGCGCCGGCGAGGACCATCGGCACCCGGGCCTCGTCGATCATGATCGAGTCGGCCTCGTCGACGATGGCGGTGCTCAGCGCCGGCTGCACCCGGTCGTCGACGTCGGTGACGAGCTGGTCGCGCAGATAGTCGAAGCCGGCCTCGCTGACCGAGACGTAGGTGACGTCGCAGGCGTACGCGTCGCGCCGCTCCTGCGGGGTGGAGGCCTCGTTGACCCAGCCCACGGTCAGGCCGAGCAGGGTGTAGACCGGCTCCATCCACTGGGCGTCGCGGCGGGCCAGGTAGTCGTTGATGGTGAGCACGTGGACCGGCCCGTTGCCGAGCCGGACGTGCCCGTACGCGGCGATCGTGGCGGTCAGCGTCTTGCCCTCACCGGTGGCCATCTCGGCGACCTTGCCGGAGAGCAGCGCCATCGCGCCGAGCAGCTGCACGTCGTACGGCCGCTGGTCGAGGCCCCGCCGGGCGGCCTCACGGCCGACGGCGCAGATCTCCTCGTAGCCGACGGCGGCGCCCGCGGCCTCGGTCAACTCGGCGTCGTCGAGCGCGGCCAGGTCATCCTCGCGCGCCTCGATCGTCGGCAGCAGCTTCTCCAGCGGAGCAAGATCCACGGTCGAGCCGGGGCGCTGGAGGAACCGCCGGAACTTGCTCTTGAACCGTTGCGACACACCCATGAGCGGCAACGGTACGCGATTCGAAGCGGCTTGCGCGGCCCGGCCGCCGGCAAGTTGACTCCGATCCGACGGTGTCAGCCGACGAGCAGCTGATGGGCTGCGAATTCCCGGTAGAGCGGGTCGGTGGCGGCCAGCTCGGCGTGGGTGCCGACGGCCACCACCCGACCGCCGTCGAGGACGACGATCTGGTCGGCGTCGACCACCGTGGCGAGCCGGTGCGCCACGATCAACAGGGTGCGACGGACGGCCACCGCGTCGATGGCGCGGCGCAGCGCGACCTCGTTGCGCGAGTCGAGGTTGCTCGTCGGCTCGTCGAGCAGCAGCACCGGCGGGCTGGCGAGCAGCGCGCGGGCGATGGCCAGCCGCTGCCGCTCACCCCCGGAGAGCAGCACCCCACCCTCGCCCACCTGGACGTCCAGGCCCTCGGCGGTGCGGTCCGCCAGGTGGCTCAGGTTGACCTCGTCGAGGACCCCGCGCAACCTGTCGTCGGTGGCGTCGGGGGTGGTGATCAGGAGGTTCTCCCGCAGCGTGCCGGCCAACACGGGGGCCTCCTGCTCCACGTAGCCGAGCCGGGCGCGCAGCGCGTCGCGGGGCAGGTCCCGCACGTCGCTGCCGTCGATCCGGACCGCCCCGGCGCTCACCTCGTAGAAGCGCTCGACGAGCGCGAGCAGCGTCGACTTGCCGGCGCCCGAGGGCCCGACCAGCGCGGTACGGGTGCCGGCGGGCACCGCGAAGCTGACCTCGCGCAGCACCGGCTCGCCGCCCGGGTAGCCGAACCCCACCCGGTCGAACTCGATCATGGGGGCGGGGACGCGCGGGGTCGCCGTCACGACGGCCGACGCCGGCTGGTCCGCCGCGCCCTCCGCCGGCACGGCCAGGATCTCCTCGATCCGCTGCAGGGCGCCCAGGCCGGACTGCAACTGGGTGTACGCCCGCAGCACCTGGGCCAGCGGCAGGGCCAGGAAGAACAGGTACATGACGAAGGCGACCAGGTCACCCACGGTGATCGCCCCGGCGGCCACCCGAGCGCCGCCGATGGCGAGCACCAGCAGGAACGCGCCCTGCACGGTGAGCGAGCCGATCGGCCCGATCAGCGACTGCACCCGGGCCACCCGCAGCCCCGCCTCGTACGCCTCCCGGGCGCTGCCGGTGACGGCCTCCGTCTCCCGGGCCTCGGCCCGGCTGGCCCGGATGGTCCGGGCCGCCGAGATGGCCCGCTCCACCGCCGAGGTCATCTCCCCGATCCGCTCCTGGGCGGTGCGGGCCAACGCCCGGACCCGCCGGGCGAAGGTGGCCGCGAAGCCCAACCCGAGCCCCACCCCGAGCAGGGTGACGCCGAACAGCAGCGGGTCGAGCAGCACCATGGCGGTGCCGGCACCGACCACCATCACCGTTCCGGTGACCGTCTCGAAGAGCCCGGCGGTGACGACCGCCCGCAGCAGGGTGGTGTCCGAGCCGACCCGGGAGAGCAGGTCACCGGTGCGCCTGCTGTCGTATTCGGCGATGGGCAACCGCAGCAGGTGCCCGGCCAGCCGCCGCCGGGTGCCCAGCACCAGCCCTTCGGCGGTGCGTTGCAGGAGATAGTCGCGCAGCCCGCCGATCGCCGCGGCGAGCACCACGAGGGACACCAGCACCGCCACCAGGTCGGAGACCGACTCGTCGGCGCTGATCCGGTCGAGCACCGACCGGGTGAGCAGCGGTTGGGCCAGCGACGCCGCCGCGCCGACGAGCGACAGCACACCCACCACGACCAGGGTGCCGCGATGCTCCCGCAGGTACGGCAGCATCGCGGTCAGACCGGCCGGGCGACCCCCGGCGGTGCCACCGGCCGACCGGTCCGTCGAGGTGCCACCGGCCGACCGGTGCGTTGAGGCGCTCATCCCGCGAACGGTAACCGGCCCGGTCACCCCGCGGTGCCCGGTCCGGCGCGGCCGCTCAGGTGGAGAGCACCACCTGTAGCTCCTGGCGGCGACGCTCGGCCAGGTCGGTGAGCAGGGTCGGCGCCTCGTCGAACGGCACCACCGCGGAGACGACGTGCTTACGGATCACGTCTCCGTAGGCGCGGAGCAGATCGACGGTCTCGGCGGAGAGCCGCTCCCGGTCCCAGGTGGGGGCGAGTCCGCGCGGCACCCGGCCGATCTGCGCGCAGCGCAGCGACAGGCCGTTGTGGTGGAACTCCTCACCGAGCCGGACCGCGTCCGCCCCGCCCTGGTAGAAGGCGAGGTCGATGACGGTGCCCTGGGGCCGCAGCAGCCGCAGGGCGAGTTGCAACGCCCACGCCTGCCCCCGGCACTGGAACACCACGTCGGCGCCCCGGTCGCCGGCGGTGTGCGCCCACCGGGTCTTGAGCACGACCGCCGGGTCGTCCGCGTCCGGGTCGAGGGTCTCCAGACCGAGCGCCTCGGCGATCTGCCGGCGGTGCGGGGTGGGGTCGAGCACCACCACCGAGGCAGCGCCGTTGCGTCGGGCGAACAGCGCCGTCAGCAGCGCCACCACTCCCGCGCCGACCACGGCGACGCGCCGGCCGCGGACCCCGTCGCCGAGCGCGCGCACGTCGACGCCGTGCAGGTCGGCGGCGGCGTGCAGCAGGCCGTTGGCGCAGATCGGGCCCATGTGCGCGACGTAGACGCCGAGCAGCGGGTCCAGGTCGTCGGGCAGCTCCACGAACCGCTCGGCGACCGGGTCGGCCAGCCAGCCGGTGCGGTGCCCGTAGGTCATCGCGCCGACCGTGCCCACCGCGACGGCCGGGGTTTCGCTCTCCACCACCCGGCCGACCTGCATGTAGCCCAGTCGGGTCACCGGGTACGGCGTGCTCGCCGCTCCCGGTTGGAACAGCCCCAGGTCGGCGTTCCAGGTGACGTTGAGGTAGGGGTTGGTGCCCTTGACGTAGCTCAGCTCGGTGCCGGCCGAGACGCCGCTGAACAGCGTCTCGACCCGGAACGTGCCGGGGCGCAGCGGGGCGGCGTCCTGCTCCACCAGCTCCACGCGGCCCGGGCCGGTGACCACCACGACCGTGTCACGCATCGACGGTCACCCCCGTGCCGACGGCCGCCGGCAGGCCCGGGGCGGCGAGTCGGACGGTCGCGCCGGTACGGGCCGAGTCGGCCACCGCGAGGGCCAGCCGTTGGGTGGCCAGGGCCTCGGCGTACGGGACGCGCACGTCGTCGCCGACGCCCCGGACGGCGTCGACGAAGGCGCGGTCCACCGCCACCCGGGCGGCGTCCGGGTCGGCGGGGACGTGTCGTTCCCCGTCGGCGTCCCGGATCGACAGGCCGTCCTCGCTCAGCGCCAGGGCCAGCCCGTCGGCGAGGATCTCCAGGCCGGCGCGGTGCTTCCAGCCCAGCACGCAGGCGGCGCTGAGTGTGCCGACCGCGCCGTCGGCGAAGCGCAGGGCGGCGGTGGTCACCGAGTCGATGTCGGCGCCGTCGACAGGCGGCGGGGTGCCGTTGCCGTACGCGGTGACCTCGGTGACCTCCCCCGCCAGCACGCGGATCAGGTCGAGCACGTGCGCGGCCTGCTCGACCACCGGGCCACCGGAGCGGTCCCGCCGCGACCACCACGCCACCGGCGGCACCTTGTCCAGCCAGGCGCCGCTGACCATCCGCACCGGACGGTCGGCGAGCAGTTCGCGGGCCTCGTCGAGCACCGTCAGGTAACGCCAGTGGTGGCCGACGGCGGTACGCAGCCCGCTGCGGGCGACCAGGTCGGCGATCCGCTCGGCGGTACTCAGGTCGACCGATACGGGTTTTTCCACGAACATCGGCACGCCGGCCTCGATCACGGCTTCCTCCGCCGGACCGTGCGCGAACGGCGGCACACAGATGTAGACCGCGTCCGGGCCGGTGGCCAGTACCTCGGCGACGTCGGCGCAGGCTCGCCCGCCGTGCCGCCCGACCAGCGCGGACGCCGCCTCCGGTGTGACGTCGGTGACAGCTACCAGCTCGACGTCGTCGAAGCCGGCCAGCACCCGCGCGT
Organism: Micromonospora sp. DT231; assembly: GCF_049847025.1. Classification (NCBI taxonomy): domain Bacteria; kingdom Bacillati; phylum Actinomycetota; class Actinomycetes; order Micromonosporales; family Micromonosporaceae; genus Micromonospora; species Micromonospora sp. DT231. The sequence goes on along the minus strand of NZ_JBNCNO010000001.1, from coordinate 813,182 downwards.
GCCGTTGTGCCACTCCACCGGCTCCGACCAGACCCACCCGGCATACACGCATTCGACATCCCTTCGAAGACCTTTCATCCTGCGCCGGGAGCAGTCCCCTGGGGTGCGCGCAATCAAACGTTCATCACCTGGGAACGCTGACATGTCACCTTTGTGATCAAGCTGTTGCCAGGAAAGCGGTTAGAGCGTGATGCCGAATGGGAACAACTACTTTCGGTTTTTCCACGCACGAACGGAGGGGTGCCCGTGCGGGATACGACAGCGAACGTGTCACCGGTGGTGGAGGCCTGGGCCACGTACCGGACGACGTCGGCGGGGGATTGGCCGGCACGTCGGCTGCTGCGTGCCAAGGGAGCGACGCGGGTCAGTGTGGTGTTGCCGGCCCGCAACGAGGAGGCCACCGTCGGCGCGATCGTGTCGACAATCCGGGAGCACCTGATGGATCGGGTCGCCCTGGTCGACGAGTTGATCGTGGTGGATTCCCGGTCGACCGACCGGACCGCGCAGGTGGCCCGCGCCGCCGGCGCGGAGGTGGTCAGCCAGGACGCGATGACCCGGGGGCTGCCCCGACTGGCCGGCAAGGGCGACGCGCTCTGGGCCGGTCTGGCCGCCGCCGAGGGTGACGTGGTGGCATTTATCGACGCCGATCTGCGGGAGTTTCGCCCGCACTTCGTCAGCGGGCTGCTCGGCCCGCTGCTGACCGACCCGTCGGTCGATTTCGTGAAGGGCTTCTATCACCGCCCACTGGTGGGCGCCGCCAACCTGGAGCAGGACGGCGGAGGCCGGGTGACCGAGCTGATGGCCCGGCCGCTGCTCAACCTGTTCTGGCCCGAGCTGGCCGGCTTCGTGCAGCCGCTCGCCGGCGAGTACGCGGGCCGCCGGGACGTGTTGGCCCGGGTGCCGTTCGTCTCCGGGTACGGGGTGGAGACGGCCATGATGATCGACCTGCTCGACCTGGTCGGCCTGGACGCGATGGCGCAGGTCGACCTCGGTGAGCGCAAGCACCGGCACCAGGACACGGCCGCCCTCGGCCGGATGTCCGCGCAGATCATGCTGACCGCCTGGTCCCGCTTGCAGCGGCGTGGCTGGGCGACCCCCGGGCTGACGCCGGAGGCGTTGCTGACGCAGTTCCGTCGCGGTGGCTCCGACACGCTGCCCAACCTCGACCGCGAGATCGTGGTCAGCGACGTGTCCATCGAGGAGCGCCCACCACTGGCCGAGCTGCGCCACCGGGTGCCCCGTCGCCGGGTGGCCGCCGCGTGAGCGCGAGGAGCGAGCCGATCGTGCGAGCCCCGCAGTCGGGGACCGGAAGCGCAGCCGCCGGGAAGGGACGGGCACGATGAGCCTGACCGTGCTGATGAACGCCGGCCCGTGGCTGTCCGTGCCGCCGCCCGGTTACGGCGGCATCGAGAACGTGATCGCCACGCTGGTGCCGGAGCTGCGGCGACTCGGCGTACGGGTGGTGCTCGCCTCGGTGGGCAGCAGCACCCTGCCGGTGGACGAACAGGTGTCGGTCTTCGCCGACGGGCAGTTCGCCGCGTTGCAGCGGCCGTACAACCAGGTCTGCGGGATCGCCCAGGCGCACCTGGCCGGGGTGGTACGGGAGCTGCACTCCCGCGACGACATCGACCTGGTGCACGACCACGTGGAGGCGGTCGGGCTGGCCACTCTCGCGGCGATGGGACCGGCCGGCCCGCCGACCCTGCACACCCTGCACTGGGACCTGGCCAAGCATCCGGCGCTCTACGGCGCCCTGGACGGCGGCGACCGGGTCCGGGTCAACGGCGTCTCCGCGTCGCAGCTGGCCCGCGCGCCGCTGGCGTTGCGGGAGCACTCGGTGGGCCACGTGCACCTGTCCACCCCGCTCGCCGTCGACGCCGACCGGCGGCCCCGACCCGAGAAGGGCGAGCACCTGCTCATCCTGGGCCGGATCAACCCGGGCAAGGGGCAGGACGTGGGTGCCCGACTCGCGCACCGCGTCGGTTTCCCGCTGGTCCTGGCGGGGCCGGTCGGCCCGTATCACCGGCCCGCCGATCTCGCCGCGGCCGGCGACGAGGCCCGGCAGAACCCGGACGTGCGCTTCTTCCTCGACGAGGTGGCGCCCCACGTCGACGGCGACCTGGTCCGCTGGGTCGGCACCGTGGCCGGTCAGGAGCGCGACGACCTGCTCGCCAGCGCCCGCGCGTCGCTGTTCCCGCTGCGCTGGGAGGAGCCGGGCGGCACGGCGGTCGTCGAGTCGCTGGCCCTGGGCACGCCTGTGGTGGCCACCGCCCGGGGCTGCCTGCCGGAGCTGATCGAGCACGGCCGCACCGGGCTGCTCACCACCGACGAGGAGGAGCTGGGCGACCTCGTACTCGGAGCCGACCTGCTCGACCCCGACGAGTGCCGGCGGGTCGCCGCGCAGCGGTTCACCCCCGCGGTGATGGCGCAGCGCTACGTCGAGCTGTACGAGCGGGTCCGCCACCTGGCCACCGCACCGAGGCTGCTCCCCGCCTGACCGCCGACCAGACCAGACCAGCGCAGCGACCCGGCACGGCCGGCGACCCGGTTTGGCGGGGGCGGCAGCGGGTAGGCCCGCAGCCTCATGCCCGCCGCGCAGCAAGGAGCCGGTGATGGTCGGTCCGATGGCGCACTCCCGGGCGCGCCCCAACCCGGCCGACGGCAGGCCGCCGGTGCGTCGCGCCGCGGCCTCGGCGGGGGTGCTGTTCCTGCTTGTCGGCGCGCTCGGCTTCGTGCCGGGGATCACCAGCGGCATGGACGCCCTACGCTTCGCCGGCCACGGCTCGGGGGCGTACCTGTTCGGCGTCTTCCAGGTGTCGGTGCTGCACAACCTCGTACACCTGGCCTTCGGGGTGGCCGGTCTGGTGCTGGCCCGGACGGTCAGCGGCGCCCGGACGTTCCTGATCGGCGGCGGCGCCGTCTACCTGGTGTTGTGGTTGTACGGGCTGGCGGTGGACCACGACACCGGGGCGAACGTCCTGCCGGTCAACGACGCCGACGGCTGGCTGCACCTCGGGCTCGGCGCCGGCCTGATCGCGCTGGGGATCGGCACCGGCCGGCACCGTTCGTGACCTGCCCGTTTCGCGGCGTGACCTGGCTCGCCTCGCGGCCGATTCCGTTTGGCGCGGGACGGCGTCGGGTAGTTGGCAGATCCCGACCCACGAAGCGAAGCGAGGGCGCCGATGTCCAGCCGGATCACCTGCGACGTGCGCACCACGGCACCGGTGGCGGTCGTCCGGCTCAGTGGCGCACTGGACCTGGGCACCATGCGCTCGGTGCACCAGGCGCTCAACGGCGCTCTCGTCGAACAGACCGAGGCGCTCGTGGTCGACATGGCCGAGGTCGACGTTCGCGACCGGCTGGCGCTGTCGGTCTTCGCCGCGACCGCGCGCCGGGCCGAGGAGTGGCCGTCCGTGCCGGTCGTGCTCTGCTCCCCGACGCCGTTGGCCGCGCGGTGGCTGGCCGAGTCGACCACCTGCCGGGTGGTCCCGACGTCGCCGGACTGCGCCGAGGCGACCCGGGTGGCCGGCACGTCGTCCACGTTGCGGATGCGGGCCCGGCTGGAGCCGGTGGCCGGGGCCTGCCGTCGGGCCCGGGACCTGGTGACCGACGCCTGCGCGCGGTGGAACCTGCCGGACGCGTCCGGCCCGGCCGCGTTGGTGCTCAGCGAACTGGTCGGCAACGTGGTCCGGCACGCCGGCACGCCGATGCAGGTGACGGTGACCCTGCGCCGGCCGTACCTGCACCTCGCCGTGGTGGACGGCAGCAGCGCCCAGGCCCGGGCGGGCGGGACGGATCTGCACGCCGAGGGTGGGCGGGGCCTGCTGCTGGTACGGGAGCTGACCCAGCGCTGGGGCAGCGTGCCGGCCGGTCCGGGCAAGGCCGTCTGGGCGATGCTGCCGGCGACCTGAGCGTTCGAGGTGCTCGCGCCGGTACTGGCGATCTGACCGAAATTCCCGCTCTGGGCTGGTTACATGGTGCACGGGTCGGGTAGGCACGCCCGTCCTTTCTGCCGTCACGACGGGGTGAGCAGCCATGCCCAAGCGGGTAACCACGGAACCCGGTCGCGATCGGGGCCCGGCGATCCTGGCGCCGGCCCGCTTCGGGGGGTTCCCCGGAGCGGTACGAGCACCGGTCCCCGGCAGCTCGTTGATCAAATTTCTCGCGACCACCGACCACAAACAGATCGGCCTGCTGTATCTGCTGACGTCCTTCGGGTTCTTCCTGCTGGCCGGGCTGCAGGCGATGCTGATGCGCGCCGAGCTGGCCCGCCCGGGGATGCAGTTCCTCTCCTCCGAGCAGTACAACCAGCTCTTCACCTCGCACGGCGCGGTGATGCTGCTGCTGTTCGCCACGCCGGCGGCGTTCGGGTTCGCCAACTTCATCGTGCCGATCCAGATCGGCGCACCGGACGTGTCGTTCCCCCGCCTCAACGCGCTGGCCTACTGGCTGTACCTGTTCGGTGGGCTGATGGTGGTCGGCGGGTTCCTCGCCCCCGGCGGCTCGGCGGACTTCGGGTGGACCGCGTACAACCCACTGAGCAGCGTCGAGAACAGCCCCGGGGTGGGCGCGAACATGTGGGTGCTCGGCCTGGTCGTCTCCGGGCTCGGCACCATCCTCGGCGCGGTCAACCTGATCACCACGATCCTCACCCTGCGCGCGCCCGGGATGACCATGTTCCGGATGCCGATCTTCACCTGGAACATGCTGTTCACGAGCGTGCTGGTGATCCTCGTCTTCCCGCTGCTGGCCGCCGCGCTGCTGGCGCTGTCCGCCGACCGGCTGCTCAACGCGCACGTGTACGACGCGGCCACCGGCGGCCCGATGCTCTGGCAGCACCTGTTCTGGTTCTTCGGCCACCCCGAGGTGTACATCATCGCGTTGCCGTTCTTCGGCATCATCACCGAGATCATCCCGGTCTTCTCCCGCAAGCCGCTCTTCGGCTACACCGGGATCGTGCTGGCCACCATCGCGATCACCGTGCTGTCCATGACGGTCTGGGCGCACCACATGTTCGCCACCGGCCAGGTGCTGCTGCCGTTCTTCAGCATCCTGAGCTACCTGATCGCCGTGCCCACCGGCGTGAAGTTCTTCAACTGGATCGGCACCATGTGGAAGGGGCAGCTCACCTTCGAGACGCCGATGCTGTTCGCCATCGGCTTCCTGGTCACCTTCCTGCTCGGCGGCCTCACCGGCGTGCTGCTGGCCAGCCCGCCGGTCGACTGGCACACCCACGACAGCTACTTCGTGGTGGCGCACTTCCACTACGTGGTCTTCGGCACCGTGGTCTTCGCCCTCTTCGGCGGCTACTACTTCTGGTGGCCGAAGATGACCGGGCGGCTGCTCGACGAGCGGCTCGGCAAGGCGCACTTCTGGACGATGTTCATCGGCTTCCACGGCACCTTCCTGGTGCACCACTGGCTGGGCGCCGAGGGCATGCCGCGCCGGTACGCCGACTACCTGCCCAGCGACGGCTTCACCACGCTGAACACGATCTCCAGCATCTTCGCGTTCATCCTTGGCCTGTCCACGTTGTTCTTCATCTACAACGCGTGGAAGTCCTGGCGGTACGGGGCGGTGGTGACTGTCGACGACCCGTGGGGCTTCGGCAACTCCCTCGAATGGGCGACCAGCTGCCCGCCGCCGCTGCGCAACTTCGACCGGATGCCCCGGATCCGCTCCGAGCGCCCCGCCTTCGACCTGAAGTACGGCCCGCTCGTCGCCGACCTGGGCCGGGACCTGCCGCAGCGCACCACGAAGCCGCCGCAGCACTTCGCCGAGGAGCTGCGGACGGAGCACCACACGCCGGAGTCGCCGGCCGCCGAGGGCGCGCACGGCGCCCGGGACGCGACCGACTTCCAGCCGGCGCCGCGGTCCGGCGCCCGGCCGGTGGACGTGCCGGAGCCCGAGGGCGTCCGTCGGCCGAGCTTCGAGCAGAGCGACGCGCCCAAGGACGCCGAGGACGCGCCGAAGCCGCACGAACGCTGGCGGCACCCGCACAGCGACGGCAACCCCGAAAACCACTGATCGGCGTACGCGCGCAGGGCCGACACCCGATGGTGTCGGCCCTCGTCGTGTCGGTCGGTGCGCGCGTGCCGCCCCGATCTCGCGGGACGGGAGGGAGCCGCCGCGCCAGTGGCGTGGCTCAGTCCCGCACGGGTGCCAGGCCGGCGGCGGTGAGCGAGCGGCGTACCGCGGGTTGGACCCGGGTCAGCCGCAGCGGTACGCCGGTCCGCTCCGCCGCCTCGTGCCCGGCCATCAGCGCGGCGATCCCCCCGGCGTCGAACCCACCCGCGCCGACCAGGTCGACGACCACCTCGCTGGGCTGGCCGGTGACCGCCTCCAGCATGGCCCGGCGCAACTGGTCCGCGCCGTCGCGGTCGATCTCGCCGCCGACCTCGACCACCACGCGGTCGCCGTTCTGCTTCACCGAGATCCGGGTCTTGCCCGGGTCCGGTTCGGCGGCGCCGTTCTGCCAGGGCGGCGGCGCGTCGGCGAGCATCGCCTGACGCAGCCAGGTCAGCGCCCGCGACAGCAGCCGGGACACGTGCATCTGCGAGATGCCGAACCGGGCGGCGATCTCGGCCTGGGTCTGGTTGCCGTAGAAGCGCATCGCCAGGATGCGCCGCTCACGCCAGGGCAGTCGGTGCAAAAGGCCGCTCACCGTGACCCGGTCGTCGACCGACTCCAGGGCGTTGTCCGACTCGCCGACCAGGTCGCCGAACTCCGCGGAGCTCTCACCACCCACCGGGGCGTTGAGCGAGGCAGGGCTGTAGCCGGCCGCCGACTCCAGCGCGGCGAGGATCTCCTCCTGCGGCGTCTCCAGGCGGGCCGACAGTTCGGCCACCGACGGCGCCCGGGACAGTTCGCTCGTCAGCGCGGCGGTGGCCTGTCCGACCTCGAGGATCAGGTCCCGCAGTCGGCGGGGCACGTGCACGCCCCAGGTGCGGTCCCGGAAATGGCGTTTGATCTCCCCCACGATGGTGATCGCGGCGTACGCCGTGAACGAGCCCCGTTCCGGGTCATACCTGTCGACGGCGTTGACCAGCCCCAGCCGGGCGACCTGTTCCAGGTCCTCCAGCGGCTCCCCACGACCCCGGTACCGGCGGGCCAGCCGCCCGGCGAACGGCAGCGCGAAGCGCACCAGGTCGTCGCGGGCCTCCCCCCGCCGCTCCGGCGGAAGCCCGGCGATCCGGGCCGCGTACGCCAGTGCCGCCGCGTCGAGGTCCTCCAGACCTCGGTCGTTGGGTGGTGGTGGTGGTGTGGTCGTGGTCGTGCTCGTCTGTCCGAACATCCGCGCCTCCCTCAGGAAGGTCCCCCGCCCGGATCGGGAAACCGGTCGTGCGCGTGGTCGAGCCACGCACCGGGCCGGAAAAGTGGGTAAGTGACTGGGATGCCAGCGGGCAACACCGCGTCTACGCAGCGCAATCAGGCCGTCGCAGCCAGCGATGTTCCCGCTCCGTAGGTACTCAATCACGGGACCCCGGGTTCGCGAGGAAGTTTCGGCGTGCTCCGCCTCAGGAGACCAGCAACCCCTGGTGGCCGCCGCTGTCGCGGAGCACGGCCAGCGCCTCTGCGGCCCCCAGCGGGGGCGGCACGGGCAGGTCGTACGGCTGGGCCCGCAGCACCTCGGTGGCCCGACGGGTCGGCACCGAGGTGACCGGGTAGCCCCGGGCGGCGGTCCGATCCAACGCCCGACGGCGCCGCCCGAACCCGGCCACCGCCAGCCACTGCGGCAGCCCGGCCAGCGCCGGTGAGCGCATCCCGGGAGGCTCGGGCAGCACGTCCACGGAGGTGAACGCCTCGCTGCCGGCCAGCCACCACTCGGCCTCGTCGACGCTGCGCCGGGTGGCGTTCTCACACCAGTACGGCACCAGCCCCGCCCGCACCACCTGCCACGGGTCGAGCAGCCGGCCGCACTCCACCACCAACCGGTCACCGGTCTTGCCGGCGCCGCGCAGCCACCGCCGGTACAGGTCGGCCACGCCCGCGCTCAGCGCACCCGGCCGGGGCGCCAACACCCGGTGCAGCGGGTGTTGGTGCTGGGCGGTCCAGTTCCGCACGGCCGGTTCGAAGGCCGGGTCGACGTCGTACTCGGCGTAGCCCGACGGGACGGAGACCGCCGGTGGCTCCCAGCGGGCCGCGTCGCCGCCGACGGAGCGCAGCACCTGCCGCAGCGCGTGGCTGTCCGGGTGGAAGTCGACCGGGTCCAGCCCGCTGGCCGGGCAGCCGACCTGGAAACTGTGGCCGGGACCGTGCTCCAGCACCGGCCAGGTGCGCGCGTCGCGGACCAGCAGCACGGGGGCGCCCGGGAGCAGCCGGTCGGCCAGAAACTGCGCGTACGCGGCCGGCAGGGCCCGCCACGCGGCGGTCAGCGACACCGTGGCCCCGGTCAGCGGGCCCCGGCTGGCCGGGCAGTGCACCTGACGCAGGTGCAGGTCGGCGTTGCCGGCGAGCAGCCGGGCGGCGAGTGTCGCGCCGTGCTCGAGCGCGTCCGCCGGGCGGTCCACCGCGCCGTCGGACCAGTGCACGGACATCTCGAAGCCGGCCGGCAACCACGGCACGCCGAGGGCCACCGCGAGGTGTGCCGTCGCGCCGTGCGGCGAGCCGATCAGCACCCCGGGGTAGCGCCGGCGGGGATACTGGTCGACGAACCAGCGGGCCACCCGGGCGGCGTCCACCTCGTCGACCTGGGCCACGGTGAGCGCGACCCGACCGGCGGCGCGGGTGACCGCGGCGCGGCGTACCGGCTCCGGCGCGCCCGGGAAGCGCGACGTCGGCCCGGTGTGCCCGAGGTCGGCGCAGTCCACCCCGCGCAACGCCCGGGCGGTGGCGGCGACCAACACCCGGGCGGCGCTGCCCTCGGCCACGACCCGGTCGCCGGCGAGACCGGCGCCATCGGCCGTGAGCCCCTTGTGCACCTTGTGCACCGGCCCCACCTTGCCTCGTTCGCTCACCACGCGGCCCGGCTTCCCGTACCGATGGGGTTCAAACGGGGCATCACCCACCCGGCAGTACATTCCGCTGGTCAGCGGGGTGCGCCGGTCATCACCGCCGTTCGGCGACGATCCGCCGGAGTCGCCTCTTCGACGGCGGTCGGCACGGGTTTCGGTAGGGTCAGGGCGGGCACTTCCGGGCCATGCGCACCGACGACACGAGCGAATCAGCCGCCGCCACGATCACCCCGTACGAGGACGGACCGCTGCTGGTCCGGGGCGACTTCGCGCTCGTCACGCCGGACGGCGAGCACATCGACGCGCGCCGGGGCACCGTGGCGTTGTGCAGGTGCGGCAAGTCGGCGCTCAAACCGTTCTGCGACGGCACCCACAAGGCGATCAACTTCCGCGCCGGGACCACCCGCGAGGGGTGACCCCAGGCCGTCGCGTCCCGCAGCGAGAGCGCGCGGGAACGGGCCGTACCCATCTTCACGCCCCCTTTGCTTTGCACCCGTCCGCGCACCACGCACGCTCCGTGACTGGCGCGCGGACGGGTGCAGAGCAAAGGGGGCAAGCAACCCACCTGGCAGGCCCGCGACCCACACGCCCGCGGTCAATCCCCGCCGGCCCCATCCGCGTCCGGCGAGCCCTTCGACTTCCGGACGTGCCGAGCCCGTCGGATCAGACGAGCGCGGGCGGGGCCGGCGGAGCGACCGCGGGCAACGCGGTGAGCGAGACGGTCGGCGGAACGGTGGGCGGGGCGGGTGACCGCAGGGAGCTGCGGCCGGCGGCCCAGCTGTCCAGCAGGTGTCCGGCGAACAACCGGTCCACCGCGAGCCCGGCGGCCGCCCCGAAGAGCACGTCGGGGGCGAGGGCCGGTTCGACGCGGATCAGGCCGCCGCACATGTCGTGGGCGGCGATCTGCTCGTGGACCGCGTCGGCCTCGACGTGCTCGTCGTAGAAGCGGGTGGCCACCTCGTCGAGGCCGAGCCGGCGTAGCCCGTTGCCGTAGCGGCGGTTCGGCAGCGAGGAGGTCATCTCGAACGCGGCCAGGTGCCCCAGCAGCGCGCCGCGCCACCGCCGGTGCAGCCCGAACAGCGACATCAGGTTGTTGGTCGCCAGCGTCACCGCGGGTGCCGCGTCCAGGTGTGCGCCGTACGCGGTGTCCAGCCCCAGTCGTTCGAGGGTGCTCCGGAACAGCTCGGCGTGCATCCGGTCCAGCCGGCCGTTGCCGTACTCGTCGGTCTGGATCTCCACGAGGGCGGCCTTGGCCGGCCCGCCGAGGCGGGGCAGCGCCCAACTGTGTGGGTCCGCCTCGCGCAGGTGGTAGACGGAGCGGTGGGTGACGAACTCGCGGAACTGGGAGAGGTCGGCGCGGCGTTGCAGCGTCGCGGCCAGCGGCGGGCCGTCGTCGGCCGCGACCACCTCGGCCAGGCCGGCCGCCACCCCGGCGGCCGGCACCCGCGGCGCGCCGACCAGCCGGCGCAGCGCCGCCTCGAAGGGCCGTTCGGCTTCGGCTCGCAGCGCGAGCAGCGTCGGCTGCCACTCCCACGCCTCGTCCACCCCGCACCAACCCCGGTAGTGCAGCTCGTAGCAGAGGAACAGGGTGAGCTGAAGGTCCTCGTCCGTGATCGCGTCGACGGGATCGAGGTCGGCGCCGAGGCCCGCCGGCAGGTCGTGCGGCGGGCGACGGAAGGCGTCGAGCACCGCGGCGGAGACCGGGCCGCGCGACCGGGGCAGGGTCGCCGGACCGTAACGGCGGTCAGCGGGCTCGGACATGGGACCTCCAGCGTCGTCGGGCCGCTACTGATGCCCTGGCCGAGAGCGGTTAAACGAGGTCATCGGCGTTCGCGGTGACCTCCACCTGCTCCCGAACCTTCCGGGCCGGAGCGCCATCGGCGTACAGGCCCCGCAGGTCGGCGAACGCCGGCTCCGGCGGCGCCAGCGACACCATCGGGTCGACGACCGCCTCCAGGACGCAGGGACGGTCCGCGGCGAGGGCCTCGTCCCAGGCCGCGCCGACCAACTCCGGACGGTCCACCCGCACACCGTGCAGGCCCAGCAGGCGGGCCCAACCGGCGTACGGCACGTCGGGGCGGCGGTGGGCCGGGTCGGACGACGGCTGCCGCCCGCCACCCATGCCGTTCTGGTCGCGGTTGTTGAGCACCAGCACCACCAGCCGAGGATCGGACCACCGCTGCCAGTGGTGCGACACGGTGATCAGCTCGGCCAGCCCGTTGAGCTGCATCGCCCCGTCGCCGACAAGCGCGATCACCGGTTGGTCGGGGGCGGCCAGCTTGGCGGCCACCGCGTACGGCAGCGCACAGCCCATCGAGCCCAGGGTGCCGCAGAGCTGCGCGTTCACCCCCGGCGGCAGGGTGAGGTGCCGGGCGTACCAGTAGAGGACCGAGCCGACGTCGACCGCGACCGCCCCGGCGCTCGGCAGGCGGGCCGACAGCTCCTGGAGGACGAGTTGCGGGTTGACCGGGTCGGCGGGCGCGGCCACCCGCTCGGCGGCGACCTGCCGCCACCGGTCCACCGAGCTCTCCACGGTGGCGCGCCACCCCTGGTCGGATCGACCACGAAGCCGGGTCAGCAACGCCCGCAACGTCTCGGCGGCGTCGCCGACCAGCGGCACGTCGGCCGGGTAGCGGGTGCCGATCCGGCGGCCGTCGATGTCGATCTGCACCGTACGGGCCTGCTCGGGCATCGGGAAGTAGTCGGTCCACGGGTCGTTGGTGCCGACCATCAGCAGGGTGTCGCAGCCACCCATCAGCTCGGCGGCGGCCGGGGTGCCGACCTCGCCGAGCACCCCGGTGTGAAACGGCAGCCGCTCGTCGAGCACCGGCTTGCCCAGCAGTGAGCTGGCCACCCCGGCGCCGAGCCGGTCGGCGACCTCGACGATCTCGGTGGCCGCGTCCCGCCCGCCCTGTCCCACCAGGATCGCGACGCGCTGGCCGCCACCGAGCAGTTGCGCGGCGGCGTCGAGGTCCGCCTCGTGCGGCAGCACCCGGGCCAGCGGCTCACCGGGGGTGGCCGAGACCACCCCGACGGCGGACGCCTGCACGTCGGGCACCACCGCCTCCTGCAACTCCCGGGGCAGCACGACGCAGGTCGGGCTGCGGGTCGCCGCCGCCGTCCGGAACGCCTGGTCCAGCAGCGCGGCCACGTCCTCGGGGTTGCGGCCGTAGCGGACGAACTGGTTGCACACGTCGCCGAAGAGCCGGCTCAACCCGATCTCCTGGTGCGCGCCCCCGAGCGGCCCGGAGATGTCCTCCCCGACGATCGCCACCACCGGCTTGCTGTCCAGCTTGGCGTCGTAGAGGCCGTTGAGCAGTTGGACGGCGCTGGGCCCCTGGGTGGCGAGGCAGACCCCGATGCCGCCGGTGAACTTGGCGTGCCCGGTGGCCATGAACGAGGCGGTCTCCTCGTGCCGGGCCGGGACGAACGCCGGTTCGCCGCCGGCGCGGTCCAACGCCTCGACAAGCGGGGCGATCGCCTCGCCCGGATAGCCGAAGGCGCGGGGCACCCGCCAGGCCAGGAGCCGCTCCACCACGAGATCCGCCACCCGGCGCTCAGCCATTGCCGCGCCCCGGTGTGCTGGGGTCGACGTAGCGCAGCACCGCGCCGACGCCGTCGGTGAGCTCGGGAGCCTCCTCCGGGCCCAGCACGGTCAGTGCCGCGTCGGTGCCGACCAGGGCGCGGACCAGCGCGGCGTCGGCGCGTACCCGCTGGGGTTCGGCCACCGACATCGCGGCCAACTGCCCCGCGTCGACGGCGATCTCGGTGGGCTCCGATCCGATCCACAGCTCGCCGTCGGCCGACGGGTCGTCCACGATGATCATGGTGTCGACCTGGTTGCGTTGCAGGGCCGAGACGACCGCGTCGAGGCCGGCGCCCACGTCCTCCTGCACCCCGAACCGGTCCAGGGCGGCGCTGATCCGCTGGTCGGCGACCTCGGCGATGGTCTGCACGGTGAGGTCGTCGAGCATCGTCTGGTCGGCGCCGCCGGCCCGCGACCCGGCATCGGTACGGACCACCAGGTCCTGCCAGCGCTCCGGCATCTGGGCGGCGATCATGCCGGTGGCCCGGACGTCACCGGCGACCACCACGACGTCCGCGCCGACCCGGTCGGCCAGCTGCACCGTCGCGGCGGTGACGTCACCGGCATTCTGGTGCCAGGCCTCCATGGCGGCCCGCTGGTAGCGCGACTGGGACCAGCCACCGGGCTTCGTCCGCCGCAGCGGGAACTCGTCCCGCCCGGCGACGTGCGCCCGCCGGGGCACCCCGCCGGCGCTGACCGCCATCGCATCCGCGCCCAGGCGGTCGGCGATCACCCGTACCCAGGCCACCTGTTCGCCCCGTTGGGCGAGCAGCGGCATCACGTGCGGCAGCGGCGCGAAACTGGCCAGGTCACGCAGTGGTGGCGCGGACAGGTACTCGGAGAGCACCACCCGCCCGTGACTCGCGAAGACCGCGAGACCGTAGTCCCCGACCATCGGGTCGTGGCCACGGATCACCCGGTCCAACGCGGCGATGCTCGCCTCGTCCGCGCCCTGTTCGGTCAGGCGACGTTCCAGGGCACGCCAGCGCAGGTCCAGCGCGGGATGGGCGTCCTCCGTGTCGGCGGAGGCGTCCAGGTACACCGAGCACCACGGCCCGGGACGGTCGTAGAGCGGGCGCAGGAAGGACAGCTGCATGCTCGACCCCTTTCCAGCTCGGCCCCCCGCTTACCCCTGTCGCCCGGGATGTCACCTCGCAGCCGTGAGCCCGTGACCAGGTTTCATTCACGTCGTTCAACCCAGGACGTCGATACGATCTGTGCACACAAGCGGACTCTCGGTGGTGGGAATGGACAGCGGACTCGAAAGCCGACGGATCGTGCACCCGACGGAGAAGATCGTCACCGGGCGGTTGGTACGCCTGCTCGACGGCTACACCCGCGAGGTGCGCATCGGTCAGCCGGTGCTGGTGGCGGTGCTCGCCGCGGCGGCGTTCGCCCGGCTACCCGCCCTGCTGCTGCGCTCGCTGTTCTCCTTCGGCGGTGGCGGCACCCGCCGGCGGTGGAAGGAGCTGAAGCAGGGCCCGGAGTACCTGGTCGTCCCGGTGCGCCTGCGCGACACCGCCGGCCAGCTCTGCGAGGTGGAGCTGCACGGGCACCTGCCGCAGAGCGCCCTGCACCCGGCGGACCAGGTGCAGCTCACCCTGCGCCCGCAACGCGACCCGGAGCTGCCGCCGCGCATCGAGCGGATCGTCAACCTCACCACCGGGCAGTTGCTCACCCCGCGTACCGCGACGCTCTGGTCGCACCTCGGTCCGCCGCTGCTGTTGCAGGCGTTCCTGGGCGCGCTGCTGGTCGCCGGCGTCACGGCCTGCTCCGCACTGACCTGACCGCGAGGCCGGCGGGCCCTCGGGACCGGTCGGCGGTTCGGCCAGCCCAGGCGGCGTCGCGGGTCAGCCGACCGGGGCGGCGTCGCGGGTCGGCCGGCCGGCGGCGACGGTGTCGAGCATGCCGCGGCGGCGGGCCCAGCGCTCGAAGACCAGGGTGGCGAACGGCGGCACGGCGCAGGCCAGCGCCACGACGGTGGCCAGCAGGCTCCACCGGCGCAGGCGGGCCACCGCGAGCACCAGCAGGACGTACGCGACGAACAGGCCGCCGTGGATCGGCCCGAAGATCTTGACACCCAGCTCGTTCTCCGGCGGCCCGTACTTGACGAGCATGCCGATCAGCAGGGCCAGCCAGGAGTAGGCCTCGGCGATCGCCGCCGCAACGAACAGCCGGGTCACCTTGTCGCGCATCGCCACGCCTCCACCTCTCGGGCGGCAATGGTATCGGTGCGGGCACGCCGCCACTTTCACCGGGACAGGGATCACCGGACCCGTCAGTGGGTAGGAAAGGAGCCTCAGGTATTCCCCTGCCCGACGAGGACGTGCGAGGTTAGGGGGACCAGCGGTGACAGGGTGGTGACGATGGGCGAGGACGTCGGCGTACGAACCTTCAGTCGAGAGGATCGGGCCCGCTACCGCGACAAGGTCCGCCGCTGCCTGGATGTCTTCGCCGAGATGCTGCGCGAGTCGCGCTTCGACGTCGACCGGCCGATGACCGGCGTGGAGATCGAGCTGAACCTGGTCGACGAGGCGTCGAACCCGGCGATGCGCAACGCCGACGTGCTGGCGGCCATCGCCGATGAGAGCTTCCAGACCGAGCTGGGCCAGTTCAACGTCGAGATCAACGTGCCGCCACGGCGACTGACCGGCACCGGCACGGCGGACTTCGAGGAGTACGTCCGGGCCAGCCTGAACGCCGCCGAGGTCAAGGCGCGGGCGATCGGCGCGCACATGGTCATGATCGGGATCCTGCCGACGCTGCGCCCCGAGCACCTGACCGCCGAGACGCTCTCCGCCAACCCGCGCTACAAGCTGCTCAACGAGCAGATCTTCGCGGCGCGCGGTGAGGATCTGCCGATCGCCATCAGTGGCGTCGAACGCCTGGCGGTCACCGCCGACACGATCACCCCGGAGGCGGCCTGCACCAGCACCCAGTTCCACCTACAGGTCAGCCCGCCCCAGTTCGCCGACTACTGGAACGCCGCCCAGGCGGTCGCCGGCATCCAGGTCGCCGTCGGCGCGAACTCGCCGCTGTTCTTCGGCCGGGAGCTGTGGCGCGAGACCCGCATCCCCCTGTTCCAGCAGGCCACCGACACCCGGTCGGAGGAGATCAAAGCCCAGGGGGTACGACCCCGGGTCTGGTTCGGCGAACGCTGGATCACGAGCGTGTTCGACCTTTTCGAGGAGAACGTGCGCTACTTCCCGGCGCTGCTGCCGGTCTGCGACCAGGAGGACCCGGCGCAGGCCCTCGCGGCCGGTGAGGTGCCCAATCTCGCCGAGCTGCGCCTGCACAACGGCACCGTCTACCGGTGGAACCGCCCGGTGTACGACGTGTCCCGGGGCCGACCGCATCTTCGGGTGGAAAATCGGGTGCTGCCCGCCGGTCCGACCGTGCTGGACACCATCGCCAACGGCGCGTTCTACTTCGGACTGGTCCGCGCCCTGGCCGAGTCCGACCGGCCACTGTGGTCGCAGATGTCGTTCAGCGCCGCCGAGGAGAACTTCACCAACTGCGCCCGGCACGGCATCGACGCGCAGGTGTTCTGGCCCGGCCTGGGCTATCTGCCCGTCACCGAGCTGGTGCTGCGCCGGCTGCTGCCGATGGCACACCACGGCCTGGACCGGTGGGGGCTCGACCCGGGTGAACGCGACCGGCTGCTCGGCATCATCGAGCAGCGCTGCCTGACCAGCCGCAACGGCGCGACCTGGCAGGTGGAGACGCTGCACCGGTTGGAGTCCGCCGACCACCTGGACCGGCCGGAGGCACTACGGGAGGTGGTCCGCCACTACGTCGACCTGATGCACAGCAACCGGCCGGTGCACGAGTGGCCGATCCCGTAGGCGCCCCGGGTCGACCCGACCGCCGGGCTCGACGACCCGGTGATCCGCCGGGGCTCAGCCTCGCGGGGTGGGCACACCGAAGAGATCGGTGATGCCGCCGGGGAGCTGGGCGAGCAGGTCGTGTCGCTCGTCGTCGTCGAGCGCCTCGGCGACGGTACGCAACACCGCCTGGGCGTGTTGACGCACGTGGTCCGCGTTCGCGACCTGTTCGCGGTCCCCGACGTTCTTCAGGAACTCGCCGACGTCCCACCGGCGGCCCTGCGGATTGCGGGTGACCGACCCGTTCAACCGGTCCGGTAGCTGTGCCGCCAGGTTGTCGGCCTCCTGCCCGGCGAGCCGTTCACCGAGCACGGACAGGACGGCCTGTACGGAGCGCACCGCCTCGTTCTCACCGAGGCCCGCTCGCTGTCGTACCGTGGAAATCATCTGCTCGTACTCCATGACCCGCTCCTTTGCTTCTCCCCGAACTTCCGTCGGGGCTGCCTGCGGACGAACGGGGCGAGTTCCCAGGCTCCCTGGCCACAAACGGGGTCACGCGCGGATCTGGACTTTCCTGCCCGGAACGGGCGGCGGCCTCAGAAAGCCCCAGTCCCATCGGGTTGCCGGCCGAGCCGGGTCGGGCCGTGCGGGAGCCCGCCCGCTGGCATCGGGGCACCATTCGCCGGGGTGGACGGCATCCCCTGTGGACCCTGCGCGGCATTCATGAGTGTCGTAGGCTGTGGCGGCTCGCATATCGTCTGATCACGACGGGGGATGCAGGTGGCCACTTCTGGACCAGACCCAGCTTCGACGCAGAGGTCCCCGCGGGTGCCCCTGACCCGTCGGCACATGCTGCGGGCGGGAGCGGCGGCCGTCGGCGGCGCGGTGCTCGCCGGCGGGTTGGAGGCCGGACCCGCGCAGGCCGCGCCGGAGGCCGCGAAGCGTGTGCTGCGGGCGCCGGCGCTGGCGCCCGGCGATCGGGTCCGGGTCGTGTCGCCCGGCAGCACCCCCGACCCCACGAACATGGCCCGCGGCATCGAGATCCTGCGCGGTTGGGGCCTGGAGGTCGAGCTGGGCACGCACGTCTTCGCCAAGTACGGCTATCTGGCCGGCACCGACGCGCAGCGGCTGGCCGACCTCAACGCCGCGCTCAACGACCCGGGGATCCGTGCGGTCTTCGCCGCCCGTGGCGGTTACGGCACCCAGCGGATCGTCGACGATCTCGACGTCTCCGGTCTGCGCCGGGACCCGCGGGTGGTCGTCGGCTTCAGTGACATCACCAGCATCCACGGCAAGCTCTGGCGCGAGGTCGGCCTGGTCACCTTCTACGGACCGATGGTCAACTGGAGCGACAGCCGCACCGGCCCCGAGTCGGCCGAGGCCCTGCGCCGGGCCGTGATGACGACCGCACCCGTCACGATCGTGCGGGATCCGGCCGAGACGGCAGCCCCCGTGCTGGTGCCCGGCCGGGCGTCGGGGCCGCTGCTGGGCGGCTGCCTCACCCTGCTCTCCACCTCGCTCGGCGCGAGCGACGCCCCGAGGTTCGACGGCGCGATCCTGTTCTTCGAGGACGTGGACGAGGCCCCGTACAGCATCGACATGATGCTGACCGAGCTGCGCCGGGTGGGCGTCCTGTCCAGGGTTGCCGGGGTGGTCATCGGCCAGATCACCAACAGTGTCGGCGAACCCGGCGAGTGGGACGCGGCAGCGGTCCTCAAGGACCGCCTGTACGACCTGGGCGTGCCGGTCCTGGGTGGTCTGCGGCTGGGGCACGGCAACGGGCAGCTCACCGTGCCGCTCGGCGCGCGGGCCACGATCGACGCCGAGGCGGGGACCCTGACGGTGGAGCCCGGGGTCCGGCCGCGTTAGCCGGTGGTCCCCGCGCGTCGGTCAGACCGTCAGCAGCACCTTCGTACAGTCGTCCTGCTTCTTCTGGAAGATCTTGTAGCCCTTCGGGGCGTCGCGCAGCGGCAGCCGGTGGCTGACGATGAAGCTCGGGTCGATCTCGCCACGCTGGATCCGCTCCAGCAGGGGCCGGGTGTAGCGCTGGACGTGGCACTGACCGGTCCGCATGACGAGCGACCGGTTCATGAACGCGCCCATGGGGAACTTGTCGACGAAACCGCCGTACGCGCCGACGACCGAGACCACCCCACCCGAGCGGCAGGCGAGGATCGCCTGGCGCAGCGCGAACGGCCGCTCCGTCTCGACCCGGGCGGCCTGCTTCACCCGGTCGTACGCGTACATGGCGGCGTTGCCGTGGTGGCCCTCCAGGCCGACCGCGTCGATGCACGCGTCGGGCCCCCGGCCGGCGGTCAGCTCGTTGAGGGTGTCCAACACGTCCACCTCCTCGTAGTTGATCGTCTCGGCCTCGACGTGCTCCTCGGCGAGCCGCAGCCGGTACGGGTACCGGTCGATGACGATCACCCGTTCCGCGCCGAGCAGCCGGGCGCTGGCCGCGGCGAGCAGTCCGACCGGGCCGGCGCCCCAGACGGCGATCACCTGCCCGGGTTTGATGTCGCACATCTCGGCGCCCATGTAGCCGGTGGGGAACACGTCGGCGAGCATGACCGCCTGGTCGTCGCGGACCTCGTCGGGCACCTTGAGCGGGCCGACGTCGGCGAACGGCACCCGGGCGTACTCGGCCTGGCCGCCGGCGTACCCGCCGAGGAGGTGGGAGTAGCCGAAGATGCCGGCCGGCGAGTGGCCCATGATCTTCTCGGCGATGCCGGCGTTCGGGTTGGAGTTCTCGCAGACCGAGTAGAGGCCGCGTTGGCACGACGAGCAGTGCCCGCAGGCGATCGGGAAGGGCACCACCACCCGGTCGCCGGGCTTGAGGTTGCGCACCTGCGGGCCGACCTCGACCACCTCACCCATGAACTCGTGGCCGAGGATGTCGCCCTTGCGCATCGCGGGGATGTAGCCGTGGTAGAGGTGCAGGTCGGAGCCGCAGATCGCGGTGGTGCTGATCCGGACGATCGCGTCCCGGGCGTTCATGATCTTCGGATCGGGTACGTCGATGACCTTGACGGTGTCGGTGCCCATCCAGGCGGTGGCCTTCATCCTCGGTCCCTTTCGACAGTGGGCGGTCAGCGGCGCGACGGCGGCAGCGGCTGGGCGGGACGCTGCATGGCCTGTTGGCGTACGGAGATGCCGTTGGGGCTGCCCTCGGAGCGGACCACCTCGCCGGTCTCCAGCACCTGCTTGAACCGGCGCAGGTCGTCACGGACCTGCTGCTCGGGTTCCTCGCCGAAGAGCTTCGCCACCGCCCGGCCGAGCGCACCGGCCGGCGGCGCGTAGCGCAACTCCACCCGGACCTCGGTGCCCCGGTCGCCGGGTGCGGGCACGAAGCGGACCCGGCCGGCGTTGGGCACCCCGGTCCCCGCCAGCGATCGCCAGGTGATCGACGTGTTCGGCTGGTCGTGGATGATCTCGGCGTCCCACTCGACGCGATGGCCGGCCGGGCCGCGCGCGACCCAGTGCGAGCGGCGCAGGTCGTCGGCGCGCACCGACTCCAGGTGCGTCATGAACCGGGGCAGGTTCTCCACGTCGCGCCAGAACCGGTACGCCTCGGCAGGTGACCGGTTCACGGTCACCGCGATCTCCATCCGGATCATCCGAGCCCGTGCGCGTCGCGCTCGGCTGATCCGCACGGCGCTGACCACGTCGACGGCCGCGATGCCGGCGATCGCGACTGTGGTCAGGGCGACGCGGCGCCGTCGTTCACCGCGGCGGTCGGCGAGGGCGCGGACGAGCAGGGTCAGGTCCATGGCGTCGCCGGCCACCCGGCTCCACGCCCAGCCCGCCGGGCGACGACCGCCGAGCAGGCCGGCGGCGCTGCCCAACTCCCGTACCCCGACGGCCGGGAGCACCGCGCGCGCGGCCGGGGAGTCGTCCACCCCGGCCAGTCGCGCGAGACGGCCCGGCGCGACCAGGGCGCCGACGCCCAGGGCCAGGCTCAGCAGGCCGAGCGCGCTCGGCAACGTCGCCGGCACGGGCCCGTCCAGCTCCGGCAGGAGCACAGTGTCGACCCGGTCCATGTCCGGTCCCCCTCCGGTCGGCGCAGCCGGCGGCGGGCCGGCGCGGCGGCGAGGCCGCGACCCTGACGCTATGTCCTGAGCGTGGCCCCCGCGCCCGCTTCGCGGTAGAAGGTCCGTTGCGGGCGGCCGCCGTCGCCGTCGCACCGCTCGTCGTGGAGGCCGCGACGTTGGCGCGGTCACCCTCGGCGAGGGTCCGGCGGACGCCGACGGTGGTGGACTTCGACCTGGGCTGACTGAACGAGACGGGCCGCCGGGAGTTAACGGCGGCCCGCACCGGGTAGCCGGCATCCGCTTCTACCAGCACCCGGGGAGGTGGGATGACGGCGACAAGTGCCTTTTTCGAGCGGTTGACAGTCGCCGGCCAGGATCCGCGGTTCAGCAAGGTGTGCGGGAGCGTGCGGTTCGACATCGGGGACGGCGGCAACCTGGAGCAGTGGCTCCTGGAGATCGATCATGGCCAGATGCGGGTGCGGCGCAGCGCCGACCCCGCCACCACCGTGATCACGGTGTCGGCGCCTGTCGCGGAGGCGATGGCGCGCGGTGAGGTGAACGGCCTGGCGGCGATCACCCGGGGCGAGATCATGGTCGACGGCGACCTCGGCCTGGCGTTGCGGCTCGGACGGCTGTTTCCGCGTGAGCCGGGGCCGTTGCAGAGGGGCGGCCCGGACAGTGGGACGTAGCCGATGAGGGACATCGCGGAGACCGTGTCGTGTATCGACGGGAACACCTTCATGGTGTCCGACGCCAGTGGCGACGTCGACTCGTCCCCCGCCACGCCGGTCGGGCTGTTCGCCGCCGACACCCGCTTCCTGTCCCGCTGGATGCTCTTCGTCAACGGCGAGTGCATGACCGCCCTGTCGGTGGACGACAGCCAGTACTACGAGGTCACCTTCTTCGTGGTGCCGGGCGCGGCGGTCGACTACGTGCAGGCCGACGTGTCGGCCATCCGGCGCCGGCGCATCGGTCCGGACCTGACCGAGTCCCTGACGATCTTCAACTACGGCGAGCAGGAGAGGGATCTCGACATCCGGCTGGAGGTGGCGGCCGACTTCGCCGACATCTTCGAGATCAAGTTCGACATCGGGGAGAAGACCGGCACGCACTACACACACGTGGGCCCCGACGAGTTGCGCCTGGGCTACCGGCGCGGCACCTACCGACGTGAGGTCGTCCTGTCGGCGAGCGAGCCCGCCGAGTTCGACCCGGACGGCCTGCGCTTCACGATCCGACTGGGCCCCGGGCAACAGTGGTCGACACGATTGCAGGTCGCCATGCTGGCGCTGCGTCCCGACGGCGTCGACCTGCGCTCCGCGCTGCGGGCCCAGCGGCCCGACGACTCCACGCTGCCCACCAGCCTGCGGGCCTGGGTCGCGGCGGCACCGACCCTGGACACCGAGAGCGCCGCGCTGCAACAGGTGTACCACCGCAGCCTGGTGGACCTGGCGGCGCTGCGCTTCGCCCCGCTCTCGCTCAGCGGCGCGGCCGTACCCGCCGCCGGGCTGCCCTGGTTCATGACGCTGTTCGGCCGCGACAGCCTGCTGACCTGCCTGCAGACCCTGCCCGTCACCCCGTCGTTGACCCCGCCGACGTTGCGGATCCTCGCCTCTCTGCAGGGCGTCCGCACCGACGACGTGCTGGAGGAGGATCCCGGCCGGATCCTGCACGAGCTGCGCTACGGGGAGTCGGCCGCGTTCGAGGAACAGCCGCACTCCCCCTACTACGGCACCGTAGACGCCTCGCCACTGTTCGTGGTGCTGCTCGACGAGTACGAGCGGTGGAGCGGCGACACCGCGCTGGTGCGGGAGTTGGAGCAGGAGGCGCGAGCCGCCCTGGCGTGGATCGACAACTACGCGGACCTCACGTCCACCGGCTACGTCTGGTACGAGCGACGCAACCGCGCCACCGGCCTGGACAACCAGTGCTGGAAGGACTCCTGGGACAGCATCTCCTACGCCGACGGCAGGCTGCCGGGCTTCCCGAGGGCCACCTGCGAAACCCAGGGGTACGCCTACGACGCGAAGATCCGCGGGGCTCGGCTGGCCCGTACCGTCTGGGGCGACCCCGACTACGCCGAGCGGCTGGAACGCGACGCGGCGGCGCTGTACGACCGGTTCAACCGGGACTTCTGGTTGGCCGACCGGGGTTACTACGCCCTCGCGCTGGACCACGACGGCACACCCGTCGACAGCCTGTCGTCGAACATCGGGCATCTGCTGTGGAGTGGCATCGTGCCGCCGGAGCGGGCCCCGCAGGTCGTCGAACACCTGATGGGCCGGGCGCTCTTCTCCGGTTGGGGCGTGCGGACCTTCGCCGAGGGGCAGCGCCGCTACAACCCCCTCGGCTACCACAACGGCACGGTCTGGCCGTTCGACAACTCGTTCATCGCCTGGGGTCTGCGCCGGTACGGGTTCGCCAGCGAGGCCGGCCGCATCGCGGAGAGCATCCTGTCCGCCGCCACCTACTTCGAGGGTCGGCTGCCCGAGGCCTTCGGCGGGTTCGACCGCAACACCACCCGCTACCCGGTCCGGTATCCCACCGCCGGCAGCCCACAGGCCTGGTCCAGCGGAGCGTCCATCCTGCTCCTGCGCACCATGCTCGGCCTCAACCCGCACGAGGACCACCTGGCCGTCGACCCCTCGCTGCCGTCGGCCTTCGGACGGGTCGCGCTGCTGGACATCCCCGGCCGCTGGGGCATGGCCGACGCCTTCGCCCGGCACCGCCCCGACCAACCCTAGAGGCGCAATTCCGCACCCTGGATGCGGCGGAGGGCGCAGCCGACGGCCGCCGCTCACC
This sequence comes from Micromonospora sp. DT231, assembly GCF_049847025.1. Taxonomy (NCBI): domain Bacteria; kingdom Bacillati; phylum Actinomycetota; class Actinomycetes; order Micromonosporales; family Micromonosporaceae; genus Micromonospora; species Micromonospora sp. DT231. The sequence goes on along the minus strand of NZ_JBNCNO010000001.1, from coordinate 789,985 downwards.
TGGGTGGGCCTATGCGGTGGTGAGCGGTATACCTCAGAGTCGTATTAATACCCGAGGTATGCCGCTAGGGTCACGGTCAACCGTCGGCCGCTCCGATGGCCCGGTGCCCGGTGTGTCGTGTCCGCCGGTGCGCGACGGCTCCACGCCACCGCTCCGCCACCAGCGACGCCACGCGGCCCACACGGCAAATCGGAGCAAGATTTTTCTCCAAAAAATGTAATCACGCAATCGCCGAAGACACGCGCCCAACACCTCGAACACTTAACGAAGACTTAAGAATGCGCGACCGAAAAACCGTTATCCGGCACGGCGAAGACGGCGACCAGGAGACCTTCCGACCACTGTTCTTAATTCTTCTTCCGCGAGTTGTTGTCAGCTCTGCGTACGCCCATAATTCCTTTCGTCAAAAGCTTTGTCGCCGACGCAAAGGACAACACTGGTAATGCGGACCACCCCCGCGCACGTCGCACCGGCGGACCGGGCGCGAAAGCGTCGCCGCCGCACCCGCATCTCGCTCGCCGCCGCCGTCGTGGCCGCACTGGGCGCCAGCGGCATCTACATCGCCGGCGCCCAGGCCGAAGAGGTCGCCGTGCCCGGCCGAATCCAGGCCGAGGCCTTCGCGGCACACTCCGGGGCGCAGACCGAGGACACCGGCGATGCCGACGGCGGCCGGAACGTCGGCTGGCTGGCCAGCGGCGACTGGCTGCGCTACGACGGCGTATCGATCACCGGGGCCAACCTCACGGCCCGGGTTTCCTCGCACAACGCCACCGGCGGCACGGTCGAACTGCGCCTCGCCGCGCCGGACGGTCACCTGCTCGCCACCTTCCCGATCGCGCAGACCGGCGGCTGGCAGAAGTGGACGACGGTCACGGCGAAGGCGTCCGCCGTGCCGGCCGGCCCGCAGACCGTCTTCGCCGTCCTGAAGAGCACCTCGACGTCGGACTTCGTGAACCTGAACTGGTTCACGTTCGGCCCCGCGGCGGGCTCGTCGCCGAGCGCGCCGGCGAGCGCCTCGGCGACGCCCACCGCCTCGTCCGCGCCGAGCCCCACCCCGTCGGCGTCCGCCTCCACGTCCGTCCCGCCGAGCGCACCCGCCGGCGGTTGGGTCCCGGTCGACCAGGCCCGGTGGAGCAGGGAACTGGCCGCCTTCGACGCCCTCACGCCGAAGGCGGTGACGCCGGGGACCACCCGGGTGCCCGAGTTCCACACCGACTGCGAGGTCGCCAACTCGGCGCCGGACGACCCGATCGTCGTGCCCGCCCTGCCGGGCGCCTCACACATGCACACCTTCTTCGGTCCGAAGATCGACGCCTTCACCACGACCGACAAGCTGCTCTCCGCGACGACCAACTGCAACGCCCCGGGTGACAACAGCGCCTACTGGACCCCGGAGTTGCGCAAGGACGGTCAGCCGGTCCCGATCAAGAGCATGCGCGTCTACTACGGCTCGCGGGTCAAGGACCCGTCGACCGTGAAGCCCTTCCCGCCGGGCCTGCGGGTGGTCGAAGGCGACGCCAAGCGGCAGGTGGACACCCCGAAGAACGCCGGTAGCAACCAGTTCTGGTGCGCCGGCAGCGCCGAGATCGGCCGCAGCGCCGACGGCAACTGGCCGGTCTGCGCACCCGGCGGCAACCTGATCTTCCAACTGGTGTTCAAGGACTGCTGGGACGGCAAGAACATCGACTCACCCGACCACAAGTCGCACATGGGTGACCCGGTGAACGGCGTCTGCACCGGCAAGTACCCGGTGGCCGTGCCGGACCTGTCCTTCATGGTCAACTACCAGTCGCTGGGCGGTGACGGTCTCACGCTCTCCTCCGGCAAGCCGTCCTCCATGCACGGCGACTTCATGAACGCCTGGGAGCCGGCACGCCTCGGCGCCCTGGTGAAGTCCTGCCTCAACCAGAACGCCAAGTGCGGCACCGAGGTCACGTTCGCCGGCGGCTGACCGGCACGCCCCCACGGTTGCCACCGGACGACCCTCTCGCTCAGGCGAGGGGGTCGTCCGGCATCGTGTCCGGCCCGGTCCCGTTGCGCGGCTCCCCGATCCCGGTGCGGAGCTTCCCGGCCCCACCGCGGAGCGTGAGGATGGATGTCGCCGTCAGCGCGACGGCGCGGTCGTCGTCTCGGGACAGGTCCACCAGGGCCCGTGCCGCGGTGTCACCCGGGATGTCCGCCAGCGCCTCGGTCAGCCGCCGACGCGCCGACGGCGCCACGGTCCCCCGGGCGAGGCAGCCGACGAGCCTGGTGGCGATCAGTGCCGCCACCTCGGGTTCGGTCGCCAGCACGCCCAACACGTCGGCTGCCTCGGCGTCCTTCGTCTCCTCGACGACCATGTCGACAAGCGTCGGGACCGCGTCCGCCACCCGCCGCGCCCCGAGCGCCAGCGCCGCGTGCCCGCGGACCACGACGTCGGAGTTCGCGAGGGCGTCGCGCAGCACGTCGGTCGCCGCGTCGTGCGGGATCTCGGCGATGGTCCGGACGGCACGCTCGCGTACCTCGGCCCGTGGTGAGCGTAGGCCGTCCGCGAGCAGCGCCAGGCCGTCGTCCCCCGACTGTGCCAGCGCCCACCGCAGGGCTCCGGCGACGTTCGGGTCGGTCTCGTCGAGCGCCGCCTCGACGAGCGCCTCCACGGGCAGCGGAGCCCCGTCGACCGAGGACAGGGCGGCGCGCTGACGCCTGCCCGCGCTCGGTGAGCCCAGTGCCTGCAGGAGCGCGACGACCTGGAGGACGTCCTCCCAGTCGGCGGGGTCGGCGGCGGCGATCCGACGCAGTCGGGTGAGCAGGTCCCGCTCATCCGCGATGCGTTGTCGCGTCCGCTGGATCAGGTCGTCGACGAGGCCGGAGGGCGTGAAGCCGGGATCGTCGAGCGCCCGCCGGACGTCACGCAGCGACAGGCCCAGGGACCGCAGGCTCTCGACCTGGAAGATCAGCCGGATGTCCTCGTCGGAGTACTCCCGGTAGCCGACGCCGCTACGGCCGGTCGGCCGGACCAGGCCGAGCGAGTCGTAGTGCCGGAGCATGCGGGCGCTGACCCCGGACCGGCGCGCCACGTCACCGATCAACACCTGCGCATCATCCCTCCTCGCCGATCGCGCCGAGGGCCAGCACACGCTTCGCCTCCTCGATCGAGGACTCGACACCGACATCCGGGTCCCGCGCCAGCCGTTGCGTCGCGATCGCGTGCGCGCGTACCTGTGGGTCGAGAGCCGTCATCGCGACGCGCAGGATCGGCATCGCCACCGCACCGAGCGCGACGAACGCCCGGCTGAGGCTCAACCGCGTGTCCCGCGTGCCGCGCCCGAGCTGCGTCGCCAACACCTCGGCCAACTCGGGCTCGTCACCGGGAGGCACCAGGGCGACCGCGGCTCGCCAGGCGCTTCGCGCCACCTCCTCGTCCGGGTCGGTCAGGAGCGCCCGTGTCACCGCCGGCCAGGCCCGCCGATCGCCGATCTTGGACAACGTGTGCAACGCCTGGCTCCGGGCCTGCGCCCGCTCCGAGCGGAGTTGGCCGGTGAGCTTCGCGACGGTCAGCGCGGATGGGTGACGGAGCAGCGCCCAGGTGACCATCTCGCGTACGAAGAACTCGGGCTCGATCGCGCATCGTTCGACGAGCGTGTCGACGAACCGCGGGTCCGGGGCTGTGCCGACCGCCAGCGCCGCGCGCAGCCGCACCGACGAGTCGCCGCTTTCCAGCGCCTGGAGCGCCCGCATGGTGTTCGCGTCCTTTTCCGGTCCGGTCATCGAGACCACCTCCTCGACCCCACCGAAGACCTTGTCACCGTGTCAAGGTCAAGGCGAACCGCACTGGGCAGCGTCGCGCACCGCACGTGTCAGCCTGCGGCGCGGAGGGCTGGCGAGCGGTGCTGCCGGCGACACAAACGCCGGCAGCACCGCGGAAACCATCGACCGGCTACCGGCTCAGGAGCCGGACCACGTCGTCCACCGAACCCAGGAGAACCGTCTCCACCGGTACGTGCGTGAGGCTCTCCACGGCGAACGGCGTGTCGGTCTCGGTGACCGCAGCCCTGATCTCCGCCAGTCGCGTGCCGGTCAGCTCGAGCACCTCGGTCAGGTGCGCGGGCTCGGCCCGCTCGACAAGTGTCACGTGCGCGAGCGTGAGCGAGTGCACGCGCGCCCCGGTCTGCTCCGGGACCATGAGCACCAACCGGCCGTCGCGTACGCCGCGGACCAGCCGCACCATGCGCGAGGCGACGGCGAGTTGCTTCGAGCCGCTCAGCTCGGCACCGCTGTCCGCGCGGCTGGTCAGGTCCTCGGCGACGCCGGTCTTGCGCAGGACGCGCAGGGTGGCGTGGCCCGGCGACTGACTGAGCTGGTACCGGATCGTGCCGGTGACGCCCTCGGTCACCCGGGCGAACGCACGGAGCGCCAGCAGGACGGGATAGCTCAGCACGGACAGATCGCCACCGGCCTCGACGACGGCCGTGGCGAGCGCGTTGTCCAGCAGGTCGGAGTCGCCACGCGAGGTGCCGACGGTCACCGTCTTCGCCTGGTGCTTGACCGAGTCGATCGAGCGCGTCAGCTCGTCGGCGGAGGCCGTGAGCTGGGTACGCACGAAGTCGACCGGATCGGCGACCGCTACCGGCAGCTCCGGCACGACCGCTGCGCCGTGCCGCAGCAGCGACGCGGCCTGGTGCAGGCGCAGCGCGACGTCGCTGGGAAGAACGCCGCGAACGCTGCCCTGGGCGGCCTCGGCGAGGAACTGGTGGATGCCGCCGCACGCGGCGTCCAGCTCGTCACGCGCGACGCGACCGGCGTCGACCGACGCCTCCAGCCCCGCGAGCGCCTCGCGCAGCGGATCGGCGGTGGCGTCGATCGCCCGGGCGGCGTGGTAGGAGAAGAGGTGCCCGGCAGCCGTGCTGAGGATCCAGGCGAAGGCGGGGTGCGCCGCCGGCACCCGGATCACCCAGTCGGTAGCCCACGGCAGCTCGATGCCCTCGTCGACGATGACGACCGGTTGGTTGCGGTGGGCGGCGAAGATGTCGACCTCTTTGGTGAGGTCGCGCAGCTGCCCCGGCGGGGTGCCGGCCGCGCAGACCAGGACGAACGCCTCCGCCGACAGGTCGACGTGCTTCTTGTCCTCGACGGCGTCGGTGGAGACGGTCTTGTAGCACAGCTCGGAGAGTTTGATGCGGGTCTCGTCGGCCGCGACGCGGTTCGGGCCGGAGCCGACCACCGCCCAGTGCGGGTGCCGGATCGCCACCTGCGCGATCTCGGCCATCCTCGGGCCGAGGTCGCGCAGCGTCTGCAGCTGTTGCGGCATCTCCTGCAACGCGTGCAGCATCAGGTCTTCCAGCTCCGGCGAGAGCAGCTCGCACAGTCTCGCGATCTGCAGCGCGAGCAGCGTACCGGTGGCCGCCTGCGAGTAGAACGCCTTCGTCGAGGCGACCGCCATCTCCACGTCGCGGCCGTCCGACGTGTACAGCACACCGTCGGCCTTGTGGCTCAGGTCGCTGTCCCGGCGGTTGACGATGGCGAGCACGGCAGCGCCCCGTGCGCGCGCCATGTCGATGGCGCGGTTCGTGTCGGTGGTCGAGCCGGACTGGCTGACCGCGACGACACAGACCGACGACATGTCCGCCCGCAGCTTCCAGGCGGACAGCTCCGTGGCCGGCATCGCGGCGACGGTGATGTGCGGGTGCAGCAGATCGTCGGCCACCTTGGCGATGCCCTCGCAGGCGACCGCGGCCGTGCCCTGACCGACGAAGAGGATCTCGCGGATGTCCCGGTCGACGAAGCGCTCCCGGATGCTCTGCGGCAGTGCGGATTCGCCGAGCGCGACGGAGAGCCGCTGGCCGTCGTCGGCGATGCGACCCCGCAGGCTCTTGCGGAACGAGGACGGCGCCTCGGTGATCTCCTTCTCCAGGTAGTGGTCGAACTCGCCGCGCGCGACGTCCCGCGTGGTGATCTCCGCGGTGGCGATGTCCGCCTCGGCGACCGGCAGGGACCGGCCGCGCATCGTCGTCCGGCGCAGGCCGGCGAGGGTGCCGGCGTGCTTCCGGTCGAGGACGACCACCGTGCCGACCTCGCCGTCGTCGGAGTGCCTACCGTCCAACCGCAGGTACCGATCGGTCCAGCCGACCAGGCCGTACACCTCGCTGGCGACCAGGAAGCAGCCGAGGGCGAACCCGACGTACAGGCCCTGGCCGCTGCCCTTGACGACGAGCATCAGTTGGTCGGCGGCGAGGTCGCCCTGTGCCGCGATCGCGAACGAACCGTGATAGTTGCGCGCGGAGGCGGCCATCGCCTGTTCGGGCGAGTGGCCGGCGGCCATCTGCTGGGCGAGCATCACCGGGATCAGCTTGGCGTCGGTGCTGATTCCGGTGGACGAGGCCGGCAGGTTCAACTGGTCGCGCAGCGCGACGTGGTTGTCGATGTCGCCGTTGAGAGCGGCGATCGCGAAGCACGGATCGTCGCCGGCCGGCGTGGTGCTGTCCAGCGGGTGGGCGTTGGCCTCGCTGATCCGGCCGACGCTGGCCCAACGGGTGTGCGCGACGATCACGACGCGGGCGCTGGGCAGATCGAGGACCGTGTGCAGGTCGTCGTCGGCGGTCATCGCCGCGCGCAGGTACGCGACGTTGTCGCCGAGCCGGCCGATGACCGAGGCGCGCTTGTACACGAGTGAGATGCCACCCCGGAACTGCGCCGCCGCGCAGTGGCGGAACTCGCCGTCCACCCGGTCCCGCAGCGTGGCCGGCACCCGCGCGAGGTCGGCGTCGTCGAGCGTGACCCACACCTGGATGCCCGCCGAGTCCCGGCCGCGCACCTCCAGCCGATCGATCGCGTCCAGGACCGCGTCGACGGCGAGGTAGCTGCGCGCCTGGTTCAGGGTGATCATCTGTTGCCGCGCGAGCTCGGCGATCCGCACCGCGGCGCCGATCCTGTCCTGCTCGATCGACCAGAGCAGGTCCCGAGCGGCCACCGCGCGCTGCTGGACCTGCTCCAGGAGGTCGGCGTCCCAGCCGGCGCCGGGGTCGTCGAGTGCGCGCTCGGCGACGGTGAGCCATGAGTCCAGCGCCGACGTCCGCGCCACGACAGCCTCGCGCAGGCTCTTCTCGCACGCCAAGCGGTGCACGGCGGTGGGGGCCGTGTACAGATCCAACGCGGCCGCGAGTTCCTTGACCAGGCCGTCGAACGCGGGGTGCAGGTCCATTCCGCTGGGCCGATCGGCGGTCAGGTCGACGTGCGGCAGTTCCGGCAGCACGTCCAGCAGTTGCCGATCGGAAACCGCTGCCAGGTCACAGTCATAGTCCGGCAGCGCTGCGGCGATCCCGCACATGCATACCCCTCACGTCGGACGGCCGTCGCGTCGGACGGCCTCGGTCGGCCAGAAAGCCCGACGATATCTCATCGCGCAAGAGGCCTGCGCATTACCAACCGATTCGCGCAGCCGAAATGTTCGCGACTGCGCACTCAGGGCAGGATCATTGCTGTACGCGACAAAGTGAACGCTCTGCGTAATGCCACTCTTGCGGAACGACGCGGCTCCGGGGCCGTCCGGTCCTACTCGTCTAGGGTGCGGGAATGGTCGACCGACGCCAGGTGCTCAACTTCCGCGTCCGCGCCCAGCAGCTCGACCGGGCTCAGGGCACGCTCGCCGACACCGCCATCCTGGACATCGGAGTGCAGAACACCGGCCCGGACGGCGCCCGGTGGGCACTGGCCGCGCGCGGCGTCGACGTGACCGCGTTGTCCGACACGGAGGTGATCGTGCTGTGGACCGTGCGCGGCGCTCCCCACCTCTACCGCCGGGCCGACGCCGGCGCCGTGGTGGCCGCTGTCGAACCCTTCTCCGACGCCGACGCGGGCAAGCGCATCTACGACGCCGCCAAGCCGTTGAAGGCCGCCGGCATCCACAACCTCGCCGCCCTGGACGAGGTGGCCGCCCGCATGCGGGCCATCGTCACCACGCCGACGGTCAAGGGAGACGTCTCCGGCCGCCTGGCCGCGGTGCTGCCCGAGCCGTACCTGCGGTTCTGCCGACCGTGCGACGCCACGCACGTCTACGAGATGCCCTTCCGGCTCGCCGCCGCGCGGGCCGGGCTGGAGTTGCAGCTCGACACCTCACCTCCGGTCCTGCGGCGCATCACCGGGTTCCGGAGGGCCGCCGCCCCGGGCGAGCGCTTCGACCTCGTCCGCGCCTATCTCCGCCTGCTCGGCCCGGCCACACCGAAGCACGTGGCGGACTATCTCGACGCCCCGGTGAAGGACGTGAAGGCACACTGGCCCGACGACGTGATCGAGGTGACGGTCGACGGCGAGGCGCGCTCGCTGCTGGCCGACGACGAGGAGGCGCTGGAGTCGGCCGACGGCTGCGGCACCCGCCTGCTCGGCCCGTTCGACCTCTTCCTCCAGGCCAAGGACCGGGCGACGCTGGCGCCGGACGCCGCCCACGCCAAGCAGATGTGGCCGGTGTTGGGTCGCCCCGGCGGCGTCCTGGTCGACGGCAACCTGGTCGGCGCCTGGCGTCCCCGCAAGTCCGGCCGCACGATGACGGTCAGTGTCCAACCCTGGCACCGGCTGTCGGACTCCACCCGCAAGGCCATCGCCGCGCAAGCCGAACACCTCGCCGCGCACCGCGGCGTCTCCCTCAGCGGCGTCGACTTCGCCAGCTAGCTGGGGGGTCGAGCATCACTGAGGACGAGGGCAGCAGCAACCATCCGCCTGCGGCCGGCGGGAACACCCGATCTCCCGCTGCCTGCGGGTGGGGCATGGAACACTGCGAGGTGCCCTCGGTCGGTGCCGCCCCCCTTCGGATGCGGCAGCGGGAGGCGCGTCGGCGTCCCGCGCGGCGGAAGGGGCGTGGATGCAACCCACCTGGCTCCTGACGCTGTCCTGGGTGTCGCTCACGGTCGGGGTCGTCAGCTGCGCGGTCGTCGTCGCCGACACCTATCTTCGTGGGCACCGTCAGCCCGTCCGGGTCATGGAGATCGTCTGGCTGGTGACAGTCCTCTACGTCGGCCCGGCCGCCGTCCGCCTCTACTGGAACTGGGGTAGGCCCGAGACGTACTCCCGACGGCGGCGGGAGGACCAGCCGCGACGGCCCCGGCGCGGCGTCGTCGTCACCCGCGTGTCCCGCTGCGGCGCCCACTGCGCGCTCGGTTTCGTCGTCGCCGAGGTCGCCCTGTACGTCGTCAGGTCCGACCCGGCGCAGGAGACGCTCTGGGTCGACTACGCCGGGGACTACCTGGCGGCGGTGACGATAGCGGTGCTCTTCCGGTACGTCGGCGCACCGGGCCGCGGCGTCACGAAGATCTGGCACGCCCTGTCCACGGTCGCCAAGGTCGAACTGCTGACGATCACCGCGTTCGAGATGGCGCTGTTCGTGTGGCTGACGCTCGCGCACCGGGTGGTCTTTCCGGAGCCAACCCTGCGTCCCGACGGCCCCATCTTCTGGTTCGCGGGCCAGTTGGGGCTGATCGCCGGCTTCATCGCGGCGTGGCCCACCGCCTCCTGGCAGCTCAGCCGAGGGCTGCGGATCGAGCCGCGCCGGCTCCCCCACGACTGACCGCGCGCGGCACGAGGGACGCCACCCCCGACGACGCCCTCATCGCCCAGGCCACCAGGGTGGTCGCCGCCCAACTCTGAGCGGGACGCCAGCCGCCGGGGGTGTGCGTGGCGTCAACCGGTCCGGGCGTGGAGGCCGCGCGCCAGCACGGTGATCATGACCGTCGCGGGCACGAGGTGCAGCCCGAGCAGCGCGGCGACGGTGGCCGGGGCGGCCCCGCAGAGCAGGGGCGGAACCAGCAAGATCGCGGTCAACGACCCGGCGGTCCACACGAATCGCCGCGCCGGGCGAGCGCTCCACCGAAGCAGAGCGACGGCGATGACGACGCCCACGACCGAGAAGAAGCCCGTCACCACGGCGAACCCGGCCAACGGGATCATCGCCCCACCATCGGGGATCTCGAAGTCGACGCCGACGGCCGTCGCGAGCGCGGCGGCCAGGGTGGTGGCCGTCGTCGCCGCGAGCGCGGCCACGCCGCCGGTGCCGACGAGCCCGCCGAGTCGCCGGGTGTGGCTGGTCTGGCCCGCTACCGGGACCGCGATGGCCCCGGAGTCATACCTGCTGTGCACGACGTTCCTCCACTCTTCGACAGGGGTGCGGCCGGCGCGCCACGTGCGCCGCCGGGTGGCGTGCCTATTCGGCGTCGTCGGCCGGCAGGCGCTCGGGCAGCCCGAGCCGCGGGAACTGGTCGTCGTGGAAGGTGACGATCTCGGTGATCGCTCCGCCGGTGACGCGCAGGACGTCGATCGTCAGCGGCAGGTACGCGTCCTCCTGCGCGCGCCACAGGTAGAAGGCGACGGCGGGCTGCCGGTTGACCGAGGTGGGGACCGCGCGCATGCCCCGAAGGTCGGCGAACCCGTCCTGGACCCAGCCGTCGACCACCGCGTCGCGGCCGACGGACAGGCCCGGCGTGGGCGGCATCGAGCAGCGCACGTCGTCGCGCAGCATGGCCGCGAGCCCGTCGACGTCGGTGGCCACGGCGGCGTCGGTGAAGCGGCGTACCAACTCGCGGGTGTCGGCGTCCTCCTCGCCGCCGGTCCAGTCCTGCCGCTCGGCGGGCAGGTGCTCCCGCATGCCGGCACGGGCCCGTTGCAGCGCGCTGTTCACCGAGTTGACGGAGTCCCCGAGGAGGTCCGCGACGTCCTTCGCCGGCCAACCGAGCACGTCACGCAGGATCAGCACCGCCCGTGGACGCGGCGCGAGGTGTTGGACCGCGACCACGTACGCCAGCTCGATCGTTTCCCGCGCGACGGCGAGCGCCTCCGGCTCGTCCGCGCCACCGGCGGGCAGTTCGTCGAGCAACCGATCCGGGTACGGCTGTAGCCAGCGCACCTCACCGCCGGTCGCGGGTTCCGGTCTGCGTTTGGCCAGCAGGTCCAGGCAGGCGTTCGTGGCGATCCGGTACAGCCAGGCCCGGAACGTCGACCGCCCCTCGAAGGTCTCCCGCCGCCGCCAGGCCCGCAGCAACGTCTCCTGCACGGCGTCCTCGGCGTCCTCGAACGACCCGAGCATCCGGTAGCAGTGCACGTGCAGCTCCCGCCGGTGCCGAGCCGCCAGCCCCGAGAACGTCAGCTCGTCGACCTCGCCCAACCCGTCCAGCCGTGTGTCCGCACTCATCGCGTCATCCTTCCGCCTCGGCACGTCCTGTCGTAGGTGTGACGGGTGCCGGCGCGAAAACTCATCACCGACGTCGGTCGCGGCGATCGCCAGACGAAACGGCGTGGATGAGGTGGCGCCTCGATAACCGCTCGACCGCCGGCGTTCGCTCGGGCAGGGTGGCCGGGTGGATGCGCAGTTGCTCGCGGCGGTGCGGGCCGGTGACACGTCGTCTCTCGACCGGCTGTTACGGACGGCGTCGGCGGACGCGCTCGCGGGTGACGAGGGCAGCGGGCTGCTGCGTGCGGCGGTGTTCGGGGGTAACGCCGATGTCGTCGCCAGCCTGCTCCAGGCCGGAGCCGATCCGGCCCGCCCGTGGGACGACGGTGTCGATCCGGTGTCCTGGGCGGCCGACTTCGGGGCGTACGAGGTCCTGCGGGAGATGGTGCACCACGTCCCGTACTGGCGGAAGCAGGTGCCGCAGCATCTGGAGCGCGGTGCGCTGGACATCGCACGGCTGTGGCTGGGTCTCGACCCGGAGGTCGAACTGCGTCGTCGGCTCGGCGCGCACCCGGACGAGCCGGCCGCCGTCGAGCGGATACGGATCCTGACCAGGGAGCAGGAGCCGGAACACGCGACGAGGATCCGGTTGACCCTGGCCGACGGGCGGCAGGCCGAGACGCAGCTCGATCATCGGGCGATCGTCACCTATCTGGAACACCAATTCGACATACCCGTCACCCCCGACGAGTTGTTGGCACGCGCCCTGTTCCACGCGGACCCGCAGTCCTGCGACTGGGGCCAGGCTCAGGTCGGCATGGCGGATCACCTGTCCGCCGAGGACCGGTTCCGGTGGGCTGCCAACCTGGTGGCACACCCTTCGGTCGACACCAGGAGGTTCGCGACCCAGTTGTTGCACTACCTGGGCTGCGATGAGCAACCCCTGAAGGCGCAGGCGGCGGAGGTGCTCAGGCCACGCTTGCGCGCCGAGGACGATCCGATCGCGCTGGGCAATGTGATCGGCGCATTCGCCGAGTACACCGGTCGTGGTGACCTGACGGACGTCCTGCACCATGCCGTTCATCCTGACCCGGACATCCGCGGGCACGTCGCCGGCGTGCTCGGCTACGCCATCGGCGAGCACCCACGCCTGGGTATGTATATGAATCTGCCTCCCCACCCGTTCGACACGCCGCCGGGCGTGGTGGCGGCGCTGATCCACCTCGCGGCTGACCGCGACGGCCGCGTCCGCGCCAACGCCCTGCTCAGCTTGGCGGAATCGGGCCTGGACACCCCGGCGGTTCTCGCCCTGTTGACCGCGCACCTGACCGACGACTACCTGTACGCGAGGCTCAACGCTGCCATCGGCCTCGCGATACGCGAGGATCAGCACGGCCTCGAGGTGCTGCGCGAGACGGGTTCCCAGATGAGTCCCACGGATGGGCGTCGGTGGCGGGTCGATGAGGTGGAGAAGATCCTGGAACATCGGGCCGCCGCGGACGGGTAGGGCGCCCCCCGTGGACCGCCGCCGTGCGATACGGTCGGTTCGTGGTTCCGGTTGAGGCTGTCGCGGCGTCGTACGCCCGGTGGGCCACGCCCGCTCTGCCGTTGTACGGCAACGACCACGAGCGGTCCGACTTCGCTCCCTGACCCACGCCGGCAGGTGCCCGTGGGTCCTTGTGGTTCCTTCCATCGCATCGGGAGCGATGTCTCATGTCCTCATCCGGTATCCGGGTGGTCCTGCGTGCCCCGCAGGTGCTCTGGGTCCTGCTCGCCGCCCAGGTGGGCCGGCTGCCGTCGGCCTCCGGGCCGCTCGCCCTCCTGCTGTTCGCGCGGGAGTCGTTCAGCCTGGCCGCGGCCGGGTTGCTCGTCGCCGCGTACACCGCCGGGGTGGCGGTGGGTACGCCGCTGCTCGCCCGCGCGGTGGACCGCTGGCGTCAGCCACCGGTGCTGTGCCTCGCGGCGGTGCTGTCCGGCGCCGGCTTCGTCTTCGTGGCCAGCGGCGCCTTCGGCGTGACAGGTGCGGCCGTCGGCGCCGTGGTCGCCGGGCTCGGCGCTCCCCCGTTGGAGGCGTGCCTTCGCTCGCTGTGGCCGGATCTGCTGCCCCCGGCGGCGGTGCCGGCCGCGTACGCGTTGGATGTCGCCGTACAGGAAGTGATCTTCGTGGTGGGCCCGCTCACGACGCTGCTCGCGGTGGCGCTCGGCGGGCCGGTCGCCGGGTTGGTGGTGGCCGCGCTGCTGCAGCTCGCCGGCACCGCCGCGTTCGTCCGCGCGCCCGCCGTGCGGGCCTGGCGGGGAGTGCCGGCGGCACGGCACTGGGCCGGACCGCTGCGGGTGCCCCGGTTCACGGCCCTGCTGGTGGGGGTGGCCGGCACGGGGATGGCGGTCGGCGGCATCGCGGTGGCGATCACCGCGTACGCGGAGGAGGCCGGCGACCGGCGCCTGGCCGGCTGGTTGCTCGCCGCGCAGGCAACCGGCGCCCTGGTCGGCGGCCTGCTCTACACCCGGGCCGCGCCGGCGGGAGCATGGCGGCTGCCGCTGCTCACCGCCGGGCTGACCGTCGGCTTCGTGCCGCTGCTGCTGACACCGCGCCCCACCCTGATGGCGGTGTTGCTTGCGGTCAGCGGTCTGGCCCTACCGCCGGCGCTGACCGCCATCTTCCTTCTGGTGGATCAGCTCGCGGCGCCGGGCACCGTGGCCGAGGCGTTCGCCTGGGTCGCCACCGCGTTCACCATCGGCAGCGCCGCCGGCTCGGCGGTCACCGGTCTGGTGGTGGCGAACGGCGTCCGCCTCGGCCTGGCCCTCGCCCCCGTCGCCGCGCTGGTCAGCACCATCATCATGGTGGCCGTCGCCAGAAAGACGACACGCCCGGGTGTCGCCGCCGCCTCAGCCACCAGCGTTGAGGGGTCACGCTGACTCCGGCGCCGGTTCAGCCGTCAGTCGGTGGTCAGACTGCGCGTCGCCAGCTCGCTGAGCGACGCGCGGGCGTCACCACCGAGCTTCGCGCGAGCCACCGCCGGCTGGCCCACCTCGAACGCCTCCACGAGAAACGTCGGCGAGCCGGACCGATGGCGGATCCCGTCGATCTCCTGCGAGTCCGGGTTGAACGGCAACGTCCTCCACTGGTCCGCGGTCTCCGGCCAGCCGGACGCGATGGCCGCGACCAGGCCGTCGAGCAGGCTCTCGTAGTTTGGCGTGTTGATGCGCCGGCCCAACCCGTATCGCTCGCGCAGGGCGAGGATCTCGGCGCTGGGCGTGCCGGAATAGCTCTGGTCCAATCCGAGCCACCACTGCGCGAAGTAGAAGCCCTGGTAGCCCTGGGCGAGGAAGCGCGACCCGTCGTTGTGTACCTCGATGACGAAGTTGTGCACCTGCGGGAACTGACAGTCGAGCAGCACGACTGTGGTCGCGCTGGGCAGGACGAGCAGGTCACTCTTCAGATCCGCATCTTTGCCGACGCCGTAGGCCTCGCGGGACTGGCTGGCCAGTTTGCCACCCTTGGCCTGCAACTGCTCGCGGATCTGGAACGCGGCCAGCCCGCAGTTGGCCCACCTGCGGCTCTTCTCGCGCAGCTTGATCTGCGGGTCGTCGGTCTGCCCCGCGCTCAGCAACGCCGTGCCGAGCCGGTCCAGTGCGTTGCCCTCCAAGGGCTGGTCGCGCTGCCGCTGGTCGGTGTTGCCGGCGAACTCGCCCCGCGCGTAGGCGGTCGCGGCCGTGACGGCCTCGGCCCACGTTGCGAAGCTCTGGGGGCGTCCCAGGGCGCTCGCCGACCAGGTGACCAGCTGCCCGAAGGCATTCTCCTCGAATCCCTCCGGCAGAAGTGACGCGATTCGTTTGGCGATCTCCGCGTAGGCCTTCTCGTCGTCTTCGAGGTTGGGGATCTGGCCGTTGGGCGGGTAGGTCGCCCTGTCCGCGGCGATGATCAGCATGCCGACCTCCACTGTCCCTTGTGTTCGGTCACCCCCGGCGGTGAGCCGACTACAAGAGTGGGACACGCGAGGGCCGGCGAGCTCCCTGCGTCGGGATTCCGTCCGCCCGCGCCCGGCCGGTCACACGCGCTCGTCGACAACCGGCGCGGGCCGCGCACGTTCGGCGGGTGTCGGTGGCCCGACGAACTTCTGGATCGCCGGAGAGAAGTAGAAGGCCCTCACTCGGAGAAGTGACTCGACATCACCGTCCAGATCGGGCACGGCGGCGCCCCCGGCGAAGGCGAAGGTGCCGCCACCCTCGACGGAACGTTCGGACTTGGCACGCAGTCCGGCGGCGGTCCAGCACGCCTCAACTGCGGCCTCGGCGGAATCCCCGGCGAGCCCAAGTTGGCCAACGAGAGCTTCGGCGGCGGAGATCGTTGACCCACCGACGAAAGCGGCCAACTCGGATTGCGCGTCGCGGATCTCGATCACCCTCCGGTAGAGGCGCAGTCGCACCTGCAGGACGTTGGCGACGTCGGCGATTCGGCTTTGCGGTGCACCCAGGACCACGCCAGGTACGGCCAGTTGCAAGGTGTGCCACAACCGATAGAGGCGGTGCAGCCGGACACTGTCACGAATGTATCGCCGCACCGGCCTGCTGACCGGCACCGCCGCGCCGATCGCGAGCAGTGTCAACCCGATGCCGAAGAGCGACTTCGAGAAGAAGACGTAACCTGGACCTTCCAGGACGTCCAGATGAGCCGCGTGGCTGAGGATGAAGACAATTCGATTGAGGATGTAGGCCAGCAGGACCGTGCCGCCCAGGGCCGTCACCACGATGCTCCGGTTGCCTCTGCCGCCAGAGCGTTTCAACGCGAGTTTCCACACTGTCAGCGACGCTCGCGCGACAGCGAGCACGATTGCGGACTGGTAGAGAACCCCGTACCAGACCGTGTACGCCGATTGGGCGGACTCGGTGACGAAGTCCTCGTCGCCGGGATGGCGCGGCGCCGCCGCGAACAGGAAACACATGCCGATCGCCGCGCCACCCGGCAGCAGGAGATCGACCCTCGACCGGCAGGTCGCCCCAGGCGTGCTGGCGGCCATGGCGGCCGCGAGGCTGGAAGCGAGATATGCCACGGTCAGACCTGCGAGGTTCTTCACCAACACGCTCAGGTCCACCAGACCGGTCGTCGCATCGATGACACGGCTGACCGGGGCCAGGTTGAGGGTTGCCGCGACGGTGAGCCCAGCCTGCAGCAGAAAGGCCGGTCTGTCCCGCGGACAGTGCCTGCTCCGGCTCAGCTGGATGATGAGCACCAGCCAGAGCGCCCCGATGGCGATGAGTTCGAGCAGGTCAGCGGCGGACATCGCGGGACGCCCGGCTACTGAACTCTTCGAGAATGTTGGCCGGCTGGAGAGCGATTTCTGGTGCTTGCATACGCTGCGCGAGCAGCGTTGCGATCATCTCCGCTTCCTGCTCGGCCACAAGGGAGTAGGTCGACCTCGCGAGAACGGAACGAATCATGTCAACATCGAGATCGGGCATGATGACGGCAAGCGCATCGGTATCCGTGTTGCGATGACGGCAGAGCATGTGCCCGATCTCGTGCAGGATGATGTGTTGCTGGTGTAGTGGCCTGGTGTCCGCATTGTAGAAGATGTGGTCGGCGGCTTCGGTTTCGATCCACATTCCGCCCGGCGTCCCCGGGATCCCCATCAAGGAGAGTGGGTGCAGGTGCAGCGGACGTCGCCTGGCCATGGAGATGTGCGCGCAGAGGGCTGACGTGGTGATAACCCGGGGCAGAGACAGCTCGTCGAGGAGGCGTGCGGCTCTCCGCTCAAGCCGACGCAGCCGCATGTGAGGCTCCTCAGGTCATTGCGTGTCGTCAGGCGCTGGGGCAGGGGGTTGGCGAGGCTGGTCGTCCCCGGACTCGGTCAGCCGATCGATCCGGCGGGCGTGTTCGATGATGCCGTTGATCGCCTCGAGGCTCGGGGCGGAGAGGCCAGCTACGCGGAGAGCTACCTGGCGCACCGACTTGTCGCTGAGCGCCGCGAGCAGCTCGAGCTGCTCGTCAATCTGACGGGCAGCGTCATCGTCGAGGAAGTAGACCGGGGAGACCCCGAAAAAACGTGCTAGGGCTTCGATGTGTCGAATGGTGGGGTTATCACGGTGCCCCTTACGGAGCTGCCAGATGTACGTGTGCGAAATCATGACACCGGTGGCGCGAATCTTCGTCGCGACTTCCTCGTATGAGTACTCACGACCTCCTGGGCGGACCGTCTTGAATAACCGGTCCAACTTATCAGCCATGGTCGGTCTGCGGTTGCCCACCGAACGTCGCCTCCCTGATCGCGGGCGGGTGTCGGCGTCTACGTCCGTGAGCGAAATCGCTGCTCAGAGCAGGCCGCCCGGGGCGACGCGAAGCCTCGCACATCTCATCCGTTCGATCTGCCACCTCGTACGACACTAGCTGGAAGCACCTCCGGGGTACTCAGCCGGGAGGGTCGATTTGGTGGCCGATCTCGGTGGTCAAGGCGGTCGGTGCTGGCCGGCGGGTGGCCACACGCTCGGGTGGCCCTGCGGATCCGGGAACGGCCGTGAGGCCTGCTCGACGGTGCACGCGGAGCTGACGGCGACCGCGGAGGTGACTCCCCCACAAGCACGGGGCCTCCGGTTGCCGGCGCGGCGTTCAGCCTCGCCCACAACCGGAGACCCTAGCCCTTCGTCGAGAGCCACCTCCTCCACACACCCGCTCGGGTGAGGCGTGCAGTCGTCGTCAGGCGATCTTGCTGTAGATCTCCCAGCCGTAACCAATGCCCGTACCCGTGGTGAAGGGCATGTGGTTCGGGTTGGAGTCCATGTTGTTGGGGTAGTAGTGCATCGTGCCGTCAGGCTTCACGGCGACCAGGTCGGCGTGCCCGTCACCGCTGTAGTCCGCGGCGATCACCTTGTCGAACTGCTGCCAGTCCTTGCCGACCTGAGTTCCCGTGGTGAACGGCTTACCACCCGCGTTGGAG
>NZ_JBNCNO010000001.1:571674-771827 GCF_049847025.1 Micromonospora sp. DT231 | reverse complement strand
AGTCCATGTTGTTCGGGTAGTACCACATCGTGCCGTCCGGCTTCACACCCAGCGCGTCCGCGTGACCATCACCCGACACGTCCGCAGCCATCACCTTGCTGAACTGCTGCCAGTCCTCACCAACCTGAGTCACCGTGGTGAACGGCTTACCACCCGCGTTGGAGTCCATGTTGTTCGGGTAGTACCACATCGTGCCGTCCGGCTTCACACCCAGCGCGTCCGCGTGACCATCACCCGACACATCCGCGGACATTACCGTGGTGAACTTCTGCCAGTCGGCCGTACCGACCTGGGTCCTCGTGGTGAACGGTTTACCCCCGGGGTTGGAATCCATGTTGTTGGGGTAGTACCACAATGTCCCATCAGGCTGCACCCCCAGCGCATCCGCGTGACCATCACCGCTGACGTCGCCGACGGTGCCGCCGATCGTCGGGGGCAGCGGGGCGACCGTCCACCAGCTCGTCTGCTTCCGGGCGCCGGCCCAACTGAAGCTGAAGTGGATGTGATTGGTGTGGCATCCGCTGGCCGAACCATCGCAGGAATAGGTCTGCCAGCCCGCCGAGGACTCGTACGACTTCCAGATCTGCCGGTTCCAGATCAGGTACATGATCCCGAGCCGCCGCGCGTTGGCGTGCTTGTTGCCGTACTTGTCGGTGGCGAGCAGCCAGTTCAAGATGTCGGTCGCCGTCGCTCGCTGACCGGAGTTGTTCACGTCCAGCATGTAGTCCAGCGCCCGCCCCTCCTTGTGCTCGCTGGTTCCGCCGTCGTTGCACGCCCGGCCGATCCCGTAGGAGTGGGGCCTGTACGTCGCGTTCAGCAGGTTCTTGAAAGCGACGACGCCAGGCTTCGCCGTGGGGTCGCAGGTGTCCTGACCGTCGTACGAGGCGTAGCCATCGATCGACTTGCCGAAGTCGGGCGTGGGCGGAGCGGCAGAGACCGCGGCGGCGTTGCCCAGCACAGCGGCGAGCATGACCGAAACCGCCAAGCTCGCCGCAGTGAGCGTGGAGGTCTTTCTCCCAAAGAGACGCATCTCCTGATTTCCTTCCGAATTGTTTCTGATGGACACCGCACTACGGTCGGCAGCCATGATTTGTCAACCAACTAGGCGATACGACTGTGGATTTGCCAGCCCTGCCCAATCTGCGTTCCGTTGATGAACGGCAGGCCACCCGCATTACTGTCCATGTTGTTCGGGTAGTACCAGAGAGTCCCATCAGGCTTCGTCGCCAACACGTCAGCATGACCGTCACCGCTGACATCGCTCGCGACAATCCGGTTGAAGTCCTGCCAACCTCGCCCGATCTGCTTACCATCAACGAACGGCAGGTCACCCGCATTGCTGTCCATGTTGTTCGGGTAATACCACATCGTGCCATCAGGCTTCGTCGCCACGACATCAGCATGACCATCACCACTCACATCAGCCGCGACAATCCGATCGAAGTCCCGCCAACCCCGCCCGATCTGCGCGCCGTTGACGAACGGCACACCACCCGCATTGCTATCCATGTTGTTCGGGTAGTACCACAGGGTCCCATCAGGCTTCGTCGCCAACACATCAGCATGGCCATCACCACTCACATCAGCCGCGACAATCCGATCGAAGTCCCGCCAACCCGGCCCGACCCGCTTACCGTCGACGAACGGCACACCCCCCGCATTGCTATCCATGTTGTTCGGGTAGTACCACATCGTGCCGTCCGGCTTCGTCGCCACGACATCAGCATGACCATCACCACTCACATCGGCCGAGACCGTCCGATCGAAGTCCTGCCAACCTTTTCCGATCTGCTTGCCGTCAGTGAACGGCAGGCCACCCGCATTGCTGTCCATGTTGTTCGGGTAGTACCACAACGTTCCGTCAGGCTTGAAGCCCAGCAGGTCGGAGTGGCCGTCACCGCTGACATCGCCCACGCTGCCGCCCGGCGATCGTGCCTGCTGACTCCACAGCACGCCCGAAATGATGTCCCCGTCCCTGGCCTGCGGCTGATAGGCGTCGGGCGTTCCCGAAATCTGCACGGCCTGACAGACCTCACCGACGGGATCGGTCATCCAGGTGCCAGGTTTCACCCTGAGCATCTTGTTCAGGAAGCTGTTCGTCGCGTACACCGGATTCATGATCTGTTCCACGGTGCCCCACCCAGTCGATGGGCGTTGTTGATACAACCCGACGCTGTCGCGATCGCCGTACGTCAGGTTACGAATGTCGCTCTCCACGATCGTCGTGGTGATGGCAATCGTCGCGGCACGCCTCGCCATCCCCCGACTCTTGACCCTCGCGACTATGACGCGAGCGCACGACACCTGGTATGCCGTTATCGAGTGGGCGAGCTTACCGGTGAGGCGACCGTTCAAGGCGCTGGCAGTCTGACCATCGGATGCGGTCGGTCCGGCCGGATCGCAGGCCGCAGTTCCAGCGGCCGATGCGGGAGCGGGCACCGCGAGGAGCGCTCCCATGGCTAGTAGTACGGATAATGGCACCGAGAAGACTCGGCGTGATGCTGCACTTCCCATAACTGTCCTAAAGTCATCCCGAGCAATCGATGCGCGTCCGCTGGACTGCCCCGCTTCCAGGAACGCGTCAAGAGGTATCCGTCCGCCCCCGCGCAGACGGGCCACCAGATCTCCAATCCGGGCAATAGGCTTGAGGGATGCGCCACGACATCAGCCGCGCCGACGTAGAACCTTCCATAAAGCTCAGCTGATGCAGACTTCATCGACATAAGCGGAGGTTTATTGCGGACACCAGCATCACCGGGAAGGTCCATCGAGTCAATGGCATGTCAACTTCGCGACGCGACGATCAGAAATCACCCTAAAGCCGACCCCTCGGGGCGGCGTCGGCCGGCGCTTCGTGCTAAGCGGCGGGCGAAACGGATCTATCTGCTGCTATGCCCGCAGGCTGCCTGAATCTCATCGCCACAACGTGGTCGCACGACATCGGGTCGGGAGTAGGACCACTCGGCCAAGGGGCAACGCGACCGTCCAGGTCAGCGGAAGCGGCACGCCGATGAGGACGCCAATCGGATATGAAGATGGCCGGTCGGGCTGGAGGCTCCGACAGGTCGGCTGCGGTCTACCCGGGCAGGGCCGACGAGTGACCGATCAACAGGGCGGATCCCCGCGTTCGTCCGTGCTCCGGCCCTGCGGGCCTGGCGGGACGTCCCGGCGGCACCCGCAGCATGCCGCTCGCTGCGGGTGCCCCGGTTCGTGGCCTGCCGGCACAGGAATGGCCGGCACAGGGATGGCGGTCGGCGGCATCGCGGCTGCTCTACACCCCGCCCCGACCTGCGGGAGCGCGGCGCTTGCCGCCGCTACTGAAGGCGCCGCACCCCACCCTAACGGTGGTGTCGCTGGCGCCTCCAGACGATCGTGCTCACAGGTCCAGAGGGACCCCGGCCGCCGTGCACGCGGCGTTGACCTGGGTGCCGGCCTTCATGAAGGCCGGGTTGTCGGCAGCGGACGCCGGGTCGGCGGCAGCCGCCGCCTTGGCCACCTCGGCGCCGAACGGCCGGAGGGCTGCGGCCACCTTGCCGTCTCCGCCGGCCGTGGCCAACGTGCCCAACTCCGTCGACAACTCCGTCAGGACCTTCTTGAAGTCCGCCGCCGACGGCTCACCAGCCCTGGCGACCTTCACCAGCTCGCCCTTCATCCGGTCGCTGGCCGTCTTCAACGACGTGCAGAGTTGCTTGTCGCTCGCGGCGCCCGTCGCGGCCGACGACGCCGGTGCGGCGGTTGGGGAGGCCGCCGCCGAGGTCGCGGCGGCGGACGGGCTGGCGGACGGCGTCGATCCGGCGGTCGTCGCCTTGTCCCCGTCACCGCAGGCGGTCAGCGCGGTGGCAGCGGCGAGGATCAACACAGCGGAAGCAATTCGAGAGTGATTCACGGACGCGGACACTAATCGACGGGTAAGACACGTTCAATTCGCACAGACCGATGTCGCCCCTGAGGCCGCACGGACACCACCGTCGCGGCGCGACCTACGCGCCGACGGGCGTCTGCCGTCGGCGACGCCGCTTGAGCAGCTCGCGGATGACGACTCGGAGCGCGCCGAGAGTGAGCGCCGCCCCGCCGGCCGCCGGCAGAAACTCCAGGCCCCTTCGGCTCACCCGCAGCCGGCCCTCCAGCGGGGCGTCCGGCGAATAGATGACCTTGACGGTGTCTCCCCTGCGGTCGAGCGAGCCGCTGGGCGTGACCTTGAAACTGGTGGCGGCCTGCCGTCCGTCGGCGACTGTGTACTGGAACTCGTACCACGTCCCCTTACGCTTCTCGTGCCGGGCCGACGGATGGGAGCCGGTCAGCGTGCCCGTCGTGGTCACTTCCCGCGGGGAGCCACGGTCGTCCCAGATGAAGGTGACGCCGATGCCGGTCGCCAGGATTCCGACGATGACCACCGTCAGTGCGGCCCGGAGCGTCGAAACGCCTGAGGTGTCCCCGCGGAAGTCAGACATGGCCGAGACGATAGCCACGGGCCACAAACGACGTGTGGTCGGCGCGACACCTGGGCCGCCGCGAAATTCGGTGGTCACGAGGCCACGCATGGTCTAGCGTGGCCCGCCGTGCCCTCCAACGAACAGATAATCGGACAGGCCCTGGACCGGATCGAGGCAGGGTACGTCTTTCCCGCGCAGGTCGCGGGCATCGACGCCGCGATCCGGCGTCGTCTCGCGGCAGGCGAGTACGACGACCTGGACGGGCCGGCGCTCTGCGCGACGGTGACCGCGCACCTTCAGCAGGCGTGCCCGGACAAGCACCTGCGGCTGCTGTGGTCAGACCAGCCGCAGTCACTGGATCCAGCGGACGCGGACGGAGGACGGGCCGCGTTCCTCGCGCTGCTCAGGGCGGAGAACCAGGGCATCCGCCGGGTCGAGCACCTGGACGGCAACGTCGGGTTCGTCGACGTACGGCGCATCGCGTACGCCGACGAGGGCGCCGCCGCGATCGGCGCGGCCATGCACCTGGTCGCCCTCAGCTCCGCGCTCGTCCTCGACCTGCGCGCCTGCTCCGGCGGAACGCCCGAGGGCGCCGCGATGTGGTGCAGCTACTTCTTCCGCGACGACCAGGTGCACCTCAACGACTTCTACGAGCGGTCCACAGGCGCCACCCGCCAGTTCTGGACGATCCCGCACCTTCCCGCGCCGCGCTACGCGGACCGACCGGTCTACGTGCTCACCAGCGCGATGACGTTCTCCGGAGGCGAGGACGTGGCGTACACCCTGCAGGCGCACGGCCGGGCCGTCGTCGTCGGTGAGACGACACGTGGCGGCGCGCATCCGACGGCCCGGCACCCGGTCACCGCACACATCCTCGTGACCGTGCCGACCGCCCGGACCATCAACAGCGTCACCGGCACCAACTGGGAGGGCGTCGGAGTGCTCCCCGACGTGCCCGTCCCGGCAGACC
This sequence comes from Micromonospora sp. DT231, assembly GCF_049847025.1. Lineage (NCBI taxonomy): Bacteria > Bacillati > Actinomycetota > Actinomycetes > Micromonosporales > Micromonosporaceae > Micromonospora > Micromonospora sp. DT231. The sequence continues at coordinate 766,424 of NZ_JBNCNO010000001.1, read as the reverse complement.
AGGCGCTCGACACGGCGCTCAAGGCCATTCGGGACGCGTAGACGCGGCGGCCGTCTCGAAGCGCGGGGGCCACGGGGGTGGCGTGTCCTCGGAGCCGACGACAGGCGACTACCCGACGTCGACGGTGGCGCGCTGCCGAACGGCGGAGCGCTGCCGCCGGACGGAGCGCAGGCCCACGTGGGCGACCGCGCCGGAGGCCAGGTACAGAAGGGCCTGCACGTTGAGCACGAGGACGACGCTGAGCACGTCGCCGAGCAGGCCGGCGGCCGCCATGCCCAGCCCCTGCGAGGCGTTGAAGATCGCGTAGTAGACGCCGAAGGCACGGCCCAGCTCGGCGTCGGGCACGCTCTGCTGAATCTGCGCGAAAGCTCCGCTCGCGTACGCGATCCCCGGCGCGCCGACCAGGATGAACAACCCGATGTACCACTCGGGTTGACGGGTGAGCGCCGGTCCGTTCCAGATGACCAGGCTGATCAGGGCGAAGGTGGTCGCCCCGAGACTCATCAGCAGGCGAGGGCTGAGCCGAGCCCCCAGCATGCCGACGATCAGCCCGCCCGCCACGCCGCCGATCGCCTGGACGCCGCGCAGCACACCGGTGAGCGTGCCGTCGGCGTGCAGAGCGCGGCTGACGAAGACCACGAAGAGCACCACGAACAGGCCCTGCGCGATGCCGCCCAACGCCACACTCACGATCGTCACCCGCACGGTCCGGTTGCGCAGCACCGCCGTGAGGCCGTGTCGCCAGGCGGTGAGGAACGACGACGTACGGTCCGGGGTCGTCGGCTGCGCGGTCGCGTGGTGGGCTGCCCGGCGGCCGGCGGCGATCAGGGCCGCCGTGATCGCGAAGGCCAGGACGGCGCCGACAGCCAGATAGCGGGTGCCGTCGCGGGTGATCGCGAACCCGCCCAGCGAGCCTCCGATGAGCCGTCCCACGCTGGTGTTGAGCGCCACCACGCTGTTGGCGCGTACCAGCTGCCCGGGATCGACGAGGCGTGGCAGCGCGGCGTTGCGAGCGGAGTCGAACGTCTGCGTCAGCACCGCCTGGGCACCGGCGACCAGCGAGATGATCCACAGGCGGTGGTCGGGTCGACCGAGTAAGGGGATCACCACTGCGGCCTGCAGCACGGCGACGCAGCTCATGAGCCAGAACCTGTCGAGGCGATCGGCGAGCGCACCGGCGAACGATCCCAGCGTGATGCCGCACAGCAGCTCGACGAGGAAGACGGCGGAGGTGGTGAGCGCCGAGCCGGTCACCCCGAACACGTAGATCGGCAGCCCGGTGAGCAGCAGCCAGCTCGCCACGCTGGAGAAGAGCCCGGCAGCCCAGATCAGGCCGAACCCGGGGCGTCTCAGGAGCGTCCACATCTCAGGTGAACTCCGGCGTGGGGTACGCCTGCAGGTGGAGGCTGACCGGCCGGGCATCGCTCGGGGGTGCGCTCCGCAACGGGCGCAGGTACGGCCGGATGACGGCGTCCAGGGTCAGCGTGAGGTGCCGCAGCTCCTCCGGGGTGAGCGAGAGCGTGTAGCTGTGGAAGGTGGCGCTCTCCCGCCACGCGTCGGCAAGCTTGTGCCGCTGTTGCTGGTAGCGCTGCAACGACCGGAACACCTCGTCGAACCCCAGGGCGGTCGGCGCGTCGGTGATCTGCTGCCCCTCGGCGTCGTCGGGATCCGGAAGGAATTCGAAACCGGTGGCGGCGGCGCGCCACGGCCGATCACGCCGGTTGGCCCCCTCGGCGTCGGCCCGCTCGATGAGGCCGTGCCGGGCCAGTTGGCGCAGGTGGTAGCTGCAGTTCGCCCCGGTGTCGTCCAGGGCCTCGGCGCACTGCGCGGCGGTTCTCGGGCCGGCGGCCAGCAGGTAGCGCAGCAGCCGCAGGCGCAACGGGTGCGCGAGTGCGCGCAGGGTGGTCGCGTCCTGGACGCGTACCCGGCGTTCTGGCTCGTTCCGCTCCATCGACACCCCTTGCGAAAGACTTCTCTCGGTTATACGCCCCCCAGGCCTGTTCTCGCAAGAAGTCTTTCGCATCGAGCCGGCGGGCGACGCCCTGGGACATGGGGTGACACCGTGCGGATGGAGCAGGTCACCGACTGGGCTGCGGTGGTCGAGTTCGCGGCGGCCGCCGACGTGCCGGACCGAGGTGGTGGCGGGCAGCGCCAGGAGCAGCACCGCAACTCAGGGGAGCCGACGACTCACGCTGGCGCGGGCGGACACTCCAGGACCGCGATCGAGTTTCCGGCCATCAGTCCCAGGTGCGGGTGCCCGGCGAAGATCCGAACCGCCTCGTCGTGCGAGTCCGCTTCCACGACTGTGTAGGCGATCAGGGCATCGGTGAAGTCCTCGACACCCTGTGCCGTGACCAACTTCTTCGCGTTCAGGGGAGCACCGGGGTCGACGATGGCCTTCTCGTTGGCCTGCGCCCATGCCGCCCACGCGTGGAGAAACTCGGTCTGCTGCTGTTCGGTGAGTTCGGCCTTGTCGGCCTCGTCAGCCGCGCCGTTGAAGAGCGCAAGGAACCTGCCCATCCCGGCATCGTACCGGCGACCCGCTCCTGCCACTCACCACCATCCCCTCGGGGGGAATTTAGAAAATTAAGATCAACCTCTTCTAAGTTGAAGATTATTGAGTTAGAAATTCAGGTATGACAGATCAGGCGATGGAGTGGCAGGACCTCACGAGCCTGACGCGGGGGCAGCCGTTCGTCGTCGAGCGCGTGCGGCTGACGAGCAACGGCGTCGCGATCGAGGGCGAGTTCGAGCCACCGCAACTGGCTCAGCTCACCGTCGATGACCAGGTCTTCGTCACGGCGTTCGTGCGCTGCCACGGCTCGATCAAGGAGATGGAACGCATCTTCGGGGTGAGCTATCCGACGATCAAGTCACGACTCAACCGGATCACGCAGATGCTCGACTTCGTCGAGACCGACCCGGCGCCCTCGCGGGCCGAGATCATTGACAGGTTGCGCCGCGGTGAGATCACCGCACAGCAGGCGTTGGCCGAGCTGGACGGCCGGACGTGATGCCGCAGGTGGTGACCGTCGCGGTCAACCGCTCCGACCGCCGGCCCATCCGCGTCTGGGTTCCGGTGCTCCCCGTGGTGCTCGTGCTCTTCCCGGTCGTGGTCCTGGTCGTGCTGGCGGCGATCGTGGCCTGCGTCGTGTTCCGCATCGGCGTGGTGCGGGCACTCCGCGCCGCCTGGCGTGTCATCTCCGCGCTGCCCGGCGCCCGCTTCGACATCGAGCAGGGTCGCACGGCCGTGCTCGTGGCCATCCGATAGGAGAGGTTCGCATGACCGAACAACGCAAGGACATCCTCGACCTGCTGGCCGCCGGCACGATCACCGCCGAGGAGGCGGAGCAGCTCATCGCCGCCCTCGAACGGGACCAGGCATCGGCGATGGCGAGTCACGACGCCCGACCGAAGGGCAAGGTGAAGTACCTGCGGGTGCTTGTGGACGCCACCGACAACGGCGAGCCGTCGCGGGTCAACGTGCGGGTGCCGCTGCAACTGCTGCGCGCTGGCGTACGACTGGCGGCGCTCGTCCCGCCACAGGCCCTGGTCAAGGCAAATGCCTCACTCAGCGACTCAGGGGTGCCGATCGACCTGACGCAGCTCAAGCCCGAGCAGTTGGAGGCACTCGTGGAGCACCTCGACGAGGTGACCGTGGAGGTGGATTCACCCGACGCCACCGTGCGGGTCTTCTGCGAGTAGACACCGTCTGCTGGGACGGCCCCTCGGGAGGGAAGGACAGCCATCGAGGTACGCGGGCAGCGGCCGATCGCGACCACCGAGGCAGACGACACAGGGGACACGAAACCGCATCCACGGCACCTATCATCTCGAGATGATCGAGCCTGCGCTGCCGTTCGGTGAACATCTGCGTACGTTGCGCCGGGCGGCGGGTCTCACCCTGGAGCAACTCGCCGAGACGTCCGGGGTCAGCGCTCGCGCGATCAGCGACATGGAGCGTGGGCACAGCCGGACTCCGCAGGCCAGGACACTCGCCGCCCTGGCCGACGGCCTGGGCCTGGACGACGAGGGCAGAGCCGGGTTGGTAGCGGTCGTCAAGGCAGCCCGCTCGCCGAGTGCCGCCGGGCGACCACGGCTGTGCGAGTTGCCGCGGGGGGTCGGTGACTTCGTGGGCCGCGAAGCCGAGCTGGCCATCGCCCGGGCCACCGCCGGGCAGGCTGCCACCGGCGACGGTCCGCCGCCGGTGCTTGTGGTGCACGGACCGCCCGGGCTGGGTAAGACCGCCTTCGCGGTACGGGTGGCCGAGGAGTTGCGCGGCAGCTTTCCGGGCGGCTCGATGTTCCTGGACCTGCGGGGCACGGACGCCGTACCGCTGCCTGTCGGTGAGGCCCTTCATCGGCTGCTGCGTGCGCTGCACATCAGTCCCAGCCAGATCGCACACAGCGACGACGAGCGGTCGGCACAGCTACGGGCGGTGCTGCGGGACCGGCCCTGCCTCCTGGTCCTCGACAACGTCGGATCGGAGACGCAGGCACGGATGTTGTTCCCGTCCGGGGGACGATGCCTTGTCGTCGTGACGAGCCGCCGGACGCTCGGCGGCCTGGAGGGCGTCGTGCGGGTCGGGCTGCCGCCGTTGGCCGTGGCCGAGTCGGCCAGCCTGTTGGCGGCGATCGCCACGCAGGCCGCGGACCCGGCTGCCGTCGCACAGGTCGAGCTGGTGTCGGGGCTGTGCGGCCATATGCCGCTGGCGCTGCGGATCGCGGGCACCCGCCTCGCCGCGCGCCCACGATGGACCGTCGACAATCTGGTTGACCGCCTCGTCGACGCGGACCGCCGGCTCGCCGCCCTGACCGCCGGTGACACCGGGGTGGCGGCCGCGTTCGCGCTGTCGCATGCCCAGTTGTCGGCCCCTGCGGCCGCACTGTTTCGTCGGCTCGCCCACGTGCCGGGCGTCGACTTCGCGGCCCCGTTGGCGGCCGTGCTGACCGAGACCGGAGTGTTCAAGGCCGAAGAGCGGCTCGAAGAGCTTGTCGAGTTGGGTCTGCTGCAAGCCGAGGGCGTCGATCGGTATCGGTTCCATGACCTGATCCGCCTCTACGCCGGCGAACGGCTGTCGGCCGAGGAACCCCTGGCCACTCGCACGGAGACCGCCCGGCGGATGACCGACTGGTTGCTGGAGACCACGATCGTCGCCGGCCGCTGGTACGAACCCGCGTACGGTGCGCTGCCCGATGACTGGGACGGCCTGGTGCCGTTGGCCACCCTGGAGGAGGCCGGTGCCTGGCTGTGGGCGGAGACGGACAACTGGCTCGCCGCCTACCGTGTCGCGGCCGCGGACGGCCGGCATGAGCTGGTCGTCCGTGTCGCTGAGGCCATCCACTGGTACTCCGACTCGACCCTGCTGTGGCGCGGATGGTACGAGGTGTATGGGCTGGCGCGGACGGCAGCGGCCGCCCTGCCCGATCGGCGCAGGCACATCGCCCTGATGAACGGCTTCGCCTGGGCGGCGATCTACGGCGCCAGCCGTGCAGAGGAAGGCGCCGAGGTGGCGATGGAGGCATACCGGATGGCCGAGGCGATCGGTGACCTGGAGGGACAGGGCTGGGCACTGCAGTTCGCCGCGGCGGCCTGGCGGCGCATCGGCCGGCTGGACGAGTCGATGTGGGCCCTGCGCCAGTCCCGTGACCTGGCCGACCGGGCCGGTGACCACGACGGGTACATACAGATCTTCCAGGGCATCGGATTCGCGCTGATCATCATGGGCCGTCACGACGAGGCCATCGACGAGTTTCAGCAGGCACTCGTCGAGATGGACCGCCGCCCGGTGTCGGCCCGGGCGGACCTGGGCGCCCGCGCCGGTGCCCTGAGCGGCCTGGCCGAGGCGCACAACCTCAACGGTCACTGGGCGCAGGGGCTGGAGGCGGCCGAACGGGCGTTGCCGGTCGTGCTCGAACGGGGTGAGTCAAGCATGCTGGGCGACCTCTACTTCGAGTTGGGCAGGGCCCGAGCCGAACTGGGATTCGTCGCCGAGGCCCGTGCCGACCTCACTCGCGCCCTCCACCTGCTCGACGGCACCGGCCGCCGCGATCCCCAACAGGCCATGGCCCGGGAGATCCTGGCCAGGCTGGGCACCTGACGTGCTCTGGTCACGGAGTTCGTCAGCCCTTGGTCTGGCTGCGACGGGCCCGCCGACGGGGCTTGTCGTCGCCGCCGGCGAGCCGGGTGAAGGTGAGCATGTTCGCCAGGGCCACGGCGATGATCGCGAGGCCGACCTGGATCGCGAGCACGACCCAGTCCCAGCGCAGTACCCACACCTTCACGTTGGCAGCGTCGTCGATGTCGAGCGCCCTGGCGACCACCGTGCCCAGCACCGCCGAGCCGACGCCGAGGACGAACGTGGCGAAGACGCCGATCCGCTGCCTCCCCGGCAGGATGAGTCGGCCCAGCAGGCCGACGAGGGCACCGATGAGCACCGCGCCGAGATAACCGCTTACCAGCATTGCCGTCTCCCCTCCAGCAGTGCCGACGTACATGCCCAAATCTCACGTTCCCGGAAACCCCACCCCGGCCTTCGGCCGCGGGGGTGTCGAAGCGACACCCTCAGGCACGTCGATGAGGGCGTGTGGTGGCAGCGTGGTTGTCTGGCCTAGATCTGCGTTCTTGCCTGCTGGATCTGACGCACGACGGCATGGGCACCGTGCGCCTGGGCGATGGCATCCGCGCGGTCGAGTGTCGCGAGCGCATCCGCGCGGCGGTCCTGGGCGGCGGCGACGTAGGCCAGGCCGACCATGTTGGCGGCCACGCCGCGCAGCGCTCCCTCCTCTCGGCGCAGCCGCGACGACTCCTCCAGCCGTTCGCGCGCCTCGTCCAGCCGGCCGGCCGCGTGCGCCGCGATGCCCAGGTGTCGCAGCGCCTCGGCCTGGGTCGGCGTGTCGCCGACCCGCGCCGCCATCTGGCGGGACCTTTCCAGATAGGGAACGGCGGTCTCGTTGTCACGTCGGATGACCTGGTGCAGGCAGCCGATCCAGAACAGCGCCTCGGCGTGGCCGCGCGTGTCGCCCAACGCCTCGTACAGCTCGATCGCACGCTCGAACAACGGCAGTTCAGCCGGGTCCTCGACGGGTGACGATTCGCCGGTGGCGCGTGCGGTGAGGAACCGCGCATGCAGGATCCGCCCACGGGCCAGCGCGACGTCGGCCTCGACCGCGTCCAGGTGCCGATCGGCGTCGGCCAGCACGCTGGCATCGCCACCGAACACGGCATGTTCGTAGAGCGTCCTGGCTCGTTCGATGCGATCGTCGGCGTTCATCGCCGCCCCCGTCCTGGAATCGCCACTGCGTGCCGGTTCAGAAGTTTAGTTCGGCGAGCATCGCCGCGGCCTGCGCGAGCTGTCCTTCGTGGAACACCGGTAGGCCGTGGCGTAGTAATTCCTCGGTGGCAACTCCCTGCCGGTGGCGGTACCGCGCTGCACGGGCCGCACCGCAGCGCCGCCGATGAGTGCGTTACGCGGGGGGCGCGAGCGGGCGCAGGCCGTCGAACAGAACGGCAAGGGCCCGGTCGACGACGGGGCCGGCGTAGTCGCCGGTTTCCGCCGCCATGCTGGCGCCCCGGAGCAGGGCGAGGATCTCGGGCATGCCGACGTCGGAGCGTACGGCGCCGACGCGTTGGGCCTCGCGCAGGAGGTCGGCCAACGCTTCGCGCATCCGCGTACGTTGGTCTGTCTGCTCTGTCTTGACGTCGATCCCCGCGTTGCGCAACGCGTCCGTCAGGGTCTTCTTGCCCGCCGCGTCCGCGACGACCTGGGTGAAGAACCTGAAGAACCCGGTCTGTGGCTCCGCGGCCGCGCGCAACCGGGCGGCCTCGTCGAGCAGCAGGTCCACCCGCGCCGAGACGATCGCCGCGTAGAGGGCTTCCTTCGTGGCGAAGTGCCGGTAGACGGTGCCGACACCCACTCCGGCTCGGCGGGCGATCTCGTCCATGCGGGCGGTCAGTCCCTGCTCGCCGAGCACGACCTCCGCCGCTGCGAGCACCTTCGCGCGGTTGCGCGCCGCATCCGAGCGGATCATGCCGGTCTCCTCCGATCGAGCACCCTTGACGAGCGGAATCCAGGTTCCGTATCTTAAAGCGGAATGTTGATTCCGATTGTACGGGGGTGCCATGCGGTACGCGACACTGGGCCGATCCGGCCTCCACGTCTCCCGGGCGTGCCTGGGCACGATGAACTTCGGCACCGACCCGCAGGCACCGACGCCGGACACCGAGGCACGACGCGTCATCGGCGAGTTCCTCGACGCCGGCCACACCTTCGTCGACACCGCGGACACCTACCGAGGTGGCACCAGCGAAGAGGTCGTCGGCCGCGCCATCGCCCACCGCCGTGCCGAGGTCGTCCTCGCCACCAAGGGGGCGGCACCGCAGGGCACCGGACCCAACAACCGGGGCCTGTCCCGCGCCCACCTGACGCGCGCCCTGGAGGCGAGCCTGCGCCGACTGGGCACCGACTACGTCGACCTCTACCAGTGCCACGTGCCCGACCCGGACACCCCGATCGACGAAACCATGGCAGCGCTCGACGGCTTCGTACGCTCCGGCAAGGTCCGCTACGTCGGCTGCTCCAACTTCACCGCCGCCGGAATCGTCAACGCCCAATGGGCGGCGCAACGCGTCGGCGGCACACCCTTCATCAGCCTGCAAGCCAACTATTCCCTGATCACGCGCGCCATCGAGGCCGAAATCGTGCCCACCTGCCAGCAACACGGGCTCGGCGTCCTCGCCTACAGCCCGCTCGGCAGCGGTCTGCTCGCCGGGCGATACCAGCGCGACACCGCACCGGCCGCCGGATCCCGACTCGCCGAATGGGCGGCCATGCCCAGCCCGATGGCACGCGCATTCGTGACAGGTCTCCTCGCCGAGCGGCACTTCGACATCGTCGACGACGTCACCGCCGTCGCCGCCGAACTGGGAACGACCACGTCGACCGTGGCGCTCGCCTGGCTCGGCAGCCGGCCCGAGATCACCTCGGTGGTCCTCGGCCCGCGCTCCGCCGATCAGCTGAGCGCCAACCTCGCCGGCCTCGCGTTCGCGCTTCCGGAAGACGTCTCCGCCCGGCTGGACGCGGCAAGCCAGTGCACCGTCATCCCTCCGGTCAACGGCCAGCACCACACCGCCTGATCCAGCGACGAGTCGCCCACGCAATCCTCGCAGGTACCAACGTTCCGGCCACACCGGCGTCACCCACTGACGCAATGCTCATCGGATGCTGATCGGTCTGCGGCAAGGTCGAGTGGAACACCTGCCGACATCCGGCAGGTGTGCCGACCGGCGATCACTCACGAGGAGAACAGCACGTGGACCTGCAGCTCAGCGGCAAGACCGCATTCATCAGCGGATCCAGTCAAGGCATCGGGTACGCGACCGCGAAGGCCCTGGCCGGCGAGGGTGTCAACGTGGTCCTCAACGGCCGCGACCCGGCAAAGCTGGCCGAGGCTGTCGACGTGTTGCGTCGGGAGGCGCCCCGCGTATCCGTCACCGGCATCCAAGCCGACTTCGCGGTTGCCGACGACGTCGACAGGCTGTGCGACGAACTGCCCAGCGTCGACATTCTCGTCAACAACGTCGGCCTCTTCGAGCTCAAGCCCTTCGACCTCATTTCCGACGAGGAATGGCGGCGCTACTTCGAGGTGAACGTGCTCAGCGGGGTCCGGCTCGCGCGGCACCTGATGCCGGCAATGCTCGATCGGGGCTGGGGCCGGATCGTGTTCGTGAGCAGTGAGTCGGGCGTCAACATTCCCGCCGACATGATTCACTACGGCACGACCAAGACGGCGATGCTCGCGGTGGGCAACGGGCTGGCGAAGCTGACGAAGGGCACTGCGGTGACCGTCAACTCGGTGCTGGGCGGCCCCACCTATTCCACTGGCGTCGCCGAAACGGTCAGGTCGCTGGCCGATGCCCAGTCCCTCCTTGAGGACGACCTGAAAGTCGCGATCATCGGCGCCAACCAGACCTCCCTCCTGGGACGCTTCATCGAGCCGAGCGAGATCGCGAACACCGTGACCTTCCTCGCCAGTCCCGTAGCGTCCGCGATCAACGGATCGGCGGTACGCGTCGACGGAGGTGTGCTGACAACGATTCTGTGAGTCCGCGTCGCCGGTCGAGCAGGCCCCGGGCTGCGGTCCTGACCGCCATTCCGGGCATCGGGGTCAGCACCGCCCATCCTGACGCCCCGGCGTGCCCACGCACCATCGCCTTGGGCCGGAGCAGCCGGCCAGTCAGCGGGTGAGCCCGACCAACGTCGCCAGTCGCGCCACGCCGGCCGGGGCAGGCTGCGCGCGGGCAACCTCGGCGATCACGGTACGCGCCAACGGCCGGCACCGAACCTCAGCCGGCGCGACACTGTCCGCGTCCACCAGGGCGCGGGCAGCCCCGCGCAGGTCACCCACCTGGAGGTACGCCCGCGCGACGTCCACGAGGTACGCGCCCCGATACTCGACCGGCAACCGCCGCCACGCCTCCCGTCGCACCACGGCAGAGTGCCGCTGGAGCGCCTCGCCCGCGTCACCCCGCTGCGCCGCCACCACCACCCGAGCCAGGTCGACAACGACCGGCCCGAAGCTGGTGCGGTGCGTGTCGTCGTACCCCCGAAGGTGTGCGGCAACGCCCGCGGCCCGCTCGGTCAGCTCCCCGGCGCGGTGGTGGTCGCCGCCGGCAGCGGCGGCGAGAGCGGCCTGCACCAACAACGTCCCACCCACAGCCCACTCCCCCACACCCCTACCCTCGCCCCGGCGATCATGAGGTTGACGGGCACTTTGATCTCCACGAAGCCCGCCAACCTCATGATCAACGATGCGGTTTGCGGCATGGAGGGTTGCGGTCAGGGCCAGGTGGTTCTGGGCTGCGGCGCGGAGCGCTTGGGCTACCGAGATTGCTGCCGTTGCCGCCAGGATCTGGTTGTCTCCGGCTGTGGCCATCGCGCGGTCGGCCGCTAGCCAGGCGAGGTCGGCCTCGCCGAGCTTGACCAGGAGCGACGAGGTGATCCGGTACGCCGGCACCAGCAACTCCGGGCTCCGCGCGCCCTGGACGGCGTCGAGCAGACCCGGCACCACCCGCACCAACTGCCCGTAGTGCGCGTGCTGGTAGGACAACCAGGCGTACCCGATCTGCCGTCGCAGCTCCTCCGGCGCCTGCGCCGGGGCCTGCGGGATGTCGTAGCGGGCGAGCGCCGCGCGGATGTCGTCCACCCCGTCCGGCGTGCCCGCCGGGGCGCTCGGCTGCTGGCCGAGCAGCACCTCCGGATCGACCCGCAGGACGTGGGCCAGTTCCTGGATCACCGAGTACCGGTCCAGGGCGCGCACGCCCCGCTCCACCTTGTCCACCCAACTCTTCGACCTGCGCAGCCGGTCCGCGAGCATCTGCTGCGTCATCGACCGCCGCACCCGCCAACGGGCGACCCGGCGGCCAATCGGGAGGTCATCGCTGGTCACGCCGCCACCGCCGGTCCGGGACCGCGCGGGTCGTGTCGTTTACGGGTACGCGGTCTGCCTCGGCCTGGGCCAGGAGGCGCTGCTTGGCAGCCTCCCGCTCGGCCGCCTCGGACTGCTCGCCCCTGCTCGCCGGCTCCTTGCATGCCCACCTCCGTCAGCCGGTGCGCGACGCTTCGACTACGTCGGCACCTGGAACTTCTGCCTTACGGAAGCCCACTGCCGAACGCCGGACCAGATGGCAAGCAATGCGCTCAGTTGCGCTGCTCAGGACGTGGGTTGCGCAGGGTTGCGCGGATCCCCATAGGACCTTGGCAACCAATAGGCTGGTCACTGTTGGTAGCTGACTGATGCCTGGAGGTCGAACCATGGCGCGACCGGTGACGAACGCGGCGTTCGAAGGGCTGCTGCGTGCCGCCGGCTACGGCAACGCCCACGCCGCCTTCGCTCGCCAGCTAAATCACGCCGGCCGCAACGAGGGCAGGTGGCGCTACGACGCTGCCAGCGTCTACTGGTGGTTACGTGGTCGCCGGCCTGGCGAGCACGTGCAAGTCGCAATGGCCGAGTCACTTACCCGGAGGCTCGGGCGTTCAGTAACGCTCACCGAGCTGGGTTTCGTTTCGGCCAATAGCCTCGGCTCGTGCGTCTATCCCGCGTCCGTCGACTCGGCGATCGACAGCGCTGAGCAGGTATGGACGACCCTAACGAAGCACACCGGCGAACAAGCCAGCAGCGCATTCGACAGTGGCAGAGCCCTACAGGCCGCACTCGGGTGGCGGTATGACCTGCGCGACGAGACGGTCAGCAGGAACGGCCGGCAGACAGTCAGCTCCACCGACGTTCAGTCGCTGCATGCCCTGGCGGACCACTTCACCGACCTCGACCGACGTCACGGCAGCGGCTCTCCGCGCACTCGTAGCGTTATGGCCGACTTTCTCATGCGTCAGGTCGCGCCCATGCTACGCGGCACTTACAGCGATGCGGTGGGGCGCGACCTCATGCGCGCAGCGGCAACACTCGCCGGGCAACTCGCCTTCATGTCGTACGACGCGGGTGAACACGCCATGGCGCAACATCACGCGACGCTCGGCCTGCGGCTTGCCAAGGCCGCTGACGACCACCTCTACGGCGCCCACCTACTGGCCAACCTGGCCACCCAGGCTGTGTTCTTGGGGCATGCCCGGGAGGCTGCGCGGCTCGTTGAAGCAGCCATTGACGGGGCGGGCCGTGCACCCGCAGCCGTCCTCGCTCGGCTGCATGCCACCGCCGCTACCGCATACGGACAGTCAGGTGAGCGACGTGCCTGCCAGCTCGCCCTCGCTAAGGCTGAGCGCGCTCTGGACCGGACTGGCACAGATCCTGGGCCACGCTGGGTCGGCTACTTCAGCGCTGCCCACCTGGCCGGGGCCGCACTAAGGTGCCTGGGCGACCTTCATCTGTACAAGCAGGCCCTTCGACACGCGCCCGAAGCGCTCACCCTCGACAGCCAGAACTTCCGGACGCGTGCCCTGCACACCGCCCTCAGCGCCATGACTCATGCCCGCGCTGGCGACACCGACGGTGCCTGCAACTGGGGTAGGAAGCTCGGGCAGCAGGCTGCGGGCATCCAGTCGGCGCGTGTTCAACAGCGCGTCCGCGAGCTCACTACCATCCTCAGACCTCAGCAAGCATCACCCCAGGTCAACGAAGTCCTGCATACCCTCGCGTCCATGCCAGCAGCCATCTAGAGCGGGCGCGCATCTAGACATTTCCGCTAGCGTCACCAAGGTGACTTGGACGGAGCCCGCGACCTGGTACGCCAACCTGGCTTCTTTTTACGCTGCCGCCGCAGCCTTCATCACCGACCCGGCCGGCAATGTTCTTCTCGTCAAGCCCACCTACCGCGACTATTGGGCTTTCCCCGGCGGATACGTGGACGAGGGCGAGTACCCGCATGAGGCTTGCGCCCGCGAGATTCGAGAGGAGTTGGGGATTTCCATGGTGGTGGGCGACCTGCTCCTAGTCGACTGGGCACCGCCGGTGGGCCAGCGGCCGCGCGCGATCGTCAGCCTCACGTTCGATTGCGGGACAATCACAGGAATTGACGGGTTGCGATTGCCGGAAAAGGAAATTCGACTCGCTGCCTTTTTCTCGGCCGACGAGGCCGTCCAACGACTGCCAAACAACGTCGCTCCTAGGGTTGGCGCAGCACTGCGCGCCCGAGTTGAGCGCTCCGCTGTCTACTTTGCCGGCGGCTCACCGACCTCGTCTCTTAAGAGCCCCTGACCTCTTTGAGCGGGCAGCCACCTGCCAGCATCTCCGAATCAGCCGAACCGCGGCCTGCTACCAATCAACCGCAATATGCTCCCGATTAAAATCGTTCACCTCGGCCAGCGCCAGGAGGTCTACGGCGGGCTTTCCAGGACCGATCTGACCTGCCTGTCTGAACTGCAGCCGGTCCGACCCAACGCGTTCGGTGTTGAGTGTTCGCTGCTGAACAGCCCTAGGCAATTTCGTGCGGCCAACCTTCCCCTGCGGCGCAGAACAGCCCTTCCGCCGTCCGCCCAACTCGAAACCAGCGCCACCGCAGCGGCATGAGCGAAGGTAGGCGACTGGGGGCGAGGTGCGATAAATTCAGGACCGGCAGGGATAGAAAAATTCTCGCTCTTGCGATAAAGGACTCATCGCAACAATCGACAACTTTTCGTTGATCTCGATCCGCGCCAACTGCTGCTGAGCACAGCTACTGAGGGAGTAGCAGCACCCGGCGGCAGAAGTCCCACGCATTGATACGGCCTCACGAGCGCGACCCAGGTCAAAGCTATCAGGTATCAAACCCAAGGCCACAAGATCGAAACCTAAGCATGGTCTACTAAGACAGCCTTCGGCCGCCCGAACGGTTGCACAACTTCAGCCCACCCGGACACGTCGCCACGCCGGTCACCCCTACCGGAGCACACCCTCTTCGATCTACCATGACTAGATGCCTGAGCCGATGACTGCAGACGAGCTGGCCAAGATGTACCCCGGTGAGGATTTTAGGAGCTCGCTCGCGGATCTGCTCGACATCCAAAATATCTTGGTCGAGTGCAAAATTCGCCAGGACTATCGAATCTCTAAAGAGATGCATGAGACGCTGCAGCTAACGGAGGCTGGCGAACGGATGGCGCAGGTCTTCCGAAGCAAAGGGGTCAAGTACCCCGAGTCTCGGTTCACGTGTTTCCTGAACATGCTCAGCAATGAACTGCTTGTCGATCCAGTTCAGACTAACACCCAGGCACTGATAGATATCGTAAGTGAGCAAATCAAAGACACGACGATTAGGTTTCCTTTTACGCACGGGCGGCTCCTCTACGACAGACTTTTGAGTTTTCCATTCGGGGAGAGTCGGACAGTCCTAAGCAGCAAGGAGACTTTTGAGGTTCTGGAGGGAACGCCTCAGGGCGTATTCCAGGTTGGTCGGCTAGTAACTGGACCCTTCGGCCTCCTTCAGACACCCCACAGGCGCTCCATTCATCCAATCGACGAAATTCCTTTCCATTGTTCGGACATAAAGTGCACAACCGCACACACTCGTCAATTCTCTACCGACGACGGCGCGCCGATAAACGAGACGCGTGATCAGGCAGAGAAGATTATGCTGAAAGAAGGTGAAGCCAGTGATTGGAACGGCTACCTACGTCGCTTCCACATTTACGCTTCATCCGGACCTTGGGACGATCTAAAGGGTGACTCAATCACATATCTGCTCGGCGATGCATTGACGCTTGAGGAGCTGAGAGCCCTCACAGCATGGCTTTTGGACAAGACAAAGAACCAGCTTCGAGAGGTCGCGACGAAGGTAGGGATTCGTCCAGGGCCTGCCGCCAATATGGTTTCCCCTCTTGGGCCTGCAGAGCTGCTACAGCTAATACTGATGGCACCGAACCCGGCAATCACCAATAGCTTAGATGCCCTTGTTGCTGACGGGACAATCCTCGTGCCTTTGGGCCAAATTCGTAGGCCAGTTATCAATGCCGGCGTGGTTTCGGGTTGGTACGGCCTTGAGGCCACACTTGGTCGATTTGGTGTTCGTTGGACGTCTTCTGAGGTTTCACTCGCCCCATTGAGACTTCGACGCCTAGTCAGTCAAATGTATCGACTCGACGAAGAAAGTGAAAGGGACGAGCTGGAATGGCAATTGAGAGGGGAGGAAGCACCGACGGTCGAAGCCAGGATTGAGCAATACTTGCAGCGACGCAGCCCCAGGGAAGCAGTGTCCTCTCTCCTGCTAGCGCGGAAGAGCAACTTTATCGTTGCGGCGTCGAAGTTGACGTTGGCCGAACATGCTCTCGCCAGTGATGAGGATCGCGTCAATGCAGTCCTATGGAAGCTGGGCTTTCCTGTGGAAGACCTACTTGACCCGCACCGAGATTTCTGGACTCTTCATGAGAAGATGGGTCAGGTCACCCGACAGAGCCCAATCAACCCAAGTGCCACTGATGCTGAAAATATTCGGCGTTATGCGGCCAGCTTTTTCGTAAGACTTGAGGACCTCCTTAAGGACTCACTTCTGTACACCACGTGGGCGCTCACTCACGATCATTTCGCAAGCAATAGATCCTTTGTATACCGCTCTGGAGTGGGCGAACAACTCGGCCCGAGCGAGTCTGAGGCGCTTAAACGTCTCCGGTCTGCCACGAGCAGCATCGAGGCGGAGGAAGGAGAGCACAACATTTCCTTCACGGGCAAGCTGACCCTGTACACGATATCGCGCGGTTTTCAGGTCTTAGCCGATCTGCTGTCCTCCTACGAAGCAAAAACGGGGCAGTATCTCCGTCCTAGCACGGACCTCCCACGCTGGCTAGAGCAACAAGACCTTCAGGAGTTCGTCTTTCTGCACACAATCCCTTTTCTTGACTTGCTGCCGGAGAGCCGACAGGTAATCGTTAGGCAATTACGGGATATCAGTCGGGTGCTTGTCAGCGCGGAAGTCAGTGACGCACGAAATGATTGGTTCCATGCCCGGCGAAGCCCGGTTGATATCGAAAGGCTCCGCCGGAGCCTTGAGGCAGTCAGGGATGCTGTACTCCTCATCCAGGATGGTGGATACAGCCGACAGGTTTACCGGCGCGTTCGAAACGAGACGGACGAGGCGAACAGGGCGACCTACGTTCTAGCGGACGCTACTGGACAGGAGATCGTCTTCTTTAGGCCTTCCCGTTTCGCTTGGATCGACCTCCCTCCCCTCGGCGCGTCTCAACACGTCATGTTGTCTGCTCGATTCGCTGAGCCAACAGAAGTCCTCAGGTTCAGGTATGAAGTTGAGTCGCCTTATACCCAAATGTGGCAAAACTACCCAGTACGCCTAGCGTCGGCGACGGCAGCCGCTGCTTCTATTCGCCCAGATTTGCCAAGTCAACGGCGAGAAATTGGACTCATCAACACGTGAGTGACTCGCCCGATCAGCAAGCTAGAGTGCCACGATCGCCGCAGTCTCCGCCGGCAACTGGATCCGGTCCCGCATCACCGTGACCCCCTCCCCGGTAGCCAGCAACACCCGCCGAGCCACCCCAGGCAGCGACACCCCCTGCCCCCGCCCAGCAAGATTCGCGACAACAAGCGTGTCCCCCCGCCGCATCACCAAAAACTGGTCCCCATGCTGCACAGAAACCGCCTGCAACCGAGGATCCGACAGGTCAGGGCAAGACCGCCGCAGCCCAATCAACCGCTGGTAAAACGCCAGCATCGAAGCATGCTCAGGCTTGTCCAGCTCCGCCCAGTCCAACCGCGACCGCACAAACGTCTCCGGGTCCTGCGGATCCGGCACGTCCCCCTCCGGCCACCCGTGCGACGCGAACTCCCGCCGCCGCCCGGTCCGCACCGCAGACGCCAACTCCGGCTCGGGATGCGAGGTGAAGAACTGCCACGGCGTAGAAGCCGCCCACTCCTCCCCCATGAACAACATCGGGGTGAACGGCGCGGTCAGCAGCAACGTAGCCCCGACCCGCAGCAGCGAGGGCGACAAGGAGGCAGAGATCCGATCCCCGGTAGCCCGGTTCCCGATCTGGTCATGGTTCTGCAGGTAAGCCACGAGCCGATGACCAGGAACTCGCGAATCCAGAGGCCGCCCATGGTGACGGTTCCGGAAGCTAGAGAAGGTGCCAGCGTGGAAGAACCCGCCCGTCAACACGTCAGACAGCGTTTCGAGAGAGCCGAAGTCCCCGTAGTACCCCTGCCGCTCGCCGGTAAGGAGAGTATGCAGCGCATGGTGCGCGTCGTCGTTCCACTGCGCGTGCAGCCCGAACCCGCCCGCCTCCCGTGGCGTGATCAGCCGCGGGTCGTTGAGGTCGGACTCGGCGATGAGTGACAACGGCCGCCCCACGTGCGTCGACAGCGACTCGACGGCAATCGCCAGCTCTTCCAGGATGGGCACCGCCCGCGAGTCGTGCAGGGCGTGCACGGCGTCCAGGCGCAGGCCGTCGACGTGGTAGTCGCGCAGCCACATGAGGACGCTGTCGATGATGTAGCGGCGTACCTCGTCGGAGTGCGGGCCGTCCAGGTTGACCGAGCGGCCCCAACTGTTGCTCTGCTCGGCGAGGTAGGGCCCGAACTGCGGCGCGTAGGCCCCGGAGGGCCCGAAATGGTTGTAGACGACGTCGAGGATCACCCCCAGACCGCGAGAGTGGGCGGCGTCGACGAACCGTTTCAGGCCGTCGGGGCCGCCGTAGGGCTGGTGGGGGGCGTACCAGCAGACGCCGTCGTACCCCCAGTTGTGTTCGCCGTTGAAGGCGTTGATCGGGAGCAGCTCGATCAGGTCGACGCCGAGTGACACCAGGTGGTCGAGGCGGTCGATGGCCGCGTCGAAGGTGCCCTCCGGGGTGAAGGTGCCGATGTGCAGCTCGTAGAGGATGCTGCCGGGCAGTTGCCGGCCGGTCCACGAGGTGTCGGACCACGCGAAGGCCGAGTGGTCGTAGCGGCGGCTGGGCCCGTGCACCCCTGCAGGCTGCCACGGTGACCGGGGGTCGGGCAGCGGGGTTTCGTCGTCGTTCAGCAGAAAGGAGTAGTCGAGGCCGGCGTCGGGGACGTCGACGCGCCACCAGCCGTCGGCGGCGGCGCGCATCTCGTGGTCGGCGTCGCCGGTCAGGCGCAGTCGCACGCGGGTGGCGTCCGGTGCCCACACGGAGAATTCGGTCATGACGCAGCCTCCACGGCAGCGGTGGGTGGGGCCAGCAGTGCGACGGGATAGTCGGACAGAAGGTCGTCCAGGGGGGTCTCCCCACCACTGTAGACCCGACCGGTGAACAGGTCCTTAACCTCGTTAACGGGGAGCGACAGCGCGGTGTCGCACCAGCCACCGGCGCGTGCCAGGCCCAGCGGCAGCCGGGTCGCCACGGTGATCGCGCCGCCCCGGTCGAACGCCACCGCGTGCCGGCCCAGCCGCCCGTGCGCCGGCACCGGCCGGTAGCCGGTGAACAGCTCCGGGTGCGCCCGCCGCAGGCGCAGGGTCCGCGACACGACGAGCAGCTTCGCCGCTCCGTCGGTGTCGATCGGGGGGCGCCAGCCGCCGTCGAGGCGTGCCAGCAGCTCCCGGCGTACGTCGAAGTCGACCGGGCGGCGATTGTCCGGGTCGACGAGGGAGTTGTCCCACAGCTCGGTGCCCTGGTAGGTGTCCGGGACGCCGGGCATGGTGAGTTGCACGAGTTTCTGCCCGAGGGAGTTGCTCCAGCCGGCCGGGGTGATGGCGGCGGCGAGTTCGGTCAGCTCGTCGTGCAGGCTCGGGTCGTCGTACATCAGGTCGATCAGCGCGTGCATGGCCTGTTCGAATGCCGGGTCGGGGTCCGCCCAACTGGTCGAGGCCGCGGCCTCCCGGGCGGCCTTCTCGGCGTACGCGTGCAGCCGTTCCCGTTCGATCGGCCACGCGCCGACGGCGGTCTGCCACAGCAGGTGGGCAAACGACGGGTCGGGCAGCGGCGCGTACTCCATCCAGGCCTTGACCTGCTCGGCCCAGCGGCCCGGCAGCTCGCTGAGCACGGCGAGGCGGGCGCGGACGTCCTCGCCGCGTTTGGTGTCGTGGGTGGAGACGGTGGTCATGCTGGCGGGCCAGCGGACCTGCTGGGCGGCGGCGAAGCGGTGGAACTCCGCCGGCGGCACCCCGAAGTGGGCGGGGCTGTCGCCGACCTCGTTGAGCGCCACGAACCGGGTCCACCGGTAGAACGCGGTGTCCTCCACGCCCTTGGCCATCACCGCGCCGGTGAGCTGCGGGAACCGCTTCGCCAGCTCGTCGTCGGGGTTGCGCAGTCGGCGGGTGACCGCGTCCAGGGCACCGGCCAGGTCGGGGCGGCGGCGGCCGGCCTCGGAGCGGGCGGCGGCGAGGTGCCGGGCGCCGTGCGGCGGGTAGCCCCGGTAGACCTCGAACGCGGCGGCCAGCTCGGCGAGCGCCGCGCGGGCCTGCTCGGTGGGCACCTCGGGGGCGAGCGCGGCCAGCCGGGTCAGCTCGGCGGCGAGCAGCCCGGTGGCGGCGGCCAGCTTGGTGGCGTGGGTCAGGTTCTCCCAGGAGGTGCGGTGCCCGACGAGGTGGGTGTCGAGCACCGTGAAGTCGCCCTCGGCGTCGGTGTCGACGAACAGCCCGCCGACCGCCGCCAGTGCCTCGTAGCCGGTCGTGCCGTCCACCGGCCAGTCCGGCAGCTCCTCGCCGTACTCCAGGATCTTCTCCACCACGAGCCAGGCGTCCGGCGCTGCGGCCCGCAACCGGGCCAGGTAGCCGCCCGGGTCGCGCAGGCCGTCCGGGTGGTCGACGCGGATGCCGTCGACCTCGCCGGCGGCGGCCCAGCGCAGGATCAGCTCGTGGGTGGCGGCGAACACCGCCGGGTCCTCCACGCGCAGACCCGCCAGGCCCGCGATGGCGAAGAACCTGCGGTACGTCAGCTCGGCGTCACCCCGCCGCCAGGAGACCAGCTCGTAGCGCTGCCGGTCGTGCACCTCCCGCGCGGTGCCGTCGCCGGTGCCGTCGGCGATCGGGAAGCGGTGCTCGTGGTAGCGCAGCTCGTCGTCGACCACCTTGAGGTCGTCCAGGGCGGCCGGGTCGTCGGCCAGCACCGGCAGCAGCAGCCGGCCCCGGTCCCAGTCGATGTCGAACCAGTCGGCGTACGACGAGTCGCGCCCCCGGCGCAGCACGTCCCACCAGGCCGGGTTGGCCGGCGGCACGGCGACGCCCGCGTGGTTGGGCACGATGTCGACGACCAGGCCGAGGTGCTTGTCCCGCAGCGCGGCCAGCAGTCGTTGCCGGGCGGCCTCACCGCCCAGCTCCGGGTTGACGGCCCGGTGGTCGACCACGTCGTAGCCGTGCTGGGAACCGGGGGTGGCGGCTAGCAGCGGGGCGGTGTAGAGGTGGCTGACGCCGAGGTCGGCGAGGTAGTCGACGATCGCGGCGGTGGCGTCCAGGTCGAAGCCGGGGCGGACCTGGACGCGGTAGGTGGCCTTGGGAGGGGTGGGGGCCATGTCAGATCGTCCTCTCCAGCACCACGAGGGACCGGTCCGGCACCCGGATGGTGCCGCCCGCGCTGATCACGGTGGCGTCGCCCGGTTCGGGTTCGGCCGTGCTGATCACCCGTTCCCACTTCTGGCCGTACTCGGAACCGGGCATGGTGAAGTCCAGTGGCGCGTCGTGGGCGTTGAAGCAGAGCAGGAACGAGGCGTCGTGGTGCTTCTGGCCGTACTGGCCGCGCTCGCGGATGCCCTCGCCGTTGACGAACAGCGCCACCGAGCGGCCGAAGTCGTTGCCCCAGTCCTCGCCTGTCATCTCGCGCCCGTCCGGGGTGTGCCAGGCCAGGTCGGGCAGCGGCTCGTCGATGCCGCGCCCGTTCACCGGCAGGCCGGTGAAGAACCGGCGGCGGCGGAACACCTGGTGCCGTTTGCGGAACGCGGTCAACGTCTGGACGAACTCCAGCAGTTGCTCGTCGACGTTGTCCCAGTCGACCCAGGCCAGCTCGCTGTCCTGGCAGTAGACGTTGTTGTTGCCGTGCTGGGTGCGGCCCAACTCGTCGCCGTGGCCGATCATCGGCACGCCCTGCGACAGCATCAGGGTGGCCAGGAAGTTGCGCCGCTGCTTGGCGCGCAGGGCGAGCACCGCCTCGTCGTCGGTGTCGCCCTCGACGCCGCAGTTCCAGGAGCGGTTGTGGCTCTCGCCGTCGCGGTTGTCCTCGCCGTTGGCCTCGTTGTGCTTGTCGTTGTACGACACCAGGTCATTCAGCGTGAACCCGTCGTGCACGGTGACGAAGTTGATGCTGTGGAACGGGCGGCGGCCGTCGTCCTGGTAGAGGTCGGCGGAGCCGGAGATGCGCGACGCGAACTCGGCGAGGGTGGCCGGCTCACCGCGCCAGAAGTCCCGCACGGTGTCGCGGTATTTTCCGTTCCACTCCGTCCACAGCGGCGGGAAGTTGCCCACCTGGTAGCCGCCGGGGCCGACGTCCCACGGCTCGGCGATCAGCTTGACCTGGCTGACCACCGGGTCCTGCTGGACCACCTCGAAGAACGTCGACAGCCGGTCCACCTCGTAGAACTCGCGGGCCAGGGTGGCCGCCAGGTCGAAGCGGAAACCGTCGACGTGCATCTCGGTCACCCAGTAGCGCAGCGAATCCATGATCAGTTGTAGCGAGTGCGGGCTGCGCACGTTGAGGCTGTTGCCGGTGCCCGTGTAGTCGACGAAGTAGCGGCGGTCCTCCTCGCTGAGCCGGTAGTAGCTGGGGGCGTCCACGCCCTTGAAGCTCAACGTGGGGCCGAGGTGGTTGCCCTCGGCGGTGTGGTTGTAGACCACGTCGAGGATGACCTCGATGCCGGCCGCGTGCAGCGCCTTGACCATGCCCCGGAACTCCTGCACCTGCTGGCCGGTGCGGCCCAGCGCCGAGTAGCCGTGGTGCGGTGCGAAGAACCCGATGGTGTTGTAGCCCCAGTAGTTGCGCAGCCCCAGGTCGCTGAGGCGGTTGTCGTGGATGAACTGGTGCATGGGCATCAGCTCGATCGCGGTCACCCCGAGCTGGGTCAGATATTCGATCATCGGCGGGGAGGCGATGGCCGCGTACGTGCCGCGCAACTCCTCCGGGATGTCCGGGTGACGCATGGTCAGCCCGCGCACGTGCGCCTCGTAGATCACCGAGTGGTGGTAAGGGGTGCGCGGCGGCTTGTCGTTGCCCCAGTCGAAGTACGGGTTGACCACCACCGACTTCGGCATGAACGGCGCCGAGTCGGTCTCCGACATCTTCTCCGGCTCGGCCATGTCGTAGTCGTAGACCGCCGGGTCCCACTGCACGTCACCGTCGATGGCCTTCGCGTACGGGTCGAGCAGCAGCTTGTGCGGGTTGCAGCGCAGCCCGTTGGCCGGGTCGTACGGGCCGTACACCCGGTAGCCGTAGCGCTGCCCCGGCTCGATGCCCGGCAGGTACGCGTGCCACACGTAGGCGTCCACCTCACGCAGTTCGACGCGGCGTTCCGCGCCGGTGTCCCACTCGTCGAAGAGGCAGAGCTCGATCCTGTCGGCCACCTCGGAGAAGATGGCGAAGTTGGTGCCCATCCCGTCGTAGGTGGCGCCCAGGGGGTACCGCTCGCCCGGCCAGACCTGCATGTTGCTCCTTAGACCATGGTTGTGCCCGCACCGGCCGACGCATGCCCGCGCGCACGCAGGTAATGCCCCCCGCCTGGGAGCGCCAATCCATCCTTTCAAACGCTGACGGAAATCCACCCGTCTGATGCGGGCAACACCCTCAGGTGTCCTCCGTCACGATGACCCTTTTCGAGGTGCGTTCTCGGGCCCGATGCACTTTCCTTGATCGGGGACAAGCGTTCGCGCGGGTTCCGACTGGCCCTTCGCCACCCCTTACACCTCACTCCGCCGCCACTGACGCCGGCGTATCACCATGCATGGACGGAGATTGATGTGACCCTGCGGGTCGACGAGCAGCACACAGCCACCAAGGACCGGGCCCACCGGCCCACCCTGACCTCCCGGTCCCCGCTCCCGACCCAGCCCGGTCACACCGCGCAGCCCGGCCTCTCCGCGCAGCCCGGCGCGACCGTGCCGGCGCAGCCCGGTCCCGGGGTGCCCCCGCAGACCCGTCGCATCCTGATGCTGTCCTGGGAGTACCCGCCGGTGCTCGTCGGCGGCCTCGGGCGCCACGTGCACGCGCTCTCCGTCGCCCTCGCCGCCGCCGGCCACGAGGTCACCGTCGTCACCCGCCACACCGACGGCGCACCCATGGAGGAGTACGCCGACGGCGTCCGCATCCTGCGCGCCCCCGAAGACCCGGTCACCTTCCCCCTCGCCACCAGCTCCCTGCTGGCCTGGACCATGGCCTTCAACCACACCCTCACCCGCACCGCACTACGCGCCACCCAGGCCGGCAGCTACGACGTCATCCACGCCCACGACTGGCTCGTCGCCCACACCGCGATGACGTTGCGCGACCACCTGGACATCCCGCTGGTCAGCACGATCCACGCCACCGAGGCCGGCCGGCACCAGGGCTGGCTGCCCGAAGAGATGAACCGCACCATCCACGGCGTCGAGCAGTGGCTCACAAGCGAGTCCGGCCGGGTGATCGTCTGCTCCGGTTACATGCGCGACGAGGTGAACGCCCTGTTCGACGTACCGACCGCTCGGGTCGACGTGGTCGCCAACGGCGTCGAGCCGCACCGCTGGCGGGTGCCGGCCCGCGCGGTGGCCGCCGCCCGCGCCCGGTTCGCCGGGGACGGCAAGCTCGTCACCTTCGCCGGCCGCCTCGTCTACGAGAAGGGCGTCCAGCACCTGATCGCCGCGCTGCCCCGACTGCGCGAGCGGCACCCCGGGCTGCGCGTCGTGATCGCCGGCGACGGCCCGTACCGTGCCGAGTTGGAGGCCGAGGTGCACCGCCGTGGCCTCGGCGGCATGGTCACCATGCCGGGCTTCCTCGGCGGCACCGACCTGCCGGCGTTGATGGCGGCGTCCGACTGCTTCGCCGTGCCGAGCATCTACGAGCCGTTCGGCATGGTGGCCCTGGAGGGCGCCGCGGCCGGCGCGCCCCTGGCCGTCGCCGCCACCGGTGGCCTCGCCGAGATCGTCGAGCCCGGCGTCACCGGGATGACCTTCCGCCCGCACGACCCCGACGGGATCGCCGACGCGGTCGACGCGCTGCTGTCCGACCCCGACCGGGCCCGTGTCATGGCCCGCCGCGCCCGCCGGATGGTCCACGACCAGTACGGCTGGTCGGCGATCGCCCAGCGCACCGCCGCCAGCTACGCCGCCGCCATCCACCACGACGCCGCGTTCACCGCCGAGCGCGCCGAACAGCGGATGTCGCGGGGTCGCGCCCTCCCGGCGCTCCCCGAGGGCAACCTCCTCGCCGCCGCCGGCCTGCGCTAAGGCCGCACGGCGCACGGCGCACGGTGCTTGATCGACTCGGCTTTCCGGAAGTCGGGGTGTCCGCCAGCGTGATCAACTCGCCTTTCTGAAAGTCGGGCCATCCACCGCAGCGGGACACCGCGACATCATGAAAGCCGAGTCGATCAAGCGGAGCACACCGCCGGGACGACGACCGAGTCCACCGGGGAGTCGCCCGGAAAGGCCGCAGGCCGCCGACCCGGAGGGGTCGACGGCCTGCGGTGGTGCCGGGGACGAACGGTCAGCGATCGGCGAAGGGGACGTAGTCCCGCTCGGGCGCGCCGACGTAGACCTGCCGGGGACGGCCGATCTTGGTCTCCGGGTCGCTGATCATCTCGCGCCACTGGGCGATCCAGCCGGGGAGCCGGCCGAGCGCGAAGAGCACCGTGAACATCTTCGTCGGGAAGCCCATGGCCTTGTAGATCAGGCCGGTGTAGAAGTCCACGTTCGGGTAGAGCCGACGGGAGACGAAGAAGTCGTCCGCGAGGGCGATCTCCTCCAGCTCCATGGCGATGTCCAGCAGCGGGTCGGGCTTGGCCATCCGGCCCAGCACGTCCTGCGCGGCCTTCTTGACGATCGCCGCCCGCGGGTCGTAGTTCTTGTAGACCCGGTGGCCGAAGCCCATCAGCTTGACGCCGTCCTCCTTGTTCTTGACCTTGCGAACGAAGGAGCGGACGTCGTCGTCACCGGCGTGGATCTGCTGGAGCATCTCCAGCACCGCCTGGTTGGCGCCGCCGTGCAGCGGGCCGAACAGCGCGTTGACGCCGGCGGAGACCGAGGCGAAGAGGTTGGCGTTGCTGGAGCCGACCAGGCGCACGGTCGACGTGGAGCAGTTCTGCTCGTGGTCGGCGTGCAGGACGAACAGCATGTCCAGCACCTTCGACATCACCGGGTCGACCTCGTACGGCTCCGCCGGCACGCCGAACGTCATCCGCAGGAGGTTGTCCACGTACCCCAGCGAGTTGTCCGGGTAGAGCAGCGGCTGCCCGATGGACTTCTTGTAGGCGTACGAGGCGATGGTGGGCACCTTCGCCATGAGCCGGACCGTGGAGATCTCCACGTGCTCGGAGTCGAACGGGTCCAGGCTGTCCTGGTAGAAGGTGGACAGGGCGCTCACCGCGGACGAGAGCACCGCCATCGGGTGGGCGTCCCGGGGGAAGCCGTCGAAGAAGCGACGCATCTCCTCGTGCAGCAGCGAGTGCCGCCGGATCCACTCGGTGAACTCGGTCAGCTGCTGCTCGGTCGGCAGCTCACCGTAGATGAGCAGGTAGGAGACCTCCAGGAAGGAGGACTTCTCGGCCAGCTGCTCGATCGGGTATCCCCGGTAGCGCAGGATCCCCGCGTCGCCGTCGATGTAGGTGATCGCCGATGAGGCAGCCGCGGTGTTGACGAAACCGGGGTCGTACGTCGTCATCCCGGTTTCCTTCAGCAGCTTGCTCACCCCGATACCGGCGGGGCCCTCGACCGCGGAATGTACCGGCATCGACAGCTGCCCACCGGGGTGATCGAGCTTGACTTCCGTCATGTGGTTCCTCGCTTCGCCGGCAGATCTACGTTGAATTGCCTTCGCTTCTACCGTAATTGCGGCTCGGGGGACAACGCCCGCCGTGGTTCGGCGGTGAGGCATGCGTCACCCGATTCCCGACCGCGCCACCGGGAAACCCCTCATCCCAGTACCCGAGACCGGCTCAGGACAGGGCGAGGCGTCGCAGCGTACCGTCCGTCGCGACCTGGAAGACGTCGAGCTGGTTGCTCCCGGCGCGGAACAGCTTGTCGTCGCTGAGCAGGGCGGCGAACCGACGTCCGCCGGGGTCGGGTGGCACCACCGGGACGACGGCGCCGATCCGGCCGTTGACGGCCACCGCCAGCAGCGTGCCGTCCGGGATCCGGTCCGGGACGTCGCCCCAGACGAGCGCCGGGAGGGTGCCGGTGTCCGGGTCCGTGGCCGTGAACGCGGCCAGGTCGGCCACCCGGGCGTTGCCGCCGGCCGGTCCGGCGCGTACCTCGGTGCCGACCAGGGGGTGCGGTGTCGGCAGCGGCGGTGGTGCGGGCACCCCGCCGGGGAAGGTGAGCGGCACGCCGGGGCGGTCGTAGAAGTGTTTCGTGCCGTCGGTGCGGGGGGCCTGCCGGGCGGAGCGGCCGTCGACAGGCCAGGGCAGCCGGAGGTTCGCCTCGTCGGCCACTGTCGGCAGCAGGTCGACGTGTTCCCAGTTGCGGTCGTCCACCCGCCCGGCCTGCTGCCGGGGTTCCTTGACGAACATCGGCACCCAGGCGACCTCACCGGCGGCGGCCTTGATCGCGTCCAGGCCTCGGCCCTGCGCGCCGGGGCGGAAGCTGACGCCGTGGTCGGCGGTGACCACGACGAGGGCCTGGTCGTAGAGGCCGCTGGCGCGCAGCGTCCGCAGGGTCTCGCCGATCAGCCGGTCGGTGTAGCCGAGTTGGGCGAGGTGGCGCTGCCGGGCCAGCTCGATCCAGCCGGCGCCGTCGTTGGGCAGGTCCTCGGGGGCGTCGTAGCGCGCCCCGGAGGGCAGGTACGCCCACGGCGAGTGCGGCATCAGCAGGTGCAGGAAGTGCAGGGTGGGTCGGGGTGTCGGCCGCAACCCGGCCAGGAAGCTGGTGAACCGGGCCGGTTGGTTGTCGTCCAGGCTGTCCCAGCGGAACGTCGGGTCGGCCGGTGCCGGTTCGGCGGCGTCCAGGCCGGCCTCGGCCCGGGTCTGCTCCCGGTAGGAGTCCTCCGGGTCGACGGCGCTCTCCGTCGGCCCGGCGAGCTGGCCGAGCAGCCTGCCGGTCTGCCGGGCCAGGACGCCGAGCCCCTGTTCGGGGGCGACCGGTTGGTCGCAGCGGCTGGGCGGGCACAGTCGGGTGATGCTCTCCTCGGCGCGGATGTCGTACAGGCCGCCGAAGGCGGTGAAGATGTTGTCCGGGTACTGCGAGTAGTGCGGGGCGACGGGCTTGGCCGGGTACCGGCCGGTGAGCATCGCGGGCAGCGCGTTGGGGGTCCAGCCGCTGACGCCGGTGGCGTTGCGGTACCAGGTCGAGCCGGCGGCCAACTCGGCGAAGTGCGGGTACCTCGCGGCGTCGATCCGCCCGTCCGCGCCGAGCAGGCTGACCAGCGGCAGCTCGTCGAGGATCAGCATGACCACCGGCGGGTGCGCGCCGCCGCCCTGCGCGGTGCCGGCGACCCCGCCGCCGCCGCGCGGCAGCACCACCGCCGAGGTGGGTGAGACGAACAGGAAGAGCGCCACGAACGCCACCGGCCCGGCGGCGGCCAGTCGCAGCACGCGGCCCGGTGCCCGCCACCGCCGGTGTGCGGCCGCGCCGCCGGCGCCGGCCAGCACGGCCACGAACAGCAGGGGTACGCCCCGAAGCGGCGTCACGTGTCGGCCCACCTGCACGGCGAGGGCGGCGAGCAGCAGCCCGACCAGCCCGGTGTGGGTGACGGCGCGGGCGGTCCGGCCGGCCAGTCGACTGAGCGCGCCGAGCAGTGCCACCGCGCTCGTGGGCAGCACCGCCACCAGGGCGGTCAGCAGCAGGATCTGGGCCGGGTCGGCGCGGTGGAAGAGGAAGAAGTCGGGGCTGCGGCCGAGCACGTCCAGCAGTGGCTGGGTGACGACGAGCCCGACCAGCGCGGCCACCTCCAGCAGCCGGCCCAGCTCGCCCCGCCAGCCCCGGGCCCACCGCCCGAAGGCCGCTGGCGGGTCGGCGGCGGCCGGGTCAGCCACCCACCACCGTCCGGTAGAGCGTGCGGGTGCCCGAGGGCAGTTCCAGCCGGTCGGTGATGCGGCCCCGGGCGGCGAGCAACGCCTCGAAGGTGTCGCGCCGGTAGTCCGGGAAGAGGCCGGGGGGCTTGTTGGCGAGCAGCCGGGTCGCCATCGGGTCCTCCGGCCCGACGAACTCCACCACCACCGCGCCGCCGGGCGCGGTCAGCCCGGTCAGCCAGTCGACCACCTCCGGCAGCGGCACGTTGCGCCCGATCGCCAGGTGGTGCACCACGGCCAGGGCGAGCACGACGTCGGCGCAGGCCCGTGCGGCGAAGCCGGCCCGCTCGACGCCCCGCCAACCGCCGCCGGGTGACGGGTCGGCGAGGTCCAGCACCAGCGGCAGGATGCGGCGCTGTCCCTCGGCGCGCAGTTTCCGGTACAGCTCGTCGACCACCGCCGGGTCCTGTTCGACGGCGACCACGTAGTCGGCGTGCCCGGCGGCCAGTCGGGAGTACCGGCCGTCGTTGGCGCCGAGGTCGAGCACCAGGCGGGGGCGGGTGCCGGCGGCCACCGCGGCGGCGACGAACTGCTCCTTCGCCACTCGGTCGCGGGCCGAGTAGCCGCAGGTGTGCTGGTAGTCCGACCAGTGGCTCTCCGCCGGGCGATGGTCCAGCTTGCGGACCAGTTTCTGCATGCCGCGGACGGTGGCCAGCAGCAGCTCCCGGGAGAAGCCGGCGGCCCGTAGCTGGTCGCGGACGTCGGTGGTGCTGGCGGCGGCGTTGCGGCGCTGCATGGCGCCGTGCAGGTGCAGGTGGGTCAGCACGCCGGGGCGCAGCCGGCGGGTCCCGCCGAACAGGGGCCGGAGTTCGTCGGCCTCGATGCCGTCGACCCGGGCGCGCAGCCAGGGTTGGAAGTCGACGCCCAGGTGGGCGGTGAGCATCAGCGGATAGAGCACGGTCTGGCAGAACTGCCGGTAACCGGCCCACGGCTCGTCCTCGCGGACCGGCTCGAAGGAGCCGATGTCGATGAAGACCGGCTCGGCGCCGCGCCACTGCAGGTTGTACGCCGAGCCGTCCTTGGTGGTGAAGCCGTCGGCGAGCGCGGCGGACAGGATCTCCAGGTGCAGCAGGGCGGCGTCGCGCAGCATGCCGAACGACCACTCGTACGGGTGGGAGACGAACGGGATGCGCTCGTGGCGTAGCACGGCGGCCCAGGGTGCGCCGGTCGCGGCGGGCACGAGTGTCGACGGGGCGTCCTCGGTGGCGCAGATCTTGCGCGCGGCGACCAGGGCCGGGAAGAACGTGCTGCCGGCCAGGGCGCGCCAGTGCTCGGCGGCCTGCGGGTCGAGCCCGCGCAGCACCTCGTCGCCGACGTGGAAGACGCGGTTGGCGGGGTCGCGGAAGGAGGCCGGCTCCTGTCGTACCTCGGTGGTTGAGATCGCCATCGTGGGGACCGGCCCGCTCACCGCTGGTCGGTCGGTTGCCGGCGGAACCTGTCGACGAGGCGTCGCCAGTAGAGCTTGGCGGCGACCGCGGCGCCGGCCACCCCGCCGACGACGGCCTGCACGATCAGGCTGCCGGATCCCGCGTCCAGGTAGGCCAGATGTATCACCGATCGCTCCTTGCCCTCGCCTGTCCCGACCCCGGTCCCAGGCGTACACCATGAGGCTTTTGACCCAGAAAGCCGGACTTGTCCCTCACCGTACGCCGCTCGTCATCGCCGTCGCGGGCACATTCGCGGACTCCCAGCCTCGCCACAGAATGTGGTCGAAACGCCCCACCGCGCCGGTACGCTGCGGACGTGCGCTGGATGATCGTGGACGCCCCGCTGGACTCCTCCGGCGCTGGGCGCGGCGAGGAACGGGCACCGGCCGCGCTGCGCCGGGCCGGCCTGCACGACGCCCTGTCCGCCGACGACGGCGGGCAGATCGACGAGGCCCGGTTGCGCGACCCGATCCGAGACCCGGCCAGCGGGGTGATCGGTGCCGCGGGCCTGGTCCGGGCCGGTGGCGCGATCGCCGCGCGGGTCGGCGCGATCCTGGCGGACGGCCGTCGACCGCTGGTGCTCGGCGGGGACTGCGCGATCCTGCCCGGCATCTGCCGGGCCCTGCCGCCGAAGACCGAGCTGTGGTTCGTGGACGCCCACCCGGACTTCCTCGACGGCGCGACCTCACCGACCGGTGAGGCCGCCGACATGGACCTCTCGGTGGTCAGCGGGCACGGCCCCGCCGCCATCTCCTCCGGCCGCGCGCTGATCGAGCCGAGCCGGGTCCACCTGCTCGGGCACCGCCCGGCCAGCGACGAGAGCAGCCGGGTCGAGGCGGCCCGGATCGACCCGGCGATCCAGCAGGTGAACGCCGCCGAGGTGCTGCGCCGGGGCGCCGCGACGGTCGGGGCGGGCCTGGCCACCGACTCCGACGGGCCGGCCTGGCTGCACCTCGACCTGGACGTGGTGGACCCGCGGGATCTGCCCGCGGTGACCTACCCCGAGCCGGACGGGTTGCGCTGGGCCGACCTGATCGCGCTCGTCACCCCACTGGCCCGAGCCGACCGGCTGCTCGGAATGAGCGTGACCGACCTGAACACCGACGAGGACCCGGACGGGCGTCACACGCGACGCGTCGTCGAGGTCCTCACCGGGATGCTGGGCGGCTGACCCACACCTGCACCCGCGAGCCGATCAGGTGTCCGCGCTGGCATGGGGCAACCGGACGGTGAACACGGTCCGGCCCGGAGCGCTGTCCACCGCGACGGTGCCGTGGTGGGCCTCCACCACGGCGGCGACGATCGCCAGGCCGAGGCCCGTGCTGCCGTGCTCCCGGGACCGGGAGCTGTCGCCGCGCGCGAAGCGTTCGAACATCTCCGGTCGCAGCTCCGCCGGCACCCCGGGTCCGTCGTCGGCGACGGTGAGCACGGCGTTGTCGGCGTCGACGGCGAGCGTGGTGACGACCGTGCTGCCGGGCGGGGTGTGCACCCGGGCGTTGCCGAGCAGGTTCGCCACCACCTGGTGCAGCCGCGCGGCATCGCCGGGCACCCGGATCGCCACCTCGGGCAGGCCGAGCTGCCAGTGGTGGTCGGGGCCGGCGACGTGCGCGTCGCTGACCGCGTCCACGAGCAGGGCGGTCAGATCGACCGGGTCCGCCGCGAGCGGCCGACCGGAGTCGAGACGGGCCAGCAGCAGCAGGTCGTCGACGAGGCGTGTCATCCGGGTGCTCTCCGACTCCACCCGGCGCAGGGCGTGCGCCACGTCGGCGGGGACCTCGTCGCGCCCGCGCCGGGCCAGCTCCGCGTAGCCGCGGATCGCCGCGAGGGGCGTCCGCAGCTCGTGGCTGGCGTCGGCGACGAACTGGCGTACCCGCGTCTCGCTGGCCTGCCGCGCGGACAGCGCGTCGGCGACGTGGCCCAGCATCCGGTTCAGCGCCGCGCCGACCTGGCCGACCTCGGTACGCGGGTCGGTGTCCGCGGTCGGGACCCGGACGGCGAGCGCCACCTCGCCGCGGTCCAGGGGCAGTTCGGTGACCCGGGTGGCGGTGGCGGCCACCCGGTTGAGCGGGCGCAGCGTGGCCCGCACGATCAGCGCCCCGGCCGCGCCCGCGAGGAGCAGCCCGACGGCGACCACCCCGGCCTGCGCGGCGAGTTGCCGCCGGACGGTCTCCCGCACGCCGGCCAGCGGGACGGCGACGACGCGTACCCGGCCGTCCCAGTACTGCCGGGCCACCGCCCGGTAGTCGCCGCGGGCGCCCAGGTCGACGGTGCGCGGTCGGGCGTCGACCGGCAGGTCGGCCAGCGCGGCGACCTCCCCGACCGCGACGGTCTGCTCGTCCGGGAACGGGTCGTCGCCCGACGGGCTGTCGGTGAGGGTCCGGGCGCTCGTCACCCGGCCGCCGGTGATCTCGGCGACCACCGTGCCCGACGGGGACCCGGGTGGGATGGCCGGGCCACTGCCCGGGAACGCCGGCCGCCCCGGACGCTCACCCCGCAGGACGGTGGCGGGCGCCAACTCGGCGTCGATCCGGGCGATCAGGACGTGCCGCAGCGCCACTGTGGTGAGGCCGGCGACGGCGACGCTGACCACCGCCAGCAACGCGACAAGGGCAAACACCAACCGGGTACGCAGGGAACGACCGGCCAGCCACCGGCGGGCGGCGCGCAGTGGGCGGCGGTTACTCGGCGGGTCTGAGGACATAGCCCGCACCGCGCAACGTGTGGATCATCGGCGCCCGACCGGCGTCGATCTTCTTGCGCAGGTACGAGATGTACAGCTCCACCACGTTGGCCTGGCCGCCGAAGTCGTAGTGCCACACCCGGTCGAGGATCTGCGCCTTGCTGAGCACCCGGCGTGGGTTGCGCATCAGGTAGCGCAGCAGCTCGAACTCGGTAGCGGTGAGGGTGATCAGGTGGCCGTCGCGGCGGACCTCGTGGCTGTCCTCGTCGAGGCTGAGGTAACCGACGGTGAGGACCGCGTCCTCCCGGGCGGCGACGGCGAAGCCGGAGCGGCGCAGCAGGGCGCGCAGCCGGGCGATCACCTCCTCCAGGCTGAACGGCTTGGTCACGTAGTCGTCGCCGCCCACGGTCAGGCCGGCGATGCGTTCCTCGACGGCGTCCCGGGCGGTCAGGAAGAGCACCGGGACGGTGGGGGCGTGCTCGCGCAGCCGGCGCAGCACCTGGAAGCCGTCCAGGTCGGGCAGCATCACGTCGAGGACAACGGCGTCCGGCTGAAACTGTCGGGCGGCGCTCAACGCCGCCATGCCGTTGCCGGCGCTGCGGACCTGCCAGCCCTCGTAGCGCAGCGCCATCGACAGCAGGTCGGTGAGCGTCGCCTCGTCGTCGACCACCAGCACCCGGACGGGTTCGCCGTCGGGGCGACGCAGCTCGATCCGGCTCGGCGCGGTCTGCCCGTGTGTGACCATGGCGCCCATCGTGGCCGCGACGTCTGTGCCACGCCCCTGCGGGAGCTGTGTGCCAGCTGTGCGGCCGGCCCGACCCGACGCCGGCGTCGCCACCGGTCAGCACCGCCTCGTGGTCACTCGGACACCCCGTACGCGTCGGTGCGCACGAACCGCATGCTCCAACCGCCCGCGTCGTCGGGCCGGTCGCGTTCGTAGAGGTGGTCCGGGCCGGGCTGCACGGGCCCGGTGCCGTCCGGGTGCCGCATGATCCAGCGCGGTGGTGGGGCGCCGTCCGACCCGGCCGGCAGGAGACGGACCAGGCCGTCCGCTGGCCCGCCGACGAAGCGTACGGTGACCTCGCTCATCGCGGCGTCCCCCTGGGTGACCGTGCCGGCACAATCAGTGACGCCGGCTCTGGCTCGCAAGCTACCGCACCGGCCGCCGTCGGCGCAGCGCGGTACGCGCGCCGATCCCCCCGAACACCGCTGCGGTTTGCCCAGCTTGGCGCTCGGGTACCGCGACCGGAACACCCGCCGTCGGCGGAGCGAGGGCAAGGAGCGGTCGATGCGCACACTGGACGGGCGGTATCAGCTCGAGCAGCGCATCGGTGTGGGCGGGATGTCCGAGGTGTGGCGGGCGCACGACCAGGTGCTGGACCGGACGGTCGCGGTGAAGCTCATCCTTCCCGGTCCGGACGACCAGGACGGCCGGCACCGCCAGGGCGGCCCGGTGGACCGGATCCGCGCGGAGGCCCGGTCGGCCGCCCGCCTGGTGCACCCGAACGTGGCGAGCGTGCACGACTTCGGCACCGCCTCGACCTGGCCGGGTCGTGCGGTGCCCTACATCGTGATGGAGCTGGCCGAGGGTGAGACGCTCGCCGCGCACCTGCGGGCCGGGCCGCTGGACTGGCGGATCGCGGTACGGGTCTGCGCGGAGGTAGCCGCGGCGCTGGCCGCCGCACACGCCGAGGGCATCGTGCACCGCGACGTCAAGCCCGCGAACGTCATGCTCACCCCGTCGGGCGTGAAGGTGCTCGACTTCGGCATCGCCATCCCCGCCGGCGCACCCGATCCGACCCCGACCGGGATGGTGTTGGGCACCCCTGCCTACCTCGCGCCCGAGCAGTTGGAGCGGGCCCCGGCCACCCCCGCCTCCGACATGTACGCCCTCGGCGTGGTCCTCTACTACTGCCTGACCGCACGTCTGCCGTACCACGCGAGCACCAGCACCGAACTGCTCGGCGTACGTCGCAGTCAGCCACCGGAGCCGCTGCCCGAGATCGACGGGCTCCCGCCGGAGGTGGCCGAGTTGTGCCACTCCTGCCTGGCCGACGATCCCACGCTGCGCCCCAGCAGCATGGTCGCGGCGCTGCTGCTGGCCGAGGCCGTGGACGCCCGGGTGTACGTGCCGATGGCGATCCCGACGCCCCGCCGGCCGGCGCCGACGTCGGCGTGGACCGAACGGGCCGCCGCCGAGGCGACCGAGGCGGTGGTCCTGCTCGACGAGCCGGAGGCGGCCTCCGGGCGCTGACCGCGGGCGCGACGGCGTTTCGGCGGACGGCTGAGCGCGGGCGCGGCGTTTCGGCGGGCGGCTGACCGCGGGCGCGGCGGCGTTTCGGCGGACGGCTGAGCGCGGGCGCGGCGTTTCGGCGGGCGGGGGCCGGGTAGGCGACCTGCCGAGCGACGGGAGAACCGCGATGTCGGATCCGAGTTCCTGGCTGCGTGAGGCCACCGCGACCGCCGAGGGCGGTCACGTACGCACCGACGATGGCGGGCTCTCCACCCCGCTGGCGTCGCCACTGGCGGCGCACTGCACGGGGCTGCGACCAGAGCAGTTGCTGGCCGCCGCCTTCGCGTCCTGCCTGCACCACGCTGCGGTGGAGGCGGCCGGGGAGATCACCGACGAGGCGCACACCGTGCAGGTGCGCGCGGAGGCGAAGCTGGGGCGTGACGACGACGGCCTCTACCGGGCCGACGTGCACGCCTCGATCTCGTCGGCCGGCCTGAGTCGAGATCAACTGGCCGACCTGGTGGAGTACGCGGACCGCCTCTGGCCGTTCTCCAGCGGCGACACGAGCCGCCATCGGCTGACCGTCACGCCGGCGGAGAACGGTCGCCACTGAGGTCCGGCCCCACTCGACCGCCGCCGGCTCGACCGCCGCGCCACTCGACTGCCGCCGGCTCGACCGCCGCCGCGCTCGACCGTGCCGCCTGATGATCGTGCTCGATCCTGGTTGTAGTGGCATCGATCGTGGTTGAGGCCCCTATTTCCAGGATCCAGCACGATCATGCGGCGGGGCGAGGTGAGGGCTGGCCGTTCGGTGGAGTCGATATCGGGCGATCGGTGGACCCTGGGTTCTGCCTGGATTCTCGGCGGTCGGTCCGCAGGCGTGACCGTCATCGACCGGCTAATCGGGAATAACCGTCTAGTCCCATCGGAGAGGATTGGGCCGGTCTACTGAGGTCTGGTGCGTGAAGTCGGCACGATCTGGGCAAATTGTGGCGCAGGCCACCGTACGGACAGGCGATATCGAGCAATTGGGTCTTTAACCTCGTCAGGTGCATCCCGACGACCCCTCCGACCAGAAGCTGACCGACACGCGCCCGACCACCCACCCGGGCGACGTCGCATCAACCGAACGGACGATCGGCCGGCACCGCGTCCCCGAACCGCCCCGGCGTCCCCTGCTCGGCTCGACCCCGATCCGGATAGCCCTGGCCACAGGCGTCACCTGCTGCCTCAGCCTCGTCGCGGTCGCCACCGCCCGGGGCGACGGGGACGACCCGATCCGCCCCGTGGAGCCACTCGCCGAGGCGGTGGCCGATCGCGCCGCCATCGCCGACGAGCGCGCCTCCCGGTCGCTCGACCGTGACCTCGCCCCCGCGCGGATCCTGCCCAGCCCGACGGCAACGCCCACCCCCGCGCCCACCGTCGCGCGCAAGGCCCCCAAGAAGCCGGTCAAGCCCCGCCGACCCCGCCCGGTCGCCGGCCTCGACCAGGCCCAGATGGACAACGCGAAGATCATCGTGGACGTCGGGCTGGACCTGAAGATGCCGCGCCGCGCCCTGGTGGTGGCCCTGGCCACCGCCATGCAGGAGAGCAACCTCTACAACCTGGCCAGCGACGTCCTCCCCGAGTCGGCCGACTACCCGAACCAGGGCAGCGGCTCCGACCACGACTCGCTCGGGCTGTTCCAGCAGCGGCCCAGCAGCGGCTGGGGCACGGTGGCCGAGCTGATGCGCCCGTCGTACGCCGCGCGGGCCTTCTACAGCGCGCTCAACGAGATCCCCGGCTGGCAGGACATGAGCGTCACCGCAGCCGCCCAGGCCGTGCAGATCTCCGCCTACCCCGACGCGTACGCCCAGCACGAGGATCGGGCGACCACCGTCGCGGCGGCGCTCACCGCCTGAGCCGACACCTTCTCAGTGCCGGCCGGACGGCGGCTCCGCGCCCGCGTCCAGGCCGCCGACTCCGACCCGGCTCCCCGGTACGCCGGCAGCCGCGGTCGACGTGTCGACGGGCACCTGGTCCTCCGTCACCTGACCGAGGATCTCGTCCACCCGTGCCGCACCTCGCCGCCGGGCGTACAGCGCCGCCTCGACGTCGCGCCGGGCCTGCACCGCCTCCTCGTACGCCCGCTCGCGCACCTGCTGTGCCTCCGCGCGGGCCTCGTCCAGCTCGGCACGGGCCTGGGCCAGGATCTCGGCGGCGGTACGCCGCTCGGCGGCACCGGCATCCCGGGTGACGGCGGTGTCGCCGAGGTCCAGCCGCTGGAGAAGGCCGCTGAGCCACGCCGCCTCCTGCCGGATCTCGTCCCACTCGCCGGTGGCCCCGGCGACGCCCACGGCGCGCGTCGCGAGCCGGGACAGCCGGATCCCCAACTCGTCCAGGCAGGAATCGACCTGCCGCACGTCGTAACCGGTCTCAACGATGGAGAACCTCATCCCGTCGCCCCCCAGGCAGCCGCTGTTACTTCCCCTCCTGGATCCTCGGCCGCGACCGCGACGACCGAGGAGGTTCGGGAAAAATGTTCAGCATGCGCGCACGGGGCCCGCGTCAGACGCGCTTGGGCAGCACGACCACCCGGCCGAAGAACTCGTCGATGCGGCGGACCACGTCGTTGAAGTCGTCCAGGTCGATCGGCTTGGTGACGTACGCGTTGGCCTGCAACGTGTAGCTGCCGACGATGTCGGTGTCGGCGTTGGAGGTGGTCAGCACCACGATCGGGATGGTCCGCAGGTCCTCGTCCTGCTTGACCGCGCCGAGCACCTGCCGGCCGTCCATCCGGGGCATGTTCAGGTCGAGCAGGATCACGTCGGGCCGGCGGGCCTGCTGGTGCCGGCCCTCGGCGCGGAGGAACTCCATCGCCTCCTCGCCGTCGCTGACCACGTCGATGATCTTGTCGACGTCGGAGTCCGCCAACGCCTCCTCGATCATCAGTACGTCACCGGGGTCGTCGTCGACGACCAGGATTCGTACCGGCTGCGGGCTGTCTGCGCCCATCACTACCTGCCTCGGGTCGGCGGGGACGGGACCTGACGGTCACCGCGTTGGCGGGGAAATCTAGCCCATCAGGAGGCGGTGCGGGACGCGGGGTCGACCGATTCCGGTTCGTAGCGCAACACGTCGGCCAGGCCGGTCATCCGCAACACCCGCTCGACGCGGCCGTTGGCGCCGACGAGCCGAAGCCACCCCCCGTCGGCCGCGGCCTGATTGTCCCCCCGGACGAACACGGCCATCCCGGTGGAATCGCAGAAGGTGAGGTCGGTGAGGTCGAGCAACACCCGGGACTCGCCGGCGGCGATGAGCCGGTCGATCGCGGCGGTCAGCTCCGGGGACGTGCTCATGTCCAGCTCACCCGCCAGACGCAGGCAGGCGCCACCGCCGTCGCGCTCGACGTTGCTGACGCTGAACGTCACCGTACTCCCCCTCGCTCCACCCTCGGGTGGGACATTTGCGGTGCGGCAAGTATACGCAGGGTCGCCCCGCGGACCGCAGCGCGCGGTGATCGACAGCGACGTGGGCGAGTGGGCGCTCAGCGGCAGGCGTCGGGCAGCGCGGCACGCCCCAGGGCCACCATGCGCTCCGCCCGGGGGAAGTCGCGCAACGCGCCTGCGACGTGCTCCAGGGACCGGGCGACGGCCGCCCCGGGCACCCCCCGACTCGACAGGATCCCCGCCAGCCACTCGACGAACTCGGTGAACAACGAGGCGTCGTCGACGTAGACCGCCGCGGCCAGGAAATCCACCACATGACCCAGGTCGCTCACGGTGGAGTCGAGCTGACTGGCGGTGTAGGCGCGCGTCACCGGCACCCGCTCCCGCAGGTCGGCCAACGCGCTGTCGATCAGCTCGGCACGACGCCGCACCAGGCTGGCGTACTCGTCGTCGGCCAGGTGCGCCAGCCGCGCCGGCGGCACCCCGCGCAGCGCCCGTTCGTCGGCGACCAGCTCGGCCGCCGCGGGCGCGTTCGGTGCCCAGGCCACCCCGAGCCGGCGCGCCCACCGGCCGTCCGCACCGAACCCACGCCCACCGACCACCACCGGCACGTCCGACCGGCGGCAGGCCTCGATCATCCGATGGGCGTGCGGGAGCCGCATCGGCAGCGCGCACGCCAACGCGACCGCGTGCGCGTCGTAGCGGTGCAGGTACGACACCAGGTGCGCCGCCGGCACACTGGCGCCGAGGAATGTCACCTGCCAACCCCGCAACCGCAGCACCTCGGCCACCAGCCGGGGCGGCAGCGCGTGCCACTCGCCGTCCATGCACGCGACGACGACCCGCCCGCCGGTCGGGCGTGGGTTGACGTGCGCGGCCACCGCCGCCACCACCCGTTCGCTGATGTGGGTGGCCGCGTGCTCCTGGGCGACGCTCCACTCGTTGCGCGCCCACCGCTCGCCCACCTCGGCCTGAGCGGGCGCGACCAGGTCGAGCAGCACCCGTTCCGCCGGCACGCCCGCGTCGAGCAGGCCGATCGCCATGTCGATCGCCGCGTACTCGTCGGCGTCGGCGAGGCAGTCCAGGTAGCCGACGTAGGCGTCGCTCGGGTCGACGGCGGCGGTGGGGGCGGTCACGCGTCGAACTCCCCGGGCGGGTCGCTGTGCAACGGGGTGGGCACCGAGTGCAGGTGCCGCGGCGCGCGCCCACCCGGGCCGGCCGCCCGCAGCGCCAGCACCGCGATGTCGTCGTGGTCGCCCTGCGCCAACCAGTCGCAGGTGACCTGCTCGACCCGCTCGGCCAGGGCCGGCGCCGGCATCCGTTGGCAGCCGGTCACCGCGGCGACAAGCCGTTCGGTGCCGAACTGCTCGTCGCCGCGACGGCCGCCACGGGCCTCGGTCACCCCGTCGCTGTAGAGCAGGCAGGTCTCGCCCGGAGCCAGCCGGACGGTCACCTCGCCGACGCGGGGGTCGGGCACCACCCCGATCAGCATGCCGCGCAGCGGCACCGACTCCACCTCGCCGGACGCGCGCAGCACCAGCGGCGGCAGATGCCCACCGCCGGCCATGGTCAGGGTGAGGCCACCGTCGCGATGCGGACGGGCCACGCCGAGCACGATCGTGGCGAAACGCCCCTGGCCGTGCGCCTGGGTCGTCTCCAGCAACGCGTCGTTGAGCAGCCGCAGCAACCGCCCGGGGTGCGACTCCAGGCGGTGCAGCGCCTGGAGGCACTGGCGTAGCTGGCCGGTGAAGACAGCCGCCTCGACCCCCTTGCCGGACACGTCGCCGAGGAAGAACACCGAGCCGCCGTCGGCGAGCCGGTGCGAGCCGTAGAAGTCGCCACCGATGCGCAGCCCCGCCTGCGCGGGCCGGTACGCGGTCCCCCACTGCACGCCCGCGGCTTCGGCCGGCTCGACCGGCAACAGGCTGGCCTGGAGGGTGTCGGCGACCTCGGTCTGGTCGCGGTAGAGCAGCGCGGTGGTCATCGCCGCGCCGGCACGGGCCGCGAACGCGCGGATCAGCTCCGCGTCGACGTCGTCGTACGAGTCGGAGGCGCGACGGGCGACCAGCAGCACACCGACCGGCGCGTCCCGGCCCGGCAGCGGGACGACCCGGGCGGCGGTCGCGGCGCCGGCGGGCTCGGGCAGCCAGCCGGCGTCGACAGCCTGCTCGACCAGCCAGTCCAGGGCGTGCGGCTCGACCCCGGTCAGCGCGTCGGCGATGGCGGCGGGCAGCTCACCGCCGGCCAGCACGCCGTTGTCCACCGACGCCACCTCGTCGTCGGTGCCCGAGGCCCGCCACCAGCCGGCCCGACCGGAACGCGGTGCGAGAACCAGCACGGCCACCTCGGCCAGGGTCGGCACGGCGAGTCGCACGATCGCGGCGGCGGCCCGGGCGGGGTGCAGCGGGTTGCCCAGCTTGGCGCCGACCACGGCCAGGAAGGTCGAGCGGGCCCGCTCGGCGAGCAGCGCGTCGGCGCGGCCGACGCTGTCGGTGACGTCTTCGACGTACCAGCAGCAGTGGCCGCCGGAGAGGGGCACCTGGCGGGCGGTCAACCGACGTCCACGGTAGGTGAAGCCGCCGGGGTCGCCCTCGCTCAGGCCGGGCACGCCCGCCGCGCTGAGCGGCTCACCGGGCGTCACGCCGGGCAGCAACCGCTCGGCCACCGGGCTGACGTGGCGCACGATGCCGTCGGCGTCACAGACCACCAGGCCCTCACGGAGGTGCTCGACGACCTCGAACCAGTCGGACGGGGCGGCGTCGCGGTCCAGGGTCGACGGCGGTGGGCCGGAGCGGGGCGGAGGGGTCGCGGCGGGCCGAGGCGACACGTCGGCGCCCCACGCCGGAGCCGGTGTCGTGCTCGGCGTGAGGATCCGTCCGTCGCCCGGGTCCCAGTCCCTGACGTCGGAAGCAGTCACCAGCTGAGCCTCACTCCTTGTCGTCCACCCGAACCCGTACCGGAACCGGCGTCCATGGTCCAAACTCTCCGGCCCACCCTACGCCGGGACGCGCAAAGCGGCATCTCAGCGCGGCTGCCGAGGTGCCGCCACCAGCGGCGCAGCGGCGGCGGGCGGGCGTGTCGCCGGCCCCCGACTTGCGATCGTCCACCTGGCTGAGAACATGGTGAGATGTCTGACCAGCTGTTGACCATCGAGACCACCCGGCCCGACGCCGGGCACGTCCGACTGCGGCTGACCGGCGAGCTCGACTACGCCTCCGCGCCCGAGCTGATCGCCGCCGCCGCCGAACTGCGTGGCGACCAGCAGGTGCTCGTCGACCTGACGGGCGTGAGCCTCTGCGACTCCTCCGGGCTCAGCGCGCTGCTGGTGGTGCGCCGCGCCGCCGGGGCGATCCGGCTGACCGGGGCCCGGCCACACCTGCAACGGATGCTGGACCGCACCGGTCTGACCGAGTTGCTGACCGTGGAGCACGCCGACGACGACCTGCGCGCCATCGGCTGACCCGCTGCCCTCCCCGTCGCCCGACGATTCGGCAGGGGACACGTGTCGCGCGTCGTCTGAGGGGGGCCCGCGCTTGCGCTTCGAGCACCGTGACACCGAGACGGACGCGAGCATCGTCGATCGGGTGTGGCGCACCGACAGCGACGCCGAGGATACGATGACATCCGCGGCGCGCACGTGCTGCCAACTGATCCTCACGCGGATGCGGGGGCAGCTCCTCGCCACACTGCGCGGTCCGGAGACCAGGGCGAGCACGGCGCCGGTCCCCGCCAACGCCGAGTTCCTCGGGATCCGGCTCACGCTCGGCACCGTACTTCGGCCGCATCCCGCAACCTCGATCGTCGACGGGTACGTGCCCTTCCCCGTGACGGACTCGGGCCGAATCGTCATCGGCGGCGAGGCATGGGAAGCGC
The DNA here is from genome assembly GCF_049847025.1 of Micromonospora sp. DT231. NCBI lineage: Bacteria > Bacillati > Actinomycetota > Actinomycetes > Micromonosporales > Micromonosporaceae > Micromonospora > Micromonospora sp. DT231. The sequence goes on along the minus strand of NZ_JBNCNO010000001.1, from coordinate 724,212 downwards.
CGACGTACGACAATGTCGAGCAGTTCGTCCGGCGCCTGCGGGACGCGGGTCTGCTGGTGCGACCACGTCTCGGGATCGACGACCACATCGCCGGGCATCCGGAGGGCCGTCCGTCCAGCCGGACCCTTCAGCGGCGGTACCGCACGATCACCGGGCTCTCGCAGACCGCGGTGACCCAGATCGACCGCGTGAACGCCGCGGCCACGATGCTGCGCGATGGGCGCGACTGGCGTGGGGTCGTCGAGACACTGGGGTACTTCGACCAAGCTCACCTGGCACACGCCCTGCGGCGCTACGTCGGGCACACCGCGCGGGAGATGCAGGCGGGCGACGCGACGGTGTCGTTCCTGTACAAGATCTGCCCGCGGCCAGGCAGCTAGCCTCCGTCTGCCAGCCCTCGGCGGGCTGTTCCAATTCCGGAATTCGGAGGAGAATCGTGCTGCTCAGCGTCAACGTCTTCGTCAGCCTCGACGGGGTCATGCAGGGACCGGGAGCCCCCGACGAGGACCGCTCCGGCGGCTTCGACCGCGGCGGGTGGCTCGTCCCGCACGCATCCGTGCACACCAACGAGGTCGTCCAGGGCTGGTTCCGTGAGGCGGACGCGTTCCTCTTCGGCCGCACGAGCTACGGCCTGCTCGGCGGGTACTGGCCCAAGGTCACCGCGCCGGACGACCCGATCGCCACCAAGCTGAACACGCTGCCGAAGTACGTCGTCAGCGAGACGCTGACGGACCAGGAGGCCGACTGGAGCCCGACGACGGTCCTGCGCAGCGACATCGTCGACAGCGTGCGCCGGCTCAAGGGCCTTCCCGGCAACGAGCTCCAGGTGCACGGCAGCTGGCAGCTCGTGCAGGCGCTCCACCAGGCCGGGCTTGTCGACCTGTACCGGCTGCTCCAGTACCCGGTGGTCGTCGGGACCGGGAAACGACTGTTCCCCGACGGGTCGACGCCCGCCACACTCGCCGCCCCCGAAGGAAGCGCGCGTGTGCTGCCCGGCGGTGTCGTCTCGCTGACGCTGACCCCCACGACCGTCGGTTCGCTCGCCGCGGGGGCGTACGCCGTGGAGAGCGGGCGCTCGACGGCGGTCCCCCACTGACACCCATGCCCGGTCGGGTGGGTCTCGAGGGAGCGGGGTGGCCCCCGACCCTGGGACCTGGGGTCGGGGGCCGGAGGAATGTCTAGGGTGTCGTCATCGGCTGGAGTCTCGGACCGTTCTCGCGCAGCTCGCCCGTCGGGGCCGGATCGACGTCGTCGGGCTCTCCCGAATCGGGCGTCTGGTACAGGTAGCGGACGAACTGCCCACCCGCCTCGTTGTCGTCCGCGCCGGGCCACTGGCCGATGCAGTCCATTCCGATGACCTCACGGCCGGTCCCGTCGGCCTCTTCCAGCAGCGCCCACAGGCTCACCGGGTAACACCTGGTGACCTCGGGTGTGAGCTGCCAGCGGGCGTACCAGCCACGTCGGGCGGGGACGATCTCGACGATCTGCTTCATGACGACCTTCCTTCCGCGTACCTCGGAAGAACTTCGGTCCTGACCCGATCGTGCGGGCCGGGTGGGTGAGCACCCCTCACCCCCGCCGGATGAAGCGTCCCGGACAGCGGGCCGACAGGCCCGGCGGCGTCCGTTTCGGCTCCCGGGACGGCGGGAACGCGGCTGACACAGCCCACGATCCCCAGCGGAAGGGGTGCCACCATGCGCAAGCAGATGGAGGGCGACAACCAGCGGCGTCGGGCGCTGGCTCGACAGGCCCGCGACCAGGGTCGCCAGCCCAGCGAGATCGGTGCCAGCCTGAGCGCCTCGAAGCAGCTCACGAGCCTCGACCAAAGCAGGCGGACCGGCCCACCGGCGGCCGGACCGCACAAGCCGGACAGCACGCGCGGCGGGCCGGCGCCGCCGCCGGTCGGCAGCGCCGACAATCCGCGGCCGCAGCCGTCCCCGCCGACCGGCACGGCCGGAGTGGGCGCCATGGGCTACCACGAACTGGTCGACGAGGTCCGTCGCCGGGCCGGGGTCGACTTCAAGACGGCGAAGGTGGGCACCGAGGCGACAGTGCTGGTCCTCGCCTTCGCCCTGGACGCCGCCGAGCGGCAACGCCTGCTCGCGGCGGTGCCGGCGTCGCTGCACGACGTGCTGCCCGTCGACGGCATCGAGCGGCACCGGGACCTGCCCGGCTTCCTCGCCGAGGTGGGCCGGATCAGCGGCAACACCCCCGAGCAGGCCCGATACCAGGCGGAGGCGACGATCGCCGCGCTCGCCGCGCAGGACAACGACCTGGTCGAGTCGTTGCACGTACCCGACGGGTTGCGTGACCTGCTGAACCCACCGGAGGCCGGCGGCGGCCTGGTGGGGGCCTCCACCGCCACGCCCACCCTGGACCCGGACGCGATCGACGCCGCGCTCGATGACCTGCCCTACTGGGCCGGTGACACGCAGGGCCTGCACCGGGTGGTCGCGTTGCCGGCGGACAACCTGGACCGGGTGCTCGACCGACTCGACCGGATGCGCCAGGACAGCGGGCGCGGACCGAGCATCGGACGTCCGGGCGACACCGCCGCCGTGCTGACCGTGCGGACCAGTCAGGCCAACGGGGTGACCGCGCTCGACGTGGACCTCGCGCACCGGATCGACGACGCGATCGACGAGGTGGGGGCCGGGATGGCCGGCGGCTGACCGGACGTGGCGGCACCGTCGGGCCGGTGGACGCGGGACCTCCCGCTCCGCCGGCCCGTCGGCCGTGCCGGGTCACCCGCCGACCGAGTCCCGGACCTGAGCTAGCGTGCCGGTCATGAACCGCGCCGCCGACCGGCTGGAGCTGGTCGCCGACCCGGCCCGGCGGACCGGGCGGACCCTGCTGTCCGCCGGGGTCGAGCAGTCGTACGTCGATGTCGAGGATCCCCGGCACCTGCACTTCGAGTACGTGCGACGGATCGCCTCGGCGGTGGAGCTGGCCGCCCCGGCGGGCGCCCCGCTGAACGTGCTGCACCTGGGTGGTGGCGCGTTGACGTTGCCCCGCTGGCTGGCCGCCACCCGGCCCGGCTCCCCGCAACGTGTCGTCGAGCGGGACCCGGCCGTGGTCGAGCTGGTGGCCCGGGAGCTGCCGCCGCTGCCGCCGCAGGTGCGGGTGGAGGTCGCCGACGCCCGGGACGCGCTCACCGCCACCGCGGCCGGTACCCACGACCTGGTGATCGCCGACATCTACCGGGCCGCCCTCATGCCCGCGCACGTGCGTACCGTCGAGTTCGCCGCCGAGGTGGCCCGCGTCCTGCGCCCCGACGGGATGTTCCTGGTCAACGTCACGGACCTGCCGCCCCTGGTCGCCACCCGGGTCCAGGTGGCCACGGTGCGGGCGGTCTTCGCCGACGTGTGCGTGCTCGGCGACCGGCGGATGCTGCGCGGTCGCCGGTACGGCAACGTCGTGTTGGCCGCGACGTCCCGCCCCGGCGGGCTGCCGGTCGCCCGGCTGGCGGTGGCGGCCCTGCGCGACCCCGTGCCAGGCGGGCTGCTGCACGCCGCCGCACTCGACACGTTCGTCGCCGGCGCGCACCCGCTCACCGACGCGGACGACGGCGGGCGCCGCTGAGCGACGTCGAATCGGCCGGCCAGCACGCACCTGAAGAGCGGTCGACGTCGGCCCCTCGCCGCCCCGCACACCCACCGAGCCGGCGTCGCGTCCGCAATGCCGGGTTTCCGACGGCGAGTGCGGGGAAGGCGCGGCGGATGAGCAACGCCGACGACCGGGTGACCGCCCGCCGGACCCTGATCGTGATCGGTCTGCTGCTCGCGACCGCACTCGCGCTGGTCCTCGTGTACGCCACCCGCCGGGTGCTGGTCTGGGCGGTGGTCGCCGCGTTCTTCGCCGTGGCGCTCAAACCCCTCGTCGACCGCGTGCAACGCCGCCTCGTGCGGCGGCGCTCGGTAGCCACGCTGCTGGTGTTCCTCGTCGCGTTCGTGCTGATCGCGGTCCTGGCCGCGCTGATCCTGGTGCCGTTGTCCGGCGAGCTGGCCCGGTTCGCCGACCAGGCGCCCGAGCTGCTGCGCGACGCCCGCGCCGGACGGGGCCCGCTGGGGCAACTGCTGGAGCGCACCGGCGCACGGCGGTACGTCAGCGAGCACTCCGACCAGCTCCGTGATCTCGGCACGCGACTGCGGCAACCAGCGGTGGGCGTGCTGCGCGGCGTCGTCGAGACGGTCGCCGGGCTGGTCACGGTCGTCGTGCTGGCGTACCTCATGGTCCTGGAAGCGCCGCGGATCACCCGCGGCCTGCTCGCGGCGGCCGGAGACGGTCAGGGTGAGCGGCTGCGCCGGGTGGGCCGGGAGGTGTCGCGCACCGTGACCGGCTACCTCACCGGCAACCTGTTGATCAGCGTGGTCTGCGGGGTGTTGACATTCGTGGTGCTCGTCGTCACCGGGGTCCCGTTCGCGGCCGTGATCGCCCTGCTGGTGGCGGTGGCCGACCTGATACCGCTTGTCGGCGCGACGCTCGGCGCGGTGATCGCGGCCGGGGCCGGTTTCCTGCACTCCCCCACCGCCGGGGTGGTGGTGCTCGTCTTCTTCGTGATCTACCAGCAGGTGGAGAACCACCTGCTGCAGCCGTTCATCCTGTCCCGGGCGGTCCGGCTCAACCCGTTGACCGTGCTGGTCAGCGTGCTGCTCGCGGCGGAGCTGGCCGGTCTGCTGGGCGCGCTGCTGGCCATCCCCGCCGCCGGGATCGCGCAGACCCTGCTGCGCGAGTACGGCCCACGCCGGCTGCGGCCCGCGCCGCCGGCCGGCCCGGACGCGCGGCGACCGGCCGGCCCCGCCGCGCGAGGCTGACCGGCCGGTGCGCGGGCGGCCCGCTCAGCGGGCTCGGGACGCGATCTCGGGTGTGGTGCTCTCCAGCGGCACCGCGTTCGCCGGGACCAGCCCCAACTGCACCGCCGAGCGGGTCAACGCGGCGTCGAGCACCCAGTCGGCGCTGACCCGCGTGCGGTTTCCCGGCATCGCCATCAGGTGGTACGCCCGGGTGACCGTCTTGGCCGGCAACCCGGCCAGGTTGACCTGCAACGGGTTCGCCGCCGCGTCCTTGCCCCCCAGGTCGACGACCCAGCCCAGGTCGTGGTGCTTGTACGGCTTGCGCTTGCCGAACCCGTACGACGCGGCGATGTTGTGCGCCGCGCGCTTGCCCTGCCGCTGCGCGTGCTGCGCCGTCATCCCGCAGATCTTTCCCGGGTTCACCAGGTCGGGGACCGCGGCGGCGTCGCCGCAGGCGAACACCTCCGGGTAGCCGGGGACGTTGAGGAACTCGTCGACCACCAGCCGACCCCGGTCGGTGCGCAGGCCCAACTCGTTGACGAACGGGTCGGGGCGCACCCCCACACACCACACCAGGGTGCAGGTCGGCACGTACTCGCCGTCGGTGAGCTTCACCCCGTCGCAGGTCGCCTCCGCCACGGACGTGCCCAGCCGGACGTCCACGCCACGGCGGTTGAGCACCCGGTGCGAGGTGTTCGACATCCGCTCGTCCATCTCGGGCAGCACCCGCTGTGCCACGTCCAGGAGCATCCACCGCGGCCGGACCGGGAGGCGAGGCCGCTGGGCGTGCAGCCGGTCGGTGAACAACTGCCCGTGCGCGGCGACCTCGGTGCCGGTGTAACCCGCCCCGACCACCACGAACGTGGAGCGGGCCTGCTGCTCGGCCGGGTCCTCGGCCTGCTCGGCCAGTTCGAGCTGCCGGACGATGTGATCATGCAGGTAGACGGCCTCGGGCAGGCCGCGGAAGCCGTGCGCGTACTCGGTCACCCCGGGGATGGGCAGCAGCTTGTTGACGCTGCCCACGGCGAGGATCAGCCGGTCGTACGCCAGCCGGTTCTTCTCCCCCTCCGCCTGGGTGAAGCCGACCCAGCGGTTCTGCAGGTCGACGTGGTCGGCCTCGCCGATCACCACGCGTACGCCCTTGAGCGTCCCGGTCAGCGGCACCGCGATCCGTTTGGGCTCGACCACCCCGGCCGCCACCTCGGGCAGCAACGGGAGGTAGAGGAAGTAGTCGGTCGAATTCAGCACCACGATCTCGGCCCGGTCCCGGGCGATCCGGCTCAACGTCTTCGCCGCGTGGTAACCGGCGAACCCGGCCCCCACGATCACCACACGAGGTTTCGTCATTGCGGGCCGTTTCCCGTCGAGGCCCGGGACAAACGTCGGACGCGCCAGCCGCGCTCAGCTCGGCTGGAGCCGGACGTGGCCGCTGCGACCGATCGCCTCCAACTCCCACTGTTGGCCGAACGCCCGCACCCGCTCGGCGGTGATCCGGCCCAGTTCCTCCGGGACATCCGGGTCGAGGACCAACCGGCCGTTGACCGGGTTGATGCCGAGCATGGCGCGGATCAGGGCCAGCGGCGTGCCGGCCGCCCACGCCTGGGGGCTGCACGCGGTCGGGAACGGCACGGCGAAGAGCAGCCGCTCGCGGTCGAACCCGCTGAGCGCCTCCGGCAGTCGGTAACCGAACTGCTCGGCCGCCTCGATCATCGCCAGACTGATGCGGTTCGACTCGGCTCGGAAGCCGTACCGGGCCAGGCCGAGCGCGGCGAGGGAGTTGTCGTGCGGCCAGACCGTGCCCAGGTGGTAGCCGAGGGCGTTGTAGAGCGCTTCCTCCCGGGACAGCGTGCGGATGCCCCAACCGGAGAACATGTCCCTCGACATGAGTTGTCGCACCACCGCCTCGGCCCGCTCCGGCGGCACGATTCCGCTCCACAGCAGGTGACCCATGGTGGAGGTCTTGGAATCGACCCGGTTCTTGTCGCCGTCCAGGGCGACCGCGTAGTAGCCGCCCCGTTCCTCGATCCAGAAGTCGTGGTTGAAGCGCTCGCGCAGGGTGTTGGCCTCGTCGCGCAGCCGGCGCGCCAACGTGGGGTTGTCCAGCGGCCCGTCGAACAACTCGGCCAGCCGCAGTTTGGCGTCGTAGGTGTAGCCCTGCAGGTCGCAGGTGGCAAGCGGCAGCACGGGGATCCGGCCGTCGGCGAAACAGACGCCGTCCGGGGAGTCCCGCCAGCACTGGTTGCCCAGCCCTTCCGGCGAGCGGGTGGCGTACTCGACGTAGCCGTCGCCGTCCCGGTCGCCGTACTCGTCGATCCAGCGCAACGCGGCCACCGCGTTGTCCCGCAGGTGCCGGACGGTCTCGTCGTCACCGGTCCAACGCCAGTACTCGGAGAGCAGGATCAGCCAGAGTTGGGTGGCGTCGGCGCTGCCGTAGTACGGCCCGAACGGTTTCTCGCCACTGCGGGTCAACTCGCCGCTGCGCACCTCGTGCAGGATCTTGCCGGGCTCCTCGTCGGTGAAGTCGTCGCACGTCTCACCCTGGAGCCGGGCCAGGGCGAGCAACGCGCCCTTCGCCAGCGCGGGCCCGGCGACAAGCGTCTGGTAGGCGGTGATCAGCGTGTCCCGGCCGAAGACGGTGAGGAACCACGGCAGCCCTGCCCCGGGCAACATGATCCGCTGACCCTTGACCTCCAGGTCGAGCCGCAGTGCGGAGAGGTCGTTACGGGACTGCCGCACGGTGTGCTCCAACGCCGCGCTGTCGCTGCGCAGCACCGCCCGGTCGTCAAGCCACCGGCGCAGCGGATCGTCGGCACGGCCGTGGATGACGTCGGCGATGTCGCCCCGGACCGGCTCGACCACCCCCATCCCGGGCGGCAGGGGCACGTGCAGGTCGACCTGCCACTCCTCGCTGGGGCCCAGCTCCAGCTCCCAGATGAGGTCGTCGCCCTCGATCCGGTCGGCCGGCTTCGCGCAACACACCCGGGTCTGCGCCGAGAAGTCGCCGCGCTGATAGGAGAAGCACAGCTCGGACCCGTCGGCGGCGTGCTGACGGGTGATCTCGTCGGAGCGGTCCCGGACCCTCGACTTGACCTCGAACAGGTCGGCGAAGTCGGCGGCGACGGCGAGCCGCAACTCCACCCGCACCGGCTCCAGTCGGAAGGAGACCATCTCCAGCCGCTCGTGAAATCCGTCGCCGACGTAGCGCAGCCGCCGCACGCCCAGCGAGTTCGGCGGCAGCCCGGGCAACTCCGAGTTGGTGAGCACGTACTGCGCGGAATAGTGGCCGATCGTCTCGGCGCGCAGCACCAGCAGCTCGCCGCCGTTGACGGTCAGGCTCCAACCACTGATCAGGCGAGTGTCCAGGTGGACGAGTCCCCCGATACTGCCCATTGGCACATTCCCGCACCCGTTGGAATACAGGAACGTGGGCCCGCTGAGCACTGCGAAGGAGTCGGTGCCCAGCTCGGGCGGGATGGCCCGCTGGTCGGCGCTGTCCGCATTCGCGAGGGCCGGGCCGGGGAAGGGGTTGGCAGGGGTCGCGCGAGCGGCAGCCATGACACCCACGGTAGGAAGGGGGGAACTGAGCGTCATCACCCGGACCGGGTGAAACGTCCCGACCGGCCTACGCGGTCGGTGGCCGCTGCCAGCGCACCGTCACCGTGAGCTGGCCCTGAACGCCGGTCCGGGCGATCACCGCGCCGGCCTCCGCGGTCAACTGCACCCCGAAGGTGATCTCGATTTCGTCGGGGCGGTGGGCCATCGACTGGAACTGGCCGAGCGCGGCGGAGGCGGCGTCGCGGACCTCGGAGAGCGCCCGGTCGAACGTCGCCCGCGCCTCACGCACCACCTTGCCGGCATTGCCGGCCGGCGTCACGCCGGCCCGACCGTCGACCTCGACCACCACCGAGCCGCCACCGTCGAGGTCGAATCTGCGCAGTTCCGTCATCGTTCACGTCCTTGTCTCACGCGGGCGGCACGCACATCAGATTCAGCCACTCGGCCCTGGGCACCGTCGTTCTGATCTTTTCGAGTTCGAGCAGGAGGCTGTCCAGGCGCTCCGGCGCTTCCAGGTAGACGAGGACCGCCCGCTCGAACGCCGTAGCCATCGCCGCCGGCATCAGGTCCGACCCGTCCCAGCAGAGAGTGCCGGTCCGCAGCCGCTGCGCGACCGCCGCCAGGACGCCGTCCTGGTCTGCGGGCGCTTCGCCGCGCCGGCTGAAGGCCAGGCCGTCGGTGTGCTCACGCCATTCCGTCTGGGCCTGCGTGGAGGCGAGGTAGCTCATCAGCTTCCTGGCCCGTTCGGTGCCCTTGGAGTCCTTGGCGCGCTCGGGGTCCTTCGGGTCCCCGAACATCACCGCGACGTCGTCGGAAACCTCGCTGAACGCCGAGGTGCCCGTCGGCCCGATCGGCGGTGTCGGGAAGAAGGCCAACGACAGGGCCGGCGAACCGGAAGCCGTCGGGCTCGGCTTTGCGGAAGGCTTCGGCCGGTATTTGCTGATCGCGAAGGAACCCTGGTGGTCCAGGTGACACCGCCGCGAGTCGGACGCCGCCGGCTCCGCCGGCGGGGAGGCGGACGACCCCGACGCCTCCGGGCGCGGAAGCAGGCCCTTCGCCGCCGTCTCGAAGGTGGTGTAGAGGCTGGCGCGGGCCGTCCCCTCCGCGGAGACCCGCAACAGGGAGCCCCAGGTCTCCCAGGCGGCCTTGACCTGCGGGGAGTTCCAGGCGAGGTCACCACGCGTCCACGGCTCGTAGAAGGTCGGGCCGGACTGGTGCAGCAGGATGTCCTCGATCCAGTCGGTGCCCGGCCAACCGGAGACCGACTGGGAACTCATGCCGAGGCACCAGCGCACCTGCTCGTCATCGATCTTGCGCTGGCTCAGGCCGACCAGCTCGTTCCAGGTCGTTGGCGGACCCTGGCCGGCCTTCTCCAACTGCTTCGTGTCGTACCAGATCACGCTCTTCAGGCTTGTGGCGATCGCGACCGCGTAGGGGAGCGCGTCACCGTCGGGCGCGCCGGCCGGACCGCTCTTCGGAGCGAGCTTGATCAGTTGCGGAGCGGCGCCCGGATCGGTCGTGACGGCGCCCTCCAGCGGCACCAACTGGTCGGCGTTGACGTAGCGTTGCAGGTCGTTGACGCGGGGCAGGACCGCGACGTCGGGCGGGCGGCCTCGCTCGATCGCCACCTGGAGCACCTGGCTGACGTCGCGGTGCCCCTGGTAACGAGTTCGAATACCGGACCTCTTCTCGAAGTCCTCCAGCACCGCCTTGAACGCAACCTCCTCGTCACCAGCCCACGAGGCGAAGACCGTCAGTTCCTCAGTCGGCTCGACAGAGCAACCGCTCAGCGCGACACCAGCGATCAGCACCGTGGCCATCGCCAACGCCGTCCGTGTGCTGTGCTTCATGGTCACCGCTCTCGGTATTCCGCCAGGCGGAGCTGGAAGCCCCACAGGACCAGCCCCGCGATGACGAGCGCGAGCACCGGCAAAAGGAGTTCACCGGCGTAGCTCTTGGCCGCGCCCTCGGCATCCTCGGTGATGGCGTCGTCGGCAGCGACCTCGCCTCGGTCCGCGACGACGGGGTCCCTCGCGACGGAACCCGACGTCGAAGACGGAGACAGAGACGGAGAGGGGGACGGGGAAAGGGACGGTGACGGAGACAGGGACAGGGAAAGGGACAGGGACGGAGACGGGAAGGGGGTGCGAAGCTCAGCAAGGGTGTCGGCGCAGGCCTTCCTACACTGCGACTCCACCTGTTCCGCGAGGCCGTAAGCGGCAAGGGATCCCACGTCGACGAGCTGGCCCTGCCTGCTGCCGTCAACGCCACGGACCGCCGTACGGGCCTGGTCCAATTTGTCCGCCGACAGGAGACTCAACGCGGTGAGGGCCATCATCCCCACCGCCGCGATCGTGGCCAACAGCAGCGGGAGGTTCACCGTCCGGCGAAAGCGGCGGGTCAGATAGACCTGTGTCCGCACCAACAGCACGACGAGCGCGACCAGCGGCAGCACCCAGACGGCCACGGTCAGCCTGTTGGTCCAGGTGTTGTCCACCTGGTCGTCCAGGGCGAGCAGTTGCTTGCCCCGCAGATCCTCGAGCCGGACGAGGATGTCGTTCAACAGGCTCGCCGCGTCCCGGAGCGCGGCCACCCCGAGCGCCTTCAGGTCGACGTCCCGGAAGCGCGCGTCGGCCTGGCCGATGATCGCGGTGTAGGTCACCAGCAGCGCCTCGATGGTCTGGATGTCCTGGGTGCCCCCCTCACCGGCCGCGTTGTTCTCCGCCAACAGGGTGAGGTATTGGCCGGCGGCGGCGATCTGGCGCTGGTAGTCCGCCCCGGGGCCACCGAGGACGACGCCACCCTGGCCGAGATTGCCCACCGCCGCGAGGTGCGCGTTGCGCAGCGCGTCCTGTGCGTTGTAACTGGCGAGGATCGCCGGCACCGACCGCTCCGCGGCGACGTCGGCGTTGCTGGCGACACCGAGGAAGACCGCCAGGCTTGTCACCAGGGTGAGCGCGGTGATCCCGAACAGCCACCCGCGCAGACGCACGAGGGTCTGCCGGGTGGTGCTGACCCGCGGCGGAGTCCGTGAACCCGCCGTCATACCGGCACTCCGGGCGTCTGGCCTCCGCCGAATGGGTGGCCGCAGGCTTCGCAGCTCTCCGAGCCGGCAGGCGACGTCTCCAGGCAGACATCGCAGATCTTGTCCGCGACCGCCGGCACCCGTGGCACCGGTGGCTGCAACGGGTTCTGCACCGAGTCGACGATGCTGACCTTGATGTCGGTCTGGCTGAGGTTTTCCCTGAGCCGGACGAGGCCGTTGGGCTCGATGTCCACCAGGTGCCGCAGTTGCTCCAGGGCGGCCTCGTCCCGTGTCGCGGTTGCCAACGCCACCGCTCGGGCCAACTGCGCGTGTGCCTCGATCCGGTCACCGCGGTCGAGCGCGTCGCAGCCGGCGTTGATGGCCTGCCGGACGTCCTCCTGGCCGGTCACCTGGGAGACGCTGAGATCGATGCGGGAGGACTTGGCCATCTCGACCGTCCAGTTGACGAGGACCTTGGCGAAGGTGGCCCGCACCTCCCCGTCGACCACGAGGTCGACCCGGGCGGCCAACCGGTCTCGCTCCAGAATGTCGTCGGGTGCCTCGACCCGCAGGCAGAGGTGGTAATCCCTGCGTTCGACACCCCACGAGCCAGTGGCGAACTCCCACGTCCGCTCGTCGACCCGCTCGGCGTACTCGGTCAGATCCTGGATGACGGGATTTGTCTGTTTGAAGAAGACCAGCTGCGCGTACGGCATGGTCCGCACCCGGATCCGTACGTCCGGCAGGAGCTTGGTCAGCGCGGCGAGAACGGACTCCCGGAAGCTGGCTGCCAGCTCGGCCGGCCGCCGGACCGCCTCGGCGGCGCCGTTGAACGCGGCGGCGATCCGGAGCAGGTCCGGCGGGTGCCAGCCCTCCCCGATGCCTCGGGGGTCGCAGACGAACCGCCCGGCGCAGCTGCGCAGCACGCGCTCCAACGCGTCCTCAGTCTCGTGCTCGTTGATGCCGTCGGTGAGCAGCAGCACGTGGTTGATCGTCGATGACGGCGGAAGCAGGTCATGTGCCGCCGCGAGCCAACTGCCCATCGCCGTCCCGCCGCTGGCGCCGAGGCGCGCGACCGCCGCTCTGGCCTCTTTCCGGGTTGCCGACGAGGCGGTCGCCAGCGTCCGGGTCGGCGGGTAGACCAGCGCGGCCTCGTGGGTCCCCTGGATCACCGCGAACCGGACACCATCCGGCAGGACGTTGATGGCCGCGGAGGCGGCGTGCTGGGCCGCGGCCATCTTGGTCGGTGGGTCCGCCATCGACCCGGAGCAGTCGATCACCAGCACCTCGACCAGCCGCGACGGATCCGACCGGGCTGGTGTGTCGTCCTCAGCCGCGAGGCCCCGCCCGGTGACCGAGAGGACCGCGTGCAGCTCCCGACCGCCAACGCGCAGAAACTTGTTCTGGTTGACTTCCAGGTCGAACTCGACTGCGCTTTCCACCGGTTCACGCTCCGTTCCGGGTCGGCATCGTCACCATCGGGTGCGGGGTCGGACCGCGTTCGCCCGGTCGACGAGCAGGTCATGGGCAGCGCGCCGGGCGTCGACGCGAACGGCCCGCCGGAAGCGGCCCGAGCGCGCCACCACCACCGGGTCGGGAAGTTCGGCGTGGTGCGCCTGCTGGCCCAGGGCCCGGTAGGACCCCTCCAGCAACTCGCGGATGGCGCGTTCGGTCGGCGGCGCGGCCAGCACCGGGCCGCCGGTCAGATCGGCGGCGTCTCCGGAACGGGCCAGGTCGAGCGCCATTTCCCGAATCGCCGTGATCAGTCGGTCGCGTGCCTCGCCGTCGAGATTCAGCGCGGCCAGCCGGTGGATGGCCTGGTTGAGCTCACCGGCGGTGGGTGGACCGCCGGGCAACCGGGACGACAGCACCCGCGCCGCGGCGACCCGGGCGGCGTCGTGATGCCGGGAGAGCGCGGGCACCTCGTCGAGGACCGCCACCGCCCCGGCCCGGTCGGTCGTCGCCAGGCGGAGCCGGGCCAGCCCGAACGCCGCGCTGGCCTGGAAGGGATCTCGCTGCCAGACGGCCGCGTAGTAGCGAGCCGCCCGCACGTGGTCGCCGCCCCGCTCGGCGCAGTAGCCGAGCGCGAGCTTCGGGGCGACCTCACCCGGGATGTCACTGTAGACCGCGTCGAACTGCTGCCCCGCCTCGTCGATCCGGTCGGCGGCGAGCGCGAGCAGCCCGCGGTGCCAGGCGATCCGCCAGTCGACGTCGCCTCGGGTGCCGGTCATCGTCTCGGCGCTACCCAGCGCCGCGGTGGCCGAGTCGAGATCGGCCAGCGCGAGGTGCGCCCGACACCTGCTCAACTCGATCTCCACCGACGTCTGCTCGACAATGGCCAGCTCACGCAGCAGCGCCTGCGGGTCCGACGCGTCGACCGTGCGCAGCACGTCCACAGCCGGGTCGTCCGGGTCGGGTCGGGGCACCGCCAGGCCGAACGCCACATCGACGGAGGCGGGTAGACCGTCGTCCAGCAGGGTGCTGTCGCCCGCGTCGATCCAGACACGCAGTGGCAGGACCAGCCCGAGCCCCGCGTCCAGCAGCCGGGCGGAGGGTTGGAAGAGCGAGATCGGCTCGGGCTGACGCCGGTCCGGTTGACCCGCCAGGATCTCCCGCAACACCCCGAGGAGTTGCTCGGACATCTCGGTGGCGGAGGCGAACCGCCGGTCCCAGTCGGGACGGACCGCCCGGGCGACGAGCCGGCGGAACGACTCGATGCCGAGGGCGTCCGGGGCCGCGCCGGGAGTATCCGGGCCGGGCGTGCGGGACCGGTACAACTCCTCCAACGTACGACCGACGGCGAACAGGTCGGAGCGCTCGGTCGGCCCTCGGGTCTGGAACTCGGTCCGGCTGACCGAGAAGTCGACGGAGTGGACGATCCCCTCGGTGCCGCTGTCGGCCTTGCGGACCCCGCCCAGGTCGATCACCTTGATCCGGTCGGCGGTGCGCATCACGTTGTCGGGCTTCATGTCGGTGTAGAGCAGCCCGCGCCGGTGCAGGTAGTCGAGTGCGGCGAGGATCTCGTGACCGTAGGCGAGGATGTGGTCGATCGGCAGCGAGACATCCGGCTGTCGGGGGTCCTTCGCGGCGACCTGCAACCTGCGCAGCGACATGCCGTCGAGGTAGTCCATCACGATGTAACCGGTGGGGCCGGCGACCGGGTCGTCGTGGGTGGCGAAGTCGATGCTCCGCACGATGTTCGGGTGGTCCAGCGCGTTGAGGAACCGTCGTTCCTCGACGGCGGCCTTGAGGGAGGCCTCGTCGGCGGCGTGCAGCACACCCTTGAGCGCGACGTCGACGTGGTCGTTGTGGGTGTCGTGGGCGAGGTAGACCCACCCCTGCCCGCCCCGGGCCACACAGCGGACCACCTTGTAGCGGTCGGCGACGACATCGTTGGCGCGCAGGCCAGGACGGAAGTTGAACGGCGTCGGGGTCGGGCAGTAGGGGCAGAACCCGCTGTCCCGACCGGGTCGTCCGCCCCGGCTCCGACCGACCGGGTGACCCTTGGGGCAGAAGCGGAACTCCTCGGGCACCCGCAGTGGTGCGGTCGTCGCCCCGTCGGGCGAGAAGGTCAGCACCGGCAGGGGGACGATGCTTGCCACCGTCCAGATGTCGCGACCGGTCGACCGGGACGGCGCGGCGGCCGGCGTGGCGGTGCCGGCGGGCAGCGGTGCCAGGCCGCAGACGTCACAGAACCCGGTTTCGTCGACAGTGCCGGTGCAGCCTGGCCAGTTGCACGGTGTCACGACCCACCCCCGCCGCGTTGGCCGCCAACTCGGTATGAAACCGCCTCGGTGTATTCGCGGACCGCCGCCTCGGCGGTTGCCAGATCGCACGGCGCGGCCATGAGCAGGTCGTGTCCGCCCCGGTACGACGTGCCGAGCGCGGGATCCTCGGCGAAGCCGTGCTGCACGGCCATCGCGCGATAGGCGCCCAGCCGGCCGCGCAGCTCCGACCAGAGATCCTCCCGGGCCACGATCTCCCGCCGGACCGACTCGGCCTCGGCCAGCGCCCGATCGGTGGCGCGCTCGGAAGAGGCGAGCAGGTTGGCCAGGACGGCGCTGTCGGTGGTGGCAGCGGCGGCGCGCAGCTTGGTCAGCTGGATGCGCAGCTCGGTCGCCATCGGCTGGAGCCGGGGCACGTCGGCGACCATGGCGGCTGCCCTGCGGTATGCCCGCCGGGCGGCCTCCTCGCTGGCCTGGAGGCTGGCGACACGACGAGCCAGCAGCGTGGTACGCAACCGGATGGACTCGCCTCGGAAGGTCAGCAGCATCCGCAGATCCCGTGTCGACGCCTGGTCGACCAGGGGCAGCACCACGTCGGACAGCAGCGTCTCCGGGTCGGTGGCCTCGTCGATGTTGTTGATGATCATCGAGCGAGGCGTCGACTCGACGGCCCGGTCGCCCTCCGGCGGCGTGGTCGCGGCGTCGGCGCCGTCGGCCCAGTCGGCGATCCGCTGGGAGACCTCTGCCGTGCTCCGGTCCGTCGCGTCCACCGCGAGGTCGATGCTGCCGATCGGCGGAGCGTCCGAGAGGTGATCCGAGTCGACCGATGATCGAAGCTCACGGCTGGAGAGCACGGCGGCCTGACGCACCGCCTCGGCGATGTCGGAATCGTGGTGCTGGTTGATGATGACCAGCACGTTGTCGGGCGAGAGGCGACCGAAGAAGTTCGCGATCTGACGAAGGACCCGCGGGTTTGCCAGAGTGCCGTCGGAGGACCGGAAGCTCGGGTCGACCGAGGACTCGCCGGGCACCCGGTCACGAAGCCACGGGAGGCGGTTCAGGATCGTCTCGACCGGGATCATCCACGACAGGCCGCTGCCCTGGTCGGCACCGCCGACCACGTCGCCCTCGCGGTCGTCAACCTCGTACGTGCTGACCACCATCCCGACGACGTGCCCGGTCTGCGCGTCGACCACCGCCGTGCCGCTGAAGCCGCGGCTGACCCGGAGCTCGGTCGCCGCGGAGACCATCTGGATCCGTTCCCACCCCGCCCCGGACCGGCCCTTGAGTTTCGCCTCGACGCGTACGCCGTGCACGACTGTTGCCGGGAAGCCGTACATGAAGACGCGGCGGTCCACGGTCACCGTGCGGCGCAGCGGCGCGAACGGGCCTTGCGACATCGGCTCGGCTAGCTCGAGCAACGCGATGTCGTCTCGTTCGTCGGGGGTGGGTGGCCACCAGCAGCCGGGCACGACCCGGGCCGACACCGTCCGGCTGCCCGGCTGGCCGAGGAGGTCGACAAGGACCTCCCCGGAGGGCTCACTGCTGGATGACCTGCTCTCGCCGCCCTTGCTGACGACGTGGGCGCAGGTCAGGACGTGACGAGCATCCAACGCCAACCCGGCGCCTCGCACCACGCCGTCGGTCCTGCGGACGCGAACCAGCCATGGCTCGTTACCAGGACTGACCGCCACTTCGCTGAGGGTAATGGAACCGGATCACATCCGTTGACCCCCGTCGTTGCGTACATCCCGGTTTGCGGCTCTTGCCCGGACTATTCTGCCGCGCGAGCGGGCGGCAGCCGTCAGGACACGCTCGGCGCGGTGATCGCCCAGCGCTCGTGGTCGCGCCAGGCGCCGTCGACGAACAGGTAGTCCGGGGAGAAGCCCTCCAACCGGAAACCGAGCTTGCGGGCCACCCGGCGGGACGGTTCGTTGCCCGGTTGGATGTTCGCCTCCAACCGGTGCAGGCCGACCGTGTGGAACGCGTGGTCGATCACCAGCGCGACGCCCGCCGAGGCGTGCCCGGTCCCGCTGTACGGCTGGAACGCCGCGTATCCCAGGTAACCACCACGCAGGGCACCCAGCACGATCCCGCTGATGTTCACGTAGCCTGCGATCGCACCGCTGGCCCGGTCACAGATCAGGTAGCCGGCACTGTCCCGGCGGCGGATGCGCCGCAGGTAACGGTCGTACTCCTCCGGGCTGGCCGGCGCAACCAACCACGGGTGGTGCAGGTCCCGACTGCGCCGGGTGGCGGCGACGAACTCGTCGGCGTCGGTGGGCCGGGGCCGCCGGATCGCGGCGGGACCACTGGTACGCAGGTATCTCACGGCCGACCACCCTGACCGACCGGTGCCGATCGTGTCCACTCCTCCCGAGCCCTGAGCAGGGCGGGTAGGTGCTCCTTGCTCCAGGTGCGCGCCGCCTCGATCAGGGTCAACAGCGTGCGCCCCAGCTCGGTGAGCTCGTACTCGACGCGCGGCGGATTTTCCGGGTACGCGGTCCGCACCACCAGCCCGTCGCGTTCCATCGCTCGCAGGGTCTGCGTCAGCACCTTGGGTGTGACGCCCCGAAGCGGCACCCGGATCTCCGTGAAGCGACGCCGCCCGCCCTGCAGACAGAGCACGACCATCCCGGTCCACTTGTCACCGATCTGGAACGGCAGGGCACCGGAGGGGCACATCGGATCGAACATCTCGGGATCCAGTTCCGTCATGGTATGCCCCCATCCATCCCAGTTTCCTTGTAGTAACCAGTATCTCGTAGATACCGTTCCCGGGGTTCGCAGCGACAGCCAGACGGGGGACGAATCCATGAGCAGCATCGCCATCTTCGGGGCCGGCGGCAGGGCGGGACGGGCCATCACCGCCGAGGCGCGCGCCCGTGGACATCGGGTCACCGCCGTCGTCCGGAATCCGGGCACGATCAGCGACATCGGCACGGACGGCGTCGCGGTGGTCCGGGGCGACGTCACGGACCCGCACTCGACGTACACGATCTCCGAGGGTCACGACGCCGTGGTCAGCGCGGTCAGCCCCGCGTCCGGACCCGAGGCGCTGGCCGCCCTCGGCCAGCTCGACGACCGGTTCTTCGTCAAGGCCGTCGACGCGCTCCTGCACGGCATGACCGAGGCCGGTGTGCCCCGCCTCGTCCTCATCGGACTCTTCGCCAACCTTCGCGACGAGCAGGGCCGTCTGATCCTGGACGACCCCGCGGCGTTCCCCGGTCACCTGCGTCCGTTCGCCCTGTCGCACACCGCCGGCCTGGACCGGCTCCGCGCGGCGGACACCCCGGTCGACTGGCTCATGCTCACTCCCCCGGCGATGCTGGACGCGGCCGGCCCTCGGCTGGGCCGCTACCACCTCGGCGGGGATCGCGTCCCCCCGTCGGGATCGACGACCCTGTCGTACGCCGATCTCGCGGTCGCGGTGCTCGACGAGATCGAGACCCCCCGACACCACCGCACCCGCGTCTCGGTCTTCGACTGACCCACGGCGTCCGAACCCGGGCGGCCCGGGTCAGCGGGGCGTCAACACCGCGAACTCGACGCCGTCCGGATCGGCCAACAGCACCCGGCCGCCGACGTCGCTCAGGTCGATGACCGTCGCGCCGAGCGAGATCAGACGGTCGATCTCCGCCTTTCGGTCGACGTCGGCGGACGGGGCGATGTCGAAGCGCACCCGCTCCCTGCCCCCGTTCGGCATGTACGGCGGACCACCCCAGGAGATCTTCGTGCCACCGTTGGGTGACTGGATCGCGGTCTCCTCGCCCTGGTCCCAGACCAGCGGCCACCCCAGCGCCGCGCTCCAGAAGTAGCCGACCTGCTGTGATCCGTCGCAGGCCAGAGCGCCGACCGGCCCGCAGCCGGCGAGGAAGTTGTTGCCCGGCGGGATCACGTCGAACTCGTTGCCCTCGGGGTCGGCGAGCACCACGTGATCGATGTCCGGGCCCTGGCCGATGTCTGCGTGCCGTCCGCCGAGCTCCAGTGCCCTGGCCACCTTCTGCCGCTGGTCCTCCAGCGAGCTGCTGGTCAGGTCGAAGTGCATCCGGTTCTGGACGACCTTCGGCTGCTCGTACGGGGCGAAGCGGATCCGGAACTCGGTGTCGTTGGTGGGCAGGACCAGTACGCCGTCCTGTGGATCGTCGACCACGTCCCGATCGAGGAGCCCCGACCAGAACCGCGCGAGTCGCAGGGGTTGGTGCGCGTCGAACGTGATCGCGAACAGGTGTGCCGTCATCGCTTCGCCCGTCTCCCGTCCGGCCGGACGCCGCGCCAGCCGATGGTGCGGGAGCCTAGGTGCGAGCCGGGATCATCCGCACCCGAGTTTTCGGCGCGCCGTGGTCAGC
Organism: Micromonospora sp. DT231; assembly: GCF_049847025.1. Classification (NCBI taxonomy): domain Bacteria; kingdom Bacillati; phylum Actinomycetota; class Actinomycetes; order Micromonosporales; family Micromonosporaceae; genus Micromonospora; species Micromonospora sp. DT231. Next base: position 704,765 of record NZ_JBNCNO010000001.1, on the reverse strand, counting down.
GGACGGGATACGCCGCGGCGGTGAAGGCGTGCAGGGCGATCTCGGCCGACTGTTCCAGTTGGTCTCGTCGGGCTCCGGCTGCCGCGTGCACGGCCTGCCCCTCGGTGACGACGCTGAGGAAGCGGGCCAGTGCGGTGGGGTCGACCTCCGGTGGGAGGTCGCCCTCCTCGACGGCACGGGCGAAACGAGCGGCCAGGGCTGTTTCGCCAGTCAGCCGGCTGGCCGCGAGGAAGTCGGCGATCGCCGCGTTGTCGGTGCCGCAGGCGGTGCCGCCCTGAATCGAGAGGCAGCCGGCGGGACGGTCGGGTCGGGTCAGCGCCACCGCGTTCTCCCGCAGCAGCACCGCCGCCACGTCCCGGGCGGTGGGCTGGGCCAGCGCGTCGCGCGCGTACGCCATCTCGACGTCCGCGTACCGGGCCACCACCGTGCGGAACAGGCCCTCCTTGTTGCCGAACGCGGCGTAGAGGCTGGGTTTGTTGATGCCCATGGCCCCGGTGAGCTCGGCCAGCGAGGCGCCCTCGTAGCCGTGTCGCCAGAACACCTCCATCGCCCGATCCAGGGCCTCGTCGGTGTCGAAACCACGCGGTCGTCCGGTCTGGGTCATCTTCCGCACCTCCTCACCGCACCGACTCTACCGCCCGGCGAAACCGATCGGTACAGAAGTTGGGGGAATGGCGGTGGACCCTGCTAGGTTTCGTTTCATACCGAGCGGTACAGAAATCCTGGAGGGAGTCGTCATGGACACGGTGAGGCGTGCGCTCGGCCCGGTCGGGATCTGGAGCGGCCCACCCGATTCCGGCCAACCGGCGCCTTCTCGGCGCACTGGGTCCGAAGATGGTCGATCTGGCCAGCTCGCGGACCTCCGGGTGGCACCCGTTCCTCGTGACGCCCGAGTACTCGGCGGCGCAACGGGCGCGCGTGGGCGAAGCCCCACTCATCGCCGCGCACCTGGCGGTCGTCCTCGACCGTGATCCGAGCCGGGCACGGGCGGCCGCCCGGGACGGCATCGGGATGTTCATCGGTTTCCCCGCCTACCGCGCCAACCTGGCCCGCCTCGGCTTCGGCGAGGACGACCTGGTCCCGGGCGGCAGCGACCGGCTCATCGACGCCCTCGTCGCCCGGGGCGACCTCGACGACGTCGCCGACCGCATCCAGGCCCACCTGGACGCGGGCGCCGACCACGTCACCCTGCACGTCCTGCGGCCCGACGCCGGCGACGGCGCCGACCTGCCGCGGCAGCAGTGGCGGGAGCTCGCCACGCTGCTGTCCCGCTTCTGAAACACCAACCCCAAGGAGTACGACTCATGGCTCAGCTCAATGGCAAGACCGCCCTGGTCACCGGTGGCACCACAGGCATCGGCCTGGCCGCGGCACGCCGCTTCGCGGCCGAGGGCGCGCACGTCTTCGTGACCGGCCGCCGCCAGCAGCAGCTGGACGAGGCCGTCCAGGCCATCGGCCCGAACGCCACGGGGATCCGCAGCGACGTCAGCAGCCTCGACGACCTCGACCGCGTCTTCGCGGCGATCACGGCCCGCGGCAACGGACTGGACGTGCTGTTCGCCAACGCCGGCGGAGGGGAGTTCGCCGCCCTGGGCACCATCACCGAGGAGCACTACTCGGATGCCTTCGACCGCAACGTGCGCGGCACCATGTTCACCGTCCAGAAAGCCCTGCCGGTGCTCAACGACGGCGCGTCGATCATCCTGACCGGCTCGACCGCGGCGACGAAGGGCGGTCCCGCCTTCGGCGTCTACGCCGCCTCCAAGGCCGCCATCCGATCGTTCGGCCGCACCTGGGCCGCCGAGCTGGCCGGTCGCCAGATCCGCGTCAACACCCTGGTCCCGGGCCCGACCGAGACTCCGGGCATCACCGGGCTGGCCGCCAGCCCGCAGGAGGCGCCAGCGCTGCTGCAGATGCTCGCCGCCACGGTGCCGCTGGGCCGGATGGGCCAGCCGGAGGAGATCGCCAACGCCGCGCTGTTCCTGGCCTCCGACCAGAGCAGCTTCATGACCGGCGGCGAGATCTTCGTCGACGGTGGCGCGAACCAGGTCTGACCAGGACAGTGGCTCGACCACGGCGCCGGCCGGCGACGAAACGCCGGCCGGCGCTCATCGGGCCAGCGCGTCGGCGAGGCGGGCGATCCCGTACTCGTACGCCTGGTCGACATCGCCGCCCAGGTTGAAGGCCCCGGCCATCTCCATGCTGACGAATCCGTTCGCCCACGCGGTGAGCGTGCGGGCGGCGTCCAGGGCGTGGTGGTCGCCGGCGAGTGTGGCGGTCACCCGCAGCACGGGTTCGACGGCGCGGGTCAGGGCCTCCATGCTGGGCCCGGCGGGGTCGGGTCGCGCCGCGAAGATCAGTTGGTAGCCCCTCGGCCGGGCGTGCGCGAACGCGCGGAAGGCACGGGCCAGCTCGGCCAGCTCGCGGCGCGGATCGGTGCCGACACCGATCGCCGCGAGCCGTTCGCCGAGGTCGCGGACGGTGGCGTCGGTAATGAGGCGCACCAGGTCGTCACGGTTTCGCACCCGCTTGTACAGCGACGGCGCGCGCACGCCGACCCGGTCGGCGACGGCCTGCATGGTCAGCCCGGCGATGCCCGCCGCCTCCAGGATGTCGCGTCCCGCGTCGACGATGGCGTCGAGGGAGGTCCGATCGGGCGTGGGCATGCCGCTTCCCTCCGGATGGGTGGGTCGGTCCGATGGCTATTGACCATAGCCATGATGGCTATGTATCGTAGCCATCATGCTGACGATAGCAATCCCGACCCGGGTGCGGCGATGAGGCTCGCCCCGCACCTGCGCCGCATCGGCAACGACATCGTGGCCGTCTACCTCGTCGACACCGACGAGGGTGTGACGATCATCGACGCGGGCCTGGCCGGACACTGGCGCGAGCTGCTGGCCGAGCTGTCGGACCTGGGCCGCTCGGTGGACGACATCCGCGGTGTCGTCCTCACCCACGGCGACACCGACCACCTCGGGTTCGCCGAACGGCTCCGGCGCGACCACGGAGTGCCGATCTACGTGCACGAGGCGGACGCCGCCCGCGCGCGGGGCGAGGTCAAGGCCGACGTCTCGTGGGGCACGATGAAGCTCGGCGCGACGGCCGGCTTCTTCTGGTACGCGATGCGCAGGGGTGGACTCCGCACCACCCACCTCACCGAGGTCGTCACCGTGCACGACGGCCAGGTGCTCGACCTGCCCGGCGCGCCCCGCGTCATCGGAGTCCCCGGGCACTCGGCGGGCAGCATCGCCATCCACGTGCCCGTGGCCGACGCGATCTTCGTCGGCGACGCCCTGACCACCCGGCACGTGCTGACCGGCCAGCGGGGCCCGCAACCCGCGCCCTTCACCGACGATCCCCACCAGGCGTTGGCGTCGCTGCGCCACCTCGAAGACGTCCAGGCGACGTGGGTGCTGCCGGGCCACGGCACCCCGTGGTCGGGTGGAGTCGCCGAGGCGATTCACGCGATCAGGGCCGTCGCCGGCGCCTGACCCCGCCCGGCCGACCCGTCAGAGTGGGCCGGGAAACGTCTGTTCCATCGGCATCGGCACCTGCAGGTAGGTGGTGCCGCGCAGGTCCAGCCACGCCCGGTCCGGTCCGCGGACCAGTCGCACCATCACCTCCGCGCAGGAGGGGCAGCGGGCGACCAGGCCCGGGGCGTGCGAGTAGACGTGCAGGCTGGCCATCGAGCCGGTCGTCCCGCAGTTTTCGCATCGGCCCATCGCGCTGCTCAGGTCGACGGTGAACAGCTCACGCATCGGGCCGTCGAGCATGTTGCCGTCCAGGTACGACATCTCGGTCATCGGATCTCCTCGCGGTACGGGAGCGGGCGGGCGGTCAGCCGGTGGGGCCGAAGCGTTCGGTCTTGACCCGCCGCGACGGATGACCCAGCCCCACCAGCAGGTCGGCCACGGTCTCCACGAACGCGGTCGGACCGCACACGTAGGTGAGCGGTTCCAGGTCCGGCGGCCAGCCGTGCGTGTTGACGTCGGCCAGCCCGATCCGGTGCGGCTCGCCGCGCCAGCCCTCGGGCGCCTCGCGGGTGTAGACGTACGCGATGTCCAGGCCGAAGTCGTCGCGGACCCGGCGGCGCAGCTCGTCGGCGTAGATCACGTCGCCGGGTGTGCGCACCGAGTAGATCAGCCGGAACGGCGCCTTGCTGCCGGTCGCCCGCCGGGCCCGGATCATCGCCATCAACGGCACGATGCCCGAACCACCGGCGACCAACTGCACCGGCGCGGTCTCCTCGGGCCGCCAGATGAACCAGCCACCGAGCGGCCCGCGGACCTCCAGCGGGTCGCCGTCGCCAAAGACGTCGATGAGGTACGGGGACACCTCGCCCTCGTGCACGCGCTGGACCGTCACCTCGATGCGCGGGCCACCCGGGCCGTCCACGACGGGCCCGGCAATGGAGTACGACCGTGCCGCCTGGTAACCGTCCGGAGCGGTGAGCCGCAGGTCGACGTGCTGCCCCGGCAGGTGCCCCGGCCAGTCCGGCACCTCCAGCACCAGGGTCTGCGCGGTCGGTGTCTCCACCCGACGCTCCACCAGCCGGCCGACCTGCCACCGGTTGGCCGTCCGGGGTGGCTTGCTCGTGGCCACGGCGCGCTCAGTCACCCTGGTACCGCTGTTCGCGCCACGGGTCGCCGTAGTCGTGGTATCCGGCGGTCTCCCAGAACCCCGGCTCGTCCATCGTCTTGAGACGAATGCCGCGCACCCACTTGGCGGACTTCCAGAAGTACAGGTGCGGCACCAGCATGCGCGCGGGGCCGCCGTGTTCGGCGGGCAGCGGCGCACCCTCGAAGGTGTGCACCAGCCAGGCCCGACCGCCACGCAGGTCGTCCAGCGGCAGGTTTGTGGTGTAGCCGCCGTAGGAGTGCGTGAGCGCGAAGTGGGCCCCGGTGTCGACGCCGTCGAGCAGGGTGTCCAGGGAGACGCCCTGCCACGTGGTGCCGAGCTTGGACCAGCGGGTGACGCAGTGGATGTCCACCGTCGGCGTCTCCTGCGGCAGGGCCATCATCTCCTGCCACGACCACCGGTGCTCGCTGCCGTTCTCGGCGGAGATGACGAACTCCCAGGTGTCCAGGGACACCCGGGGCGTCGGACCGGCCGAGAGCACCGGATAGTCCTCGGTCAGGTACTGGCCCGGTGGCAGGGCCGGCTCCTGCGTTCGGGGCCGACCCTGAAAGCCCGGTGACACGATTCCCATTGCACAGTCGTACCACCCGCGCCGGCCCGGCCGGGAGCTTTCCCGCGTACCTCCTCGTCGCCCCGGCGCGGCGCGGTCAGTGCCGCTCCGCGACGACCTCGCGCTCCTCGGGCACGTCGCCGCCACGGGTGGCGCGCAGGCTGGTCACGGTGACCACCACCAGCACGCCGACGATCACGCCGAGCGAGGCCAGCGTGGGGATCTGCGGCACACTGTCCCAGATGCCGTGCGCCCAGTGCAGACCGAGCTTGAGGCCGATGAACGCCAGGATGACGGCCAGGCCGTAGCTGAGGTGCACCAGCCGGCTCAGCGCCGCGTGCAGGACGAAGTAGAGCGCCCGCAGGCCGAGCAGGGCGAACGCGTTGGTGGCGAAGACCAGGTACGGGTCCTCGGTGATGCCGTAGACCGCCGGCACCGAGTCGACGGCGAAGACGATGTCGGTGGCCAGCACCGCGACCACCACCAGCGCGAACGGGGTGAGCGCTCGCCTCGCGCCCTGCCGGACGGTCATCTTCGTGCCGTGGTAGTCGTCGACCACCGGCATGACCTTGCGCAGCAGTTTCACCGACCGCATCTTGTTGATGTCGACTTCCTGCTGATGCCCTGACATGGCGTCGCGCAGCAGCTTCACCGCCGTGGCGACGAGGATGATCGCGAAGAGCAGGAAGGCGAAGTCGAGGGTCTGCAACGCCGCCGCGCCGAGGGCGATGAAGACGGCCCGCAGCACCAGCGCGCCGGCGATGCCGTAGAGCAGCACCCGCTGGGCGAGCACGGCCGGCACCGCGAACGCGGCCAGCAGCAGCATGAAGACGAAGAGGTTGTCGACCGAGAGGGACTTCTCCACCAGGTAACCGGTCAGGTACTCCACGCCCTGCTGGGAGCCGTAGCGGGACCAGAGCCAGCCGCCGAACGCGAGCGGCAGCGCGATGTAGAACGCCGACCAGCCGATCGCCTCCCGCATCGACACCTCGTGCGGGCGGCGCGTGACCAGGAAATCCAACACCAACAGCAGGAGTACGCCGATGATGGTCACCGCCCACAGCGTGGGCGTGCCCACCGACGACAGGTCGCTGGCGGCGGACAGGTATGACACTTCGCTCATTGGGGTCTCCTCGAACACCGTCATGTTCGAGGTCTCCTTCACCCATCACCTGATGGGCAACCACCCGAGGCGCGCCGGGCGCGCCGTACTGACCGGAATGGTTCGTGGGAAGTACTCCCCTCGCACGACAAGGTTAGGCCAGGCCGAATCCCCGCGCCAAGCGGGACATCGATGGTTGCCCTGGTAAACAGCTGTGTGTGCGGTGGTCAGCCACGGCGCAGTGCCGCCCCCGGTGCCATCGCCGGCTCCACCAGGTCCCGGTAGTCCCTCGGCAGTTGGGTGACGACATCGTCGAACTCACCACCGGTGATCGCCTCCCGCAGGGTGGTGAAGACCGCCCGCGCGGCGTCCCGGGCGGCCGGCTCCCGCACGCCCGCGCGCAACGCCACCCGGGCGACGAACTCGGCCGCCCCGAACCGGTCCGCCTGCTCGGTGCTCGGGCTGGGCTTCAGCACCAGTTGCAACGGCTGCGGCAACTGGGCGGCCAGGTCCAGGACCTCACCGCCGGTCAGCCGCTCGGCGAACGTCTCCAGAACGGCGTGCGTCACCTCGACCGCCTGCTCGGAGGACGTCGCGGTGCGGTGGGAAACCTGGTCGATGAAGGTGTCGTAGTTCATCGCGTACTCCCTCGGGCTCGCGTCGGCGTCTGCGGGTACCCGCGGCGGCGGAGGGGAAACGGCGCCGGGATTCCTCGGCCGGTCGGGCGTGACCGGCCGGCGGGTGGGTAACCGCCGCCGGTCGTGACCACATCGATGCCCCGAGGGAGCCCACGCCATGGCGAGCTACGCCGACGTCCTGCAGTACCTGTCGAGCCTGGACTACCCGGCCGAGAAGGACGACGTGGTCCGCGAGGCCGAACGCGAGGGCGCCCCGCCGGACGTGCTGAAGGCGTTGCGGGCCCTGCCGCCGGTGGACTACGCCAACGGCACCGAGGTCGCCCGGTCGGCCGGCATCGAGGCCGCGCCCGAGGTGGGCCCCGCGCAGCGCGCCGAGCAGGCCCGGGACAAGACGCACAACCGGGTCTCGCAGCATCTGCGCGGCATCTGACCCGGCGGTGGCGGCCACGGCTTCGACACCGGGGCGTCGCCGATGACCCCCACCGGCCCCGCCTCCCGCCCGCCGTCCCGCCCGCCGGACGTGCGCTTCCCGGCCGCGGTGCAGCTCGCCGTGGTGGCGGTGGTGGGCGTCCTCGCCGGCTGCCTCTTCGCGCTGCTGCTGCCCCTACCGCTCGCCGCGCTCGCCGGCTGGGACGTGGGCGCGCTGAGCTGGCTCGCGCTGGTCTGGCACAAACTCTGGCCGATGGACGCCGAGCGGACCGCCCGACTGGCCGTACACGAGGACCCGAACCGGGCGATCCGCGACGCGCTGCTGCTCGTCGCCTGCCTGGCGAGCCTGCTGGCCGTGGGACTGGTGGTGGCCAGCGCCCAGAGCGCGCCACCCGGGCTGGGGCGGGAGGCGCACGGCGGCCTCGGCGTGCTCAGCGTGGTGCTGTCCTGGTTCGTGGTGCACACCGTGTTCGCCGCCCGGTACGCCCGGATCTACTACACCGGCCCGGACGGCGGGGTGAACTTCAACCAGTCCGAGCCGCCGCGCTACTCCGACTTCGCGTACGTCGCGTTCACCATCGGGACGACGTTCCAGATCTCCGACACCAACCTCACCAGCAACGAGATGCGTCGTACGGTGCTCCGGCACTCGATGGTGTCGTACCTGTTCGGTGCCTTCATCATCGCCGTGACCGTGAACCTGTTGGCGGGTCTGGCCAACTGAGCGGGGGCGGGTCGCGTTGGCCCCGGGGACGGCACGGGGCGGCACGGAAGGAAGGGCCGGGACAGGCGGGCGCCCCTGGTCGCGAACCGCGACCCAGGGCGCCACGCAAGCCTGCCCAGGCGGTGAACCACGTCCGAACCGGTCGCGGTCACCAGGCGGTGGATGCCCGCCCGAACCGAGCGGTCACCACTGCCGGGTCCAACCATACGACAGAACATCCTCCGTTTGGTCAGAATTTGGTGAAGTGTGGGCCAGGGCACGTCACCGCCGGCCCGTCACCTCCGCGTACCGGTGCTCCAGGTCGACCCGGGCCAACGCCCCCACCAGCCAGGCGAGCTGCTCCGACTCGCCGCTGGCCAAGCCGGCCAGGTCGTCCGCCGACCTGCCCAGGCCCAGCCGACGGGCCGCGGCCAACGCCCGACGGTCCGCGACCGGGGCCACCTCCCGCCACAGCGCCTGCGTCTCGCGGAGGAACAACTCGACGACCTGACCGTCCACGCCCGGAAGCTCGCCAAGGAGCGCCAACTCCCGGGCCGGGTCGTGCCGCGCCACCGCCCGCAGGCGGCGCAGGTCGCCCCGGTACCGCTCGACCACCGTGCCGGCCAGGTCACCCAACACGTCGGCCAACGCGTCCACGTCGCCGCGCTGACCACTGGCGCGCAGCACCCGGACCCGGTCCTCAATGGGTGAACGGGCCAGCCGGGCCGCGCTGTCCCACCCCTCGTCGCGCAACGCCCGCGCCCCGTCCAACGCCCGACGGAAGTCGCCCCGACGGGCCAGCAGCACCGACAGGTACAACACCTGGAACAGACTCGCGGGGTTGTTTGTCACCCGAAAGCCGTACTGCTCGGCGAAGCCCCGTCCGCTGCCGGCGAGGCGGCGCGCCAGGCGCTTGCGGTCCGCCACGGGCGTGATCAGAGTGCTCGACATCCCGGCGACTACCCGGGTGACCCTCGGTCACACCCGGCCCTCGTCGGGCGGTGTCAGCCGTGCAGGCCGCCGGTGCGGTCGCGGGCCTTCAGGCGGGTGGTCGGCAGGGCCGGGGCCGGCAGTGGTGGCGCCGCATCGTCGGCGACCACGCCGAACCGGCCGTCCCCCGCCATCCAGTCCGCCCGGGCGGCGGCGATCTCCTCGTGCGAGCGGCCGACGAAGTTCCACCACATGACAAGCGGCTCCTCGAACGGCGCACCGCCCAGCAGCAACAACCGCGCCCCGGCCCCGCCGCGAACGATCAGCTCCCGGCGACCCGAACCCAGATAGAGCAGCTCCCCCGGCTCGAACCCCACCTCGGCGGCCTCGGCGGCGCCGGACATCGCCAGCAGGGCGTACTCGAAGTCGGGCCGCAGCTCCAGCGTCGTCGGCGCCTCGCCGCTCAGTTCCACCTGCACGCCGACCAGCGGGGTGTGCACCACCGCGGGCGAGCGCTGCCCGGCGAACTCACCGACCAGCAGCGTCAGCTCCAGATCCCCGGCACGCCAACGCGGCAGGTCGGCGTGGTGCGCGAAGTCGGCAGCTCCGGCCCGCGCCGGGTCCGGCAGCGCCACCCAGAGCTGCACGCCGTGCATCACCGGCGGGTGGACGGCCGGCGACCGCTCGGAGTGCGCGATGCCGTGCCCCGAGGTCATCACGTTCAGTTGACCGGGCCGGATCGGCTGGACGTTGCCGAGGCTGTCGCGGTGCAGGATCTCGCCGTCGAGCAGCCACGTCACCGTCTGCAGGCCGGTGTGCGGGTGCGGCGGCACCTCCATGCCCGGCCGTTGCGCCACATCGTCCGGGCCGAAATGGTCCACGAAACACCAGGCGCCGACCATCCGGCGGACCCGCTGCGGCAACAGCCGCCGCACCGTCGTGTACCGACCCAACGGCACGTCGTGGCCGGGCAACAACACACTGCCGGGATCCACGTCGGCCACGCCAGGTGGCCGGGTCTGCGCCAGCATCGATTCGGTACGCTCCACCGCCCGACTGTACGCGCACGCCCACGAGCCGACCCGGCGCTTCCTCGACCAGTTCCCGCTCGACAGCCAGGTCGAGGTGGATCCGCTCGGCGGAGCGGCCCCGGTCCGGGTGGCCATCACCGGGCCGGGAACGCCGCTGGCCGGCACCCCCGGGGTTGCGGGGTGCCGGCCAGCGGGCGATGTCCTGCGGTAGCGGTGGTGCTGGGGTCAGCTGTTCCAGTACTGGCCGACCAGATCAGCGGCCTGCTGCTCCCACTGGGCGTACGCATCCGGGTACGCCGACACCTGCACGGTCTGCGCGGCCTCGGTCAACGGCATGTCCTGCCACCCGTCAACCTGACGCAGCCCCTTGAGGAACGCGGTCGTGGAGTAGGCGGGGTCGGTGATCTGCTCCGGCGTACCCCAACCCGAGCTGGGGCGCTGCTGGAACAGACCCAGCGAGTCATGGTCGTTGGCGTCGCCGAGGTGACCCAGGTTCTCCAACTTCGACTCCTGCAGACTCGTCGCGATCGAGATCACCGCGGCACGCTCCGGCAGACCCGCCTTCTTCGTCGCGGCGATGATCGCCTTCGCGTTGGCGACCTGCTCATCATTCAGGCCGATACGCGACTGGTCGCCCTGCGTCCCGTGCGGGATTAGCTTGCCCACATCAGGCTTGTCCGCCTGCACCGCGACCGCAACCGGCTTACCGTCCACCGGGGCGGCGGCGTGCGCGGCGATCGGACCGGCGAACACACCACCAGCAAAGGCCAGACCAGCAACAGACAGCACACTCTTACGCACGATCGTCTTCATGGGGGAAGCTCCTTCGGGGGTAGAACACCCCACCAGAAACGGCAGGATGCGAGCACCTCGTCCGGCGCTGAAAAGCAGAGAAAGTCATTGGGGGTCGACGCCCACCGGGCATCGGATCGGCGACCTACGAGCGAGGGCTCATGGCGCCGGGTTCATCGGTAACGACCGGGGGCCGGGGGTCATTCCGGGGGTGGCCCATCCGTCGGCACCCACATGGAGGCGGTCACCGGGTGGTCGTTCGTGGGGACTGTAACGACCGGACCGGGGCCCGCATTCCGACCCCGCTGGGCGGGGCGGCCGACCCCGTTGGCGGGGCGGCGAGCCGGTGGTGCTGCGATCGTCAGGGTATGTAACGACCCCGCCCCGGCCACGATTCCGGCCCACGGATGCGACCGGTCACAGCCCAGGACCGCCTTCGGCCGGACAAATCACCCACATCGGGCGCCGACCACGACCCCGAGCCACCACCACCGGGCACGATCCACTCGGCTTCGCGGACGTCGGGGCATCCCGGACACCCGGACACCCCGATATCAAGAACACCGAGTCGATCAAGCCCGGTCGCCACGCCTGGCCGGCAGGTGCGGATTGCGGCGTTCACCCGGCGAGGCGGGACCGTACCTTCGCGGCGCAGGCGTCCAGGACGGTCTGCGCGTCCAACCCCAGGCTCTCGATGGCCACCAACGCCGTGAAGGCGACGTCCGCCAACTCCGCCGCGACGTCCTCGCGGGTGTGGGTGACACCCTTGCGAGGATTCTGCCCGAGCAGGCCGATCCAGGCGGCGGACGCCTCCCCCGCCTCCTCGGTCAGCTTGAGGATGCGGCAGGTCAGTTCGGTCTGCCCGGTGCCGTTCGCCGCGTCCAACCAGTCGCGCGACGCCCGCGCCGCATTCCAGATCAACTCGTCCACGCCGATCAGTCAACCCGACCGGCCCATCCGCCCTGGCAGCCGGGTACGCGCGCTCGGACCAACCACGAGCAGGCAGCCAGTCGATCCGAGCAGCCATTGACACGTGTCGACGGCGGTCCTAGGTTCAGGACGCTACCGGCCGGTAGGCAACCGTCCCGCCTGGTCGCCCGCGGGGCGACATCCGTCCGATGGGGAGCATCGATGCTGTCCGCACCCGTTCGTACCCTCCGCCGGCTGCTCGCCACCACCGTGACGCTGACCCTCTCGGTCGGGTTGGCCGGTGCCGCGCCGGCCGGCGCCACCGGTCGCGACCCGAGTGGCGGCCAACCGCTGCCCGGATACACGATCGAGAACCCGCCGTTGGCCCCGCTGGTCGTGGGCGGCAGGCCGACGACGGTACGCCAGGGCGTACACCGCCACGCCGGCTACCTCATCGAGGTCCCCGCCCGGTGGAACGGCAACCTGGTGCTGTGGGCGCACGGCTACCGGGGCCAGGGCACGGTGCTCACGCCGGAACCGCCGGCCTTCGGGTTGCGCGAACGGCTCCTGGAGCAGGGGTACGCCTGGGCGTCGTCGTCGTACGACCGCAACGGCTTCGACATCCGCTCCGGGGTGCTGGGCACCAGGGACCTGGCCGACCACTTCGGACGGATCGTTCGCCGACCGCACCACACCTACCTGGCGGGGGTGTCGATGGGCGGGTACGTCATCGGTCGCTCGCTGGAGCAGTATCCCGGCTACTACGACGGGGCGCTGCCGATGTGCGGGGTGCTCGGTGACCAGACGCTTCTCGACTTCTACCTGGACTACAACCTGGTCGCGCAGGCGCTCGCCGGGGTGCCGGCCCATCCGACGCCGGCCGACTACCTGACCACCGCGGTGCCCCGCATCCAGGCGGCGCTCGGCCTGGCGGGGCTGACCCCGACCGGGCCGGACACCACCACCGAGCGGGGCAGGCAACTGCGGGCGATCACGGTGAACCGCTCGGGCGGGCCGCGTCCCGGTGCGGACGCCGCGTTCGCGGTCTGGAAGGACTTCCTCTTCTCCATCAGCGTGCCCACCGGAAGCGGCGACTCCCCCGCCCAGCGGCCCGGTCAGCTCTCCACGAACCTGGGCACCAGGTACACCCCGAACAGCCCGGTGGACGTCAACGCGACGGTGCGGCGGGTCGCCCCGGAGAACGTCGTACAGCGGCTCCTGCCGACGCTCACCGAGGTGCCGCGGATCGCCGGTCGGCCCACCGCGCCGGTGCTCAGCCTGCACAGCCTCGGTGACCTGTTCGTCCCGTTCAGCATGGAGCAGGCGTACGCCACCGACGTGGCGCGCAACGGTCGCGGCAGGCTTGTGGTGCAACGGGCCATCCGGTCCACGCAACACTGCGAGTTCACCCCGGCCGAGGCCGGCGCCGCCTGGGACGACCTGGTGTCCTGGGTACGCACCGGCAAGCGCCCGGCCGGTGACACCGTGACGGATCCGGCGGTGGTCGCACGGCCCGACTACGGCTGCCGGTTCAGCGACCGGGACGCGTACGCCGCCGGGGTCGGCACCCGCCGCCTCTACCCGGCCTGCTGATCGCTACCGACGCCAACCGGCCGGCTCCCCCGAGGGGGAACCGGCCGGCGGTGGTCCGGGTGTCACCACATCTGCTGGACGATGTCCGCCGCCTGCTCCTCCCACTGCGCGTACGCGTAGGGGAAGGCGGAAACCTGGACGGTCTGCGCGGCGGCGGTCAGCGGCAGGTCCTGCCAGCCACCGACGTTGCGGAGTGCGGTGAAGAACGCCGTGGCGGCGTACTCCGGGTCGGTGATCTGGTCGGGCGTGCCCCAACCGGACGACGGACGCTGCTGAAACAGGCCCTGCGAGTCGTGGTCGTTGTACGCGCCGAGGTGGCCGAGGTTGTAGAGCTTCGACTCCTGCAACGAGGTGGCGACGCCGATCACCGCGCCCCGGTCACCGACGCCTGTCTTCTTGGCGGCGTCGACGATCGCCCGCGCGTTGGCGAGCTGTGCGTCGTCGAGCGGGATGCGCGACTGCGCGCCTTCGATGCCGTGCGGGATGAGCTGGTCGCGGCTGGGCTTACCGGCCGGCGGCTTGCCGGTGGCGGAGCCGGTGGTCAGCCCCGACTCGACGGGCTGCTCGTCCTGGCGTACCGGGGTGGCGGCCTTGGCCTTGCCGGTGGCCAGGTCGATGGCGGCCACGGCGCCCTCGTGGGGCCCGGAGGTGACCGGGGCGGCCGCCGCGGTCGGAGCGAGTGCCAGGCCGCCGAGGGCGGCCACGCCCACCACGCTCAGCGCGGTCTTGCGGTACGAGTCCTTGGCGATGGCGGGGAGCCATCGGGTGAAGTCGACCTTCACGATGGTGGCCCTCTCGATCGTGCGGAACGCTCCGGGGTGAACGCTCCTCGGGAGTTGACCGCGGAAGAGGGTTTGGGCTCCGACGGTACGGGGGACACAACCGGGTTCACGTGTCGGGCATTCCGGAAATGCCGGAGCCGCCCCACCGACGGTCCGGCCACGCCGCAAAATTCGGGCGGCCGGGGCGGAGCGCGCCGCAACCGGGCGGCCGGCGCGGAGCGCGCCGCAACCGGGCGGCCTGCGGGACGGGGCAGCGACAGGCCGGCACCGGTGCGACAAAACCGGATGATCGACGCGGCGCGGCCGGACGAGGTCAGGCGGGACGCGCGATCACGGCCGACGACGGCACGTACGCGAGGACGGCCGCCTGCGTCGGGGTGAGAACTGTGGAGCGGACCCCACCCGGGTCAGACGTCGCCGTCAGGGCCGGGGTCCACGGTCCGCTCCTGCGGCGTGCCCAGCTCCTGGAAGACGGTGATCTGCAGGTCCGCCGGGGCGTCCAGACGGGAGTTCAGCGACTGCCACGGTGTACGCGTCGGCGGCGCGATCTCGCTCGCCCCGGCGGCGACGAGCCGGGCCGTGGTCGCCCGCGCGTCGTCCACCTCGAAGGCCACCCGGATGCGCGGCGCGACCTGTCGGCCCACCTCGACCTCGTCGATCATGCGTTTCTGTGCCGGGTTGGCGATCTCCAGGGTGGCCCGACCGGCGTCCAGGATCACCACCCGGGCGTCTCCGTCCCCGGTGAACGCCGCCTCCTCGGGCAGACCGAGGGCGTCCCGGAAGAACGCCACCGCGGCCTCGTGGTCGGCTGCCTCCACGACGAGGCGCAGCTGACGGACGACGGGTGCGGGGTGCTCGGCGGCCATACGCCGGATCGTAACAACGCTCCTGGGACGCGTCCTGGCGCGCTTGTCGCGGCACCTCGTGGAACAGGGGTGGACAGTGGTCACCGCCGGGTTGACACCTCAACCATTGATAGGCTCGCGGCGTGACGGAGCCGCGTTGGTTGAACGAGCAGGAGCAGCGGGCGTGGCGTGGCCTCATGGCGATGGAGGAAGGCCTGGTGGCCTTCATGGATCGCCAGCTCCGCACCAACTGCGGCGTCTCGCAATCCGACTACCGGGTGCTGGCTCACCTGTCGGAGGCGCCCGACGGGCGGTTGCGATCGTTCGAACTCGCGGGTCTGCTGCAGTGGGAGAAGAGCCGGCTCTCACAGCACCTCTCCCGCATGCAGACGCGGGGCCTGGTGGTGCGTGAGCGCTCGGAGGTCGACCAGCGGGGGGCGACGGTCACCATCACCGCGCAGGGGACAGAGTTGATCGCCGCTGCCGCCCGGCAGCACGTCGCCGACGTCCGCGACGTGGTCATCGACCAGCTCACCCAGACCGAGCTGAAGACCCTGGCCACGATCACGGACAAGGTACGCCGACGACTCGCGGCACTGGATCCCGCCACGCGAGGCTGATCCGCCGGCAATCACTCGTCGACCCGACGCCCGCCACCGGGCAACTCGTCACGGCCCTGAGCACTCGCTCGGGGCCGTTCGGCGTTTCCGCACCGGCACCCGCTCGAGAGAGGCGCGGCTCACAGCGACGCCATCACGCCTTTGGTTGCTGCGTTAACCAAATCGCCGTACGCTTTGGTTGACACGTTAACCGAATTGGGGATTGCCATGAGTTCTGCTCCGAGCGATGTCATCCGGTCCGGCGAGCACCGACTCAGCCGCCTGGACGAGAGGGCGAAGCACACGCTGTTCACCGGTGCTCGCACGGCCAACACCTTCGCCGAGACCCCGGTGACCGACGCCGAGCTGACCGGAGTCTGGGAGCTGGTCAAATGGGCACCGACCTCCGTCAACTCCCAGCCGCTGCGGGTGCTGTTCGTGCGCCCGGGCGAGGGCCGCGACCGGCTCGTGAAACACATGAACGAGCGCAACCGAGCCAAGACGGCCACGGCTCCCGCGGTCGCCGTACTGGCCATGGACACCCGGTTCCACGATCACATCCCGGCCGTACTGCCGCACAAGCCGGAGATGAAGGACGTCTTCGCGGGCAACGACGATCTGCGCGCGGGAACCGCCTCGTTCAACGCGACGCTCCAAGCTGGCTACTTCATCCTCGCCGTCCGTGCCCAGGGACTGGCGGCGGGGCCGATGGGCGGCTTCGACGCTGCGTCCGTCGACGCCGAATTCTTCCCGGACGGCCGGTTCCGCTCGCTCCTGGTGGTCAACATCGGTCACCCCGGTAAGGACCCCTGGCACCCCCGACTCCCCCGCCTCAGCAACGACGACGTGGTGCAGTGGAGTTGAACGAGCGCGGGAACGCGCCGTCGACCACCTCCTGAAGGCCGGCCGGCCGCGCTGAGAGCCGGCAGGATCACGCGCCAGCTTCGTCGCAGCGCCGGCCCTGCGCCTAGGCTGGCACCGTCGGAAAGGGAGCGACGATGGTCGAGACGTACGGCGACGACGCGTACCTGCTGCGCCCGGTCGGTCGGGTCGCCTCGCCGCTGACCGACGCGGCGAGCGCGCCCCGGCAGGGCGACGAGGGCGCGCCGGACGCCTGGCTGGTCTTCGACGCGCACGTCGCACCGGCGCTGCGCGACCTGCGTGCCGGCGTCGAGCTGTTGGTGCTGACCTGGCTGGACCGTGCCCGCCGCGACGTGTTGGCGGTGCGCCCGCGGGGCGACGAGAGCCGGCCCGAGACCGGTGTGTTCAGCACCCGCTCCCCGCACCGACCCAACCCGATCGGGCTGCACCGGGTGCGGGTGCTGGCGGTGGACGGGCTGCGCGTCCGGGTGGCCGACCTGGAGGCGTTGGACGGCACCCCGGTCCTGGACGTCAAACCGGTGCTCGGCGCGGCCGACGAGCGCTGAGCCCGCCGACCGCGCCCCACAGGGGGTCTCAGTGGCCCCGGGCCAGCCACTCGTCAAGGTGTGGCGCCTCCGCGCCGATCGTCGTGTCCGCGCCGTGGCCGGTGTGCACGACGGTCTCCGCCGGCAGGGTGAGCAGACGGGTCCGGATCGAGCCGACGATGGTGTCGAAGTCGCTGTACGAGCGGCCGGTGGCGCCCGGACCACCGGCGAAGAGCGTGTCGCCGGTGAACACCACACCCAGCTCGGGGGCGTGGAAACTGCACGCGCCGGGGCTGTGCCCGGGGGTGTGCAGCACCCGCAGGGTGGTGCCGGCCACCTCGATCTCCTGCCCGTCGTGCAGTTCGCCGTGCGGCGGCAGGTGCGGGTGGACCATGTCCCAGAGGACCCGGTCGGCGGCGTGCAGCAGCACCGGCGCGCCGGTGGCCTCGGCCAGCTCGGGCGCCACCCGGACGTGGTCGTCGTGGGCGTGGGTGGCCAGGATCGCCCGGACCCGCCGGTCACCCACCAGGGCGAGGATCGCGGCGACGTCGTGCGGCGCGTCCAGGACGACACACTCGCTGTCGTCACCGATCACCCAGACGTTGTTGTCCACGTCGAACGTCTGCCCGTCCAGGGAGAACGTGCCGGCGGTGACCGCGTGGTCGACGCGGGCGGTCATCAGAACACCACCACCGAGCGGAGCACGTCGCCGTGGTGCATCCGCTCGAACGCGGTCTCGACCTGGTCGAGCGCGATCTCCTCGGTGACGAACGCGTCCAGGTCGAGGCGGCCCTGCAGGTACAGCTCGGTGAGCATCGGGAAGTCCCGGCTGGGCAGGCAGTCGCCGTACCAGCTGGACTTCAGGGCGCCGCCGCGCCCGAAGACGTCCAGCAGCGGCAGCTCGATCCGCATCTGCGGGGTCGGTACGCCGACCAGCACCACGGTGCCGGCCAGATCCCGGGCGTAGAACGCCTGCTTCCAGGTCTCCGGTCGACCCACCGCGTCGATCACCACGTCGGCGCCGAAGCCGCCGGTGGCGGCCCGGATCGCCTCGATCGGGTCGGTCTCGGACGCGTTGACGGTGTGCGTGGCGCCGAACTTCCGGGCCCAGTCGAGTTTGCGGCTGTCGGTGTCCACCGCGACGATCGTCGTGGCGCCGGCCAGGACCGCGCCGGCGACCGCCGCGTCTCCGACGCCGCCGCAGCCGATCACCGCGACCGAGTCGCCGCGGGTGACGTTGCCGGTGTTCATCGCGGCGCCCAGCCCGGCCATCACCCCGCAGCCGAGCAGGCCCACGGCGGCCGGTCGGGCGGCCGGATCCACCTTCGTGCACTGCCCGGCGTGCACGAGGGTCTTCTCGGCGAACGCGCCGATGCCCAGCGCCGGGGCCAACTCGGTGCCGTCGGTCAGGGTCATCCGCTGCTTCGCGTTGTGGGTGTTGAAGCAGTACCACGGGCGGCCCCGGCGACAGGCGCGGCAGACCCCGCAGACCGCGCGCCAGTTGAGGACCACGAAATCACCCGGGGCGACGTCGGTGACGCCCTCGCCCACCTGCTCGACGATGCCCGCCGCCTCGTGGCCGAGCAGGAACGGGTAGTCGTCGTTGATGCCACCCTCGCGGTAGTGCAGGTCGGTGTGGCAGACGCCGCAGGACTGGATCCGGACGACGGCCTCACCCGGGCCGGGATCGGGCACCACGATCGTGGTGACCTCGACCGGTGCGCCCTTGCTGCGGGAGATGACTCCCCGGACTTCCTGGCTCACTTCGCCTCCTGCTGGTGGTGTGCGGCAGGGCCGGAAGCCGGGTGGGCGGGTGTGCCACGGGCTCGGCGGTGGGCCCCGGGCGAACCTACCCCGACCACCACGGCCGGCCCAGCCGGCCCGGCGGGTTATCGCGGGCGGTCCGGGGTACGCCTGCCGCATTCGACCACGGCAAACGGGGAGTGATCATGAAGCTCGCGCACCTGCCGCTCCGGCTGAGCATCGGCGCGTACTTTCTCAACTCGGGTCTCGGCAAGCGGACCCTGGAGGGGGCCGCCGCGGAGGGCCTCCACGGGATGGCGGTCGCCGCCATGCCGCAACTCGGTCAGTTGGACCCACCGCGCTTCGCGAAGCTGCTGTCGTACTCGGAGATCGCGCTGGGGGCCGCGCTGCTCGCGCCGTTCGTCCCGACCCCCCTGGTCGGGTTGGGCCTGACCGCGTTCGGCGCGGGTCTGGTGCAGCTGTACCTGAAGACGCCGGGGATGCGCGAGCCCGGCAGCATCCGCCCGACCCAGCAGGGCGCCGGGCTCGCCAAGGACGTCTGGCTTGTCGGCGCCGGGCTGACCCTGGTGTTGGAGGGGCTGACCCACGGCCGTCGACGCCGGTGAGCCCCACCTGAGGAGCGGCGGTGACGAACTCCCGTGCGGTGCGGCCGTTCTACCGGCCGATGCGCCCCCGTCGTCGCGACGAGCCACACCGCGCGGCCACCCCGCTGGAACTCTTCTTCGACCTCTGTTTCGTGGTGGCCGTCGCGCAGGCGGCCACCAGCCTGCACCACGACGTCGCCGAGGGCCACCTCGGGCACGCCGCGACCAGCTACGCCATGGTGTTCTTCGCGATCTGGTGGTCGTGGGTCAACTTCACCTGGTTCGCCTCGGCGTACGACACCGACGACGACGTCTACCGGATCACCACACTTGTGCAGATCTCCGGGGCGCTGATCCTGGCGGCCGGCGTGCCACGCGCCTTCACCGACGGCGACTTCGCCGTCATCACCTACGGGTACGTGGTGATGCGACTGGCGGCGGTCGTGCACTGGACCCGAGCGGCGATCGGCGACCCCCGCCACCGTGCGGCGGCGCGCCGCTACGCGATCGGCGTGACAGTGGTGCAGCTCGCCTGGTTGCTGCGGCTGACGCTGCCCGCCGAGTGGGGCGTCGCGACGTTCGTGCTGTTGGCGCTCGCCGACCTGCTGGTGCCGGCGGTGGCCGAACGCCCCGGGATGACCCCCTGGCACCCCGAGCACATCGCCGAACGGTACGGGCTGTTCACCCTGATCGTGCTCGGCGAGGCCGTCCTGGCCATCTCGATCGCGATCCAGACCGGGCTGGACGCCGGGGAGCACGGCCTCTGGTCTCTCGCGGCGGCCGGCGCGGTCATCGTGTTCGCGCTCTGGTGGCTCTACTTCGACCGGCCCAACGAGGCGCCCGACCGGCTGCCGTACTCCCTGATCTGGGGCTACGGCCACTACCTGATCTTCGCCGCGATCGCCGCGATCGGCGCCGGCCTGGGGGTGTCGGTGGACGTCGAGCGGCACCTCGCGCACGTCTCCGCAGGCACCGCCGGGTACGCGGTGGCCATCCCGGTCGCCGTCTTCCTGCTCACGGTCTGGGTGCTGCACGTCCGCCGGCAGCAGCACGGCGCGGTGGTCGTCGCATTCCCCGTCGTCGCGCTGCTGGCGCTGCTCGCGCCGCTCGGGCCGGCCCCGGTGTCCGTGCTCGCGGCGCTGCTCGTCGCGCTCGTGACGCTTACCGTGCTGCTGCGCCGCCGCGACGTCGGGCCGAGCACCGCGGTCACCTGACTCGCCGACGGCCATTCCGGTGCGGCACCGAGCGGGACGGCCCGCGGGTAGGCAGAATTACGGCATGCCTCGCCGCCGATGGTTGCTGGCCGATCAACTCGGGCCGCACTTCCTCGACGACCCCGACCAACCGGTGCTGCTGGTGGAGGTCCGGGACCTGTTCCGCCGCCGGCCGATGCACCGACAGCGGGCGCACCTGATCCTGTCCGCGCTGCGCCACCGCGCCGCCGAGCTGGGTGACCGGGCGCTGCTGCTGCGCACCGACACGTTCCGGCAGGCGCTGGCGCAGGTCGGTGAGCCACTGGAGGTGTGCCATCCGCACTCGCGGGCGGCGCTGCGCTTCGCAGAATCGGTGCCGGAGCTGACCGTGCTGCCGCCGCGCGGCTTCATCACCAGCCGGACCGACTTCGCCGACTGGGCGGACCGCGCGCGCCGCGGCACACTGCGGATGGCCGACTTCTACCGGCACGCCCGCCGCCGCCACGACGTGCTGACCGCCACGACCGGGCCGGGACGCCGACCGCGACCCGAGAGCCGCGCCGCGCCTGTCGCACCACCTCCACCCCCGCCGATCGTCGAGGATGACATCGACGCGGAGGTCCGCCGTGACCTGGACCGGTGGGCCGCCGACGGGGTGCGGTTCGTCGGCCGCGACGGTCCCCGGCGGCACCCGGCCACCCACGCCGAGGCGCAGGCCCGACTCACGCACTTCCTGACCCATCGGCTACCCGGCTACGGTCGCTACGCAGACGTGATGAGCGGTGCGGACCCGCTGCTCGCGCACTCGACGCTCTCGTCCTCGTTCAACCTCGGGTTGCTGCACCCGGAGCCCGCGGTACGCGCCGCCGAGCAGGCGTGGTGGGCCGGCACGGCCCCGCGTACGGCGGTGGAGCCGTTCATCCGGGGGCTGCTCGGTTGGCGGGAGTTCCTCTGGCAGCTGTACTGGTACTTCGAGCCGCGCTACCGGGGGGCGAACTGGCTGGCCGCGACGGAGCCGCTGCCGCAGTGGTTCGCCGAGTTGGACGCCGACGCGGTGGAGGCCCGCTGCCTGTCCGACGTCCTCGCCACCGTCCGGGACGGAGCCTGGACGCACCACACGCCCCGGCTGCTGGTGTTGGCGAACTACGCGTTGCAACGTGGCTGGCGCCCCACCGACGTGGCGGACTGGTTCCAGCGCTGCTTCGTCGACGGCGCCGACTGGGTGATGAACGCGACGGTGATCGGCATGAGCCAGTACGCCGACCTGGCTCGGGTGGACACCCGCCCGTACGCGGTGGACGGCACCGACATCGACGAGATCAGCGACTACTGCTCCGGCTGCCGTTACGTCCCGGAGCAGGCGCTCGGCGACCTGGCCTGCCCGTACACCGGGGGTTTCGAGAGTTTCCTGCACCGCAACCGGGTGCGCTTGGCGACCGATGCGCGGCTCGCCGCCGAGTTGGCCCGCCGCGACGAGCCGGAGCACCGCGAGGCGGTGCTGGCCCAGGAGGAGAAGCGGGGCAGCACACCCCCGTGACCGCGCCGCCGGTCAGGCCACCTCGCGGGCCGCGTCGGCGTCGCCGGGGCGAGGCGCCGGCACACCGGGGACGGGTGGCGCCGGGCGGACGACGCGCCGGTTCAGGCCGGCGACCAGCAACCGGTTGTACGAGGCCGGCAGGACCCGGGCCAGCAGGTCCGGCAGCTTCGCCGACCAGCCGATCAGCACCCGGCCGCGCCTCCGCTCGACGCCGCGCAGGATCACCTCGGCGGCCCGGCTCGGCGCGATGGTGAGCAGTTTCTCGAACTGCTCCCGGCCGGCCGCGTACTCCTCGGGTGAGACGCCGCTGCCGATCCGGGCGTTCGCGGTGATCCGGGTGCGGATCCCGCCGGGGTGCACCGAGGTCACCCCGATGCCGTCGTCGACCAGCTCGTGGCGCAGCGCCTCGGTGAGGCCGCGCACCGCGAACTTGCTCGCCGAGTACGCGGCCTGCCCGGCCGGCGCGATCAGCCCGAACAGGCTGGAGACGTTTACCAGGTGCGCGCCGGACTCCGCCTTCAGCGTCGGCAGCAGTGCGTGGGTCAGCTGCGCCACGGCCCGGAAGTTGACGTCGACCACCCAGCTGAACTCGTCGAACGTCACCTGGTCGAACCGGCCGCCGAGGCCGACGCCGGCGTTGTTCACCAGCAGCCGTACGCGCGGGTGCCGCCGACCGACCTCGGCGGCCACCCGGGCGGTGGCGTCCGCGTCGGCGAGGTCCACCAGGTACGTGTGCACCTGACGGTCCGGGTGGTCGGCGCGGATCGCGGCGGCGACCGCGTCCAGCCGGTCGGCGTCGCGGTCCAGCAGGACCAGGTCGGTGCCCCGGCCGGCAAGCGCGTGCGCCAGCGCCGCGCCGATCCCACTGGCCGCCCCGGTGACCACGGCTGTCGCGCCGGTGAAGTCGAATCTCCGCACGATCGGTGCTCCTCCGCTGACGGTTACCGGCGAGCGGCCGGACGGGTCGGGACGGGACGCGGGGCGGGCGCGGTGGCGCGGGAGAAGCGCACCCCCTCGTCGGTGAGCCGGCCGTGCCGCATCAGCAACACGTCGCGGGCGTAGTTCTGGTGCAGCCGCCAGGGTGCGCGCACGCCCTGCCGGGGCAACGCGTCGAGACTGCGCAGCACGTAGGAGGAGCGCAGGTCGATGAGCGGCACGCGCGCGTCGTCGTCGGGTGAAAGCGGGGTGACGACCTGCTGGCCGGTGCGGTCCAGGTGGCGCAGCAACCGGCAGACGTACCCGGCGACCAGGTCGGCCTTGAGCGTCCACGACGCGTTTGTGTAGCCGAGGGTCAGCGCGAAGTTCGGCACCCCGGACACCATCATGCCCTTGTAGGCCACGGTGCTCGCGAGGTCGACCTCGGCGCCGTCCACGCACAGGGTCAGGCCACCGAGGGCGAGCAGGTTGAGCCCGGTCGCGGTGACCACGATGTCGGCGGGCACCTGGGCGCCGGAGGTCAACCGGACACCGTGCGCGGTGAGGGTGTCGATGGTGTCGGTCACCACCGACGCCCTGCCCTCGCGCACGGCGGTGAACAGGTCGCCGTCGGGGGCCACGCAGAGGCGCTGGTCCCACGGGTCGTACCGGGGCGCGAAGTGCCTGTCGACGTCGTACCCCACCGGGAGCCGGCCGGCGGCGGCCCGGCGCAGCAGCCGCTTCACCAGGCCGGGGGCGCGGCGGCTGAGCTGGAAGGTGGCGGTGGACAGCAGCACGTTCTTCCAGCGCGCCACCGGGTACGCGGCGGCCGCCGGCAGCCAGCGCCGCAGCGCGTCGGCCAGCCGGTCGCGCGAGGGCCGCGCCAGGACGTACGTGGGTGAGCGCTGGAGCATCGTCACGTGGGCGGCCCGCTCGGCCAACGCCGGCACCAGGGTGACCGCGGTGGCGCCGCTGCCGATCACCACCACCCGCCGGCCGCTGTGGTCGAGGTCCTCGGGCCAGTGCTGCGGGTGCACCAGCCGCCCACCGTAGGCGTCGACGCCGGGCAGGGCCGGGGTGTATCCCTCGTCGTAGCGGTAGTAGCCGGTGCAGGCGAACAGGAACGAGCAGGTCAGCACCACCGTCTCGGCGGTGTCGGTGCGCTGCGCGTGCACCGTCCAGCGGGCGGTGCCGCTGTCCCAGTCGGCGCGCAGCACCCGGTGCCGGAAGCGGATGTGCCGCTGCACGTCGTACTCCCGGGCGGTCTCCCGCACGTACTCCCGGATGGTGGCGCCGTCGGCGATGGCCTTCGGCGCGGTCCACGGCTTGAACGAGTAGCCGAGGGTGAACATGTCCGAGTCGGACCGGATGCCCGGGTAGCGGAACAGGTCCCAGGTGCCGCCGACGGCGTCGCGCGCCTCCAGCACCGCGTACGTCTTGTCCGGGCAGTCGCGGCGCAGGTGGCAGGCCGCGCCGACGCCGGACAGGCCGGCGCCGACGATGAGCACGTCGACGTGGTCGGAGGCCATCGCGTTCCTCCAGCAGGGGGCGGTGGTCGGACACTAACACCGCCCCCTGATGGCCGGAAACTAGTCGGACACCCGGGTCGAGGTCATGATCCAGTTGGTTTCCCAGGTCTTTTCGCCGTCGACCGAGAACGCCTGCTCCCAGCGGGCGGTGGTCGCGCTGATGTCCGACCAGATGAACCGGCACCGCACCGGTCGACCCTCGTGCTGGTCGTCGGCGTAGAAGCGGCCCACCCCGTCGACGAAGCGGCCCACCATCGGCGGCAGCCCCAGCACGCCGTCGACGCTGCTCATCCAGTAGATCGACCACTCCTCGCTGGCCGGGTCGAAGATCCGGACCGTGGCGCCCGCGGAGCCCTTGGTCGGGAAGGTGATCTCGTCGAAGTTGCCGCCACCACCGAAGAAGCTGTGCGCGACCGACACCCCCGGAAACTCCTCCCACTCGTCGGAGCCCACCAGCCGCTTGCGCAGCCGCCGGTTCACCACGTTCCACGTGCCCACATAGAAGTCGAAGTCGCCCATCAGCGGCCCACCGGCCCTTCCGCTCGCGTGTCGTTGAGATATCCAGTCAGGTCGGGTGCCTCCGGCGCAAGGACGTGCCGAACCCAGGCGGCCCGTTCGTGCTCCAACACCGCCAACTCCCACACGCAGCCGACGGCGGGTCGACCGACCTCCACGAAGTGGGTCGGGTCCTCGTCCGGGCAGTCCAGCGCCGGCTGCCCGGCCGCGGCGACCCGGACCTCCAGCGCGTTGTCCCACACCCAGGTGTACGCCAGCAGGTAGGCGCCGGTGTCCGCGCCCCGGTGCAGCACCACCCAGCCGGCGGCCGGGGTGCCGTCGTCGTCGAGGTCGACGAGCAGCAACGGCAGGTGGTCGTACGCGGCCTTCTCCACCTCCGGCTCGATCGGTTGCTCCGGCTGGTCTATGTGGTAGCGCTTGAGCTGCCGGCCGTCCACAGTAATCGGTCCGGGCGCCCGAAGTTCCTTGTCGCGAAATGCCATGCCGGGACGGTAGGACGGGTCCCCTGACAACTAGTGTCAGTGAAGTGCGGGCTTCTCGACTTCTTTCCCTCCTGCTGCTGCTGCAGCAACACGGCCGGCTGACCGCCACCCAGCTCGCCGAACGGCTGGCCGTCTCCCCCCGCACGATCTACCGGGACGTGGAGTCGCTGCACGCCGCCGGCATCCCGCTGTACGGGGAGGCCGGGCACGCCGGCGGCTACCACCTTGTCGACGGCTGGCGGACCCGGCTGACCGGGCTCACCGCCGACGAGGCCGACCGGCTGTTCCTGGCCGGGTTGCCCGGCCCCGCCGACGAGCTGGGTTACGGCGACGTGGTGGGCGCGCTGCGACTCAAGCTGCACGCCGCGCTCCCCGCTCCCCTGCGCGACCGGGCGACCCAGCTCCAACAACGCTTCCACCTGGACACCCCCGGCTGGTACGCCGACGGCGACGCCTCCCCCGAGCTGTCCCGCACCGCCGAGGCGGTCTGGCGGCAGCACCGGATCGAGGTGCGCTACCGCGGGTGGAACGGCGAGGTGACCCGGGTGCTGGAGCCGTACGGTCTGGTGCTCAAGGGCGGCCGCTGGTATGTGGTGGCCGACCAGCCCGGCCGGGGCGCTCCGGCGACCTACCGGGTCAACCAGATCCTCGCGCTGACCCCGCTGCCGCAGGAGTTCGTCCGACCGGCCGACTTCGACCTGCCGGCCTGGTGGCGGGCACACGTGGTGCAGTTCCGGGCCCGCCTGCACCGCGACGAGGCCACCGTCCGGCTCTCCCCGGCCGGCCGGCAACGGCTGCGCGAGATCGGCAGCGATCCGGTGGTGACCGCGGTGGACGCCAGCGCCCAGCCGCCGGACGCGCGGGGCTGGGTGACCGCGGTGCTGCCGATCGAGTCGCTCACCCACGCCCACGGCGAGTTGCTGCGCCTCGGCGCCGACGTCGAGGTGCTGACCCCTGTCGCGCTGCGCGAACGCCTGGCCGCCACCGCCGCCGCGCTCGCCGCGCTCTACCCGCCCGACCCGACGACGCCGCCGACCGCGTGACATAGGTCGCTCAGGTTGGTCGGTGGGACCGCTCTGGGAGACTCTGTGATCGTGGACGCGCTCTCGGTACGGGGACTTAGCCGCAACTTCGGCGACCTGGTCGTGCTCGACGACGTGAGCTTCACGCTCGCGGCCGGCCGGATCGCGGTGGTGCTGGGGCCCAACGGCAGCGGCAAGACCACCCTGCTGCGCTGCGTGGTCGGCGCCGACCGGCCGGACGCCGGCGAGGTGCTGGTGCAGGGCCGCCGGGCCGACGAGACCGACCCGCAGGTCCGGGCGCTGGTGGCGGCCGCCCTGGACGACATCGACTTCTTCCCGGACCTGTCCGTGGTCGAGCACCTGGAGCTTGTCGCGTACGCCCACGGGGGCAACGCCGAGCCGGTCGAGGAGGTGCTCACCGAGTTGGGTCTGGAGCCGGCCCGCGACCAGCTCCCGGTGACCCTGTCCAGCGGGCAACGCCGCCGATTGGCGCTGGCGTCCTGTTTCGTGAGGCCACGCCGTGTGCTGATCCTGGACGAGCCGGAGCAGCGCCTCGACGTACGCGGGCGACAGTGGCTGGCCGAGCGGCTGGTGCGGGAACGCGAGGCCGGCACCGCCGTGCTGCTGGCCTCGCACGACCCGGAGCTGATCGACGCGGTGGTCGACGAGCGCATCGAGATCGGCAGGTGAGCGCCCCACCGGCCACCATCGCCGCCACGCCGGCCGGGGTGCCCACCGCCCGGCAACTGCGTACCCACCTGCGCCGGGCCCGCAGCCGACACCACGATCACTCCCTCGGTGAGGTGCTGGGCGACGCGTACGTCATCGTCCTGTTCACGGGCATGTACGGCTGGTTCGCGATCAGCGCGAGCCGTGACCTGCTGGATTCGCCCACGGTGGGGCAGGCGGAGCCGGGGGTGCGCTGGTGGCTGGCGCTCGCCGCGCTGCTGGCCGGCGCCGGCCTGGCCTGGCGTGGCCTGCGCGCGCTGGGACCGCTGCTGGTCACCCCGGCCACGCAGAGCTGGGCGACGAGCGCGCCTGTCGACCGGCGGGCGTGGCTGGCGCCACGGTTCGTCCTGCTGCTGGCCGGTGCCGCGGTGGGCACGGCGGTGCTCGGGTTGGCCGTGGCGGCGCTCGGCGGGGCCAGCGATCCGGCGACGCTGGGTTGGGCGGCCGCGGCCGGCGCGGCCTGGGGTGCGGCGGCGCTGGCGCTCAGCGTCGTCGCCCAGAGCAGCCGGGCGGGTCGACGGTGGCCGGCGGTGGCCGGCGCGGCGCCGATGGTGGTGGCCGCCGTCGTCACCGCAGTGGTGGTGCTCCTCGGTCACCTCGGCGACGGGCTGCCCCGGCCGGCGGTGACGCCGACAGTCGCGCTGTTCGCCCTCGCGCTGCCCCTCGCGGGACTGGGCACGATCCGCGCGGTACGCGCGTTGCCGCAGGTCGACCGGGCCACGCTCACCACCGGCGCGCAGTTCGCCAACGCCGCCGCCACGGCCACGATCCTGCTCGATCCGAGCCTGCTCACCGGCCTGGTGGAGAGCCGGCGGTGGCGTCGGATCGGCCGGGTCAGCAGCCGCCGGTTGCTGCCCGGTCCCGCCTGGTGGGCGTTTCTGCAGGCTGACGTACGCCGGTTGCGCCGTCACCCGAGCGCCCTGCTGCTCTGGGTGACGCTGATCGGTGTGCAGTACGCTGCCGCGCTCGCCCTGCCCGGGTTGGCGGGGGCCGCGCAGGTGGTGTTCGCGTACCTCGCCGCCAACCGGTTGACCGGTGGCCTGCGGTCGATCAGCCGGTCACCCGGACTGCGCCGGGCTCTGGGCGGCAGCGACGCGCTGCTGCGCGGGATCCACGTGGTGGTGCCGGCCGTCGGCGCGGGGCTGTGGTGGTTGCTGACCCTGCCGACAGTCGAGCCGGGGCCGTCCTGGCTGGCGCCGACGCTGGCGCTGGGAGTGGTGGCCGCCGCGTTCCGGGCCGGCACCCGTCCGCCGATCAACTACGGTGGCGCGACGGTCAACACGCCGTTCGGCATGATGCCGGTCGATCTGGTGCGCCAGGGCTCGCGCGGGCCGGCGCTGCTCGCCGCGCTGGTGCTGGTGCAGCTGTTCCTGGGCTGAGCCCCCACCCCGCAACCGGGGAGACGCCCGGCGGCACTGGCGGTGCTCAAGACCGGCGGCGGCCGAGCGCGGCGGCGATCTGCGCGACGCCCTCGTCGATCTCGGTCGTCGTACGGGCCGCGTAGCCGAGCACGAGGCCCGGCGGGTAGGGACGCTGGCAGTGCCAGGACAGCGGTTGCACCTTCACCCCACGCGCCAGCGTCGCCGCCGCCAGCTCGGTGTCGACCACGTCGTCGTCCAGCGTGATCATCAGGTGCAGGCCGGCCGCGGCGCCGTGCACCGTCGCCGACGGCAGCGCACGGGCCAGCGCGGCGATCATCGCGTCCCGCCGACGGATGTGTCGACGGCGCAGCAACCGCAGATGCCGCTCGAAGGCGCCGGAGGTCAGCAACTCCGCGAGCACCAGTTGTGGGAGCACGGCATTGCCCAGGTCGGCGTTGCGCTTGGCGGCCACCACCGCCTCGCGCAGTCGCGGTGGCACCAGCAGCCAGCCGACCCGCAGGGCGGGGGCGAGCAGTTTGGAGACGCTGCCGGCGTAGCAGACCTGCTCGGGCAGCAGGCCCCGCAGCGCCGGCACCGGCGCCCTGTCGTAGCGGTGCTCGGCGTCGTAGTCGTCCTCGATGATCAGACCGCCGGCCCGCGCCCAGGCGACGAGGTGGCGGCGGCGGTCACCGTCGAGCACGACGCCGGTCGGAAACTGGTGCGCGGGGGTGAGCATCACCGCCGGTACGCCGCTGGCGGCCAACTCGTCGACCCGCAGCCCGGCGTCGTCGACACTGATCGGCGGGGTGTCCATCCGCCAGTTGTTCAGGTGCTGCCGCACGCCGAGCGAGCCCGGGTCCTCGACCGCGATCCGGTCGACACCGGCGGCGGTGAGTGCCTGGGCGATCAGCCCGAGCGCCTGGGAGACGCCGGCCACGATGATCACCTCGACGGGGTCGACGCTGATCCCGCGGTTGCGGGCCAACCAGGCGGCGACGGCCTGTCGCAGCGCGGGCGCGCCGCGCGGGTCGCCGTAGCCGAGGTCGGCCGCGGCGAGGCGGCGCAGCACGATTCGCTCGGCGCGCAGCCAGTCCGCACGGGGAAAGGCGGTCAGGTCGGGTACGCCGGGCGTCAGGTCGATTGTCGCGTGCGCCGCGCGTACCGCGTCGAAGATGTCGGTGCCCGGTGCCGGCGGGAAGGTCGCGAGCGGTGCCGGCGCGGCGGCCGGGGCGGAGGTGGACGCGGCCGGCGCGCCGACGACCACCGTTCCGGCCCGGCCCCGACCGGACACGTGCCCCTCCTCGGCCAGGCGCTGGTACGCCTCGGTGACCACGCCCCGGGAGACACCGAGGTCGGCGGCGAGCACCCGGGTGGGGGGCAACCGTTCGCCGACGGGCACCCGTCCCTCGGCGATGGCCTGCCGCAGCCGGTCGGTCAGCCAGTCGGTCCGTCCGCCCGGCTCCGCGTCGGCGAGGCTCAGGTGCAGGAAGTCCGACCCGGCCGTTATGGACCCCTCGGACATGGTCGCTTTGGCTCTGCCCATCGGGCCATTGTGGCAGCAGAGTGAACAGGAGCCCGACCTGCCAACCCCGCCGGAGGACGACCGTGACCATCCCGTTCCTGATCACCACGCTGATCGTGGTGGTCACCCCCGGCACCGGGGTGCTCTTCACCCTCTCCGCCGGCCTGTCCCGGGGCGCCCGTGCCGGGGTGCTGGCCGCGTTCGCCTGCACGCTGGGGACGTTGCCGCACCTGCTGGCGGCGATGACCGGGCTGGCCGCGCTGATGCAGACCAGCGCCGTGGCGTTCGAGACCGTCCGCTACCTCGGCGTCGGCTACCTGCTCTACCTGGCCTGGTCCATGATTCGGGACCGCGACGCCTTCGCGGTGACGACCGACGCCCCACCCCGCTCGGCGCTCCGGGTGATCGTCTCCGGGGTGCTTGTCAACCTGCTCAACCCGAAGCCGACGATGTTCTTCGTCGCGTTCCTGCCGCAGTTCGTGGACACCACGGCACCGGGCTCGACCCGGATGATGCTCGGCTGCGGCGCGGTGTTCATGCTGCTCACCTTCGTGGTGTTCAGCGGCTACGGCATCTTCGCGGCCCGGGTACGCGACCGGGTGCTGACCCGCCCCCGCGTCACCGACTGGCTGCGCCGATCCGCCGCCGGCACGTTCGTCGCGCTCGGCGTGACCCTCGCCCTCACCGAACGATAGGACCACCGTGCAGTTCGAACATTCTCCGCAGCTTCGCGACGCGTACCCCGATCTGGTCGCCGGTGTGGTGCAGGCCGCCGGTATCACCGCCACCGCCGACGTGGCGGCACGCACGGCAGTTCATCTCGCCGAGGCGCGGCGGCGGTTGGCCGGTGGAGCCGAGAGCGGGTTCCCGGAGATCCAGGCGTGGCGGCGGGCGTACGCGGCGATGGGGCTGCGCCCCACCAAGTACCGCTGCGCCGCCGAGGCGCTGCTGCGTCGGCTGCGCCTCGACGGCGAGCTGCCCCGGGTGCACCCGCTCGTCGACCTCTGCAACGCCATCTCGGCCGCGTACGCCATCCCGGTCGCGGCGCTGGACCTGGACCGGGTCGACGGCGACCTGGTGGTCCGGCCGGCACACGGCGACGAGGCGTACCTGAGTTTCGCGGGCGACACCGAGCATCCCGAGCCGGGCGAGGTGACATTCGTCGACTCCGCCGGGCGGGCACACGCCCGACGGTGGACGAACCGGCAGAGCGGCTGGTCGGCCGTGCGGGCGGGCACCTCGTCGGTGCTGATCGTCGCCGAGGCGCTGCACCCGGGAGGCGGGCCGGCCGTGAGCCGCCTGGTCGCCGACCTCGTGACGGAACTGACCATCCGGTGGTCCGCCCCGACGGCCGCCGCGGTGCTCACCGCCGCCGCGCCCCGGTTCCGCACCCCGGCGGGCGACGACCGGGGTCAGGCGGTGTCGCCGGGCAGCAGGTGACGGTAGCCGGGGATCGTCTCGCCGAACCAGCCGGCGACGCTGGCCAGCCCTCGCTCGTTGAGCTGCGCGTCGTGGATCGGGTACGCCGTGGCGGCACCCACGGCGGCGGCGAACCGGATCGCCTCGTCGAGGCGCAGCCAGGACCCCTGGGCCGGGACGAGCAGGGTCCGCACCGGCTCGTCCGGCACGTGCAGGGCGTCGCCCGGGTGGTAGAGCCCGTCGCCGATCAGGTAGCCGAGGTTGGGGCAGTCGGGCTGCCCCTCGTGGATCGCGGCGTGTCGGCCACCGTGGGCGGTGACCTCGATGCCGGCCGCCGTGAAGCGTTGCCCGGCGCGGACCCGGGTCACCGGCAGCGGCACGAGATCCGGCAGTCGGGCGCCCTCCGGGGCGTACACGGGGACGCCCAGGCCGGCCAGGCGCAGCACGTCCACGTGGTCGGTGTGTTCGTGGGTGACCAGGACGGCGTCCGCGCCGACGAGGGCGCGCGGCTCGCTCCACGTCCCCGGGTCGACGACAAGCACCCCGCCGTCGTGCTCGATCCGGACGCAGGCGTGCGTGAATCGGGTGATCCGCATCCGGCGACGGTACGCGGTCGACAGATCGGCTGATGGGTCCCCAGGCCGCGGCGTCGACGAACGACGACTGGCGATCGGTCTGACCGGCACGGGCGGGCGACGTCAACGCATCGGCGCGGCCGACGCCCGGGCGATGTACGCGAACTGCGCCGCGAACGCCACCACCGCGACCAGCACCCCGACGGCGACCGTCACCACGCTCCCGGCCCCGACGGTCGCGGCCACCAGAGCGACGCCGAGCCCGGTCAGCACCGCGTTGACCGCGCCCACGAGTGCGGCGGTGGTCAGCAGGAACTCCCACCGCCCCGGTCGCGTGCCGACCAGGTTCCAGGCGGTGCTCATGGCGTCGTCGGCCACCACCGCGTCGGCGAAGAAGTCGTGCTCGCCCGCGAGATGATGCTGGTAGTAGGCCCGAATGCGCTGGATCCGCCGCAGGTCCAACGAGTTCTCCACGGTGGTCTCCACCAGCCGCAGAAACGTCAGCACCCCGAGGATGACAAGCGTCGGCAGCACCGCGGCCAGGTACGGCCGGACCAGCTTGTCGTTGCTGGCGACGAAGCCGAGGCCGATCAGCGCCGCCGACAGGACCGACAGGAAGATGGTGGCGCGGCCGGTGGCCTCGGCGATGGTTCCGGCGCGGGACGTCTGCAACGCGTAGTGCTCGGTGGTCAGGACGGAGAGAAGCGCCTGCTCGCGTTCGCCCTCGTCCACCCCGCCACCCTCCGTGGTCGCACGACTCCGTTACCGTCACCCTATGAGCGGCGGAGCTTCTCCGAGCGGTGAACCGGCCGCTCGGAGAAGGGGACAGCGCCCAGCAAAGCGGGCACGTATCCTCCGAATTCCGGTGATCAGCAAACGGCGGTGGGCCGACCGACAGCGGAAGGGGACCGGATGCCCGGGTGGGCTGGTCGAGGCGGGCGGCAACGACGCGCCTTCGTCGTCGGTGGGGCCCTGCTCGGGGTCGCCGTCGTCATGCTCGTGGGCGCCTGGCGCAGCACCGGCTTCCTGAGCGACCTGCTGCTCAACCTCGGTGCCAGCGTGGTGCTGGCGGCCATCTCGTACGTCATCTTCGACCCGCTGTTCGAGGAGGCCCGCAAGGCACGGGTGCAGGAGCACCTGAGCTTCGACCAGCAGGCGTTCGTGACCCGGTTGCACCGCTCCGGCCGCCGGGTGCGCATCCTCGACACCTGGACGATCCTGTTGGAGCAGCGGCACCGCGAGGAGACGCTGAGCGCGATCCGGACGGCGCTCGCCAACGGCGCGCAGGTGCAGCTTCTCCTGCTCGATCCGGACTGCACCGCCGCGCAGCAACGCTCCGAGGAGTTGGAACGGCAGCGGGTCGACGTGCCCCGGCAGATCCGCACCAACCTGCGCCACCTGGTCGCCTTCACCGACGCCCTCGACGCCCGGTTGCGGCAACGCCTGCAGATCCGGCTCTACGACGCGTCCCCGTCGATCCAGCTCTACCAGTGGGACGGGCGGGCGTTGATCTCGTTCTTCCCGATCGGGAAGCTGTCGTTCAACGTCCCCCAGCTCGAGGTCGACATGGACAGCCCGTGGGGCGGGTTCGTGCACGCCCGGTTCGAGGAGTTGTGGGAGCACGAACAGGCCACCCTCGACCTGGAGCGCTACTGGTCGGTCATGGTCACCCTCCTGCACGACGACTCGGACGTGGCCGAGGTACGCGTGCCGTACGTGACGGTGGACGGGCAGCACTACGTCGACTGCCGTGGGTTCCGGGTGACCGGGCAACTGACCGCGCGCGCCATGCTGCCGCCCCGCGCGCCCGGGGCGTCCCCCGCGATGTTCGCGCTGGCGGAGCCCGCCGACGGGGACCACACGCCGGCCGACACCGTGAAACGACACTTCGACCAGAAGTACGGGCACGCCGACGGGGAGCGGGCGATCTACCGGTTGGTGCCGCCACCGGGCAGCTCCCGTCCGCCGGCGCCCCGCTCGGCGGCGGCCGACGACACGCACGGACGGTGACCCCCACCCGACCGGTCGGCTCGGGGCGCGAGACAATTGTGGCCTCGCCCCGAACGCCAGGAGGACCCGCCACGTGTCGCCCAGCACCGCACCGCCGCCCGGGTCGGCGCAGCTCCGCGCCGACTGCGGACGCTGTTTCGGCCTGTGCTGCGTGGTGCCCGCGTTCGCCCGCTCGGCGGACTTCGCCATCGACAAGCCGGCCGGGCGGGCCTGCCCCAACCTCGGTCCGGACCACCGCTGCGGCATCCACACCGAGCTGCGCCAACGGGGGTTTCCCGGCTGCACCGTGTTCGACTGCTTCGGGGCCGGGCAGCAGGTCGCCCAGGTGACCTTCGGCGGGCGGGACTGGCGGGACGCGCCGGAGACGCTGCCGGCCATGGCGGAGGCGTTCGCCGTGCTGCGCCCCCTGCACGAACTGCTCTGGTACGTCACCGAGGCGCTGGCGCTGCATCCGCCGGCCGACCTGCGCGACGAGTTGGTCCGCGCCCGCGCCGAGACGGCGGCACTGACCGAGGGTGACCCGGCGCGCCTGCGCACGGTGGACGTCGCCGCGCACCGGGACCGGGTCAACCCGCTGCTGTCCCGGGCCAGCGACGCGGCCCGCGCACCCGGTGGCGCCGACCACCGGGGCGCGCACCTGCCCGGCGTCGACCTGCGCCGGGCCAACCTGCGCCGGGCCAACCTGCGCGGGGCGTTGCTGATCGGCGCCGACCTGCGCGGCGTCGACCTGAGCCGGGCCGACGTCACGGGCGCGGACCTGCGCGGGGCCGACCTGCGCGGGGCCGATCTGCGGAGCACGCTCTTCCTGCACCAGTCCCAGCTGGACGCCGCTCGGGGCGACGCACGCACCGTCCTGCCGGCGACCCACACCCGGCCGCCGCACTGGACGGCGCTGCCGCTCACCCCGGTCCGCCAGCCCTCCCGGGCAACCGCCTCCACCGGCCGCCGCCGACGGCGCTGAGCGCGAGGTTTCGGCCGGTACGACGCCGGGTAGCCAGCGCCGACGCGGACCGGCATCGACGGGGGGCACGGCGTGGGCTACCGAAAGCGCGACGGTGAGTTGCCGGGCGACCCGCAGCACAGCGAGGACGAGGCCGGCCAGGTGCCGCTGGTGCAGGTCGAGGCGGACACCGAGGTGCCCGCGCCGGCGGACACCGACGTCCGGCCGGACATCGTGACCGAGCCCGACAACTCGGGTGTCGCCGGTGGTTCGTCCGGCAGCAGCGGCGGCGGGTCGAGCATGCCGGGGCACCCCGACGCGACCCGCTGACCCGGGCTCAGCGGCTGGTCAGTGCGGCTCGCGCCTCGGTCATGCCCTTGTTGGCCAGCCCGTCGGCCCGCTCGTTCTCCGGGTGGCCGTTGTGCCCCTTGACCCACAGCCAGGTGACCTCGTGCCGTTCGCAGGCCGCCTCCAGCCGCTGCCACAGGTCGGCGTTCTTCACCGGCTGCTTCGCGGCGGTCCGCCAACCGTTGCGCTTCCAGGACGCCAGCCAACTGGTGATGCCGTTGCGCACGTACGTGCTGTCGGTGTGCAGCTCCACGGTGACCGGCCGGTTCAGGCTCTCCAACGCCTGGATGGCCGCCATCAGCTCCATCCGGTTGTTCGTGGTCGGCGTGGCCTCGCCACCGCACAACTCCCGCTCGTGGTCGCCGTAGCGCAACAGCGCGCCCCAACCGCCCGGCCCGGGGTTGCCACTGCACGCCCCGTCGGTCCAGATCTGCACGCCCCTGCCGGCCGCCGCGTCCACCATGCCCGGCAACCTACCGGGCGGTGACGTCGTCCTCCCCGCTCGGGGGGCCGGCACGCCGGGGCGACGCCCCGCCCACGGTGCCCGAGGCCCGCCCCCGGTGCCCCGCCTGCGGTGCCCCGCCCACCGTGCCCCGCCCACGGTGCCCCACTGGCGGGGCAGCTCTACAGGCGGCGCAGGACACGACGCCGGTCAGGTCCCACGGGTCGCTCCACCCGCGCCGGGCTCCGCGCCCAGCGGATCCCCCACCACCGCGGGCGGGACTGCCGGCGCCGGACGGGTCGGGCGCAGCCGGTCGAGGGCGCGGTGCGCCGCGTCTCCGGCGGTGGCGGCGATCATCGGCAGCAGCCGGGTCGAGTTCATGATCGCGACCTCCTCGGCCGGGGTGGTGACCCCGTCGAGGAAGCGCAGCACCCGCTCGGCCGGGTTGCGGTCGAAGAGCCGGTCGAAGAAATCGGGGCCGCCGACCCCGCCCCGGTCCAGCGCTCGCAGGGCCACCGCGTCCATCCACAGGTGCCGGCGCGGGTACGCCGGCTCGGGCATCGGCGCGCGGCCCGCCGCGAGGGCGCGGGCCACCTGGTCGGCCTGGCGGTACATGGCGGAGAACGTGAAGCCGGTGGAGGGTCGGGTCGCGCCGCCGGCCGTACCGAACCGGACCACCCGAGGCGAGGGCCGGGCCGGGAACGGCGCGTCGGTCATCGGGATCACCCCGTTCTCCACCTCGCGCACCCGCAGCCCGGCCGGGTCCAGGCCGAGCAGGTCGCGGTAGCCGGCCAGCGCCGCGTCGTACCCGGCGTCGGTGAGCAGGTCGGGCGAGAACTCGGTGTACTCGACCAGGGCGTACCTGTCGCTCACCGGGAGCACGTACCCGAACGAGACGCCTCGGCGTGGCTGCGGGGTGCGGAAGTCCATCAGCACGGCGCGCGCCGGGTCGAACACCGGCCGGTCGGCCTCCAGCCACCACCCCCGGAAGTGCTGCAACCAGGTGGTTCGCCCCGCTCGCGCCGGCGGGCGGGGTCGGGAGTCGAGCACCCAGGCCGCCCGCACCACGCGCCCGTCGCCGGTACGCACCAGCACCCGCGTGCCGTCGTCGGTCACCATCTCGGCGGGGGCGACGATCCGGGTGGCACCGAGGCGACGTTCGGCATCGGCAGCCCGGTCGTAGACCGGGCCGGAGCGGAGCATGGCGTACCGCAGCGGGGTCAGGTCCAGGACGCGGCGCCGGGCCGTCGTCGCCACCTCGACCTGCTGCCAGCTCGCGCTGAGCAGCGGGTCCAGGTCGGTGCCCGGGTGGCCCCAGAACGCCCAGGTGCGGTCCTGACCGCGTCGGCGGACCGGATCGACGACGGCGATGCGCAGGTCCCGGACGCCGTGCCGGTCCAGCGCGGCCAGCAGCAGCGAGGCCGCGCCGCCACCGCCGAGCAGCGCGAGGTCGACGTCGAGCGGCGCGGAATCGGTCACCCGCACCACGCTGCCACACCGCAGCCCGCCGCCACCCGCCGCACCACTCAGGGCACGGGCGTGCGCTGCTGCTCGACCGCGGGCGGGTCGGCATAGGCGCGCGTGACCGCCGCGCGGTCGAAGACCCGCCAGGTGGCGGCGGCGACGCCGATGGCCACCACCAACCCGACCCAGTACGGCGCGGTGATGCCGAACCGGGCGGCGAGCACCCCGCCCAGCAGCGCGCCCACGCAGTTGCCACCGGCCGCCACGAAGAGGGTCGTGCTGGCCACCCGCCCCTGCAACGCCGGCGGGGTGAGTCGTTGGCGCAGGGAGTTCGCCACGATGTTCCACAGCGCGCCGTGCACGCCGAAGGCGAAGAGCGCGAACCCGACCACGATGGTGCTGCGCGACGCGGCCAACGCCAGGTGCAGGCCCGCCTCGACGAGCAGGCCGATCCGGATCGTCCAGGTGGCGCTGATCCGGGCGATGATCCGGTCGCCGAGGAACGCGCCGAGCACCCCACCGGCGGCCATGCAGGTGAACAGCAGGCCGTAGCCGACGGAGGAGAGTCCGAGCCGCTCGCCGGCGAGCAGCACCAGCACCGCGAGCGCGGCGGTGAGGGTCACGTTGAGCAGACCGATCAGCACGGCCATCGTGCGCAGCAACCGCTGGTTCGCCAACCACCGCAGCCCCTCGACGATCTCGCCACCCATCGAGCGGGTACGGCGTTCGCCCGTCTCGCCGGCCGATCGCCGTGGCCAGGACGGCGAGCGCGACCACCCGGACCAGGTCGATGACGATCATCAGGCGGCGCCGGTCCATCCGGTCCACCAGCACCCCGCCGGGCAGGGCGAAGAGCAGCCACGGCAGCCACGCCACGGCGGACGCCCCGGCGACCACGAGCGGGTCGTCGGTACGCGACGCGACGAAGAGCGGCGCGGCGACGGTGGCCAGACCGCTGCCCAGGGCCGACAGGGTCGTCGCCGCCCAGAGTCGGGCGAACGTCGTTCCCAGACCAGCTCCCACGTTCGGTGTCACGGCGAGCGAACCTACCAGCGTCTCGGCCGGCGACCACGGCCTTTATCCACCCGTCCGGCCGGTCGCGCCCACCGGCTCGTGGACAGCCGACGCCATACCTCGCCATCGACCCAGGGACGACAGCTCGCAGCTCTCCCCGCCTTCTGGTGGACACGTGACGGCAACGAGGAATTCTCATTTTCACCTGATCGAGGACCCAACCCACCTAGTGTTGGGCACACCGGTGCTAGTCACGGAGTTGGCCACCCGAACGACGTCCCACGCAGTCAGCGGACGAAAAGTGAGGGAAGACGCGTATGAAGGTCTCAACAGCACTCTGCTCGGCGGCGCTCGGCGTGGGCCTCGGCACGCTCCTGCTGCCAGGCGCCGCACTGGCCGACACGACCGTGTCACCGGCCACCACCCCGGTCGGTGGGACCGTCGTGCTCACCGCGACGACCTGCAACCCGAAGTCGGGTGACGCCCTCTTCCGGGTCACCGGCCCCAACCGCGACCAGAACGTCCGATCCACCACGGCCGCCGCCGGCGGCGGGCTGAGCGCCGAACTCTTCACCGCCGGATTCACCCTGGGCACGTACACGGTGGCCGCGACCTGCGGCGACGGCAGCTCGGCGGGCACCGCGACGTTCACCGTCACCCCGATCGGCGGCGCGCCGGCCGGCTCCGGCGGTGACCGCCGCGACACCGGCGCTCTGGCCGCCGGCGGCACCCTGCTCGGCACCGCCCTCGCCGGCGCGGTGGTCCTGATCCGCCGGCGACGCCCGGTGTCCACTGTCGCCTGATCGGCGACTGCTCCATCCCTGAGGACGGGTGCCCGCACCGGTGACACCGGCGCGGGCACCCCGACGATGCCCTACGGAGGTGTGCCCACGTGTGGTGGCGGCGGACCCTACCGGCCGTGGTGGCCCTGCTCGGAGTGACCGGGCTGGGGCTGATCACCGTCGGCCTCACCGCCGACCCGACGCGGCCACCACCACCGCCGGCCGACGCGCCGAGGCGCACCCATCCCGCGCCGGACCTCGCGCCGCTGCCCCGCGCCGCGCCGGTCCGGGTGCGGATCCCCGCCATCGACGTACGCGCGGAGGTCGTTCCGGTCGGCGCGGACACCGCCGGGGTGCTGGAGGTGCCGCCACTTGACAAGCCCACCCTCGCCGGCTGGTACCGGCACGGGGTCAGCCCCGGCGAAACCGGCAACGCCGTCCTGGTGGGACACGTCGACTCCCCCGCCGGACCGGCCGTCTTCTTCGACCTCGGCCGGCTGCGCGGCGGCGCGCAGATCCAGATCACCCGTGCCGACGCGCAGGTCGCCACGTTCACCGTGGACGACGTCCGCGCGTACCCGAAGGAGCACTTTCCCACCACGCTCGTCTACGGCCCGGCGGACGCCGCCGGGCTACGCCTGATCACCTGCGGCGGCCGGTTCGACGCCACGACCGGCAACTACGTCGACAACGTCGTCGTCTTCGCCACCCGCACCGCCTGAACACCGTCGCCCGCCTGTCGGGCGCCCGACCCCGCTCGGCAGAATGCGGTGGCACCATCCCCGGCGGGCACCGTGACCGGGGCGGTGCGCGGGCGACGGGGAGGCACGCGGTGGATCAGCGACCGGTACGGGACCGGGCGGGTCGAGGCGTACGTGCCCTGGCCCGTCGACTGCTCGGCCGGGTCGAGGGCGACTCCCCCACCCCGCGCCGGTCCAACCCGGACGCGGTCGTCGACTGCGCCGTCTACATGGACGGTCGGCGCGAGCCCGGCCAGCGGCACTACGCCGACGCGTACGCCCGGGCGCGGCACGGCCGCAACGCCTTCGTGTGGCTGGGTCTGCACGACCCGGGGCCGGCCGTGCTCGCCGCGGTCGGCCGGACCTTCGGCCTCGACGAGCTGACCGTCGAGCAGGCCCTCGCCGACGGGCACCGACCCACCGTGCAGCAGCACGGGCCGGTCACACTGCTGGTGCTGCGCACCGCCGGGTACGTGGAACACGACGAGCTGACCGACACCTCCGAGGTGATCGACACCGGCGACGTGATGGTGCTGCTCGGCGACCGGTTCGCCATCACCGTGCGGCACGGCGCCGCCGGGGCGCTGCGCAGCGTCCGCGCCGACATCGAGCGCCGTCCCGCCCTGCTGGCCACCGGGCCCTGGGCGGTGGCGTACGCGGTCTGCGCCCGGATGGTCGACACCTACCTGGAGGTGGCCGGGCACGTGGAGCGGGACCTGGAACGGGTCGAGGAGGCGGTGTTCGCCCGCGACCGCGCTGTCGACATCCAGCACATCTACCAGCTCAAACGGGAGGTGGTGGAGTTCAAGCGGGCGGTGCTGCCGTTGCAGGCTCCGATGCGGACACTGCTCGACCCCGACGGCCCGCCACGCGCCCTGCACCGCTGGTTCGTCGACGTGGACGGCCGGCTGGCCCGAGCCGTCGACCGGGTCGCCGCGTACGACGACCTGCTCACCTCGATCGTGCAGTCCCGGTTGGCGCAGCTCGCCGTCGAACAGAACAACGACATGCGCAAGATCGCGGCGTGGGCGGCCATCGCGGCCACCCAGACCGGCATCGCCGGCATCTACGGCATGAACTTCGACCACATGCCGGGGCTGGCCTGGCGGCACGGCTTCGCCGCCTCCCTCACCCTGATGGCCGTTGTCGCCCTGGCCCTGTACCGCCTGTTCCGCCGCTCCGGCTGGCTCTGACCCCACCCCACCCCACCCCAGCCCGGCCCGGCCCAGCCCGGCCCGGCCCAGCCCGGCCCGCCGATCTTGCACTTTCTGTCGTCGTTATGCCTCTTTTGCCCCTTATGCCGCGACCGAAAGTGCAAGATCGCGGGAGAGGCGCGGTACGGGGCCGCTCGGCCGTACGGCAGGATGGCGACGTGGGTAAGGGTGCGGGACGACGGCGGGCGAACGCCACGACGGGACGGGTGTGCCCGTGCGGCTCCGGCCAGGCGTACGCGGACTGCTGTGCGCCCGTGCACGACGGCGACGCGCAGGCACCGACCGCCGAGGCGCTGATGCGCTCCCGGTTCAGTGCCTTCGCCCTCGGCGACACCGGCTACCTGCTGCGCAGCTGGCACTCCTCGACCCGGCCCGCCTCGCTGGAGCTCGACCCGGGGCAGCGGTGGACCCGACTGGAGATCGTCGAGACCGAGCGGGGCGGCCTGCTCGACGCCGCCGGCACCGTGACGTTCCACGCCCACTACCGCGACACGGGCAAGCCCGGCACCCTGACCGAGCACAGCCGGTTCGTCCGCGAGGACGGCCGATGGGTCTACGTCGACGGTGACCAAACCTGACCGCCGCTCGTCGGCACCTGACCAACAAGGCCGCCGAGCCG
The DNA here is from genome assembly GCF_049847025.1 of Micromonospora sp. DT231. NCBI lineage: Bacteria > Bacillati > Actinomycetota > Actinomycetes > Micromonosporales > Micromonosporaceae > Micromonospora > Micromonospora sp. DT231. The sequence continues at coordinate 663,094 of NZ_JBNCNO010000001.1, read as the reverse complement.
GCCACCGAGCCGCCCGCGGCCCCGTCTCCCGCGTCCGCCGCGGCGCAGACCGAGAGGATTGCCGACGGCGGCCTCCTCGGGCCGCCGCCGGGCACCTCGTCGATTCGGGTGATCAGTCCGGCAGGTCGGCGGCCAACCGGGCGAGGCCGGGGAGGATCTGGTCCCGCCAGCCGGGCCCCATCCGCGCGAAGGCGTCTCGGGACCGGGGGTCGTCGAGGTCGAATCCCGAGTGGTCCAGGAACAGCCGGGTGCCGTTGCCCTCGGGAACCAGCCGCCAGGTCAGCGCCCAGTTCTCGTTGAACGTGTAGACGAGACGCCGCTCGGGCTCGACCTCGGTGACCTCGCAGGCCACCGCTCCCCAACCGGGCATCTGTAGGTGGAAGCGGTGGCCGACGACGGCGGCGACGTCGCCCGGCACCCACCAGCGGGCGAGCAACTCCGGCTCGGTGAGGCTGCGCCAGACCTTCGATGGCGGCGCGGCGATGAACTGGTCCACGGCGATGGTGGCGGTATCTGTCATGGTCTCCTCCTGGAGCATGTCGGCGAGGCTGCGGAGGCGCTGGCGCCAGAACCGCTCGAAGGGATGGAGCCAGTCGCCCACCTGGGCGAGCGGCTCGGCGGTCAGGTGGTAGTGCCGTTGTCGTCCGCTGGGCTGGTCGTGCACGAGCCCGGCCCGCCGCAGGATCTGCAGGTGCTCCGCGACGGCGGGCCGGCTCAGGTCGAAGCTGGCGGCGAGGTCGCCTGCCGTGCGGGGCCCGTCGGTCAGGATTTCCAGCAAACGTCGGCGGACCGGATTCGCCAGCGCCAGGAAGAGGTCGTCGTCGGGCACGTCAGGAATGATGCGTCGGAGCTTCCCGACATGTCAAGAACTCCCGACATAACCTTACGTGACGGTGGCGCGAATCACTGCGACTCTCAGTCATCAGCCTTCCGCCACCGAGGGCGAGTTCGGCAGGCGACCGGCGGCGGGCCACTAGCACCAGCGCCACCACGAGGTACGCCCCGGCGGTCAGCGCGAACGCCACCGCGTTGCCGGCCGCCGTGGCGAGCAGACCGTAGACGGCGTACGCCACGATGATCAGCACGTCGGTGGCCATCCCGGCCAGGGAGGTGACGGTGGCGCGGCTGGTGCCCGTGATCCGGGCCTGGAGTCGCGCGTCGGCCAGCACGGTGGCCAACTGCGCGGCGCCGAAGGCCACCGCGAGCAGCACGAACCCCGCCGGGTGCCGAAGCAGGGCACCTCCGGCCAGTGCGACGCCGACCAGCCCCAACAGCGCGCCGTACCCTCGGCTGCCCAGCCGCTCCCCCGCCGGGGCGAGCAGCCCGCCGACTGTCACCCCGGCCCAGAGCAGCAGGAGCAGCAGGGGTACGGCCTGCGCTCCGACGCCGGTGTCCAGGGCCAGCAGCGGTGTGTACTCGTCCAGGGCACCCCAGTCGGCGGCGACCACGGCCACCAGCAGCACGGCGGCCCGTACCGGCGGATGGGTGCGGACCTGCGCCACTCCGGCGCGCAGCGTGTCCCACCACCCCAGGTCACCATCGTCGTGCGGGCTCGCGGGTGGGACGGTGTCCGGCTCGTCCGGTCGGAGTGGTGCGGCACCCACCGACCGGGCGGACAGCGCCGACTCGGGGACCGGGACGGACACGGCGGCCGGGGCGCGGTGCTCCGGGAGTTGGGTGGCGACCACCGCGGCGAGCAGGCAGGCGAGCACGCTGGCCGCGCCGATCGCCGGGTACGCGCCGGCGGCGAGCACCGGGCCGGCGAGCACTCCGGAGAGCACCACGCCCAGCACGCCCGCCGTCCGGGCCCGCCCGAGCACCCGGGCGTAGCGGCCGACCGCGCCGAGCCGATCCAACTCGGTCCACACCAGTGCTTCCAGCGCACCGGAGACCAACGCCCCGCCGGCGCCCCAGAGCAGGAAACCGACCGCGAAAGCCGGGTACGACGGCAGCGACACCCACAGCGCGTACCCGGCGGCGGTCACCAGCGGGGCGAGGCACAGCAGCAACCGGCGGGACACCACGTCGGCCCACGCGCCGGAGGGCACCTCGAACAGGATGCCGGCCGCCGACCAGATGACGAACAGCGACGAGATCTGCCCCACCGACAGCCCGGTGTCGGCGAAGAACACCACGTACAGCGGGTAGAGCAGCACGAGGTCACTGAGGAACGCGTACCCGTAGAGGGTGGTCGTCAGCCGACGGACCGCCGGGTCGGGCACGCGTGTGGCGATGTGGATCATGAGGCCTTCCCGTGGGAGTGGAGACGGACACCGGACGTGCGGTGCCCGTGGCGGCCCACGGTTTCGGCCTAGGGTGCGGGATCAATGTCGCCAGGTCATGCCGGCGATGCTAGCCGCGTCCCGCCGCGTCGGCGAGCGCTTTCGGCGTGCCCGACACCTGACAGCGGGGTGCGGTCCGTTCCGGACCACACCCCGCTGGCACCGCGGCGAATCAGCGTCGGTTCGGGTCGATCGGCGGGATGACAGTGGTGGTCTCGCTGTCGTCGCCGGCACGCTGTCCGGGCACCGCACCGCCGGCACCGGTGCTGACCACCTGGGTCGTGTCGGCGTCGCCACCCCGGCTGACCACCTGGGTCGTATCGCCACCGCCACCACCCCTGCCGACCACCTGGGTCGTGTCGGCGTCAACACCACCTCGGCTGACCACCTGGGTCGTGTCGGAGTCGCCAAGCGCGGCCGGCACCCGCTCGGTGTCCAGGTCGGCCGGTCGGGTCACGATCTGCGTGGCCTCCGGGTCGGCCGGTCGGGTCACCACCTCCGGGTCTGCCGGTCGGGTCACCACCTGCGTGGCCTCCGGATCGGCCGGTCGGGTCACCACCCGCGGGTCGGCCGGCACGGTCACCACCTGGGTGGCCTCCGGATCGCTGGCGGCCTGCGACGGCCGGACCGGGTCGGTGGCGGCGGCCGACCGCCGGGCCAGCTCGGCCTCGGCGTCGCGGCGACCGGCCCGGTAGGCGCGGGTGTGCGAGGCGATCACCTGCGACTCCTGCTCGGCACGGCTCAACCACCCCTCCCAACGGCTCTGCATGGGACGGATCAGGCCTCCGCCGACACCGACGACGAGGATCCCGCCGACGGTGGCCAGCACGGCGATCAACACGGGCGTGGTGACCGCGGTGGCCACCCCGATCTGGTTCAGCGCGGCGATGACGCCGAGGCCGAGAATGAACACCGAGGCGATGTTGGCCAGCACCCGGCCGTACGACAGCCCGCCGAGCGCGCCACTGATGATGTCCTTGACGGCATTGGCGATGGCGGCGGCGACCACGACGATGACGATCGCGACGAAGGCTCGGGGCAGCCACGAGATCACTGCGGCGAGCAGGTCGGAGATCGGGTTCGGCCCCCAGATGCCGAAGGCGAGCTGAAGGGTGAACAGGAGCACCGCGTAGTAGACGAGCTTCGCGACGATGTCGCTGGCGTCGTACCGGGAACGACTCAGCGCCCGACGAATGCCGCCGCGTTCGACGGCGCGGTCGAAGCCCACCCGCTCCAGGACCTTCTCCACGATCTTCAACACGGCCTTGGCGATCAGCCAACCAGCCACCAGGATCGCCAGGAAGGCAACGGCCTTGGGCAGGAAGAGCATCACCGAGCGGAGGGCGTCGCCCACCGCGTCGCTGACGTTGTCACTCATCTGGTCATTCCTTTACGCGCAGCCGGGGATGGTCAGTCCCCGACCTACCCTCGACCCGACGTGCGGAAACGCCAGCCACCGACGGCCCGGCCGGCTGGATCGCGGGCGCCGCCCCCTAGCGCACCGGCAAGTCTTGGCAATATTCTCCGGAGTGCGTGCGGCCACTGGAGCTACTTTTCATCCCCCCGCCGTCGGCCGCAGGAGGAGATGTCATGCACGTCGACCATTCCGAAGTGGACCGCCGGACACTGCTGCGGGCCGGTCTCGGCGCCGCCACGGTCGCCGTCGTCGGGAGCGAACTCGCCTTCCCCGCCACGGCACAGGCCGCGCCCGGCACCGACCTGGACTGGATCATCAGCTGTGACGAGTGGGCCGCCCGCCCGCCCAAGGACCCGCTGTCGGTGAGCGCCATCGCCACCAACAAGATCATCGTGCATCACATGGCGTTTCCCAACGTCACTGACTACTCCCGCGAGCAGGCGGTCACACTGGCCCACGACTGCCAGGACCTGCACATGGACGGCAACGGCTGGTCGGACACCGGCCAGCACTTCACGGTGAGCCGCGGTGGTTACGTGCTGGAGGGCCGCCGGGGCAGCCTGGAACGCCTCGAAGCGGGCGACCGGCAGATGATCTCGGCGCACTGTCCGGGTGAGAACGGCCGGGCCATCGGCATCGAGAACGAGGGCACCTACGTCACCGAGACGCCACCGAAGGCACTCACCGACTCGCTGGTCAAGCTCTGCGTCGCCATCTGCCGGCAGTACGGGCTGCACGCCTACGACATCTTCGGCCACTGGGACTTCCGCACCACCGAGTGCCCGGGGGCCGCGTTCTACCGGCAGTTCCCGGAGCTGCGGCGGCGGGTCCACGCGGCCCTCGGCACCAGGCCGGGTGACGTGCCGGCCCGCCGCTGGCCGGACCTGTGGCGCTTCGTCAACTCCCCCTCCGTCCGGGTGGTGCAGCACCTGCTCGCCTACCGGGGCTACCCGGTGACGGTCAGCGGCACGTTCGACGCCGCGACGGTGGCGGCCGTCCAGGACTGGCAGGCCCGTAACGGCATTCCGGTGGACGTGGACGCCACCCTCACCACGCCGACGTGGGAGACCCTCGCTCCGGAGCTCGACCAGCACGCCACCGGCGCGCCGGTCACGGCGGTGCAGGAAATCCTGGCCACCAAGGGGTACGCGGTCACCGCGACCGGGGCGTACGACCACGCCACCCGGGCGGCCGTGCAGGATCTGCAGGCGCTGCACGGCCTGCCCCGCAACGGCAAACTCAGCACGAGCACGTGGTGCACCGTCGTCGGCGGGTCGGTCCGCCAATCCTTCCGGCACCGCTGAGCGGTGGTGGCGGTGCGGGCGTCCCCGCACCGCCACCGGGCCTGCCACCAGCGCGATGGTGCAGCCGGGGCGGTTTGGCGCACGGCGCGGGCGGAAAGACTGCCGGTATGAAATGGGCCCGTCGAGCCGTACCCGCTGTCGCCACCGCCGTCGCGGCGCTCGCCGCGCGGGATCTGATCCAGCGCGACCACGCGCTGCTGCGCAACTTTCCGGTGCTCGGTCGCGCCCGTTACCTGTTGGAGGCGATCGGGCCGGAGCTTCGGCAGTACATCGTGGCCGGCAACGACGAGGAGCGACCGTTCACCCGTGACCAGCGCCGCTGGGTGTACGCGTCGGCCAAGCAGGAGAACAACTACTTCGGCTTCGGCACGGACAACGACATCGAGCACACCCGCGGTTATCCGATCATCAAGCACCGCACCTTCGGCCGGGCGGTGCCGCCGTCGACCCCGACCGCCGGGCACGACGTGCGGTTGCCCTGCGCGAAGGTGCTCGGCGCGGCCCGGGGGCGAGCCCGTGCCTTCCGCCCGGAGTCGGTGGTCAACATCTCCGGAATGAGCTTCGGATCGCTCTCCGGCAACGCCGTCACCGCGCTGAACAAGGGGGCCGCGCTCGCCGGCTGCCTGCAGAACACCGGCGAGGGCGGCCTGTCGCCGTACCACCGCAACGGTGGTGAGTTGGTCTTCCAACTCGGCACGGCGTACTTCGGCTGCCGCGACGAGCACGGCCGGTTCAGCCTGGACCGGCTGAAGGACCTGGTCGCCGGCGCGCCCGTGCGGGCCTTGGAGATCAAGCTCAGCCAGGGCGCCAAGCCGAGCCTCGGTGGGCTGCTGCCCGGGGCGAAGGTGTCCGCCGAGATCGCCGCCACCCGGGGCATCCCGGCTGGTGAGGACTGCGTCAGCCCCTCCCGGCACGCCGAGTTCTCCGACTGCGACAGCCTGCTCGACTGGGTGGAGCTGCTGGCCGCCGAGACGGGCCTGCCGGTCGGCATCAAGTCGGCCGTCGGCGACCTGGGCTTCTGGCGGGAACTGGCGACCCTGATGCGCGACACCGGTCGGGGTGTGGATTTCGTGACGATCGACGGTGGCGAGGGTGGCACCGGCGCCGCACCGCTGATCTTCAGCGACTCCGTGTCGCTCCCGTTCCAGCAGGGCTTCTCCCGGGTCTACAAGGTCTTCGCCGAGCACGACCTGCACGAGCGGGTGGTCTTCGTCGGCGGCGGCAAGCTCGGCCTGCCCGACAACGCCGTCGTGGCGTTCGCGCTCGGCTGCGACATGGTCAACGTGGGTCGGGAGGCGATGCTGTCGATCGGCTGCATCCAGGCCCAGAAGTGCCACACCGACACCTGCCCCACCGGCGTGGCGACGCAGAACGCCTGGCTGTCCCGAGGCCTGGACCCGGCGTTGAAGTCGGTCCGGGCGGCCAACTACCTGCGGACGTTGCGCCGCGACCTGACCAAGGTCGCCGAGGCCTGCGGGGTGGAGCACCCCGGCCTGATCGGCACGGACGCCGTGGAGATCCTGGACGGCCGCACCGGCTCCACCCCACTGCACGAGGTGTACGGCTACCAGCCGCACTGGGGGCTGCCCTCGCCCACCGACCAGGCGGAGATCGTTCGACTGATGGCGCCGGAGGGACCGCGGGGCGGCAGCGCCCCTCCGTCGGCCACCGCCGTCGGCTGAGCCACACGCTTTCCAGGTCACCTGCCGTGTCACTTCGCGCGTGGGCGGCTCGTCGGCGATTCGTCGTTTCCGACACCAAGCACGAGCCAGCCGAGCCCACTACGCCCGCCCCCTCACCCTCTGCCGACTCGTGCTGCCAGCACGTGATCGGCCTGATCCGTCCCCCATGAGAGCTACGGCCAAGTGTTCTCCACACGGGGATGATGTCGCGCGGTGGAATCCCTAGCGTTATCCGGGTCAGCAGGAGCGCCACAACGTAAAGGATTGCCGCCATGACCCGCAGCTGGTTCGTTCGGTTCGCCCTCATGATCCTCACCACGCTCGCGGTGTTCGTCGTCGCCCAGGGCATCACCACCATCCGCCGGGACGACACGACCTGGGCACTCGCGTCCGGTGTCGTCACCGCCGTCCTCGCACTGGTGGCCTATCGGTACGCCACCCGCCGGATCGAGAAGCGCCGGCCGACCGAGCTTTCCAGACCACAATGGCTGGTCCCCGGCGCCTTGGCCGGCGGAGCTTTGTTCGGCCTGGTGATGCTCGTCATCTGGCTGCTCGGCGGGGTGGGGACGGTGACGTTCAACTCCTGGATCGGCCTGGCCGCCATGACCAGCATCATGATCAACGTTGCGGTCATCGAAGAGACGCTCTTCCGGGGTGTGCTGCTGCGGATGGTCGCCGAGCGGTTCGGCGGTTGGGCCGCACTCGCCGTCTCGGCTCCGCTGTTCGGGCTGCCGCACCTGCTGAACCACGGCACCGACGTGATCGGTGCGCTCTCCATCACCGTCTGCGCCGGGCTCCTGCTCGGTGGCGCCTACCTGGCGACCGGCTCGCTATGGCTGCCGATCGGCCTGCACCTGGGTCTGAACTTCGCCGAGTCAGCGGTTTTCGGCATCGTCACCGTCGACAGCCCGCTGCCCGACTTCTCGCTCTACAACACCGTCCTGGCAGGATCCGATCTGGTCACCGGCGGAGTCGGCGGACCGGAGGCGAGCCTGGTCACACTCACCGTACTCACAGTGCCCGCGGTGGCCCTGATCTGGTACGCGGCCGCCACCGGACGGATGCGCCGTACCCCGGTCTCCACCCCCACCGAAAGCCGCCCCTTGACGAACGTCGCACGATGAGAGGGGTCCAGCTCAGCACGGACACCCGCACCAGCAACGACTACGGTGCCCTGTCGTGGCCGGGGTGATCGATACCGGCCCCCTGCTCAGGCGTTGGCGGGGCTGGGACGTCACGGTCCGGGACTCCCCCGCGGCGGTCCTGTTGCTCGTCCTGAGCGTGCCGACCCTCGCCACCTCCGGAACCCAGTTCGGCGACCTGCCCACCCGTGCGTTCGACGGGTGGGCGCTCGTCGCCGTGCTGCTGGAATGCGTGCCGATGGCCACCCGGCGACGGTGGCCGGGGGCGAGCATCATGGTGACGGCGCTGGGGTTCGGCATCGACCAGGCGCTGTCGTACCACACCATTGGGGGCACCGCCCTCGTGCTGGGAATGGTCAGCGCGGGCATCCACGTGGAACGCCACCGGCGGCCGGTGATGGCGCTGCTCACCGTCGGATTCGTCGGCCTGGCCGTGTTTCTGCACCAACAGGGGGCCTCGGACCCGTTCGTCGTGTGGCTCCTCTCCTACCTGCTGCTGGCGGCGGCCTGGGCCATCGGGTCGTGGCTGCGCTCGGCCCGCATGCTGAAGGCCGAGCGGCAGCGGCGCATCGCCGAATCGGTGCGCACGGCCGAACGCACCCGGATCGCCCGGGAACTGCACGACATCGTCACCCATCACGTAACAGCGATGGTGTACCAGGCCGAGGCGGCCCGCTATCTCGCCGCCGATCCGGCCCGCCTCGACGAGAGCCTCAGCGCGGTCACCGGAACCGGCCGCCAGGCCATCGCCGATCTGCGTCACCTGCTCGACCTGCTGAACCCCGACCACGACACCTCCGGACGAAAACCGACGATCGGATCGTTGGACACACTCCTCGAACAGACCAGGAACGCCGGACAGCCGGTGGACTTCGTCGAGCAGGGGACGCGGACGGACACGGCCGGCAGCGGCGAGTTCGTCACCTACCGGGTGGTCCAGGAGGCGCTGACGAACGCGCTGAAATACGCGCACGGCCAGCCGACGGCAGTGCGGGTGTCATACGGAGAGAAGAGGATTATGGTGCTGGTGAAGACCCTGGGAACGACGTCGACAGCGGGCCCTGGCGGATCCGGACGTGGGCTCTCGGGATTACGCGAGCGGGTCGAGACGCTGGGTGGAACATTCGACGCCCGGTTCGACGACGAGGGTTTCCTCGTCGAGGCGGAGATCCCGGCGTGATCGGGCCGGTCCGGGTGATCGTCGCCGACGACCAGGCGCTGGTGCGTACCGGGATGGTGACGATCATCGACGCGCAGCCCGACCTGTCGGTCGTCGGGGACTGTGGCGACGGCGAGAGCGCGGTTTCGATGGCTGCGGACCTGCGCCCGGACGTGGTGGTCATGGACGTGCGGATGCCTCGCCTCGACGGCATCGAGGCCACGCGGCGGATCGCGGGCGCCGGGGTGACCGATCCGGTGAAGGTGCTCGTGGTGACGACCTTCAACCTGGACGAGTACGTGTACGAGGCGCTGCGCGCGGGGGCGAGCGGGTTCCTGCTGAAAGACGCCCCACCGGCCCAACTGCTGCACGGCATCCGCACCGTCGCGATCGGCGCGTCCCTGCTCGACCCGGAGGTGACACGCACCCTGGTGGGTCGGTACGCGTCCCGCATCCGCCCCGCCGAGGAGAAAACCCTGCCCCAGCGTCGGCTGACACCACGTGAACTCGAGGTCCTGCGGTTGATCGCCGACGGGCGATCGAACAACGAGATCGCCGCCGCACTGACGATCACCCCGGAGACCGTGAAGACATTCGTCTCCCGCATCCTCACCAAACTCGACCTGCGGGACCGGGTTCAGGCCGTCGTCTATGCCTACCGCAACGGAATCGTCACCTAGTGCCGCGACAGGCAGCCTTGAACGGGTAATCGGGGTGGCGGATCTTGGATCCGGTAGCTCAGGTCCAGGGCGGCGATCATGTGTGGCACCCCCGGTCGAACCACCGACGCTCCGAAGCCGCAGCCGAACCCGCCATCATCCCCACGTCACGTCGACGCCTGATCGGGGATAACGCGTGGAGCCGCTGTCGACGACACCCGTATCGTGGCGCGGTGCTGATCAGACGCGAGACGCCCGCCGACATCGATGCCATCCGGGCGGTACATGCCGCCGCCTTCGCCAAGGCCACGGGCGATGGCGCGGCGGCCCCGGCAACACCGGCCCAGGCAACACCGGTCGAGGCATTCCTTGTCGACTCGCTGCGCGCCGACGAGGGCTGGCTGCCCGCGTACTCCCTGGTGGCGACCGATTCGGACGGCCGGGTGGTGGGGCACGTGGTGGCCACCCGCGCCCGGGTGGCCGGCGACCCGGTCGCGGTGGGCCTGGGTCCGCTCGGCGTGTTGCCGGAGTGGCAGCGGCGCGGCGTCGGCAGCGCGTTGATGCACGCGGTGCTCGGCGCGGCCGACGCCCGCGACGAGCCCCTCGTGGTGCTGCTCGGGCACCCCGACTACTACCCGCGCTTCGGGTTCCGGCCCGACGTCGAGGTGGGGATCACCCCGCCGCAGCCGTGGGGTCCGCAGTACTTCATGGCCCGACCCATGAACGCCTGGCGCGACTCGATCCGGGGCGAGTTCCGCTATGCCCGCCCCTTCGACGACCTGTGATCGCCCCGCGCATCCGCCGGCGGCGCGCCACCGACCTCGACGGATGCGTCGCGGCGCTCGCCGAGGTCCACCGGGTCGACGGGTATCCGCTGAACTGGCCCGCCGACCCACACCGCTGGCTGCGCGAACCGCACCCGGCACGCGCCTGGGTCGCCATCGCCGCCGACGCCGGCTCGGACGCCGGCACTGACACCGACTCTGGCACCGGGGCGGCAGTTGTCGGGCACGTCGCCGTGCACCGGCTGCCCGGCCCGGCGAACGGGCTGCCCGCCCGACCGACGGCCGAGGTCGCTCGCCTCTTCGTGGTGCCGGCCGCCAGAGGGTTGGCGCTGGGCGGCGCACTACTGGAGCGGGCACGGCAGTGGGCGAGCGCGCGCGGGACCGATCTGGTGCTCGACGTGACCACCGGCGACGCCGCGGCCATCACCCTCTACGAGCGCACCGGATGGCGGTGCACAGGTGTCAGCACCGCACCATGGACCGCCCCGGACGGCGGTCCGGTGTCGCTCCGCCGCTACACGCTGCGCGCCGACGCCACCCCGGCCATCGCCGCGAGGCGGCGGGCGAGCAGGCCCGCGGCCTCGCGCAGCTCCGGCGGCTCCAACACCTCCACCTCGTAATCCAGGCGTGCGAGGTGCGCGGCCAGCCAGTCCAGGCTCTCCCCGCCCACGACCAGCACGCACCACCCGTCGCTGTCGTCCTCGACGCGCCCCACCTGGGGCGGCACCAACGCCCGTACCCGGTCGGGCTGGGCGTGCACCCGCGCGCGGGCCACATACCGGTACGGCGCTCCGGTCACCGACCGCTGCACGAAGGCGACCGGATCCGGGTGGTCGCGCGCCCGGAACCGCCACGTCGTCGCCTCCGCGCCGCCCATCCGGTCCAGCCGGAACGTACGCCAGTCGTCGCGGTCGACGTCCCAGGCCATCAGGTACCAGCGGCGGCCTGTCGTGACCATCCGGATCGGCTCGACGGTCCGTTCGTTCTCCCCGCCGTCGCGGGCGGCGTAGCTGAACCGGACCCGCACGGCGTCGCGACAGGCCCGTGCGAGAGTCACCAGCAACTCCGCGTCGATCTCGGCCACCGGACCGATCAGTGTCTCCGTGGAACCGTGCACGGCCCGCACCTCGGCGCGCAGCCGCGACGGCATCACCTGGTCGAGCTTCGCGAGCGCGCGCAACGCCGCCTCGCCCGCACCGGCGACCGTGCCGCCCGAGGCGAGCCGCAGGGAGACCGCGGTCGCGATCGCCTCCTCGTCGTCGAGGAGCAGCGGCGGCAGCCGGGTGCCCGCGCCGAGTTGGTAGCCGCCGCCCACGCCCGCCGTCGCGTACACGGGGTAGCCGAGCACCCGCAGACGCTGCACGTCTCGGCGCACACATCGGCTGGTGACCCCCAACTCGGCAGCGAGTTCGGTGGCCGTCCAGGACGGTCGCCGTTGCAGCAGCGCCAGCAGCCGAAGAACCCGCTCGGTGGTCGCCTCGACGCTCATGCGCCGATCGTTGCACGAATAGCGGAACGACCCTGTCCGCTATCCGCGAGAGGCTTCAGATCATGACCGACAACGACCAGGAAACAGGGAGCTGACATGGCCCGCGACATACAGATCACGTTCGACTGCGCCGACCCGGGCGCACTGGCGACCTTCTGGGCCGAGGCGCTCCGCTACCAGGTGCAGGCGCCCCCCGGAAACTTCGAGTCGTGGGACCAGGCGCTGGAGGCGATGGGTGTGCCGCCGGAGAACCGCAACGACGCGTCGGCGGTGGTCGACCCCGACGGCTCGGGGCCCCGGCTGTTCTTCCAGCGGGTCCCGGAGCCCAAGCAGGTCAAGAACCGTGTGCACGTCGATGTGCGGGCCGCTCCCGGGCTGGAGGGGGACGAGCGGATGGCGGCCCTGGAGGCGGAGGCGGACCGGCTCGTCGGGCACGGGGCCACAAGGCTCAGCCGGCATGAGCCCGCTCCCCCGCTGGGGGCCGGCCACCTCATCATGGCCGACCCCGAGGGCAACGAGTTCTGCCTGGACTGAACCGCGGCGTTCACCCAGCTCACCGCGGTCGTCGCCGGACGCCATGCGAACATGTGTACGTGTCGTCCGGCGCCCACATCCTGCACGCCGACCTGGACGCGTTCTACGCGTCGGTCGAGCAGCGTGACGACCCACGCCTGCGTGGGCGGCCGGTCATCGTCGGCGAAGGCGTGGTCCTCGCGGCCAGCTACGAGGCGAAGGCGCGGGGCGTACGCAGCGCGATGGGTGGCCAGCAGGCGCGCCGGCTGTGCCCGAACGCGATCGTGGTGCCGCCCCGCATGTCGGCGTACACGGCGGCCAGCCGTGCGGTCTTCGAGATCTTCCGACAGACCACCCCGCTTGTCGAGGGGCTCTCCATCGACGAGGCGTTCCTGGACGTGGGTGGCCTGCGGCGGCTGGTCGGGTCGCCGGCCGAGATCGCCGAGCGGCTGCGCCGGGAGGTGTGGGCACGGGTCCACCTGCCGATCACGGTGGGGGTGGCCCGCACGAAGTTCCTGGCGAAGGTGGCCAGTGGGGTGGCCAAGCCGGACGGGCTGCTGGTGGTCGCACCGGACGCCGAGGTGGCGTTCCTGCACCCGCTGCCGGTCGAGCGGCTGTGGGGCGTCGGCCCGGTCACCGCGGCGACGTTGCGGGAGCACCGGATCCGCACCGTCGGCGAGGTGGCCCGGCTGGGCGAGGCCGCGTTGGTGTCACTGCTCGGGTCGGGCGCCGGGCGGCACCTGCACGCCCTGGCGCACAACCGCGACCCCCGCCCGGTGCAGGTCGGCCGCCGTCGCGGTTCGATGGGCGCGCAACACGCGCTGAGCCGGACGCCGCACGACCCGGCGGAGTTGGACGCCATCCTGGCCGGTCTGGTCGATCGGGTCTCGCGACGGATGCGGGGCGCCGGGCGGGCCGGACGCACGGTGATGCTGCGGCTACGTTTCGGCGACTACACCCGGGCGACCCGCTCGCACACGGTGGGCAAGGCGACCGCCGACACGACGCCGCTGCTCGCTGCCGCGCGGGCGCTGCTCCGGGCCGCACTGACCGAGATCGATCGCCGTGGTGTGACGCTGATCGGTGTGTCGGTGGGCAATCTGGACGACAATCCGGTGCAGCCGGAGCTGCCGTTCCACCGCGACCCGGGCGCGGAGCTGGATGCGGCGGTGGACGCGGTGCGCGACCGGTTCGGATCGGCGGCGCTCACCCGCGCGGTGCTGCTCGGCCGGGGCCCGGCCGTGGAGATGCCGCTGCTGCCGGATTGACCGATCTGCGTGCGGTGTCCCGGCGACCGCTGCGACCGGAGACACATCACAGCAGGTCGGCGGTTTAACCCGCGGCTGACGGGTGACCCTTGTGGGGTACAGCCTGACAAGGGGGGACCCGCAATGTCCGACGACGACACCAGCAACCGACCGAGCCGCCGCGCCGAGCGCCCGCACGACGTGACCGACCCTCTGCTGTGGCAGCTGGCGATCGACGTGCTCAGTGCCCACGAGCCGGACGACGAGGGTCACTGCCGCAACCTCCAGTGCGCCGGGCAGTCCTGGCCGTGCGCGGCCCGCAACGGCGCCGAGCAGTCGCTGCGGCTGGCCCGCAGCACCCCCGACTCGGTCGAGATGACAATCGACGGCGACGACAGCGACGAGGGTGCCACGGGCTGGCCCGGGGAGAGCGCCGCACCCCGCTGGGGCTGGAACGCCGGCCCGGTCGCGTCGCACCGGGGACCGAAGGCGTCCGCCTCCGCGGCGTGACGGCGTCCCCCCGGGTACGAACGCTTGGGCTGATCCGCACCACACGCACGAACGCTCGGCCGGTGACCCGGCCGGGCGTTCGGCCGTGGTGGCGGAACCGCGCCGTTCAGCTCTCGTGGCGAAGCCACGCCGTTCAGCTCTCGTGGCGAAGCCACGTCACGATGCGCCGCAGCAGTTCCACGTGCCCCGGCGACTCGTACGACCGGGGGTCGTGACCGAGCGCGTCGTAGACGACCCGGCTGCTCCCGACCGTGCGCGCCCAGACGAGCGGGTGGGTGGTGCCGCCCTCGTCGTGGACGTAGAGGGTGTCGACGTCGACGCCGTCGAGCAGCTCCAGGTCGGTGTAGCGCTCGTCGTAGACCTCGAAGTCCCCTAGACCGGTAGTGATCGGGTGCTCGACGTCGGCGCGTCGGATGAGGGTCGACCCGATCGGCGGGTGGAAGGTCCGGCCGCGGTCCCAGGCGGCCCCGACCGTGGACCGCCAGGTCGCGAGCTGGGGAAACGCGATGGTCGCGCTGTGCAGGGCGAGCAGGCTGCCGCCACCGGCCAGGAAGTCGTCGAGGACGCGGCCGAACTCCTCGTCCTCCGCGATCGGGGTGGTGCGGTCGGCGCTGGCGTTCACCACCAGCAGGCGGGCGCCGTCGAGTGCGGTCGCGAGTTGGTCGACCGTGGTCACGATCGCCACCTGGCCCCTGTCGCCGACGAGGTTGGCGACCGCCGCGCTCGTCTCGGCCAACGCGTGCCAGGCATCGGCGTGTGGGCCCTCCCCGCTGAAGATCACAGTGTCGACCGGCATGACCGCGCTCCATCCATCAGGTGGAAAATCTCGACATCACGACATACCCCGCCGCCGCAACCCAGCCACGGCGACGAGCAAAAGGGCCAGGCACAGAACCGGAAACCAGTCCCCGGTACGCGAGTAGACAGTGCCCCATCCGGTCGTCGGAGCGGCCGTGACCAGCAGCTCCGCGTCACCGGCGGTGGTCGTCTCACCCACCAGTGCGCCGCCGGGGTCGGTGACCGTCAGTCGGCCGAGCCAGGCGGCGCGGACCACGGTGAGCCCGTTCTCCACACCCCGGACCCGGGCCATCCGGCTGTGCAGCCAGCCGTCGGAGGTGAAGTCCAGGGCGGGAACGAGCAACACCGACGCGCCCGCCGCCCGATACCGCCGGACCAGGTCGGGATAGTCGAGGTCCTTGCAGATCGCGACCCCGAACCGTCCCTGCACGAGCGCCTCGTCACCCGGTGTCATCCAGTCCTCCAGGCCGGGGACCAGGTGTTGTTTGGTGTACGTGGTGATCGTCCCGTCCGGGGCCAGCACCAGCGCGACGTTGTACGCCGTGCCGGCCCGCCACAGCACCGCGCCGACGACCACCCGGGCCTCGGTCTGCCCGAGCGCGTCCACGAGCAGGGGCAGCGTCGTGTCGGTCACGGCGAACACCTTCTCCGGCAACACGACGACACGCGCTCCCCGGTCGACCAGACCCGCGACGCGCGGACCATAGCGGGTGAGCAGGTCCCGCCCGGCCGGTTCGTCGAGCCGGAGCCCGTCCTCGGGCTGCCACAGGGCGACCAGGCCGACGGTCAGCGGCGCGCCCGGTTCCGGGGACCGGCTCAGTGACCAGGCCGACCACGTGCCGACGCCGACCAGGAGGGCGAGCAGGCAGGCGAGGGCGGGGCGTGGGTTGTCGAGCCGGCCGACGCGGGTCGGGAGTGCCACGCCGAGGAGGGCGGCGAGGGCGATCGGGACGGCGAGCAGCAGGTAGGTGACGCCCCAGACGCCGGTGAGGGCGGTCCACTGGATGACCGGGCGGACGTCGGCCTGCGTGTAGGCGAGACTCCACCACGCGCCGTTGGGGAGCAGGCGGGACGCGGCGTACTCGCCCAGCACCCACAACGACGGCACGGCGAGGACCGCGGTCACGGTCCGCCCGCGCAGCAGCAGCACCCGGGCGAGCAGAACCGTGCCGCTCGCCAGGCCGATGCCGAGGCCGAGCACACCGGCCACCGCGGGCACCGGTAGGCGCAGGGTGTCGTGGTAGTACCCGACCAGGCCGAGCTGACCGATCGACCAGGCGAGGATCGTCGCGCCGAGCGCGGTCCTCGGGCGTACCCGCACCGAGGCGAGGACCAGCGGGATCGGGGCGAGCCAGGTCAGCGCGGCGACGGGGTGCAGCCCGGAGCCGCCGAGCCAGAGCAGGCCGCTGAGGAGTGCGGCGACGATCGTCATCATGCGTCGATCGTGCGGCCGAGGCGGCGGGGGCGGATCGCCGTACGAGCCGGGTGTGATCTGGTCCCGTGGAGGGAGGCGCGCAGGCGCCGGGCCGGACGATACTGCCGACGTGAAGCGGTACGTCAATCTCGCCGTCACCGTGGCCGCCGTCGCCGCGACCGTGCTGCCCGCGCTGGCCGGCGGGCCACGCGCCTGGTGGGTGCTGCCGCTCGCGGTCGCGTCGTCGGTGCCGGTGCTGTGGCGGGACCGCGCTCTGATTCCCGTCGCCGTCGTCGTGGGCGTCGCCACGACCGTCTCGGCCACGCTCGGCGCGCCCCCGCTGTTGCCGGTCGGCCCGCTCGTCTGCCTCTA
Source organism: Micromonospora sp. DT231 (assembly GCF_049847025.1). Lineage (NCBI taxonomy): Bacteria > Bacillati > Actinomycetota > Actinomycetes > Micromonosporales > Micromonosporaceae > Micromonospora > Micromonospora sp. DT231. Next base: position 646,321 of record NZ_JBNCNO010000001.1, on the reverse strand, counting down.
CACGTTCGCGGCGCGGTCCTCGCTGCCGATCCGCCTGCTCGGCGTCGTGCTCACCGCGGCCGGGCTGGTGGTGTCACTGCTGCATCCACACCCGGACGTGGAGGTGCTGCGGTACCTGTCGGTCGCCTACGTCTTCTCGTACGCCCTGGGCACCAGCGCCCGCGCCCGCCGCACCCAGGCCACCGCCCTCGCCGAACGCGATCGTCGCGTCGCCGGTGAGCGGGCGGCGGCCGTGCTGCGCGAACGCACCCGCATCGCCCACGACCTGCACGACATCCTCACCCACGCGGTCGGCGTCATGATCGTGCAAGCCGAGGCGGGGCCGCTGCTGGTCCGTCCCCACCCGGACCGCGCCGACGCCACGTTCGCCACGATCGCCGCCACCGGCCGCGACGCGGTCGTCCAACTCCGCCGCGCGGTCGGCAGCCTGCGCGAGCCCGCCGACCACCCCCTCGACCAACCGGGCCTGGCCCACCTCGGCGCCCTCGTCGAACGCGTCCGCGCCACCGGGCTGGACGCCGTCCTCACCGTCGCGGCCGGACCGTCGGAGCCCGTGCGCGCAGAGCGGTCCGAACCGCCGGCCGGACCCGGCCGCGGGGTGCCTGTCGAACCGCCCGCGGACGTCGGGGTCGCCGCCTACCGGATCGTGCAGGAGTCCCTGACGAACGTGGTCCGCCATGCCGGGGCGGGCTCGGTCCGCGTCCTGCTGGACCACACGGCGGAGGCGCTCACCGTCTCGATCACCGATGACGGCCTCGGTGACCGGGCCTCCGGCGTGGACCGGCCCGGGTACGGGATCGTCGGTATGCGCGAGCGCGCCCAGGCCTGCGGTGGAACCCTGCGCACCGGGCCCGCCGAGGACGGCCGCGGCTTCACCGTCACCGCCATCCTGCCCCTGCCGGCGGTGGCCTGATGGCGGCGGTCGCCTCGCGGCAACCGACGCCGGGGTGGTGCTGATGCTGCGCGTCGTGCTCGCCGACGACCAGGACCTGTTCCGGGCCGGGTTCGCGACGATCCTCGGTGCCGAGCCGGACATCGAGGTGGTCGCCGAGGCCGCCGACGGCGGGGGTGCGGTGCGTGCCGCCCTCGAACACCTACCCGACGTCGTCCTGATGGACATGCGGATGCCCGTCCTCGACGGCGTCGCCGCGACCCGCCAGGTGTGCGCCCGTACGCCGAGCCGGGTCCTGGCCCTGACCATGTTCGACACCGACGACTACCTGTACGCGGCGCTGCGTGCCGGTGCCAGCGGCTTCCTGCTCAAGGACGTCCCCCGAGCCGACCTGGTGAACGCGGTACGCGTGGTCGCCGCCGGCGACGCGTTGCTCGCCCCCGGCGTCACGGCACGGGTGATCGGTGAACTGCACAGGCGCGGTCACCCGGATCCGGCTCGGGCCGCCGCGGTGACCGCCCTGACCGCTCGCGAGACGGACGTGCTGCGCCTGATCGCGGCCGGCCTGTCCAACGCCGAGATCGCCGCCCACCACCACCTGAGCGAGCACACGGTGAAGACGCACGTCGGCAACGTGCTCGCCAAACTGCACCTGCGCGACCGGGCCCAGGCGGTGATGATCGCCTACGAGTCCGGCCTGGTGATTCCCGGCCAGTGACGTCGGCGGCCGGCGGATCCCGCTGTGCGGGAGGCCGCCGGCCGCAGGGGTGACGCCGGTTACAGGGTGCGGGCCAGTCGGTCGGCGAGCGTACGGGTGAAGCGGGCCGGGTCGGTCAGCTCGCCGCCCTCGGCGAGCACCGCCAGGCCGTAGAGCAGCTCGGCGGTCTCGGTCAGGGCGGTGGGGTCGGTGCCCTGCTCGTGGGCCTTGCGCAGCCCGGAGACGAGCGGGTGACCGGGGTTGATCTCCAGGATCCGCTTGGTCGCGGGGATCTCGTGCCCCATCGCCCGGTACATCTTCTCCAGGGTCGGGGTGAGGTCGTGGGCATCGCCGACGACGCAGGCCGGTGAGGTGGTCAGCCGCGACGACAGACGGACCTCCCGGACGCTGTCGGTCAGGGTGGTGCCCAGCCAGTCCAGCAGCGCGGCGAACTCCTGTCGCTGCTGCTCGCGCTCGGCCTCGGCCTGCTGCTTCTCCTCGTCGGTGTCCAGGTCGATCTCGCCCTTGGCGATCGAGCGCAGCGGACGGCCGTCGTAGGTGCCGACCCGCTCGACCCACACCTCGTCGACCTGGTCGGTGAGCAGCAGCACCTCGTGGCCCTTGGCCCGGAACGCCTCCAGGTGCGGAGAGTTCTCGATGGCGGCCCGCGACTCGCCGGTGGCGTACCAGATGTCGCTCTGGCCGTCCTTCATCCGGGACACGTAGCCGGCCAGGTCGGTCGGCTCGGCCGGGTCGTGGGTGGAGGCCACCGACAGGATGTCCAGCAGCGTGTCGCGGTTGTCGGTGTCGTCGATCAACCCTTCCTTGACCACGGCGCCGAACTCGGTCCAGAAGGTGCGGTAGCGCTCGGCGTGGTTGGCCTTCAGGTCCTTGACGGTGCCGAGGATCTTCTTGACCAGGCGGCGGCGGACGATCTGGATCTGCCGGTCCTGCTGGAGGATCTCCCGGGAGATGTTCAGCGACAGGTCGTGCGCGTCGACCACACCCTTGACGAAGCGCAGGTAGGTGGGGACCAACGCCTCGCAGTCGTCCATGATGAACACGCGCTTGACGTAGAGCTGGACGCCGCGGCGACCCTGCGGGGAGAACAGGTCCAGCGGGGCGTGGCTGGGCAGGAAGAGCAGCGCCTCGTACTCGAAGGTGCCCTCGCCCTTCATGTGCACGACCTCGAGCGGGTCGGCCCAGTCGTGGCTGACGTGCTTGTAGAACTCGTTGTACTCGGTGGCGTCGACCTCGTCGCGGGGCCGCGCCCAGAGCGCCTTCATCGAGTTGAGGGTCTGCACCTCGCTGGTGGCGGGGGCGTCGTCGGTGCCGGGGCGCTCGACGGTCATCCGGATCGGCCAGGCGATGAAGTCGGAGTAGCGCTTGACGATCTCCCGGACGGTCCACTCGGCGGTGTAGTCGTGCAGGTTGTCCTCGGTGTCGACCGGCTTGAGGTGCAGGGTGACCGTGGTGCCCTGCGGCGCCTCGTCGACCGCCTCGATCGAGTACGTGCCCTCGCCGGTGGACTCCCACCGGGTGCCGCCGGTCTCGCCGGCCTTGCGGGTCAGCAGGGTGACCCGGTCGGCGACCATGAACGCGGCGTAGAAGCCGACGCCGAACTGGCCGATGAGGTCCTGCGAGGCGTGGGCGTCGGCGGACTCGCGCAGCTGGCGCAGCAGCTCGGCGGTGCCGGACTTGGCGATGGTGCCGATCAGCGCGACGACCTCGTCGCGGGTCATCCCGATGCCGTTGTCCCGCACGGTGAGCGTGCGGGCGTCCCGGTCGACCTCCAGGGCGACGTGCAGGTCGTCGGTGTCGGCGACGAGGTCCTTGTCGACGAGCGTGGCCAGCCTCAGCTTGTCCAGGGCGTCGGACGCGTTCGAGATGAGTTCCCGCAGGAAGACGTCCTTGTTCGAATAGATCGAGTGGACCACCAACTGGAGCAGCTGACGCGCCTCGGCCTGGAACTCCAACGTCTCGGTCTGATTGCTCACACCGTCTCCCTTCTCGGCTCGTGCGGAGGTTCGCGGAAAGGATACGAGTCGTCACCGGCCGCGTGGTGACCGCATCCCCGTCGTATTCCCGATCGGGACGGACCGGCTTCGTGAGATAGCTGACTTTGGTGTACAGAAGTCAGGTGGGATAGCGTCACCACCATGAAGATCGCAGGAAGCACCGCCCTCGTCACCGGCGCCAACCGTGGCTTCGGCCGGCACCTGGCCGCCGAACTCCTCGCCCGGGGCGCCACCGTCTACGCCGGCGCCCGCAACCCGGACACCGTCGACCTACCCGGCGTGACGCCGGTGCGCCTCGACATCACCGACCCCACCTCGGTCGCCGCCGCCGCCAAGCTGGCCGGCGACGTGCAGCTTCTGATCAACAACGCCGGCATCGAGACCGGCACCGATCTGCTCGAAGGCGACCTGGACCTCGTCCGGCTGGAGCTGGAGACCCACTACTTCGGCAACCTGTCGATGATCCGGGCGTTCGCGCCGATCATCGCGGGCAACGGCGGTGGGACGATTCTCAACGTGCTCTCCGCGCTGTCCTGGGTGAACTTTCCGGCCGTCGGCGCGTACGGCGCCGCCAAGTCGGCCGAGTGGGCGATGACAAACGCGCTACGCGTCCAGCTCGCCGAGCGGGGCGTGCGGGTCGCCGGCCTGCACGTCGGCTACATGGACACCGACATGGCCGCCGGGGTTGACGCCCCGAAGTCCGACCCGGCCGTGATCGCCCGGATCGGAGTGGACGGCATCGAGGCCGACGCCTACGAGATCGTCACCGACGACACCAGCCGTCAGGTGCAGGCCGGGCTGGCCGGCGGCGTCGCCGCGCTCTACCCGCAGCTCCCCTGACCCGCGACGCGACGGGCCGCCACCGCAACGAACCGGTGGCGGCCCTTTCTCGCCGACGCGGTCAGCTCGCCAGCAACGTCACGTCGTCGAGCACGAAGCTGGTCTGCAACGACGAGTCCTCGGTGCCGGTGAACCGCAGCGTCACCGTCTGCCCGGCGAACCCGGCCACGCTGAAGCTGCGCTGGGCGTAGCCGGCGGCGGCGTTCAGATTCGAGTACGTCGCGAGCGTGGTCGAACCCACCTGCACGGTGAGCCGGTCGTACGCCGTGGAGCCGGTGGTCTCGGCGGTGTCGATGTGCAGCCAGAAGGACAGCGTGTAGCTGGCGCAGCCGGCCGGCAGGGTCACCGACTGCGACAGACTCTCGGTGCGGGTGCTGCCGTTGCCGTTGAGCCACGCCTTGTACGACCCGGTCCGGGCCGGCTGGCCGCTGGCGTTGGTGATCACCCCGGAGGACGCGGTCCACGGCGTGCCGCCGTTCTCGAAGCCACCGTTTCCGACCACCTGACCACCGGAACAGCTCGGGGTGCCGCCGCCGACGGCGAGCTGCCACAGCGCGTACGCGACGCCGTCGGCCGCCCGGTTCAGCACCGTGGCGCTGACGTTCGCCGTGGTGTCGCAGGAGCGGTGGTAGCACGGGTCGTACGCGGAGTTGGCGGTGCCGCCCCACTTGGCCGCCTGCGAGCTGGACTTGCGGGCGCTCGCGCCGGCCGCGTAACCCGAGGTCGGGATGCCGGCCTGCTGGAAGTAGTAGTCGTCGGAGCGGCCCTGGCCCTCGACGTTCTCCTCCGGCGACAGGCCCAACGAGTCCCAGTACGCCTTCAGCGGCGCCGCCGTGGTCGAGCTGACCCGGTTGATGAAGTAACCGCCGTTGACCGAGCCGACCATGTCGAAGTTGTAGTAGCCCTTGATATATCCGCGCTGGGTGCTGCTCAGCGAGTTGACGTAGAACCGGGAGCCGTTGAGCCCCTGCTCCTCGTCGGTCCACCAGGCGAACCGGACCTTCTTCGTCATTGTCGGGTTCTGCGCGGCCAGGACCAGCGCGTTCTCCAGCAGCGTCGCCGAGCCGGTGCCGTTGTCGTTGATGCCCGGACCGGCCGAGACGCCGTCCAGGTGCGCGCCGAACATGACGACCTGGTCGGTCGGGCCGCCGGGCCACTCCGCGATCAGGTTGTTCGAGGGGTACGTGCAGCTGGAGCAGTACTGCTCGCTGACGGTGTAGCCGGCCGACTGCAACCTGGTCTTGACGTAGCTGAGTGAGGCGGCGTAGCCGGCCGAGCCGGCCCGGCGGTTGCCGCCGTTGCTGCTGGCGATGGCGTTGAACTGGGTCAGGTGCGCCTGGACGTTCGTGACGGAGATGTCCGGTGCGGCCAACGCGGCGGCGGACGCGGCGATCGGCCGGGCCACTGTCGCGGTGGTGGGCGACGCGGTCACCGGCTGGGCGGCCAGCGTCACCGTCATCCCGGCGAACACGGCGAGCGCGACACCCGCGCTCAGCGTTCTGCCTCTCATGGGGGCTCCTCGGGGTTGGAGAGATACCCGAGACACTTACAGATATCAATGTTGCGAGCATCGGTCGTTCGTCCCGAACCACCGTCGCTTCGACGGTAGGTACCGGCGTCGGCACAGGTGAGTAGAGGTGTCAGGATGGGTAGGTAACGCCAGCAGGGGTCGTCGGGCCCGGAACGGGGGCTTGCGATGGGGCCGGACCAAGCGTGACGGGACCCGGCATCGACCTGTTCACCGGTGGTGGTGACACCGGCCGGCTGATGGCAGAGCTGGACTGGGCCCGCACCCCACTCGGCCCGGTGACCGACTGGCCGCAGAGCCTGCGCGCCGCGGTCCGGACGGTGCTCTCGTCCCGGTACCCCATGCTGCTGCTCTGGGGAGAGAGCTTCTCCCAGCTCTACAACGACGCGTACTCCGCCCTGATCGGCGACAAACACCCGGCCGCGCTCGGCGACGACGTCCGGGTGACCCTGGCCGAGGGATGGGACGTCCTCGCCCCGCTCATCGAGCAGGCCACGGCGACCGGGGTGGCCAGCTGGGTCCCCGCCCTGCGACTGCTGCTGGAACGGGCCGGCTACCGCGAGGAGGCGTACTTCAGCGTCTCGCACGCCCCGGTCCGCGACGACGACGGCCAGACCGTCGGCGTGCTCACCGTGTGCAGCGAGGTCACCGAGCAGGTGGTCGGCGAACGTCGGCTGCGACTGCTGCGCGACCTGTCCGTTCTCGGCGACGGACGCACCGTCGACGTGCACGCCACCGGCGCCCGGCTGACCGACGCGATCGAGGGCCACCCGCTCGACGTCCCGTTCACCGCCATCTACCTGCGCGACGGCACGGTGCTGCGGCGGGTCGCCCGCACCGGCGGCGACCAGGGGTACGCGCGGGCACTGCCGGACACCGTCGAGCTGGCCGACCCCGGCCCGGCCGCGGACGTGTGGGGGCTGGCGGACGCCGCGCAGGGTCGACCGACCGCGGTGTCCGAGATCGCCGACCGGTTGGCGTTGCCCGGCGGCCCGTGGGGCGACCCGGTCCGGACCGCGCTGGCACTGCCGCTGCCCTCGGGCGGCGAGGATCAGCCGCTCGGCGTCCTCCTGGCCGGGATCAGCCCCAACCGAGGTCTGGACGAGGCGTACCGGTCCTTCTACCGACTGCTGGCCCAGCAGATCGCCGTGGCGCTGCGCAACGCCCAGGAGTACGAGCAGGAGCGGCGCCGGGTCGAGGCGCTCGCCGAACTGGACCGGGTGAAGACCGACTTCTTCGCCAACGTCAGCCACGAGTTCCGTACCCCCCTGACCCTGATCCTCGGCCCGCTCGCCGACGCCCTCACCGACGCCACGGCGCCGCTGCCGGCGGCGCAGCGGGAGCGGGTGGAAACCTCCTGGCGGAACGCCACGCGACTGTTGACCCTGGTCAACAGCCTGCTCACCTTCTCCAGCCTGGAGGCCGGGCGGGCTCGCAGCGACGCACGCGTGCTCGACCTGGCGGCGCTCACGGCCGAGCTCGCCAGCGTGTTCCGGGCCGCCGTCGAACGGGCCGGACTCACTCTCGAGGTGGTCTGCCCGCCGCTGCCCCGGCCGGTCACGATCGACCCGGTCAACTGGGAACGCATCGTCACGAACCTGCTGTCGAACGCCTTGAAGTACACATTCATCGGCCGGATCCGGGTCACCCTGGAAGCCGACGACGAGGAGATCCGCCTCATCGTCGCGGACACCGGCATCGGCATCGCCGAAGCGGACCTGCCGAAACTCTTCGAACGCTTCCACCGGGTCCGCGGCGCCCGCGCCCGCAGCCACGAGGGCACGGGCATCGGCCTGGCCCTGGCATCCGAGTTGGCCCGGCTGGAGGGCGGCGCGGTGCGGGTGACGAGCAGCGTGGGTGTCGGCAGCACGTTCACCGTGGCGCTGCCCTGGTCGGCGGCGGGCCGCACGGCGGGGAGCGGGCCGTCGCCGGTCGGACGGGGTGACGCGGCGCGGGCCACCGTCGAGGAGGCGATGGGCTGGCTCACCGAGTCGGGCGGCGATCCGGCCGAGCCCGGCGACGTGTCCGGTCCGGCCGTGGACGAGCTGGTCGGCGCACGGATCCTCATCGCCGATGACAACGCCGACATGCGGGCGTACCTCAGCCGGCTGCTCACCGGGCAGGGCTGGCGGGTGCGGGCCGTCACCGACGGCCGGCAGGCCCTCGACGAGGTCCACCGCGAACGGCCGGACCTGGTCCTCACCGACGTGATGATGCCGGTGCTGGACGGCTTCGACCTGGTCCGGCGACTACGCGCGGACCCGGCGACCCGCACTCTGCCGGTGCTGGTGCTGTCCGCCCGGGCCGGTGGGCAGGCCAGCGTGGAGGGCCTCACCCTGGGCGCCGACGACTACCTGGTGAAGCCGTTCGCCGCGGCCGAGCTGATCGCCCGGGTCCGGGCCGGCATCCGGCGGGCCCGCAGCCACACGGTCGGCGACGTCACCGCACCGACAGTCGACACGGCGTCGGCGCGGCCCGACCCCCTCAACGCCGTCGCGCCGCCCCGGACGGTCGCACCCGGGCAGGACGCGCCGGTGCTGGCGCGGGCCGCCACCGACCGCAGCGGGCTGGGCGACGTCCTGGACGTCGGGTGGACCTACCCGTCCGCACCCACCTCGGCGGCGGCCATGCGTCGGGACGTCCGGCTGAGGCTTGACGACCTCGACGTCGACCCGGACGTGTTGGAGGATCTTCTGCTCGCCGCGTCCGAGGCGATGAACAACGCGGTCGAGCACGCGCAGCAGCCCAGCCGTCCGGAGGTGCGGGTCCGGCTCCAGGTGGGCGGCGGGCTGATCCGGATCTCGGTGCGGGACTTCGGCACCTGGCGGGACCGCCGGCCGGCGATGGACCGTGGGCGCGGCGCCTTGCTGATGAACGCCTACGGCGACGTGCGGCTGGTCTCCACCGCCGAGGGGACGACGGTGACGATCGAGCGCCGGCTGGCCGATCCGGCCTGAGCGACAGGCCGGCGCGTCAGAGTCGGCGACCGCTGGCGTCGCGGGCGATGATGCCGTCGAGCGGCTCCCCCGGGGTCAACTGGGCCGGGTCGAACCAGAAGATCACCACCTGCTTGTCGACACTCCAGCGGGCCAGTCGGGCGTCGACCTGCCGGCCGGCCACCGTGCCGATGATCCGATGGGCGGGGCCGACGAAGTATCCGAAGGTCGGCACCGGCGCGGTCGACGAGCTCTCGTCGTAGCCGATCTCGTGGAACCCGGGGCTGCGGTCGGACCCCTCGACGTCGTTGGCCAGGATGTCCGTGGTCAGGGCGCCGTTCGGTGCCTGGCGACCGGCGGCCAGCCCGATCGTCACCTTGGGCGCACTGAGCACGGACAGCCCGATGACGTAGTACACCCGCCGGTCGGAGCCGTGCCGCACCCCGCTGTCGATGATCTGGCCCAGGGGCTTCGGGGGAGGCACGTCGCGGGCCATCGTCGGCGGTGGCGTCGACTCGACCGAGCCCGGGGCCGTCGGCGAGACAGCGGCCGACGGCGGAGCGACGGCGACCGGCGGTGGGCGCTCGGGTCCGGGCCGATCGTCCGGCCGCGTGACGACCCCCACCGCGACGACGGCGGCCAGTCCGGCCGCGAGCGTCGCCGCTCCCGCTCCGGCAACCCGCCGACGGGTACGGAGCCGCCGCCCCTCGCGCAGGACCAGGTCCAGGTCGAGCGCGGTCCCGGGGCGCTCGGTGGCCCGCATGGCGTCGCGGAGCAGATCCCACTCGCTCATCGGCGCGCCTCCCTGTCGGCTGTTCGCGGCGAGGCGGCGCGCAGCTTCTCCAAGGCTCGCGAGCTGGTGCTCTTGACCGTGCCCACGGATACGGCGAGTTCCCGAGCCACCTGCGCCTCCGGAAGGTCGAAGTAGTAGCGCAGCACGACGATGGCCCGCTCACGAGGGCTGAGCGCGCCGAGGATGGCGATCAACCAGCGCCGGGTGGCCACCTCGTCGGCCACGTCGCCGCGCCGCTGCTCCGGCACCTCGTCGGTCGGGTACTCCCGCATCGGTCGCCGCCACCCGTCGACCAGGTGGTTGACCAGGGTGCGGCGGGCGTACCCGTAGGCGTCGTCGTCGTGGATCCGTGACCAGGACGCATATGTGCGGACCAGGGCGGTCTGCGCGGCGTCCTCGGCCAGGTGGTGATCGCCGGTCATGAGGAACGCGGCATGCACCAGTCGCCCGGACGCCGCCCTGGCGAACTCGACGAACTCCGCGTCACCCCGCGCCACCTAAGAACCCTCCCCGTGCCACACCCCAGAGACGGGCGAGGCCGGGGAAAAGTTGAGTCCAGATCACCTCAACCTTTTCCGGTGGTCGCCCGTCTTCTCCTCCGCGCCGCCGCCGACCGGCGGGCGAGGGGAGAGACATGTCGACGAAGGTTACCCGCCGGTGGCGTACCGCCTCTGCGGTGTTACTCCTGGTGGTGGCGCTGCTCACCGGGTGTGGGCTACCGGCTGCCGGGCAACCCGAGACCGATCCCGTCGCCGCTGGGCCACGGCCCAGCGAGCCGGCCACGGTCACCGCCTCCGGTCGGCCGACCAGAGTCGTCGGTGTCCCGCCCAGTTCCGCGCCGGCTGTCGGAGTCCGCTACCCCGCCACCGGCGGCAACCGCTGGACGACGGCACCCGCCGAGGCGGCACCCACCGGAGCGACCGAGGGTCGGTTGTTGCGCTACCGGATCGCCGTGGAACGCGACATCCGGGGTCTGCCGGTGGGCGACGTCGCGACGGCCATCTCCGCGACGTTGAACGACCCCCGCGGGTGGACGGCCGGCGGGATGTGGCGGCTACGCCGGGTGGGCGCCGGCGATTCGACCGACTTCACCATCTACCTGGCGACCCCTGGCACCCGCGACACGCTCTGCCAGGACGTGCCCGACGCCTACACCTCGTGCCGCAACGGTGGCCGGGTGGTGCTCAACGTGGCGCGCTGGGTCAAGGGGGTGCCCGATTACGGAGCGAGTCTGGCCACCTACCGCGAGTACATGGTCAACCACGAGGTGGGGCACAAACTCGGGTTCGGTCACGAGCGGTGCCCCCGGCGGGGCCGGCCGGCGCCGGTGATGCAGCAGCAGACGTTGGGCCTGCACGGCTGCACCGCGAACGCCTGGCCGTACCCGACGGGCACCGACCGCTACAGCGGGCCGGTCGGGGTCTACGACGACGCCGTCCCGCGGCGCGAGGGCGCGTACTCGGCCCCCTGAGGCCGTGCCTCAGGTGGGCTGGCGGCGTTCCTGTTCCAGTCGCTCGTCCTGTCGGCCCATCTCGTAGATGGCGTTGAGGCTGGTCGGCAACCGGCTGACGTTATCGGGCAGGGGGCCGGGATCCGGTGCCGGGTCGGCGCCCGGACCGGGACCGGGTGCGGCGACGGGGACCGGGGCCCGGCGGCGCAGGAACAGCACCACCAGCACCGCGAGGAGGACCACCACGACCAGCAGGTACGACGTGGGTGGCCAGGCATTCGAGGTGGGGGTGGCGAGGGCCGGCGGGACGGTCGGCGCGGGGGTGTCGCCGTCGCGGCGCGGCACGGCGGCCCCGGGGGTGCCGGCGCCCCCGCCAGCGGTGGAGCGATCGGGGGCGATGGGTGCGGGGGGACCGCCCGCCGAGGTGGTGGGCACCGGGATCGCGGTGGACCGGACCGGGCCGGGCGGACCGGCGGCCGGTGGCCGACTCGGCGTGGGCGACACCGGGGCGGGGGCGCGTCTGGCGCTCGCCCCCGCCCGCGATGTCGCTGCTGGATCAGACGGGCAGACCACCGACCTGAGTGGAGATCCACGAGCGGATGGACGGCAGGTCGACGTGGCTCACCGCCCGACCACGAGCGGCTCGACGTCGGACGCGCCGGTCCAGGTGTACGTCGTACTCGCCGGCGCGGCGAGGCTGCCGGCGAACAGCGAGTTGACCCGGCTCGCCTCGGCCGCGCTGGGGGTCGCGTTGCGGCAGGACACCGGTGCACTGCTGCCGGACATCAGGTCGGAGCAGAGCCCGGTGCGCCGGTCCGGCAGGCCCAGGATGTGGCCGACCTCGTGGGTGGCGATGCGGGTGCGGTCGTAGCCCTGGTTGACGGCCGTACGGCCCATCCAGATCCGGCCCGAGCCGAGACCGGTCGGCTGCGCGCGGGGCCAGCCGTCGTCGACGTAGATGGTGATGCTGGCCGGGGTGCCGGCCAGGAGTCGGACGTTACTGACCCGGCTGTTCCAGATCTGCGCCGCCTGGTCGAAGTTGGTGCGGAACTCGCCGGTCCGACTCGCGTCGTAGTAGACGGTCCGAACGGCGGCGGCCGGCGTACCGGTGGCGAGCTGCGTCCCGGCCGCCGTCAGGATCGCCACCAGCACGGCCAGCGCCGCGCGTCTCAGTTGTCCTCGGAACATCGGGCACTCCCCTGCGCTCGTCGACGGCCACCGGCCGCCAGATCATCGATACGCGTTGATGTTAGTGTGACGGCCATCGATGTTCGGCATAGCGGAAGCGTCATACCGCCGAGGTGCGCCATTGCCGTGGCGGGCCTCGCCGACCAGCCTCAGGTGACAGCCGTACCGTTGGCGGCGATCAGCGCCTCGGCTGCGGTGGTGCGGGCGTAGAGGACGAAGCGTCCGACCCGGTGGGTGCCGACGAGGCCGGCGTCACGCAGCGCGCCGAGATGCTGGGACACAGTGCCCGAGGTGAGCCGGCACCGCTCGGCCAGTTCCAGGGTCGAGGTCGGCACGGCCAACTCGTGCAGCAGCGCCGCGCGGGTCCGACCCAGCACCCGGGAGAGCGCGTGCGCGTGCGGGGTCCGATCCCGTTCCCACAGCGTAGCCGCTGCCCGCGCCGGGAAGCGCAGCACCGGTTGTCCAGGAGAGCCGAAGTTCGACCACACCCGACGGCCGATGAACACCGACGGTACGAGCAGCAGGCCCCGCCCGTCGAGTCGCACCGTGCCACTGCGGGCGAGGTGCTCCACCGACAGCGTGTCGGCCTGCAGCCGGACGTTGGGATCGAGGTGGTTGAGCAGGCCGTGAACTCCGTCGGTGGCCATGCGCTGTGCGCCGAGTAGCACTTCCCGCTGTAGCAGGGTGTGCATCCGGGGCCAGTAGGGAGCGATGACCGCGTCGACGTACGCCCGAATGGCCTCGGCCAGCCGGGCCAGGTGACTGGGCGGGTCGGCGTACAGCGCCGCCAGGGCCGATGACCGGGGCCCGGACAGCTCGTCGAGGCTGGCCCGCACCGCGTCGGCAGGGGTGGTGACGAGGGACGCCAACTCGACGTCAAGGGTGGGCTGTGAGGTGGCCGGCGGCGGGCAGACGAAGGTCGGGATGATCGACGTCGGCACCCGCACCAGTTCGGCGAGGAGCTGCCACCGCACGCCGGCCAAGCGTGGTCGGACCCGCTCGGACCAGGCCAGATGCTCCGGAAACTGATGTGGCCGCTTGACGATTCGTACGCTCGCCACCGCTTCCCAGAGTGGTGACACCGCGAATCGGGTCATCGCCAGGTCCCGCGCGTTCAGACCGACAAGCATCATGTGGCGCCCCCGACGGATTCGGCGAGAGTCAAATCTATCGGTTCGAGGCGCTGCCGCCGCCACCGTGGCGGCATGACCACCGCCTCGATGACGACTGGATCGAAGGACCAGGACAGTCCCTGGCCGCGAACATTCCGACTGCTCTACGCCGCCGCCCTCGTCGATGGAGTCGGTTTCCACATCGGCCAGTTGGCCGTGCCGGTGCTGGCGGTGTCCCTGCTGTCGGCAAGCCCTGGTGAGGTCGGGTTGCTCGGCGCGCTGAGCACCGCCGCGTTCCTGCTGATCGGCCTGCCGGCCGGAGTCTGGGTGGACCGGCTGCCGCACCGCGCCGTCCTGGTCACCGCCGATCTCACCAGGGCGGCGCTTGTCGCATCGGTGCCGTTGGCATGGTGGGCCGGGGGGCTGACCATCCCGCAGCTGTACCTGGTGGTACTGCTGACCGGAGTCGCCACCGTCTTCGCCGACGTCGCCGCGCAGAGCTATCTGCCGCAGTTGGTCGGCCGGGGCCGGTTGGTGGCGGCGAACGCTCTGATGATGAGCACCAGCGCGACCATGCAGATCGCCGGTCGAGGTCTGGGCGGGATCGTCGTACAAGCGCTCACGGCCCCGGTCGCGATCGTGCTGGACGCGGTGACCTTCGTGGTGTCCGGTGTGATCCTGGCCCGGATCCGTGCCGAGGCACCCCGCAGCCGTTCGCCGCGGGCGCCAGGCGGCTTCGTCCAACAGCTCGGCGCGGGCGTCCGGCACGTGACCGGCAACCCCCTGCTCCGCCCGCTCGCCCTCTCGACCGCGAGCATCAACCTGACCATGCAACTGACCACGACCCTGCTGCCCGTGGTGTTCCTCCGCGAGTTGGGGCTGGGCGCCGCCGCCCTCGGCCTGTTCCTCGGCATGGGCGGGATCGGCGCCCTGCTCGGCGCGGTGACCGCACGCCCGCTCGCCGAGCGGATCGGTCACGGCCGCGCCCTCTGGCTGCCCGGGCTGCTCGCCGCGCCACTCGGCGGACTGGTCACGCTTATCGACACGGGACCGATGCTCTGGGTGGCGGGGGTCGGCTGGCTGGCGCTGGCCTGGCGGACGGGAGTAGGCAACGTGATCGGGGTCAGCCTGCGCCAGGGCGCCACCCCGGATGCGCTGCTCGGACGAATGAACGCCACCTTCCGGTTTCTGCTCACCGGCGCCCTCACCATCGGCGCGGTACTCGCCGGAGTGCTCGGACAGTACGGAGGCGTCCGTGCCGCGCTTGTGGTCGGCGCGATCGCGAACGCGCTGACCTGGCTTCCGGTGTTCTGCTCTCCGCTGCGCACGCTCCACCGGCCGCCCACGGTCGACTGACTCTCCGCCACCGTGAGCCGGCGATCGGCCATCCGAGGATGCCCAGACGGCTCAGACGTGCAGGGTGGGCCGGTAGGTGAACTCCTGGGTGCGGCCGTCGAGGGTCCGGCTCTCGATCAGCTCCAGGTCGAAGTCGGCCGCTCCCGAGAAGATCGGCTCGGTTCCGGTCTGTCCGGTGATCACCGGGAAGAGCGTCACCTGGACGTGGTCGACAAGTCCGGCGGCCAGCAGCGCCCGGTTCATCGACAGGCTGCCGTGCGAGCGCAGGGGCACGTCGGACTCCTCCTTGAGCCGGGCGACGACGTCGACGGCGTCGCCTCGCAGGACTGTCGCGTCCGGCCAGTCGAGGGGGCCTTCCAGCGTGTTCGACACCACTGTCGCCGGAAGGCTCCTCATCCGGGTCACCCAGGCGTCGCGGACCTCGGACTCCTCGGTGCTGGCGGCCAGCATCTGCGCGAACGCCCGGTACGTACGGGCGCCGAAGACCATGCGCTGCTCCTCGCCGTAGACGGCCAGGCGGTGCGCGAGCAGCTCGGGACCCTGCTTCCCCCAGTAGCCGCCCCAGTTGCCGCTGCTGCTGCCGAAGCCGTCGAGACTGGAGAAGACGTCGACGGTGTAGGTGGCGGTCATGATGTGCTCCGTTCACGGGTGAGTGCGGTACGACGAGCCCGCAGGTGGGCCCGCTCGGTCTCGTTGGTGGCCAGTGCGATGGCCTGGTCGTAGGCGGCTCGGGCCTCCTCGTCGCGGCCGAGCCGGACCAGCAGCTCGGCGCGGGTGGCCGGCAGCCGGTGGTAGCCCGGGAGGTCGAGATCCGCCAACCCGGCCAGGGCCAGCGCCGGCCCGTGCACCTCGGCGACGGCAACCGCACGGTTGAGCGCGACGACCGGGCTCGGCGTGAGTGCGAGGAGCTGGTCGTACAGTGCCAGGACCTGCGGCCAGTCGGTGGCCGCGCCGTCGGTGTGCACCGCGCCGATCGCGGCCTGGATCTGGTACGGGCCGGGCTGGTTGCGCCGCAGGCAACGCCGGACCAGGTCGTGCCCCTCGGCGATGAGCGCCCGGTTCCACAGTGACCGGTCCTGGTCGGCCAGCAGCACCAGTTCGCCGGACGGGTCGAGCCGGGCCGGGCGGCGCGCCTCGGTCAGCAGCAGCAGGGCGAGCAGGCCCAACACCTCGGGCTCGTCGGGCATCAACGCGGCAAGCTCGCGGGTGAGTCGGATCGCCTCGGCGCACAGGTCCGTTCTGATCAACGGTCCGGCGGTGGACGCGTAGCCCTCGTTGAACATCAGGTAGAGCACGGTGAGCACGTAGGGCAGCCGGTCCGGCAGCTCGTGTTCGGCGGGTACCCGGTAGGGGATGCCGGCGTCCCGGATCTTCTTCTTCGCGCGCACGATGCGTTGCGCGACAGTCGACTCCTGGATCAGGTAGGCCCGGGCGATCTCGGGCACGTCGAGACCGCCGAGCAGGCGGAGCGTGAGGGCGGTCCGCGCGTCCGGACCGAGCGCCGGGTGGCAGCAGGTGAAGATGAGTCGCAGTTGGTCGTCCTTCACCGGTCCCACCTCTCGGGGCTCGTCCTGGTGGTGCAGCAGCAGGGCCTGGGCGTGCCGCGCCTCCCGTGTCGACTCCCGGCGGAGCCGGTCGACGGCCCGGTTGCGGGCGGTGGTCACGATCCAGGCACCCGGGTTGGGCGGCGGGGTCTGCCACTTCTCCAGAGCCTTGGTGAAGGCGTCCTGGACCGCCTCCTCGGCGAGGCTGAGGTCACCGAGGAGGCGGGCCAGGGTGGCGACACAGCGGCCGTACTCCGCGCGGTAGATGCTCCCCAGGTCCATGTCGGCCGGCCGGCTCCCGGTCAGGCCTGGGACAGGTCGTCGAACGGGCGCACCTCGATCGGGCCGCAGGCCGCCGCGCACTTCTCGGCCCAGACCAACGCCTCGTCCAGGTCGGCGCACTTGATGACCCAGAACCCGGCGATGTGTTCCTTCGTCTCGACGAACGGCCCGTCGCTCATGCTGGTGGCGCCGTTCTCGACCCGGACGACCGTGGCGCTGTCCGGCGACCGGAGCCCACCGCCGAAGACCCAGGCGCCGGCGGCCTGCATCTCGTCGTTGACCCGGCCGGTCTCCCGGAACATGGTCTGCGTCTCCTCGTCGGACATCTCCGGCGCGCCCTCGACGGCGTGCACGGACAGCAGGTACTGCTTCATGACGATCCTCCAACCGTTGGATGGTGAGTGGCGACAGGTCAGGCGGCCAGGCGGCGCGCGATAGCGGGGATGACGATCGCGGCCGCGACCAGGTGGGTGAGCATCAGCAGCGCCTTGGTGGCCGCCCCGGCGTCGACGATCACGTCCGGCACCAGCGACAGGACCGTCAACATCACAGTGGTACGCACGAACGAGCGCCGCGGACGCCCGGCGAAGCGGGACAGCAGCGCGGCGAGGATCACCCCGACCAGCGAGAATACGGCGGTCAGCACGCCGAAGCCCGACACCGGGATCGGCGCGTCGGCCACGTCGAGGCTGATCCCCGCCGCGCGGCCGACGGCGGCGATGGCCATGGTGGCGGCGCTCGCGGCGACCGTGGCGACGAGACCGGTCCGGATCAGCGCGCCGACGGTCGACGTGGTGGCGGGGGTGGTGGTGGTCGCTGTGGTGGTCATCGTGCCCTCCGGTGGGTCGGTGGCCCGCCGCGGTGGCGGGCTCTCACCAGGGCTACGAATGGGACCGACCCCGATCGACAAGCACGCCCACGTTCTGCCGAAGATTTTTGGTTGGACACCTGCTGCACGGTGAAGATGTCCGGGCTCAGTGGCCGGCATCGACGTGGGTGAACCGGTAGGCCTCAGAGCGTGCGCTGGTATTCCTCCCAGGTTCGCTTCGGGCTGACCGCTGGGCCATCGTCGACGCCCCGGTTGGCCAGGCCGTTACGACCGAGGTAATAGTCGCCGGCCTGGTTCTGCGCACCTGTCGACTGGTCGGTGTCGGAGAGCGCGATGGCGTGGATGTGGTAACCCCAGTCCCCCTGGTCCGGGGTCCGCAGCCACGCGGCGAAGCCCACCGTGCGCAGTCGACGCAGCACGTCCGTCCGGACCGCCGAGGAGAGACCGCTGACCGAGAGGTCGAGCGCGCCGCCGCCGTCGTGCGTGCCGGCAGAGGCACCCACACCGCTGCTGTACGAGCCCTGCGTGATGGCGAGCTGGCGGCCGAGCAGGCGTTCGGCCTCGATCAGCATCGACCTGGTGCGCGTGTTGACCTGCACACCGCGCAGGGTCACCACACTGCCCGGCGAGATCGCCCTGACCACTGTGTACCGTCCCTCGCCGAGCGACCGCAGCGACGACGGGCCGGGTAGACCTGTCGCGTCGAGACCGGTGTAGCCGAGGGACCGCTGGTACGCGGCGTACGCGGCGATCGTGGTGGTGCCGAAGTGACCGTCGACGTACGCCGACGAGAGTAGCCCTCTCGCCTGGAGTGCGCGCTCCACCAGCAGGACGCTGTCCTTGGCCCCCTCGGTCAGCGCGGTGTCCGGCCGACGAGGGTCGATCTGGGCCGCCTTGATCAGCGCCTCCATGTTCAGCTCTGGCAACGCGGCCGCGGCCGCGTTGCCAGCCAGCGGCACAACGCCGACCACGGCCGCTGCTGCGGCGACGAGCAGCTTCCTTCTCGTGAGCACGCTTCCTCCGTAGGATATCGACCAATCCACATGGACGAATGAAGCTAGTCTTCAATGCGCGAGCCGAGTTGTCACCCCGTTGGAGCGAACGAACCTCCAACGGTGACCGTTGGTCACGTCCGCGGGGGCGGACGCGGTAGTGAGCGGTATGCCGCAGATTCATAACCATGACTCTGCGGCATACCGCTCAACACTCACTCGTCTAGGTGACGGAGCCCTGCCGGGTCGGATCCGGTGCCTGCGCGACCGCCTCGTCGGTCAGGTGCCAGATCTCGCGCATCGGGGCCCACCAGTCTCCCGAGCCGGGCTCGGCGATCGACTCCTGACACGGGTCGGTCAGCTTCCACCACTCCTGGGTCTGCGGGTCCGCGGCGATCAGCTGCGAGTCGGCCTCGTAGTCGTCGCCGACGTACTCGTAGTAGCCGAAGAGCAGGTCCTCGTGGAGGAAAATGGTGTAGTTGCGGAAGTTCGCCTTGCGCAGCGTCTGCTCGACGCTGGGCCAGACGTCGGCGTGGAGCCGCAGGTAGGTTTCCCGCTGCTCCGGGCGGAGTCGGATCACGCAGCCATGACGTTGCACGTCGTGCCCCTTCGTGTGAGCTGATCGGATCGAGCCGGGCCCGCAGACCAAGCGACCGATGATCTCAGTAGCCCGCGTCGAGATCAACGCCTGGTCGGTGCCAGGTGACTCCGCTTCCGAAGCGCGCTCAGCTCAGGGAATCAGCCCGAACGCCAGCAACGAAGGCTCGCCAGGTGTCCGCAGCGAACGCCAGGGCCGGCCCTTGGACATCCTTGCTGTCTCGCACACCGACGACGTCACGGAGGTTGTCAGCAACCTCAACGCAGTTACCCGAATCGCTGCTCCTGGTGCTCTTGCGCCAGGTAGCGCCGGTCAGATCACCCATGGTGCCTCTCCTTGATCTCTTGCATCAGCTTGCACGAATCCTCCACGCTCAGAGCTTGCTCCCTGAGCGTGTTCCACACCTCGGCGTACGCTTTGACCTCCTCAAGACGGTCAAGATACAAAGCCCCTGACACACTCTCTTTGAAGACGGTCGTTGGCTCTGCCGACCTGGCACCCTTCGTCGGGAAGTCGAGCACTACGAAACTTCCCGCTATGGCCGCCCTGCTCAGCTTGTGAGCTATCGGCAGGAGCCTGAGGGACACATTAGGGGCTTCATTTGAGGCCAACAGGCGGTCTATCTGCTTGGCCATGCCGGGGACGAGTTTGTGAAGCACCACCTCCTCCATGACCACCTCCAACTTAGGTGCCGCAGGATGCCGCCTGGTGAGAAGCCGCTGCCGTTCCGTCCTGAGCCCAATGACCTTGGCCACCTCCTCGTCGGAGGCACCCTGCCTCGTGCGGACGACCGCAGCGGTGTACTCCGGCGTCTGCAACAGGCCAGGCACTAACGCATGCTCGTAGGTCCGGATGTTGCTGGCTGCTGACTCAAGCCCTACGTACAGCTGAAACCACCTCGGGATGATCTCCCCGTAGGCGTGATACCAGCCCTTGCTCTTGGACTCCTTGGCGAGGCTCACCAGGACTTCGGTCATCTCCGGCGAGGCTCCATACAGCCGACACATCTGCTCTACGTCCAGGGCACGCACGGGTGTCTGGCCGGACTCGATGCGATACATCTTGGCTCGGGACCATTCCAGGTCAGAGGCCGCGGCCTCCAGCCCGACGCCGGCCTGCTCCCTGGTCTGGCGCAACAGCCGGCCAAGCTCTCTTCTCGGCACGGTCGAACCAACCTCAGCCATCGACCACCATCTTCCTCGTCTCATCCCGACGCGTCATCTGGCTTGTAGTGAGACTGCTCATGCATCAACACTCCGAAGGCGCATCTCTTCATGAGAGTCTCACGTGGAGTCTTGCACGAGACTTCGACGCTACTGAATCGTGCCTGCCAGAGGCCAGTTATCTCGGGAGGCGGATGTGCGTCGATGGAAGTGGTTCCAGCGTCCGGACGGACCGATCGACGTGTCGAGCGCTCCGCCTACCAACCCGTGGCGTGCGATCCTCCTACGCCACCAGTGCAGCCGGATCAGGCCACGAGCAAGCGACGAGCGCGCATGCGTGGCAACCAGCGAGACGACCGTCATGATGCGTGAGGAGATCAGGCCCGAGCCGCCGTTCTTGGTGATCATGGCTGGCTACGTGATCGACTTTCATCATCGCGACGTCTGCTCCAAGTGCCGCCCTGATGGCTCGTGCCCTCGTCTGCGACAGGCCGCCGTACGCCTCAACGCCTGGCGCGACCGGGAGAACCAGCGGTCGTGAAGGCAGGTGACGTGCTGCGACTGGATCGTGCCGCCAGTGTCCAGTTCATGATCCCGATTGCGGTGCGGGTGATCAGAAGGCTCGACTGGCCCACCTACCACGGCTGGTGCTGGATCGACTGCTACCAGCTCGACAGCAGGGGTCACGCCATCGCCCGACGCACCCTGTTCGTTCAGCCCGAGCACGTGCGGTGCGTGCACGCCGGCGGCTGACCACCGGGTTCATCTGCCGGACGCCTGGGCGAAACGCAATCGTTTCGTCGACTCAGTGCGAGGCAACTCACGAAAGCCTGCACAATCAGCCCTCCGCGAACTAGGGTCAGTACGACATCGTTTCGCGGGGGGTCGGGATGCTTGGTGGTCAGCAGGTGGGCGCGGGCGCCGGGGTGCCGGCCGCCCGGGGTCCGCGCTGCACCGACAGCGACCTGTTCGGCGTGGTCATCGACCTGCTGCGCGAGGTCGGCTTCGACCGGATGACCATCGACGGCGTCGCCGCCCGGGCCCACGTCAGCAAGGCCACCATCTACCGGCGCTGGGACGGCAAGGCCGAGTTGGTCGTCGCCGCCCTGCGTGACCGGCACGTGGGTGTGCACAACCCGCCCGACACCGGCAGCCTGCGCGGTGACCTGATCGAGTTGCTGCGCGCCACGGCCGCGATCTGCGTGGCCGACTGCGACCTGATGCAGGCGCTGACCTTCGCCATGCGGACCAACCCCGAGTTGGAACGCCTGGTACGCCACCAGGTGCTGCCGGCCGGGCGGGTGGCCAGCACCGCCATCCTGGTCCGGGCCGCCGCCCGTGGAGAGATCCCGCCGGAGGCCGGCGAACGGGAGTTGTTCCACGATCTCGCGCCCGCGCTCACCATGTCCCGCCTCGTCGCGCACGGCCTGCCCGCCGACGACGCGTTCCTCATCCAGGTCGTCGACCAGGTGCTGATCCCGGTACTCCGCTACCAACCCGACCGCCCGTCACAGGCCTGACCCATCGACATCCGCAACACGGAAGGCTTCACCATGTCCGGAACCACCTCGACCGCACCTGGCGCACCCGGCGCCGGGGCGTCGACAAGCGCGCCACACCCGCGGCGCTGGATCGCGCTGGCGGTCATCGCGGTCTCGCAGCTGATGGTCGTCCTGGACGCCACCATCGTGAACATCGCGCTGCCGCAGGCGCAGGCCGACCTGGGCATCACCGACGCGAACCGACAGTGGGTGATCACCGCCTACACGCTGGCCTTCGGCGGCCTGCTGCTGCTCGGCGGCCGGATCGCCGACTACTGGGGCCGCAAGCGCACGTTCATCGTCGGCATGACCGGCTTCGCGCTCGCCTCCGCGCTGGGCGGTCTGGCCACCAGCGGCGAGATGCTCTTCGCCGCCCGCGCGTTGCAGGGTGCCTTCGGCGCGCTGCTCGCCCCGGCCGCGCTGGCGTTGCTCACCGTGCTGTTCACCGAGGCCACCGAGCGGGCCAAGGCGTTCGCGGTGTACGGCGCGATCGCCGGCGGCGGGTCGGCTGTCGGTCTGCTGCTCGGTGGGGTGCTCACCGAGTACGCCGACTGGCGCTGGTGCCTGCTCGTCAACATTCCGGTCGCCGCCATCGCCATCGCGTTCGCGATCCCGCTGGTGCCGGAGAGCCGGGCGCACGGCAACACCCGCTACGACGTACCCGGCGCGATCGTGGTGACCGCCGGCCTGGTCTCCCTGGTGTACGGCTTCACCAAGGCGGCCGAGGACGGTTGGGACGCCACCGCGACGCTCGGATTCATCGCCGCGGGCGTGGTGTTGCTCGCCGCCTTCGTGGTGATCGAGCTGCGCTCCAGCCACCCGCTGCTGCCGCTGCGCATCGTGTTGGACCGCAACCGGGGCGGGGCGTTCCTCACCTCCACGCTGATCGGCGCCGGCCTGTTCGGGGCGTTCCTCTTCCTGACCTTCTACTTCCAGGTGGTGCTGCAGTACAAGCCCCTGGAAGCGGGTCTCGCGTCGCTGCCGGTCACCGCCGGTGTGCTCATCGCCGCGGGTGGCGCCAGCCAGTTGATGCCGCGACTGGGCGCCAAGCCGCTGATGGTCGCCGGCGCCGTGCTCGCCGCCCTGGGCATGCTGGTGCTGACCCAGATCGACGCGGACACCTCGTTCCTCACCCACCTGCTGCCCGCCCAGGTCATCCTGGGCCTCGGGCTGGGCTTCACCTTCGTCCCGCTGTCCAGCCTCGCCCTGGTCGGGGTGCCGGAGCACGACGCCGGCGCGGCCAGCGCGACGCTCAACGCCACCCAGCAGATCGGTGGCTCGCTGGGCACCGCGCTGCTGAACACCTTCTACACCAGCGCGGTCGCCGCCTACCTGGTCGGCCGGGCGCCGAACCCGGTCACCCAGGTCGATGCGCTGGTGCACGGTTACCGGGTGGCGTTCGCCTGGGGGGCGGCGCTGATCGTGCTCGCCGGCCTGGCAACCCTGATCCTGGTGAAGGTGCGCAAGGAGGACGTCCCGACCGGCACCACCGTGCACATGGGCTGAGCCGACCGACGTGGCCGCCGGCCGGATCGCTCCGAGCGTGGGGTGGGCCGGCCGGCGGTCACGTCCGGTAACGTCCCGACCATCGTCGAATATCCGTTTGAGGAGATCCATGCCGACCCCTGCTGACCAGATCATCACGGCTCTGCGCGCGGGCCACGAGGAACTCGCCGCGCTCGTCCGCGACCTCAAGGAGGACGACCTGCTCCGCCCGTCGGGTGCCAGCGAGTGGCAGGTGTCCCAGGTGCTGAGCCACCTGGGCAGCGGCGCCGAGATCAACCTGGCGACGCTGGAGGCCGCCCGCACCGGCGCGCCCGGCCCGGACGGGGACTTCAACCGTGGCGTCTGGGCGCGCTGGGACGCGATGTCCCCGGCCGAGCACGCCGCCGGGTTCCTCGCCGCCAACGAGCGGCTGGTCGAGGCGTACGAGGCGTTGGACGCCGAGACCCGGGCCACGATGCGTGTCGACCTCGGCTTCCTGCCGGAGCCGATCGACGTGGCCACCGCGGCCCGGTTCCGACTCAGCGAGTTCGCCCTGCACCAGTGGGACGCCGAGGTGGCGTTCAACCCGTTCGCGGCGGTGACGCCGGCGGCGGTGGCGCTGCTGCTCGATCAGATCGGCGGCATGCTGTCCTGGACCAGCCGCCCGCAGGAGCTGGCCGGGCGGGAGGCCACACTGCTGGTCCGGCTGGACACCCCCGAGCGGACGTTCGGGCTGCGGCTGGGCGAGAAGGTCGAGATCGTCGACGCGCCGGAGCGTCCCGACGGGGAGCTGGCGGCACCGGCCGAGGCGTGGCTGCGGTTGGCCACCGGACGGCTGGGCGCCCAGCACACCCCCGAAGGGGTCCGGGTGACCGGCGCGGTGACCCTCGACGACCTGCGCCGGGTCTTCGTCGGCTTCTGAGCGGCGGCCGTGCGGGCCGGTCACCCCGGCCCGCACGGCACGTCAGCCCTTCACGCAGACCACCTGCTTGAGGTGCGCCACCACCTCGACCAGGTCCTCCTGCTGGGCCATCACCTCGGTGATGTCCTTGTACGCGCCGGGGATCTCGTCGACCACCCCGGCGTCCTTGCGGCACTCCACCCCGGCGGTCTGCGCGGCCAGGTCCTCCGTGCTGAACGTCCGCTTGGCCTGCGCCCGCGACATCCGCCGCCCCGCCCCGTGCGACGCCGAGCAGTACGCGTCCGGGTTACCCCGACCCCGCACGATGTACGACCCGGTGCCCATCGAGCCGGGGATGATGCCCAGGTCGCCCCGCCCGGCCCGGATCGCGCCCTTGCGGGTGACAAGCACGTCCACCCCGTCGTAGCTCTCCTCGGACACGTAGTTGTGGTGGCACGAGATCGACTCGTCGTAGGAGATCTGCGGGAAGTGCTCCCGCACCACACCGCAGAGCAGGGCCAGCATGACGGCACGGTTGCGCCGCGCGTACTCCTGCGCCCACCACAGGTCCCGCCGGTAGGCGTCCATCTCCGGCGTCCCGGCGAGGAACACCGCCAGGTCCCGGTCGGGCAGGTCGGCGTTGTGCGGCAGCCCCCGGGCCACCCCGATGTGCCGCTCGGCCAACTCCTTGCCGATGTTGCGGGACCCGGAGTGCAGCATCAGCCACACCCGCCCCTCGTCGGCGCCACCCTGCTCCAGGCAGACCTCGATGAAGTGGTTGCCCCCGCCGAGGGTGCCGAGCTGCCGCCGCGCCCGCGTCTCCAACTGCGCCACCCGCCGGTCCAGACCGGCGAACCGGCCCCAGAAGTCGTCCCAGCCGGCCTGCTCCAGGCCACGGATCCGACGCGTGTCGACGGAGTCCTGCCGCTGGGCGAAGCCGACCGGGATGGTGGCCTCGATCGCGGACCGCAGCCCGGCCAGGTCGTCCGGCAGGTCCGCGGCGGTCAGCGAGGTGCGTACCGCCGACATCCCGCAGCCGATGTCGACGCCGACCGCCGCCGGTGAGACGGCCTGCCGCATCGCGATCACCGAGCCGACCGTGGCGCCCTTGCCGAAGTGCACGTCGGGCATCACGGCGACGCCCTGCACCCAGGGCAGCGCGCCGATGTTGCGCAGTTGCTTGGCGGCCTGCGGCTCGATGGCGTACGGGTCGGTCCAGACCCGGACCGGTGCCCGGGTACCGGCGAGAGGGGTGAATCCCATCGTGGTCTCCTCCTGTCGTGCGATGACCGTTAATGATCAGGTGCGAGCGCGGCGGCGGTGCGCGGATACGAAACGGCCGCCCGATCCCGGTGGGATGGGCGGCCGGCGGACGCGTCAGCGTCACGTCAGTCGCGCCACCCCGGCTGATTGCGCCGCAACGACCGACGGACACAGGTTGTGGTGGTGCCGAGCAGGGCCGCGCCGGCAGGGAGCAGACGCCGGGCGGCAACGGTGCGGACGCGCTGTGGCACGGCGTACTCCCTTCGGGGTGTGCTCGGTTGACCTTGCTTCGACGAGACTAGGAGGTCCCCGGGGCGTCCGCAATGGATATCGCCGTTACCGGCCGCCGACCCGGCGGGCGACCGCCAGCAGATACTCCTTGCGATCCAACGGATTGTTGTCCCAGCGGGCCCGGGTGGGGGCGACACCCGACACCGGGCGGTATCTGACGAACTCGGTCTCCAGGACGCCCTCACCCCGGGTCAGCGCGGGCAGCCGACGCTCCAGCGCGTGCACCAGGCCCGCCGGGATCTCGCCCCGCACCACATACGAGGTGCCCCGCCCGACGGTGTCCGTCGGCACCGCGTCCAGTCGGGTGAGCGCGGGCAGCAGCGTGCCGAGGACGTCACCGGGCACCTCCAGCCGGAAGCGGTGCACCGGTTCGTGGACCCGCGTGCCGGCACGGGTGAGCGCGGCCATCAGCACCAACGGGGTGAGGTTGCGGAAATCCCCGGCGGTGCTGGACATGCTCTTGTCGAAGCTGCCGTGGGAGTGGCTCTGCCGCGCCCAGTAGCCGGCGTGGGTCATCGTCACCTCGCAGTCGGGGATCTCCCACCCGGACAGACCCTGGCGCAGGGTCCGGCGCACGGACTCCTCGACGGCGGCGAAGAAGGCCGGTGGCATCGACCCCAACTCGACGCCGAGGTGGAAACTCACACCGGCGCCGGGCGGCGCCGGCGCGATCCGCAGCCCGACGGTGGCCAGGAAGGGGTTGGGCGCCACCGCGATCACCTCGACCGCCCCGCCGACGCCGCACACCCGCTCCACGTGCACGACGCTGGTCTCCCGGAACGTCACCCGCACGCCGAAGTCGTCAGCCAGGGTGGCCTGGATGACCTCCTTCTGCACCTCGCCGTAGAGCGACACGCTGATCTCGTGGTGCCGGTCGTCCTGCCGCAGGTTGATCAGGGGATCCTGTTCGGCGAGCTGGCTCAACGCCGCGTGGAGCGTGACCCGGTCGACGGGGCGCTCCGGCACCACCACCGTCTCCAGCGTGGGCGGCGGGAAGTGGCGGTCCGCGCCGGCACGTTCCGGGGGTACGCCGACCGGGTCGCCGATCCGCGCCTCCGTCACACCCCAGAGCCGGGCGATGTGGCCGGCGCCGACCGACGACGCCACCACGTCAGCCCCCAGGGTGGCGACACGTATCGCCGTGACCAGCGCGGCGTCGGCCGTACCGACGCGGACCCGATCGCGGACCCGGATCGTGCCGGCGAAGAGCCGGACCAGGGCGATCCTCTCCCCCGCCGGACCCCGCTCGATGGCGAACACGGTGCCGGAGAGCGGGGCGTCGACGTCACCCTGAGCTGTCGGCAGCAGTTCGGTGATCCCGGCGAGCAGCGCGTCCACGCCCGCGCCGGTGATCGCCGAGCCGGCGTACACGGGCTGCACGAGCGCCTGGCGGGTCCGCGTCGCCAGCGCACCGCGCAGTCGCGGGTACGGCACCGCCGACGGGTTCGCCACCCAGTCGGCGAGCAGCCCGTCGTCCTGCCCCGCGAGCACGTCGAGCAGCCGGTCGGTGAACGCCTCGTCGGCGGGGCCGTACGGCGAGCAGCGGGCGGCACGGGTCCCCGGGATCGCCACCGAGCCCATCGCCACCACGGCCGGGGAGAGCTTCTCCGCGACGGCCCGCACGACCCGCTCGGGGTCCGCCCCGGCCCGGTCGACCTTGTTGACGAAGATCAGCGTCGGGATGCGCAGCCGACGCAGGGTCCGCATCAGCAGCCGGGTCTGCGGTTGTATCCCCTCCACCGCGGAGATCACCAGCACCGCGCCGTCGAGCACACCGAGCACCCGCTCCACCTCGGCGATGAAGTCCGGGTGGCCGGGCGTGTCGATCAGGTTGACGGTCACGTCGTCCAGCACGAAGGAGACGACGGCCGAGCGGATGGTGATCCCGCGTTGCCGTTCCAGGGCCAGGGAGTCCGTCCGGGTGCTGCCCGCGTCGACACTGCCGAGCCGGTCGGTCACGCCGACGTCGTGCAACAGCCGTTCGGTCAGGCTGGTCTTACCGGCATCGACGTGCGCCAGGATGCCGAGGTTCAGGGTCTTCACGCGGCGTCAGGTCCTTCAGGTAGGCGACAGATACCTTCTGGTCGGACATCGACGCAGCGCGCATTGGTGCTCCCTGACTGTTGGTGGCGGTTTCGGGTAGTTCAGCAGGCCATCGCGGCTCGGACAACCGATTTAACGGGCACTCGCGTTCACGTTCCGTCCGGCTCCGCGACGCCGCGTGCTCACCTGACGCGGCTAGGTTCGCGCGGCACCGTCCGCCCCTGTTCCGGGAGAACCACAATCACCGCCACCTGGCCGTCGCACCACGCCGTCACCACCCCACCGGACCTGCCTCGGGCGGACGCGCATCGGGAACCGGGCGACACCCGGTCCGGCGCGACGGTGGCGAGTTGGGTGCTCCCCGCGCTCGTCGCGCTTGTGCTGGGCCGGTGGCGGCTGACCGGTCCGGCCCTCTGGGCCGACGAGTTGGCCACCTGGGGCGTGGTCCGGTTGAGCTGGTCGCAGCTGTGGCAGCTCGCCGGTTCGGTGGACGCGGTCCTGACCCCCTACTACGCCCTGATGAAGGTGTACGTCGCCGTGGCCGGCACGTCCACGGCCGCGTTGCGGCTGCCCTCGGTCGCCGCCATCACCGTCGCCACGGTGGTGGTGACCGCGCTCGGGCGTCGACTCGGCGGCGCCGGAACGGGCCTGGTGGCGGGGCTGCTCTTCGCGATCCTGCCGGTGACCTCCCGGTACGCGCAGGAGGCCCGGTCCTACGCCCTGGTGATCCTCGGTGCCGCTGTCGGCGTGTGGTGCCTGATCCGGCTGGTGGAGGAGCCCGCGCGCCGTCGCCTCGCCGGGTACGCCGCCGCCGTGGGCGTCGTCGGGCTGCTGCACCCGCTCAACGGCCTGCTGATGCTCGCGGGTCACGCCGTCGCGGTCGGCTGGTGGCAGCTCTCCCACCGAGCCGAGGGCTGGCGGACCGTACGGCGGTGGGTGACGGCGGCCGGCGTGGGCGTGCTGCCGGCGCTCGCGCTGTCCGTCTGGGGTCGGGGGCAGACCGCCCAGGTGTCCTGGATCGCGCGTGTCGACCTGGGTGCCCTCCAGGCGTTCCCGGAACGGCTCTTCCACTCCGCGGCCGTCGGCGGGCTCGTCCTCGTCCTCGCGGTTCTCGGCGTACGCCGCGCCCCGGCGTACGTCTGTCTGGCCGGCGCGGCGTTCGTCCCGATGGCGCTGCTGTTGCTCGCCGGCACCCAACTGCACGTCTGGGTGGCCCGCTACGTGCTTGTCGTGCTGCCGCCGTTGGCCGTGCTCGCGGCGTCCGCCCTGGCCCGCGTCGGACGATCGTCGGCCATCGTCGCGCTCGCCCTGGCGGTCGTGCTGGCCCTCCCCGCACACGTCACCATTCGCGCCCACGCCGGTCACAGCCAGGACTCGTACCGCATCGCGGCGGTCATCGGTCCCCGCTACCGACCCGGCGACGTCGTGGTGTTTCCCGACAGCCACCCGAGCATCCCGTGGTCACCACGCGACATCTACGAGCGCTACCTGCCGACCCCACGCCCCCCGGACGTGCTGCGCGTCGCCCCGCAACGCAGCGACGGCAGGTTCCTGGCAACCGAATGCCCGGACGCCGCCTGCCTCGGCACGCCACCGCGCATCTGGGTCGTCGGGGCCGATCCCGCGGCCGACCCGCTGTGGGGCATGGCGGCCGGCAAGCGGGAACGGATCAGCGCCGGCTACCGGGAGGCGCAGCGCTGGCGGTACCCGCTGCTGAGCATCACCCTCCTACAGGGCATGAGGGTGTAGTGCCAAGCCCTCGGTCGAGCCAGGACTGAGTTCGGGCGGCCATCCGGGCACGACCGACCCAGACCCGCGGCGCGGCGCGGCGACGGACCGCCGCCGAGCCACGCTCCCGAAGCCGTAGGGCAGACTCGCGGGCATGGTGGAGACCTCGGTGCGGCTGCTGCGGCTCCTGACCCTCCTACAGGTTCGCCGGGAGTGGTCCGGCGCGGAGCTGGCCGAACGGCTGGCCGTCACCACCCGCACCGTCCGCACCGACGTGGAGCGCCTGCGGGTGCTGGGCTACCAGATCGAGTCCCACCCCGGGGTCGCCGGAGGCTACCGGCTCGGCGCCGGCTCGGCCCTGCCGCCGCTGCTGCTCGACGACGACGAGGCCGTGGCGGTGGCCGTCGGGCTGCGGGCCGCGGCCGGCGGTTCGGTGACCGGGATCGAGGAGACGTCGCTGCGGGCGTTGGCCAAGCTGGAGCAGTCGTTGCCGTCGCGGTTGCGGCACCGGGTGGACGCCCTGCGGGCCGCGACGGTCTCCGCCGCGGGCGGCGGCCCGACCGTGGACGCCGGCACGCTCACCGCCATCTCGACGGCGGTGCACCGCACGGAGCGCCTGCGCTTCGACTACGCCGGGCACGACGGCACGGCCACCGTGCGCGACGTCGAACCGTACCGGCTGGTCTACACCGGCCGGCGCTGGTACCTGCTGGGCTGGGACACCGACCGGGCCGACTGGCGGACCTTCCGCGCCGACCGGATCCGGCCCCGGGTGCCGACCGGCCCGCGCTTCACCCCTCGGGAGCCGCCAGGTGGTGACGCGGTCGCGCACGTGCTGCGCGGCGTCGGCTCCACCGCCTGGCCACACCCGGCACGGGTACGCCTGCACGCGTCGGCCGACCAGGTGGCCCAGCGGATCCCCACCACGGCGGGCCTGCTGGAGGCGATCGACGAGCGGACCTGCCTGCTGCACACCGGTGGGGAGTCGCTGAGCAACCTGGCCGCCTTTCTCAGCACCATCGAGGTCGACTTCGACGTCCTCGACCCGCCGGAGCTGCGTGCCGTCGTGCGTGCCGTCGCCGCCCGGTTCGGTCGGGCCGCTCAGGTGTCGTAGCGGCCCCGGCGTCGCCGGTGATAGGCGTAGGCGACCGCGGCGAGCAGTGGCCCCCACAGCAGCAGCGGGAGATAACAGGCGTAGAAGATCCGGGCCTCCCACGCGCCGCCCTGGGTGGGAAAGTCCGGCGGGAGCGGCGTACCTCGCATGGTGACCCCGGCGAAGATCCGGGCGAAGGCGGCGGTCCACAGGACGGTCAGGACCGTCGCGCCGAGCGTCGCCGGTATGAGGGCGGCCGGGGTCGGCACCCGGCGGCCACCCAGCCAGGGGATCCAGCGCGGGAACCGCTCTCCCCAGCCGGCGACGAGCCCGACGGCGGTGAACGCGATCAGCTCCGCCACGATCGAGAGGCAGACGACGTACACCCGCCCGTCGAAGCCGATGCCGTCGCGGAACGCGACCGGAAGCCGCCAGAGGCCCGACGGCAGCACGGTGAACGGGATGAGGTAGGCGGCGACCCGTGCCCAGCGGGGCACTCCCGCCACCGGGGCGTGGGCACTGCGCCACGCCCCGGCCAGTCGATCACTTGTCGTCATGCCGCTCACGCTAGGAAGCGAGCGTGCGCGGCACCTCCCTCCGGCGAGGGAGCGCGCTCCCCCTAGGACTGCGGCACCAGCCGGAAGGACTGCGCCGCGGTGCCGTTGCAGGTGTACTGGACGAGTTGGACGCTGTCCGCGGTGGACGCTCCGGGCACGTCGAGGCACTTGCCGCTGAGCCGGTTGACCAGGCGGTAGTAGCCTCCGCCCTCCGATTCGGCACGCCACTGCTGGTTGTTGCCACCGCTGTAGGACCAGAGCTGGATCCGCGCCGAGTCGGCTGTCGACCGGTCGGTCACGTCGAGCACCTGGGCGCTGTTGGTGCGGTTGTTGACCCGCAGGTAGCCGCCGCTGGTCGGCGCGAACTGGTACTGCTGCGCCGCGCTGCCGTTGCAGGCGTACTGCTGGATGGCGGTGCCGTTCGCGCTGGCGGCGGCGCGGGCGTCCACGCACTTGCCGTTGCCTCGGTTGACCACCGTGTGCCAGGCGGTCGGTGAGATGCCGTCGGTCGGCGGAGGCGTGGTCGGGGGGACGGTGCCGACCCCGGCGAGCCAGTGCAGCCCGTCGATAAGCAGTTGGTTCTGCTGCGCGCTGTCGAACGTCGACGACAGCCCGGTGTTGGTGCTGTAGTTCATGGCGTTGTGGCCGAAGTTGGCGTAGAGCATCTTGTACTGCCGGTTGCTCCACACCAGCGGGTAGTACCCGCCGTACCAGGACTGGTTGGGGTCGGTGCCGACCGGGAAGCTGGACGGGTCGACCGAGGCGAGGATGTCGATGTTCGGGTTCTGCCGCAGGTCGTTGCTCCAGGAGTACCACTCGCTGATCGACGACGGGAAGGTCGCCGGGAGGTTGCGGGTGGCCGCGTGGGTGCGGTTGTCGGCGCGCATCGTGACCCGGGTGGGTCCCCAGGTGTTCGTCTGGAACGAGCCGGTGCCGAGGAAGGTGTTGTAGTACCAGCTCCAGCTCGACGGGTTGTCGGTCCACGCGCTGACGTGGAAGCCCAGCCACGCCCCGCCGTTCTGCATGTACTGCTGGAACGCGGCCCGCTGCGCGGTGGGCGGCGCGTCGTCCAGGAACATGACGACCTTGTACTGGGCCAGGTTGGCCGTGTTCAGCAGACCCCAGTTGTTCGTGGCCTCCCAGGAGAAGCCGTGCTGGGCGGCGGCCTGCGGGAACCAGGCCCGGGCGTCTTTGACGAAGTCGATGTGCGCGGCGTCCCAGGTGCCGTTGTAGAAGGCCAGGACCTTGAACGTCGGCGCGGCCTGCGCGGACCGCGAGGCGGTGACCGTGAGGCCGGCGCTCACCGCGACGACGAGGGCGACGAACACCGACAGGATTCGTCTGGTACGGGAGGAGAGTTCTGCGATCACCTGATCGTCCCTTCGGTGGGGACGCGCGCCGCCGCGTCGACCTACATCTGTTCACAAGGTTTACAGATAGACGAAAGGTTATGCCGTGGCACCGGCGGCGTCAATCACGGTCGGCCGATCGGGTGGGATTCCCGTGACAACGGGTACCCCGGCGCGATGACCAGCCCAGACGCCGTCGACGTCGACGTTCCCCTCGCCGTCGACGTGCCGGCCGCGCCACACGACGCCAGCGGCGAGTGGGTGCCGACCCGTGACCTCGCCGGGCTGGCGCCCGCGGCCCGGCCGGCCCGCCGCTGGACCCCGCGCCGGGTGGTGGCCACCCCGGCCGCCCTGGAACACCCGCACGGCCAGCGGATCGTCGAGCGGGTGCAGGCCCAGGGCATCGAGGTGGAACACCTGCGATCCAACCGGCTCACCGGGGTACGCGGAGAAACCGACCGGGAGACGTACGCGCGGGCCAAGGCCACCATGGCGATCGTGGTCAGCCCACCCTCGCGACGCGCCCTGCAACCCATCGCGCCCAGCGCCGACTGGCGGGTCGACCTGGCCGAGGGCTGCCCGGCGCACTGCCAGTACTGCTACCTCGCCGGCTCGCTGTCCGGCCCGCCGGTGACCCGGGTGTACGCGGACCTCGACGACATCCTGGCCGGTCTGGCCGCGTACGCCGGGCGCGGGACGGTGACCAGCCGCAACGCGCGACGCGCCGACGAGGGCACCACGTTCGAGGCGTCCTGCTACACCGACCCCCTCGCGTTGGAGCACCTGACCGGCAGTTGGCGGCGGGCGGTGCAACACTTCGCCGCCTGGGACGCGCCCGTGCAACTGCGCTGGACCACCAAGTACGCCGACGTGGACACGTTCGTCGGGCTGCCGCACGCCGGCCGTACCCGGGTCCGGCTCAGCGTCAACTGCGCCCCGGTCAGCGAACGGTACGAGGGCGGCACGGCCCGGGTGCCGGAGCGGCTGGCCGCGCTGCGCCGGCTCGCGCTCGACGGCTATCCGGTCGGACTGACCATCGCCCCGATCATCGCGCTGCCCGACTGGCGGGACCGCTACGGCGAGTTGCTCGACCAGGTCCGCGC
Organism: Micromonospora sp. DT231; assembly: GCF_049847025.1. NCBI lineage: Bacteria > Bacillati > Actinomycetota > Actinomycetes > Micromonosporales > Micromonosporaceae > Micromonospora > Micromonospora sp. DT231. Next base: position 612,749 of record NZ_JBNCNO010000001.1, on the reverse strand, counting down.
GGCGGTCGACGGGGTGCCGGAGCTGGACCTGACCGCCGAGCTGATCACCCACCGGTTCACCCCGGGCAGCAAGGAGGTGCTGCTCGGCTGGTACCCCCGCACCCGGCTGGAGATGGACGAGGAGTCACGCAGCCGCAAACACGGCAAGTTCGGCGCGGTGAAGTACGTCTACCCGCGCGACACCATGGCCGAGTTGCGCGGCTGGTTCACCGCCGAACTCGCCGCGCGGGTGCCGGCCTGCCGGATCCTCTACTGGACCTGACGTCCGGCTTGTTTCGGAAAACTTTCGCGAACCTCGCCGTCGTTGCTTGACGACAACCGGCTCATCTACCAGAGTCGATGTGGGCGTAAGTGGCGTGCCGTCGGGAGCTCGGCCGCCAGCGGGGCATTGCGGCACATTCAGTGTCGGCTGCGACGGGCGACACCTGTTAACGCTCACAATGCGCCGCACCGCTGTCCTGGTCACGGTGGCGGCGTGACCCGACAGCGATCTGTCGATGTCGTGGCAACCGTGTCGGTTGCGTTCCGCACCAGGACCTGGGCGGCCATTCGTGGCCCCCGCCTCCGCACTGGCAGCGGCCCGATCTTTCAGGAGAATGATCTATGAGGAGACCCAGAGTCATCAGGGCCGCCGCGGTCTCGGCCGGCGCGGTGCTCGTGGCATCGACAGCGATCGCCGTGGCGATGCCGGCCGGGGCGGCAGCCGCCGGTTGTGCGGTGGATTACAGCGTGTCGTCGCAGTGGCAGGGCGGATTCGGCGCCACCGTCGCCATCACCAATCTCGGTGATCCGGTCAGCAACTGGACGTTGGCCTGGTCCTACAGCGCCGGACAGACCGTCACGCAGGCGTGGAACACGACACTGACCCAGAGCGGCGCGGCGGTCACCGCCAAGAACGTCAGCTACAACGGGGCGATCGCCACGAACGGCACCGTCTCGTTCGGCTTCAACGGCTCGTGGACCAGCAGCAACCCCGCTCCGAGCAGCTTCACGCTCAACGGGGTGACCTGCACCGGCGACCCGGAGCCCACCACGCCACCGCCGACCAGCCCACCGCCGACGACCCCACCGCCGACCACGCCGCCGCCGACGACGCCACCACCGACCACCCCGCCGCCGAACGGGCCGGCGGACATCACGGTGAACAGCGCGACCAAGTACCAGACCGTCGACGGGTTCGGTGCCGCGCAGTCGATCTGGGGTAGCGCGTGGTCCACGACGGACACGCAGACGCTCGTCGGGTTGGGCGCCAACCAGTTGGGTCTGTCCATCGTGCGGACCGGTCTGTCGCCGGAATCCAGCGAGTGGCCAATACATGCGGACTCGCTGAAGACGGCGAAGGCGTACGGGTCGAACGTGAAGATCCTCGCCTCACCCTGGACCGCGCCGGCCGCGTGGAAGACGAACAACAGCCGGGTCAACGGCGGCAAGCTGAAGACCGACTACTACGACGACTACGCGAACCATCTCAACAGCTACGTCCAGTACATGCGCGGCCAGGGCGTGACCATCGACGTCACCTCGGTGCAGAACGAGCCCGACTGGCACCCGAACTACGACTCGATGGACTGGAGCGGCACCGAGCTGCGCACCTTCGTCCGCGACCAGGGCACCAAGGTGCAGAACACCAAGCTGATGGTCGCCGAGGCGGTGAACCTCAACTACAACTTCACCGATCCCACCCTCAACGACGCGACCGCCCGCAACAACATCGGCTACATCGGCGGGCATCTCTACGGCACCGAGGAGTCGGGCCGGCTGCGGCCGTACACCCTGGCCCAGCAGTACAACAAGCCGGTGTGGATGACCGAGTGGAACCTGCACGCCGCCGACGGTGGCGGCTCCAACATCTGGGGCAACCCCGCCAACGCGGCGGTGTGGAACGAGACCCTCGACGACATCATGCGCACCGTGCACAAGTCGATGGAGGCCAACTGGAACGCCTACATCTGGTGGTACGGCAAGCGCTACTACTCCTTCATCGGTGACGGCGAGTCGGCGTTCGGCACCGTCGCGGGCGCTCCGCTCAAGCGCGGGTACGCGTTCTCGCAGTACGCCAAGTACGTCCGCCCCGGCTACCAGCGGGTCGCGCTGACGAAGAGCTCGAAGGCCTCCCCGCTGGAGGTGACCGCCTACCAGGGCGACGGCAAGGTCACCCTGGTGATCCTCAACCGCTCGAACAGCGCGGTCAACAACACGGTGGTCCAGGCGCCGCAGAACGTCACCCGGGCCGAGCACTACCTCACCTCGCAGAACGCCAACGCGGCAAGCCAACCGACGAGCGTCAACGGCGGTCAGGCCACCATCAACGTCGGCGCCCGCAGCATCTCCACACTCGTGTTCACCCTCTGAGGTCCGCACCACCCAGGCGGAAGTGTGGGTGCGGCTCGCGCAGCCGCACCCACACTAGGGCGTGTGTCAAAGCCCCTGGCCGGCCTGCGGCGGGTCCAGACGACGACCGGCCGCGTTGGAGATTGGTCCGGATACAACACCGGTATCCGGACCAATCTCCGCCTTGCCGGACCGCCGCCTGGACGCCGCCTCGGCTCGACCGAGGACTTCGACACACGCCCTAGACGCCCACGGTGCCGTCGATGCCCTCGCGGAGGAGGTCGGCATGGCCGTTGTGCCGGGCGTACTCGTGGATCAGGTGCAGCATCACCAGCCGCAGCGACACGGTCTCGCCGGAGCGGACGTTGCGACCTGTCACGTCGAGCGACGCCGCGGCCCGCTCGATCCGGCGGGCGTGCTCGACCTCGCGCTGCCAGGCCTCGAAGGCTTCGGCCCGGGTGGACGAGCTGGCGTCGTACGCCTGCTGGAAGTCGCCCGCCTCGGACCAGACCAACGGGATGTCCGCACCGTCGATGACCCGCCGGAACCAGGCGCGTTCCACCTCGGCCATGTGCCGCACCAGGCCCAGCAGGGACAGCGTGGAGGGTGGCATCGACTGTCGGCGCAACTCCTCGTCGGAGAGACCCGCGCACTTGAGGGCCAGCGTGGCGCGGTGGAAGTCGAGGAAGGCGCGCAGGGTCTCCCGCTCGTCCCCGGTGAGCGGAGGGCCGATCCGTTCGGTGGTCATTGGAGTGATCTTGCCGGATGGCGCCGCTGGCGGTGCGGTCGGGCGGCGCGTCAGCCGACCGACGAGCGGGCGACCGGCGCGGCGAAGAACGTGTCCGGGTACGGCTCGTCGCGCAGGCTGTAGTGCCACCACTCACGGTCGTAGTTGACGAAGCCGGCGTCGGTCATCAGCCGCTGCAACAACCGTCGGTTGTCCCGCGCCGTCGCGCTGATGCGGGGGTCGGCGGTGTGCGCCCGGGAGTCGAAACAGTCGAACCCCGTACCCATGTCGATGCTGTTGTCGGCGAAGCGCCGCCCCCGGGGCGCGGTGCAGGCGACAAGCGGCTGCCCGCTCCGGTACGCGGGCTGGCTGGCGGCGGGTTCGTCCACGAGCGTCAGGTCCATCGTGCTGCCGCGGCTGTGCGCGGTGGGCGCCCCGATGTAGCCCTCGGCGAAGAGCTGGTCCTTGGCCAGGTCCGGGTAGAACTCGGCCTTTGTCTGCTGCTCGCCGGGGCGCTTCGACCAGGCGACGAAGTCGTCCACCGCGGGCTGGGGGCGGTAGCAGTCGTACACCTTGAGGCTGTGCCCACCGGCCAGCGCGGCGTCCTGCACCCGACGCAGCGACTCGGCGGCCTGCCGGGTGAGCAGGCACAGCGGCTCGGGGTAGCCGGTGATCGGGCGGCCCACGAAGTTGTGCGCGGTGGCGTAGCGGATGTCGGCGTGGATGCGCGGGTCGAGGTCGGTCAGCACCACGAATCCGGGCAGCCGGCCGGCGGCGGAGCTGGACGTCGCGGGGCCGGACGTCGCGGGGGTGGACGCCCGGGGGGTGGGACTCACCGGCGTCGACCGCGGGGCGGCCGGCGCGGGGCGCGGCTCCGGCCGCGAGCAGCCGCCGAGCAGCGCGGCGAACGCGAGCGCGACGGCGATCCGGTGACCCACTTCTCCTGTCTATCAGCCGGGACGGCTGCCGGGGCCGGATGCGCCGGTTCCGGGCCGGCCCCGCCCGGCAGCGCCGATCCGGTCAGCTCTCGGTCAGGTGGGCGCGCAGGAAGACCAGCGCCGACTCGTCGTCGTCGATTCCGCCGGCCTCGTGGCCGTTGTAGCGCCACACCGCCAACTCGGTCGGCCCGGCGTGCGCGTTGGCCGCCGCGTAGACCGTCGACGGCGGCACGACCTCGTCCATCAACGCCACCGAGTACCGCGCCGGGCGGCGGCAGCGCCGGGCGAAGTTGACCCCGTCGACGTACGCGAGGGTGCTCAGCACCCGCTCCTCGGCGTCGCGGTGGATCGCCAGGTAGTCGCGGATCTCCCGGTAGGGGCGGGCGGCGGTGGTCACCACCGCGCGCGGGATGTCGCAGAGGAACGGCACGAACGCGACCACCGCCCGCACCCCGGGTGCCAGCGCGCCGGCCGCGAGCGCCAACCCGCCGCCCTGGCTGTGCCCGAGCACCGCCACCCGGGTCGGATCGACGAGCGGCAGGGTCCGGACGGCGTCCACCGCCCGGACCGCGTCGGTGATCAGCCGCCGGTAGTAGTAGGTCTTCGGGTCGGCGATGCCCCGGGTGGTGACGCCGGGCGCCTCCGGCCCGGCCGCGCCGAGGTCCGGGGTGTCGCCTCGGCTCCATCCCGAGCCCTGCCCCCGGGTGTCCATCTGCAGGTGCGCGAACCCGGCCGCGGCCCAGAGCAGGTTCTCCAACGGGTGCCCGCGCCCGCCGCCGTAGCCGGCGAACTGGACCACCGTCGGCAGCGCCGTGTCGGCGCCGCGGGGCACCCGCAGCCAGGCCCGCACGGACTGGCCGGCGAACCCCGCGAAGGTCACGTCGAACACGTCGATGCTGTCCAACTCGGTCGCGACCGGCTCGGCCCGCAGCGGCCAGCCCGCCTGCCGGGCCTCCGCCAGGGTGTCGGCCCAGAAATCGTCGAAGTCCGCGGGGTCCTGGACGACGCCGCGGTAGTCGCGCAGCTGTTCCTCAGGTAGATCGGTGTACATGCCGTCCTCGGTCGACGAAGTTCCGGAAAGATTCCGTAACTTTGGCGAACGCTAGAACCGACCTGGCATGTCGTCAACCCCCGTCCGTGAGGCAAGATGGCGCGTGGAACGGGCACACCGTTCCGGGATCCTCGGTTGACGACGTCTCGTGGTCGTTCTTCCGGCTCGGTGAAGGAGACGCGGGTGGGCGCGGACGACGGACGCAGGGTGACCATCACCGCGATCGCACGGGAAGCCGGGGTGTCGGTGCCGACCGTGTCCCGGGTGCTCAACGGTCGCTCCGATGTCGCCCCGGACACCCGGGAGCGAGTCGAGGAATTGCTGCGCCACCACGGCTACCGGCGACGCACCAGTCGCAGCGTTCGCCGCGCCGGCCTCGTCGACCTGGTCTTCAACGACCTGGACAGCCCCTGGGCCGTGGAGATCATCCGGGGTGTGGAGGATGTCGGGCACGGCGCGGGTGTCGGCACTGTGGTCTCCGCGATCCACCGTCAGCCCACCGCGGCCCGGCAGTGGCTGCAGAACCTGCGCACCCGGGCCACCGACGGCGTCATCTTCGTGACCTCGCACCTGAGCCCGCCGCTGCACGCGCAACTCCGCCGCCTCAACGTGCCGGTGGTGGTCGTCGACCCGTCCGGCGTGCCGGCCATGGACGTCCCGACGATCGGCGCCACCAACTGGGCCGGTGGGCTCGCCGCGACCGAACACCTGCTCGCGATCGGGCACCGACGCATCGGCCTGGTGGCGGGGCCGACGCACCTGCTGTGCAGCCGGGCGCGCCTCGACGGTTACCGGGCCGGGTTGGAGGGCGCCGGGGTGCCGGTGGACGACGCGCTCGTCTATCCGGGCGACTTCTACCACGCCTCCGGGTTCGCCGGCGCGACCGCGCTGCTCGACCTCGCCGACCCGCCGACCGGCATCTTCGCCGCGAGCGACCAGATGGCCTTCGGCGTCTACGAGGCCATCCGGCGCCGCGGGCTGCGGGTGCCCGACGACGTGAGCGTCGTCGGCTTCGACGACCTGCCGGAGGCCCGCTGGGCATCGCCACCGCTGACCACGGTGCGCCAGCCGTTGGTCGAGATGGGACGGTTGGCCGCCCGGACCGTGCTGCGCCTGGCCCAGGGCGAGGGCATCGACTCGCCCCGGGTGGAACTCGCCACGGAACTCGTCGTCCGCGACAGCACCGCCCCACCGTCCGGGTCGCCCGGGCCGTCGTGAGGCCCGACCTGGGTCGGTAACCGGTTGGACCAGTTCCGATCCGCTCCCGAGAATTTCGGTCGCCGGGCCGACTCCGGCCCGGGGCGGTGAGCGGCCGAGGGCCGCCCACCGCGCCGCGTGCTCAGTGGTGGTGGTGCGCCCGGACGGCCTTGCGAATGGTCACCGGCAGCGCGGGCGCGCCGTCGACCGGCGCCGGATCCTCGGCGGTCGGCGCTACTCCCCCGGCGGCGATCCGGTCCAGGGTGGCCAGCCCGGCCGCGTCGACCTCGCCGAAGATCGTGTAGTTGGGGCGCAGCGCCGAGTTGGCGTAGACCAGGAAGAACTGGCTGCCGTTGGTGTCCGGCCCCGCGTTGGCCATGGCCAGCACACCCCGGGCGTACACGCGGCGCTCCCCGGTCGGGTCGGTGGGCGCCGGTGGCAGGTCGGTCGGCAGTTCGTCGCGGTACCGGTATCCCGGGCCGCCCTCGCCGGTGCCGGACGGGTCACCGCACTGCAACACGCTGAGCGTCGGGTACGCGGTGAGTCGGTGGCACGGGGTGCGGTCGTAGAAACGCTTGCCGACCAGGTGCAGGAAGCTCTGTACGGTGCACGGCGCGGCGGCCCGGTCCAGCGTCAACCCGATCGGTCCGTGGTTCGTGGTCAGGGTCACCCGGACGCTGCCCCGGGCCGGGGTGCGCCGCGGGTCCGGCGGCAGCGGCACCGGCCGGGCCGCGGGTTCGTCGGGTGTCTCGGTGTACGCGCACGGGCCGTGGGTGGTGCGCGGCGGTCGGGTGGCGGCGTCAGTAGCGGCGGAAGCGCCCTCGGGGGCGGCTGGCGCGGCGACCGCGCTCGCGGACGCCCCGACGACCAGCGCCCCGGCGAGTACGGTCACCCCCGCGAGGCGGGACAGGGCGCGCACCGGCCGGCGGGGTGCCGCTCCGCCGCGGCGCGGTTCGAGTTCACTCGACACTGTGATCCTCCTGGACTCGTGGTGCCAGAAAGACCGGAGTCTATGGAGGCCAGCGCCCGATGTCGATCCGTCCGGGCAGTCGGCGGCTCAGGGCAGCCGACGGCGACGCCGCCACAGCAGCCCGCCCAACAACGCCAGCACCCCCGCGCCGCTCACCGCGGTCACCGACCACAACCACCCCGAGCCGGTACGCGCGGGCCCGCTGGCCGCCGCCGGCCGGGGCGCGCCGGGCGCGGCCAGCGCGGACGGTGTCGCCGACGCGGTGGCGGTCAACTCCCCCGCTTCGACAAGCCGGCCCACGGAGGCGTTCCGGGGCAGCGTGAAGCCCCAGTCCAGCAGCGCGGCACCCTGCTCCCAGCCGCGCAGCGGCGCCGATTCGGCACCCAACAGGGTCACCACCAGCCGCCGCCCGCCGCGTTCCGCCGCACCCACGTAGGTGTGCCGGGCCAGATCGGTGAAGCCGGTCTTGCCGCCGAGCGCGCCCGGATACCGGTAGATGAGCTGGTTCTCGTTCTGGATCTGGAAACCCTTCGTGCGCTGCGCCGCCTGGGTGGGAATCTCCGTCTCCTGGGTCAGCGCGTACCGGCGGAAGGTCGGCTCGGCGAAACAGGCCCGGGCGATCAGCGCGAGGTCGTACGCGCTTGTGAACTGTCCCCTGCCATCCAGCCCCGACGGGGTGACCGCGTGGGTTTGCAGCGCGCCGAGCCGGTGCGCCTGCTCGTTCATGGCGCGTACACCGGCGGCGCTGTCCGTCCCGCTGCCGAGGCGGGCCAACGCGTTGGCGGCCTCGTTGCCGGAGTTGAGCAGCAGCCCGAGCCAGATGGTCTCGATGGTGTAGCGACCGCCCGCGACCAGGCCCACCGCCGAGGAGCCGGGCTCGATGTTCATATCGTCCTCGGTGACCGTGACCGTCTGCTTCGGGTCCAACCGGGGCAGCATCGTGGCCGCCAACAGGAGCTTCTGCACGCTGGCCGGCGTGCCGTACTCGTGTGGTCCGCAACCGCCGAGCACCTGGCCGCTGTCCAGGTCGGCGACCAGCCACGACGTGGCGGTGATCGCCGGTGGCGCGGCGGCGTCGGCCGGCACGACCAGGCCGGTCGTGTCCAGGGCCGCGCCGCCGACCACCCGCTGCTCGGGCACGGCGGGCGGGGGCGAGGGCCGGGGCGGACGGGACATCGCCGGGGCCGGCGCCCGTGGGCAGCGCACGGTTGCCTGGGCGGACGCTCCCGCGGCGGCGACCGGCGCGGGAGCGAGCAGGACGGCGGAGGCCGTGGCCGCCAGCAGCGCAGCTCTCATGTGCCCGACCCTAGTCAACAAGATCGCCCGGCGGGACGGGATGCGCCTGTCGGTCAACCCGCCTCGCCGCGACCACGCAGGTAGTCGTGCAGGGCGGCCGTGCCCCGCAGCCGGCGCAGGCTGCGGATGTGCAGGTCCTGCTCACGGCGGGCGAGTTCGGCACGGACCCGCTGAGGGCTGCCGGTGGTCCGCAGCTCCGCCAACACCGCCTCGATGATCTCGAACGGGTACGCGCCCCGGCGCAGCAGCGCGATGACCTGCGCGGCGCGGAGTTCCGCCTCGTCGTACACCCGGTAGTTGGTGCCCGGGCTGCGGCCCGGGCGCAGCAGTTCGCGCTGCTCCCAGAGTCGTAGCTGGGAGGTTCGCACCCCGACCAGAGTGGCGACCTCGCCGATGCGGGCGGCGCGGCGGGGTGCGGGCCGGGACGCCGGTGGGCTGGCCAGCACGGTCTCGAAGGCGCCGAGCACCCGGCGGATCTCGGCGCGTTCCCGGTCCACCTCGGCGTGGCCGCCGTCGAGCGCCGCGAGGGCCGCCGGCAGGTCACCCCTGTGCACCGCGGCCATGATCTCCCGGGTGCGGCTCCAGCCGTGTCCCTCGGCCAGCCGCCGCGCCACGCTCAGCGCGCGGGCGTGCTCGGTGGTGAAGATCCGGTAACCGCTCGGGGTACGCCGAGCCGGCGGCAGCACACCCTGCTCGACGTAGTTGCGCACCTGCTGCACCGAGATCCCGACGGTGGCCGCCAGGTCCACGGCGCGCAGCCGATCCTTACCGGCGACGTCCACGCCAGCCACCGTACCGCTTACGTCGTGATTTGAGACTTTCCCGGACGTGCTGCCGCACCCTGCGCTTGACTGTCGACGAAAGTCTCTACATGTAGATGAATGAGACAATGGAACCCGCCAGCATCGGCGGGGCGAGGTCCCGCCACGACTCCGTGAAGGGTTCGCATGTCGCAGCCAGCATGGTCCGCCGCCGACAGCCACGATATGATCGAGGTACGCGGCGCGCGGGAGAACAACCTCGCGAGCGTCTCGGTCGACATCCCCAAACGCCGGTTGACGGTCTTCACGGGCGTCTCCGGGTCGGGCAAGTCGTCGCTCGTCTTCGGCACCATCGCCGCCGAGTCCCAGCGCATGATCAACGAGACCTACAGCGCGTTCCTCCAGTCGTTCATGCCGAACCTCAACCGGCCGGACGTCGACTCGCTGCGCAACCTCAGCGCGGCCATCGTCGTCGACCAGGAGCGGATGGGCGTCAACTCCCGCTCCACCGTCGGCACCGCCACCGACGCGTACGCCATGCTGCGGATCCTCTTCAGCCGGCTCGGCCAGCCGTCCATCGGCGGCGCCGGTGCGTTCAGCTTCAACCTGCCCGAGGGCATGTGCCTCACCTGCGAAGGGCTGGGACGGGTCTCCGACCTCGACATCAACGAGTTGGTGGACGTCGAGCGCTCCCTCAACGACGGCGCCATCACCGTGCCGAACTTCGCTGTCGACTCCTGGTACTGGCAGACGATCGTCGGTTCCGGCCTGTTCGACCCGGACGTCAAGCTCCAGGACTTCACCCCGCAACAGTGGGAGGACTTCCTCCACAAGCCGTCCACGAAGATCAAAGTGGGCAGCAACAACTGGACGTACGAGGGTCTGGCGGTCAAGGTCAAACGGCTCTACCTGGCCAAGGACCGCGAGTCGATGCAACCGCACATACGCGCCTTCGTCGACCGGGCGGTCACCTTCACCACCTGCGGCGACTGCGGCGGCACCCGACTCAACGCGGCGGCCCTGTCGTCGCGCATCGCCGGACGCAGCATCGCCGACTGCTCCGCGATGCAGATCAGCGACCTGGCGACGTTCGTCCGGGACATCGACGACCCGGGGGTCGCGCCCCTGACCGCCAACCTGCGCGAACTGCTGGACTCCCTGGTCGAGATCGGACTGGGCTACCTCAGCCTGGACCGGGAGTCGGCCACCCTCTCCGGCGGTGAGGCGCAACGGGTCAAGATGGTCCGGCACCTCGGCTCCAGCCTGTCCGACGTCACGTACGTCTTCGACGAACCCACGGTCGGCCTGCACCCGCACGACATCGCCCGGATGAACGACCTGCTGCTGCGACTGCGCGACAAGGGCAACACGGTGCTGGTGGTCGAGCACAAGCCGGAAACCATCGCCATCGCCGACCACGTTGTCGACCTCGGGCCGGGCGCCGGCACCGACGGCGGCCGGATCTGCTTCACCGGCGACGTGCCCGCGCTGCGCCGCTCCGACACCCTCACCGGCCGGCACCTGGATCACCGGGTGACCCTGCGCGAGGCGGTACGCCCACCGACCGGGCAGCTCGCCATCCGCCAGGCCGACCTGCACAACCTGCGCGACGTGGACGTGGACATCCCGCTCGGCGTGCTCACCGTGGTCACCGGCGTGGCCGGCTCCGGCAAGAGCTCCCTGATCCACGGGTCACTGCGCGGCAGATCCGGGGTGGTCATCGTGGACCAGTCCCCCATCCGCGGGTCCCGGCGCAGCAACCCGGCCACCTACAGCGGGCTGCTCGACCCGATCCGTACCGCCTTCGCCAAGGCCAACGGCGTCAAGGCGGCCCTGTTCAGCGCCAACTCCGAGGGCGCCTGCCCGGCCTGCAAGGGGATCGGGCTGATCTACACGGACCTGGCGATGATGGCCGGCGTCGCAAGCGTCTGCGAACGGTGCGAGGGGCGACGCTTCACCGACGAGGTGCTCACGTACACGCTGCGCGGCAAGAACATCAGCGAGGTGCTGGCCATGTCGGTCACCGAGGCGTACGCCTTCTTTCCGGGTGGTCCGGCGCACCTCGTCCTCGGTCGACTGGTCGACGTCGGGCTGGGCTACCTCAGCCTCGGCCAACCGTTGACCACCCTGTCCGGCGGGGAACGGCAACGACTCAAGCTCGCCATCCACCTGGCCGAGAAGACCACCACGTACGTCCTGGACGAACCCACCACCGGCCTGCACCTGGCCGACGTGGACCAACTGCTGGCCCTGCTCGACCGGATGGTCGACGCCGGCAACACGGTGATCGTCATCGAGCACCACCAGGCGGTCATGGCCCACGCGGACTGGCTCGTCGACCTGGGACCGGGAGCCGGCCACGACGGCGGCCGGATCGTCTTCACCGGCACACCCGCCGACCTGGTCGCCCGAGGTGACACGCTGACCGCCACCCACCTGCGCGAATACGTCACCGAGCCGGCGGTCACCCGAAGGGGCTAGGCCCAGCGGGGCCGCGCGGCGGGGGGTAGGCCCGGCGGCGGGGGCGGTCAGGCGACGCGGCGCAGCCAGCGCCGCTGCCAGGGCGTCTCCACCGCCTTGGGGTGGTAACCCTCCCGGACCCACGCCACCGCCCGCTCGGCCGGCAAGCCGTCGAGGATCGCCAACGCGGCCAGCGCGGTCCCGGTACGCCCCACCCCACCCCGACAGGCCACCTCGACGCGCGCACCGTCGTGGGCACGCCGCAACGCCGCCCGCAGAGCATCGAGGGCATCCGCCCGATCGGTCGGCACCCAGAAATCGGGCCACCGGATCCGCCGGTGCGGCCACGCCGGAACCGGGCCGGGCGCCAACAGCAGGGCGAAGTCGGCCGGCGAGGTCACGGCGGCGACGCGGCGTCCGCGCACCGTCGCACCGCTGGGGAGTACGAGCAAACCAGACTGCTCGGACCAGGACGGAGAAGCGGTCACCCGACCCATTGTGCCGCTCCCGGCCCAACCGGTGGGTACAGACAGCGCCGCCCCCGGCCTTGTGGACCGGGGGCGGCGCTGGTGTCGGTGTGCAGGTCGCCTCTCGGCGAGTGGCGCGACGCGGCTCCAGCCAAACGGTATTCCGCGACGGCGATATTAGGTGAGGCCCGGGGACACTGAGTCACACCGACACCCTCCACAACCAGCCGGTCCCCCACGTTGTTCCCGCACTCCGGGTTCCCACGCTCCGCCGCGCGAGCCCATCCGGTCGCAGCGCCCGCCCGTCCCGCCACCCGTCCCGCGCGCCCGCCCCGCGCGCCCGCCCCGCGCGCCCGCCCCGCGCGCCCGCCCCGCGCGCCCGTCCCGCGCGCCCGCCCCGCGCGCCGGGTCCCATCGCGGTAAGGCCGGTCGCCTCCCGGCCACGGCACGCACGCCCCCAAGCGCCGCGCTTCGGCCATGTCCCGCCGAGATCTTGGACGGTTTCCGTTAGCGCGAGCACTCCATACACCCCCGCACGGAAATGGAAACACCGCCGACCGGCACCCCGGGTGCGGGTGCCGGTCAGCGGTCGGGTGCGGTGGTGCGGTCATGCGGTCGGTGCGGTCGGTGCGGTCGGTGCGGTGGTGCGGTGGTGCCGGTGTCAGCTGTTCCAGTGCTGGTTGACGAGGTCGGTGGCCTGCTGCTCCCACTGGGCGTACGCGTCGGGGTAGGCGGAGACCTGGACGGTCTGCGCGGCGTCGGTCAGCGGCATGTCCTGCCAGCCGTCAACCTGACGCAGGCCCTTGAGGAACGCGGTGGTGGAGTACTCCGGGTTGGTGATCTGCTCCGGCGTACCCCAACCCGAGCTGGGGCGCTGCTGGAACAGGCCCAGCGAGTCGTGGTCGTTGGCGTCGCCGAGGTGGCCCAGATTCTCCAGCTTCGACTCCTGCAGGCTCGTCGCGATCGAGATGACCGCGGCGCGCTCGGGCAGGCCGGCCTTCTTCGTCGCGGCGATGATCGCCTTGACGTTCGCAGTCTGCTCATCGTTCAGGGAGATGTGCGACTGGTCGCCCTGCGGCTTCGGCGCAGCGGTCTGCACGGCCACCGCGACCGGCTTGGCATCCACCGGGTTGGCGTGGGCGGCGATCGGACCGGCGAAGACACCACCGGCGAACGCGAGACCAGCAACAGACAGCACGCTCTTACGCATGATCGTGTTCATGGGGGTAGCTCCTTCGGGGGTAGGAAACACCCAGCCACCAAACGGGGGTCGGCGGCACGGGTGTGAGCACCTCGTCCGGCGCTGCACAAACAAGGGGGAAGTCTTGGGGTCGGCGGCCTGCGAGCGGTTGGGCTCGTGGCGCCGGGTCCAGGTGTAACGGCCCGGGGGCCGGGGTCATTCCGGGGGTGGCCCATCGGTCGCGCTCTCGTGGAGGCGGTGCCCGGTTGGCCGTTCGTGGGGACTGCAACGACCGAGCGCGGGCGGGCATTCCCACCCCGAGGCACGGGGGCGCGAGCCGGTGTTGCTGCGATCGTCAGGATGTGTAACGACCCCGCCCCGGCCACGATTCCGGCCCACGGATGCGACCGGTCACAGCCCACAACTCCCTTCGATCGGACAAACCACCCACACCACGCGGCATCGACCCCCGAGCCGCCGCCGCCGGGCACGATCCACTCGCCTCAGCGGAAGTCGGAGACCACGGACACCGGACACCCGACACCCGACACCCAGACATCACGGACACCGGGTTGATGACGTCCCGGCCGGGCCTGAGGATGCGAGGTCAGGCGCCCAGATAGCGATGCGGGGGTCAGGCGCCCAGATAGCGCAGCACCGCGAGGATTCGCCGGCTGTAACCTGTGGTCTCGCCGAGATCGAGCTTGTCGAAGATGGCGTTGACGTGCTTCTCCACCGCGCTCTGCGACACGTGCAACCGTTGCGCGACAGCGCTGTTCGTGTGGCCTTGGGCCATCTCGTGCAGGACGTCCCGTTCGCGCGGTGTGAGCCGCCCGAACGGGTCGGGCCGTTGCGAACCGGCCACCACCTGCCGAACCACCTCCGGGTCGAGTGCCGTGCCCCCGGCGGCCACCCGGTCCAGCGCGTCGAGGAAGTCGTCCACCTGGGCGACCCGGTCCTTGAGCAGGTAGCCCACCCCCTCGGGACGGTCCGCGAGCAAACGGCCGGCGAAGCGCCGCTCCACGTACTGGGAGAGCACCAGGACACCGGTTTCGGGCCACCGTCGACGGATCTCCAGGGCGGCCCGCAGCCCGTCGTCGGTGTGGGTGGGCGGCATCCGGACATCGGTGACGACCACCTCCGGACGGGTTCGCGCGACCGCCTCGAGCAGTTCGTCGGCGGTGCCGACCGCCGCGACCACCTCGTGCTCCTCCTCGGCGAGCAGCCGCGTCAGGCCTTCGCGGAGCAGGGTCGAGTCTTCGGCGAGGACTAGCCGCACGGCAGCTCCGCCAGCACGGTGGTCGGGCCGCCGACCGGGCTGGTCACCAACAGCCGGCCGTCGAGTGCGGCGACCCGTCGGGCCAGGCCGGCCAGGCCTCGCCCGGCGGGGTCCGCGCCGCCGACACCATCATCGTGTACGCGCAACCGGACCCACCCCTCCCGTACCCCGATCTCGACCGCGACCAGCGTAGCGGCGGCGTGCTTCGCGGCGTTGGTGAGCGCTTCGCAGGCCACGAAGTACAGCACCGTCTCGATCTGCCGATCGGGGCGGGTCGGCAGGTCGCAGTGGATCCGCACCGGCACCTCGGAACGACGGGCGACCATGGTGAGCACCGCACCGAGGTCGCTGCCCTCCAACGCCGACGGGTAGACCCGCCACGCCACCTCGCGCAGTTCCTCGACGGCCCGCTGCACGTCCTCGTGTGCCTGGGCGAGCAGGGCGGCGGTGCGATCGGCGTCGCGGGCCCGCCGAGCCCGGCCGAGCAGCATGCCGAGGGCGACCAACCGCTGCTGGAGGCCGTCGTGCAGGTCGCGTTCGATGCGCTGCCGTTCGGCGTCGACCGCCGCGAGGACCCCGGCCCGGCTGCTTGTCAGCTCGTCGACCCGCCGCGCCAACTCGGCCCGACTCCCCGGGCCGAGCAGCCGCCGAGCCAACCGGACGTCCAGCGCGGCGACGCTGGCGAGGGCTTGGACGTTGAGCAGCAGGAGGACCACCCCGACGGCGACCTGTGCCAGCGTGTCGACAGGGGACAGCTCACCGCGTACCGCCGCGCGGAGCACGATGCCGGCCAAGACCAGGCCGACGCCGAGCATCGCGTACGCCAGGAGGCCGAGCGCGCCGGGCACCAGTCGGGCCGCCAGGTAGCCGATCTGCCGGCGGGTCGCCACCGGGTGGACCGGGAGCGTTTCGCCCTCGGGGAGCAGCAGTCGACGGAGTCGGTCGCGTTCCCAGCGGACGAGCTATCCGGCGTACCGCTGGGTGAGCCTGGTGACCCCGCGAGCGGCCGGTGGCGCGGGGGCGGACACGGCGGTCGCGACGGCCGTGACGACCAGGAAGGCAAGCTCGACAGCGGCGGTCACGCTGCCGGCGGCGACGCCGACCGGCAGTCGGAGACGGGTCCACCACCTGTCGATCCGGGACTCCCCGGTCACCTGCCCTCCCCCTCCCGGGCCGAATCCGTCGTCCACGGCCCTGCTCCGACAGGTGGAGCAGAGCCAGGAAGTGCTAGCGCTCGTCCGAGGTCCACGAGCCGCTTCGGTAGAGGGTGCCGCGCCCGCCCGGGTCGGGCACGCCGAGCGCCGGCTCGCCGTGCCCGGGATCGGCCGGCTCGGGGTCGCGGGCGGCCCGGCGGGCGCGCAGCA
Organism: Micromonospora sp. DT231; assembly: GCF_049847025.1. NCBI lineage: Bacteria > Bacillati > Actinomycetota > Actinomycetes > Micromonosporales > Micromonosporaceae > Micromonospora > Micromonospora sp. DT231. Next base: position 596,728 of record NZ_JBNCNO010000001.1, on the reverse strand, counting down.
CGCGGGACCCGACGAACCAGGCGGCCGCCGCCGCGCAGACCACGATCACCACTTTCTGCAGCGTGCCCGCGTACCCCTCGACGAGGTGCCAGTTGTCGCCGAGCAGGTAGCCGGCGAGCACGAATGTGGTGTTCCAGATCAGGCTGCCCAGCGTGGTGTAGAGCAGGAAGGTGCCCACCGGCATGCGCTCCACCCCGGCCGGGATGGAGATCAGGCTGCGGAAGATCGGGATCATCCGGCCGAAGAAGACGGCCTTCACGCCGTGCCGGAGGAACCACGCCTCGGTCCGGTCCACGTCGCTGAGCTTCACCAGCGGCAGCCGGGCCACGATGGCGCGCATCCGGTCGCGGCCCAGCGATGCGCCGACCAGGTAGAGCGCCATCGCGCCCACCGCCGAGCCCAGCGTGGTCCAGAAGATCGCACCGACCAGACTCATCCGGCCCTGCGCCGCGACGAACCCGGCCAGCGGCAGGATCACCTCGCTGGGGATCGGCGGGAACAGGTTCTCCAGCGCCACGGCCAGGCCGGCGCCCGGCCCGCCGAGTCGTTCCACCAGGTCGGTGACGTAACCGACGAGGCCACCCTGCGGTGGTTCGGCCGCGGCGGTGGGGGTTCCGGTGGCGAGCAGGGCGTGGGACGTTCGAATCATGCGCCCACCGTACGAAGCGATCCTGAGAGCCGACCATGCGGTTGACCTCCCGGCCGCGCGACTCGACCACACCGCTGAGGGTGTGGAAAACCGCACCCCACTGCGGCTCGCCGTCGTGCAGCCGCGGTGCGTACCCCGGGATGTCGCGACAAACGCGCGGACGCACGCCGCCGCGGTCCGCGCGGCGGGCGCCCGAGTGGTGGTCTTTCCCGAGCTGTCCCTGACGGGGTACGAGTTGGACGCGCCGGTCGTGCCGGTCGACGATCCGCGGTTGGTGCCGCTTGTCGAGGCGTGCGCCGAGACGGGCACGGTGGCCCTCGTCGGCGCGCCGGTCGCCGGCGACCACATCGCGGTGCTGGCGGTGACCGGCACCGGAGTGACGGTGGCCTACCGGAAGATGTGGCTGGGCGCCGACGAGGCCGATCGGTTCCGGCCGGGCGAGGCGCCGGTCGTGCTCGACGTGGACGGCTGGCGGGTGGGGTTGGCCGTCTGCAAGGACACCGGCGTCACCGCGCACGCGGAGCGGACCGCGGCGCTCGGCATCGACGTCTACGCGGCGGGTGTCCTGGAGTCCGCGCGCGACGCCTCCGTGACCGACCAGCGGGCGCACCGGATCGCCACCGCCCACCGGGTCTGGGTGGCGGTGGCGAGTTTCGCCGGCTCGACCGGCGGTGGCTACACCGAGGCGGCGGGACGGTCCGGGGTGTGGACGCCGGAGGGAAAGGTCCTCGCGCGCGCGGGCACCGAGCCGGGAGAGTCGGTAGCCGTGACCCTCCCCGACACCGTGCGAAACGCCGCCGGCTGACTCGCACGTGTCGTACGCCTCGGGCAGGATCGGCTGATGAGCACCGTCCCCTCCCGCCTGTCCGTGGTCACGCTGGGAGCACGTGACATCGGCGCGCTGCGGTCCTTCTACCGGTCCCTGGGGTGGCCCGAGCTGCCGGCCAGCGACGACGGCTGGTCGGCCTTCCTGCTCGGTGGCGTCCTGTTCGCGCTCTTCCCGCTGCCGGAGCTGGCCGCCGAGGCGGCGCCGGGCGTGCCCAGTCCGGCGGGAGGTTGGTCCGGCGTCACCCTGGCCTGCAATGTCGACAGTCGCGGGGAGGTCGACAGGGCCTTCGCCGCGGCGGTCGCCGCGGGCGCGACGGTGGTGGCGGAGCCGACCGACCGGCCCTGGGGTGGGCGCTCCGGTTACGTCGCCGACCCGGAGGGCAACCGCTGGGAGATCGCCTGGGCCGGCTCGGCCCGCTTCGACGAGCGCGGCGCGCTCGTCGGGTTCGGCTGAGTGGCAGGTGTTTGCGCCTCGTCCACGACCTTGGAATGCTTCGCGGGTGACTTCCTTTCCCGGGACCTTCGCCGACGATGTCATCGACCAGCCGGCACAGGCGCAGGTCGAGACGTTCATCGACGAGCATCGCCGAGCGCTCAACGGCTGTCTGGACGGGCTGACCGAGGAGCAGGTGCGCCGCTCGTTGGTGCCGTCCCGGACCACGCTGCTGGGTCTGGTGAAGCACGCCACCTTCGTGGAGAAGGTCTGGTTCGACGAGGCCGTCACGTGCCGGTCCCGCGCCGAGATCGGCATCCCCGCCACCCCGGACGAGTCGTTCAGCCTGGACGACGACGACACGATCGACAGCGTCCAGCGGGCACACCGCGAGGCATGCGCTGCCTCTCGCCGCGCGACGTCCTCGCTGGGTCTGGACGACATCCTGCGCGGCAACCGGCGCGGTCCACTGCCGCTGCGCTGGGTGTACCTGCACGTGCTGCGCGAGTTGGCCCAGCACTGCGGGCACGCGGAGATCCTGCGCGAGCAACTCCTGGCCGAGTAGTTCGGGCGGTCAGCCGGCGTCCAACACCTCCCGCAACCGTGCCGCGAACTCCTCCGGCTTGCCCGCATAGCCGAACTCGCCTCCGAGGAAGCCACCATGGTGACTCGGGAACACCACGGCCTCCTGGCCGAGCAGGGCCGCCAGGCCGAGGGCCGTCCGCGCGGTGTACGTCCCGGCCGACTCCTCGCCGACGGCGACCACGATCCGGGTCGGCGCCGAGGTGAGCCGGCTCGCGTCGGGCCGGTAGTCGCTGATCGCCCAGGACAGGTCCGACAGCAGCGGGTCGTCGCGGTTGCCGTCGTCCTCGGTGGACAGGCCGAACGTCGCCGGGTCCGGCGCGGACTGGGCGAAGTAGGCGTCGGTGAACTCGCCCTGCCACGACGTCATCGCGATGAACGCGGCCATGCCCGCGCCGGCGCCCTTCGCCTGGTACGCCTGGTAGAAGTCGGCCCGAGCGCGTTCGGCAGCCCCGGCGTCGGGAAGCACGGCGTTGATCGGCGGCTCGTGCGCCACCAACGTGACGACGTCGCCCGGGTAGGCCGCGACGAGTTCGAGCGCCGTCACCGCGCCGCCGCTGCTGGCGAACAGGTCGACCGGGCCGGCCCCGAGGGCCTCGATCAGGTGGTGCAGGTCGGCCGCCTGCTGCTGCGGCGTGTGGTCGGTGCGGCCGTCCGTGCGGACACTACGGCCGAGGCCGCGCGGGTCGTAGGTGACCACGGTGCGGTCCGTGAAGTGCGGGGCGAGCGCGGTGAAGCCCTCCGCGGCCATCGGTTGACCGATCATGAGCAGGACGGGGCGCCCGCCGGACGGGGGCAGCGGACCGCGGACGTCGTAGACCAGGTCGACGCCGGGCACGGCGAGGGTGTGCGTCTGCGTTGTCGTCATGTCGGTGAGACTACGGCCGGCGGAAACCGATGGGCGAGCACGCCGTGCCGGCGATCTCGGCCCGGCACCGCCCTGCTGGAGGCCCGGCACGGCCCTGCTGGAGGCCCGACGCGGCCCTGCTGGAGGCCCGACGCGGCCCTCCTGGATCACGCCCTGGCCCAGCCGCCCAGGTCGCCGAAGCGGCGCAGCGTCCAGCGGGCCGGCGGCCAACCGCCGGGGTCGTGATCGGTCGTCCACTCGGTGATCGAGGCCGGGGCGACGTCCAGGTCGAACGCCCGAAAGATCGGCTGCGCGGCGAGCGCGTGGAAGGCGCCCTCGACGGTCTCGCTGTGACCGACGAGCACCACTGTGGCGCCCCGGTGTCGATGCGCGATCTCCATGATCGCGCGGCTGACCCGGACCACCAGCTCGGCCCAGCTCTCGTTGCCCTCCTCGAAGGGACGGAACACACCCCCACCGGCCACCGCGTGGTCGGTCCGGAAGCGGGCGGTCGGCAGGCCGTCGGCGTACGGGGGCGTGTGCCAGGTGCACAGGCCGCAGTCGGCCACCGGTCGGACGCCGAGCGCCGCGCCGATCGGTTGCGCGGTCTCGACGGCTCGGCGCAGGACGGACGAGTAGACGGCCACCGGTCCGTCGCCGGCGACGTCACGGGAGAGCCGGTTGGCCAGGTCGTGTGCCTGCTCGTGGCCGAGGGCGGTGAGGCCTCGGCAACCACGCGGCCCACCCACGATTCCCTCGACCTGGTGAAGCGACTCGCCGTGCCGTACGAAGATCAGACGTGTCCGCATCGGCACATCATGCCAGCGGCATCGACAGCGCTGTCAGTCGTCCGTACGGCCGGTGGAGAAGCTGCCGGCCCGGGTCAGCAGAGCGTCCAGTTGGGCGCCCGTCTGCGCGGGCAGCCGGTCGCGTTCCACAAGCTCGGCGAGGTGTTCGCGCAACTCGGCGACGCGTTTGGCCCGGTCCCTGGTGTGCCGGTCCAGGTCGGTGAGGTCGTCGCGCAGGTCTGCGGCGGTCTTCCAGTCGACGTCTCCGCGGGCGACCGCCCCGGCGAGGACCGCGGCGAACTCGCTCGTCACCTCCCGGAGGCTGACCGGCACCTGCCCGGTGGTCGGGGGCGCGGTGCTGGCGCTGGGTCGGGGTGCCGCCGGCGTCGGCGAGTGCGTGGTGGGCGCGGGTTTCGGAGCGGAGGACGACGGCGGGGCGGCCACCTGGGGCGAGGTGGGCGCGCTCGGCGTGCCCAACTGCCCCTCGGCGAGCAGGGCGCCGACGCCGACCAGCACGGCGAGGCCGGCCGCGACCAGCACGGCGAGGGGTCGACGTGAGCGGCGGCGGGTGGGCTCGGCGGCGACCGGGGCGGGACGGACCGCCGAGCGGTCGATCAGGGTGGGCGGGTGCGCCACGGGCTGGATGCGCAGCAGCTCGGTGGGCGGCTCGACAGGTTGGCCGGCGCCGAAGCGGCGGGCCAGGTGCGCGGCGCTCGGCCGGTCGGCCGGGTTGGCGGCCAGACAGGCGAGGGTCAGCTCGGCGATGTCGGCGGGGAGGCCGGGCACCCGCAGCGGCGGCACCGGAGTGCCGCGCCGGTGCACCTCGAGGGCGTCCTCCCAGCTCTGCACCGGCAGCGGCGCCTGCCCGGTGAGGGTGCGGTAGAGCAGCGCGCCGAGGGCGTAGACGTCGCTGGCCGGATCGGGCGGGCCCGCGGTCAGTCGCTCCGGGGCGAAGTAGGCGGGGGTGCCCATCAGGGGCTCGCCGGACTGGCCGTCGAGTCCGCCGAGCGCGGCGATGCCGAAGTCGAGCACTTTGGCGCCGGTGTCGGTGAGCATGACGTTGCCCGGTTTGACGTCGCGGTGCACGACGCCGATGCGGTGCGCGGCGGCGAGCGCGGCGGCGATCTGCCCGGCCACCCGGACCGCCTCCGGCCAGGGCAGCGGCCCGTTCCGTAGGCGGTCGGCCAGGTTGTGACCGTCGACGAGCTCCATCACCAGGTACGGGACCACGACGCCGCCGGCCAGGGTCGCCTCGGCGTAGTCGTACACCTGGGTCACGTGTGGGTGGGTCAGCCGGGCGGCCGCGCGGGCCTCGCGTCGGATGGTGGCCCGCAGTTGCGGATCGGCCGCGAGCTGCCCGGCGAGGACCTTGATCGCGACCGGTCGGCCGAGCACGTCGTCGTCGGCCCGCCACACCTCGGACATGCCACCGAGACCGATCCGCTCGTGCAGCACGTAGCGGTCGTGGAGACGGAGGGTGGGCATGAAGGGTGACATGGCCTCACCAGTCTGCCTGGCCACGCCCCACTCGACCACCCTGCGTGCCCGGACCCACACTGTTCGTCCCGTGCGTACCGGAATGAGTTTCGAGCGGGTCAGGAGCAGCGCGGCGCGGCGGGCAGCGGTCGCGGCTGGATGCGGTCGGCGAGGCGGCGCAGGGCGACGGCGGCGGCCTGCCGGGTCGGGGCCAGCAGGGCCGGGCGGACGCGTTCGACCTGGACCGGGGCGTTCGGTCGGGCCGAGTTGACGTGCCGGTTCATGGCGTCGAGCGCGGTGACGTATCCGGTGGGAAGTTCCATGGTCAGCTCCTCGGGACAGGTCCGGTGGAGGTCCGGACGACGAGTGTGGTGGGCAACAACACATGGCCGGCCGCGGCGTCCGCGGGCGGGTCGAGCAGGAGTTCGGCGGCGATGCGGCCCTTCTCCTCGGCGGGCTGCCGGACCGTGGTGAGGCCGGCAGCGGCGGCCTCGGGGACATCGTCGAAACCGGTCACCGAGACGGCCGGTCGGATGCTGCCCGGCTGCCGCTCGAGGGCGTCGAGCACACCGAGGGCGAGCACGTCGGAGCCGGCCAGCACGGCGGTCGGCGGCGTCGGTGAGTCGAACAGGCCGGCGACGGCGGCGGCTGCCGCCGGGCGGCTGTTGCCCGCGGCGTTGAGCAGGGTCAGGTCGGCCCACTGGACGCCGACCTCGGCGAACGCGTCGGCGAATCCGGCGAGCCGGCCCCGGGTGGTGGGGTGCCCCGCCTCGTGCACGCCGGACAGGCGGAGCGGGCCGGCGGGGGCGTCGGGGACGACGGAATCGGCGAGCAGCGCCACCCGGCGATGACCGAGGCCGGCCACGTGTGCGGCGACACCACGCGCGGCGGCGCGCTCGTCGATGCCGACGAACCGCTCGTCCGGGCCGGCGTCGTCGCGGGCGGCGGTGCTGACGAACGGCAGCCCGCGGGCGCGGATCACGTCCAACGCCCATTCCTCGTCGGCGACGCAGTAGACGCAGAACCCGTCCACGGCGGCGTTCTCCACCGCCCGCCGGGCGTCGGTCACCGCCGGCGGCAGCGGCACCAGCAGCATGCTGGTGCCGTGCCGCTCGGCGGCCACGCCGACCCCGGCGAGGAAGCGGACCGCGAACGGGTCGGTGAAGGCGTACGACAGGTGCGAGGTGAACAGCACGCCGATCGACCCGACGAAGCCCCGGCGCAGGGACCGTGCGGTGGGGTTGGGGCCGGGGTAGCCGAGTTGCCGCGCGGCGTCCAGGATCCGCTCGCGCAGGGTGGCCGAGAGCTGGTCGGGGCGGCCGTAGGCGTTGGACACGGTGCTGCGGGAGACGCCGACAGCGTCGGCCACGGCTTGCAGGGTCGGCTTCACCGGCACCTCTCTGTATCGATTCAGTCTGTATCGATACAGAGACTAGCTCGACCGGTCGGCGTCGGTCAATACGTGGATCCGGACCCGGGAACCGCCGCCGCTGACGAGCACGTCGGACCCGCCAGCACGGCGGTCGGCGGCGTCGGCCTCAGGGCTCCAGCACCAGGCGCCCCCGCAACCCGCCGGCGGCCAGCCGCTGGTGTGCCGCCGCCACGTCGGTCAGCGGCAGCCGCCCGGCCAGCCGCAGGCTGAGCTGGCCACTGTCGACCAACGCCGACAGCTCGGCCAGGAGCGCACCGTCGGCGTGGACCTCCTGCACGACGACCCGGGTGGCGCGCAGCGGCGGCGGGGCGAACGGCGCCACGAGCGCGACGAACACTCCCCCACCCCGCAAGGCCTCGTGCGCGGCGACGCCGACAACCGCCGCGTCGACCACCGCGTCCACCCCGCCCGGCACCACCGCGCGAACCGCCGTCCCGAGCCGGTCGGTCCGCGCCACGAACCAGTCCGCGCCCAGCGAACGGACCAACTCCTCGTCCCGCGCGTCGGCCACGGCGACGGTCCGGATGCCGCGCAACGCGGCCAGTTCGAGCAGAAGCCCACCCACCCCGCCGGCCGCGCCGGTGACCAGCAGCGTGCGCCCGGCGTCCAGGCCGGTGAGGGCGAGCGACCGGGACGCGGTGAGACCGATCAACGGCAGCGTCGCCGCGACCTCCGGAGCGACGGTACGCGGTGCCCGCGCCACCGCCCCCTCGTCCAACACCACCCACTCGGCCTGGGTTCCGGGCGCGGATAGCAGGTCCCGCAGACCGATCACCGCGGCACCCACCGCGAACCGCCGCACTCCCGGCCCGACCGCGTCCACGGTCCCCGCCACATCCCAGCCCAGCCCCACGACGGGCAACGGGGGCAGCAGGCCGGCGGCGGTCAGCGCGCCACTGCGGGTGGACAGGTCGATCCGATTGACGCCGGCGGCGGCGACGCGCACCCGTAGTTGCCCCACCCCCGGCTCCGGTTCGGGCCGGTCGGCTATCTCCAGGACCTCGGGGCCGCCGAACCGGCGGACGATCACAGCTCTCATGCCGACGACGCTAGAAGCGTTAGCATCCGGCGAGAAGAAGGCACCGCGAGGTGCCCTGGGTACCCGGGAGGGACACGATGGCCACCATGACCGCCGACGAACGCCGCGAGCGGGACCGGCGCTCGTACAACGCCTTCCTGGCCGAGTGCCCGGGTCACGAACTGCTCGCGACGCTCAGCGACAAGTGGTTGACGCTCGTGGTGAGCGCGCTCGCCGACGGGCCGCGACGGCACAGCGAGCTGGCCCGCACGGTGGCCGGGGCAAGTCAGAAGATGCTCACCCAGACGCTGCGCAAACTGGAGCGCGACGGCCTGGTCAGCCGGTCGGTGACCGTCGGCGTGCCGGCCCGGGTCGACTACCAGCTCACCCCGCTGGGCGAGAGCCTGCTGCCGGTGCAGCGGGCGATCAAGGCCTGGGCCGAGACGCACATCGGTGAGGTGCACGCCGCGCGGGCCCACTACGACGCCCCGGAGAGCTGAACGCCTCCACTCGGGAGGCGTCGCCCGGCCGGGTCAGGGAAGGCGGGCGACCGCGCCGTACACGCTCACCTCGACGGGCGAGGGACGTGGCGGCGGCTCGTTCTCCGCCCGCCACTCGGCGACCGAGACGATGCCCGGCTCGACCATGTCGAGGCCGGCGAAGAAGCGGGCGAACTCGTCACTGCCGCGTAGGTTGATCAGCCCGTGCGGGCCGCCTTCTCGGGCCTTCGCCCGGAAGTCGGCCGCGACCGCCGACGGAAGGTAGTCGTGGGTGCCGTGCGAGGCGGCCAGGTAGCTGCCGGGCGGCAGCGCGTCGAGCACCTGCCGCACCAACGCGTACGGGTCGTCCTCGTCGGGCAGGAAGTGCAGGACCGCGACCAGCATGAGCGCGACCGGCTGCGACAGGTCGATGGCGCGGCTCAACTCCGGGTGCGCGAGGATCCGCTGCGGGTCGCGCAGGTCGGCGTCGATGTAGGCGGTGGCGCCCGTCGGCGAGCTGCTCAACAGCGCGCGGGCGTGGGCCAGCACGATCGGGTCGTTGTCCACGTAGACCACCCGGGATTCGGGCGCGATGGCCTGGGCGACCTCGTGGGTGTTGTTGGCGGTCGGGATGCCGGTGCCGATGTCGAGGAACTGCCGGATGCCCGCCTCACGGGCCAGGTAGCCCACCGCCCGCTGCAGGAAGCGGCGGTTTTCCAGGGCGGCGGTGCGGACGGTCGGAAAGGCGGCCGTTATCGCGTCGCCGGACTCCCGGTCGGCCTGGAAGTTGTCCTTGCCGCCCAGCCAGTAGTTGTAGCGGCGCGCCGGGTGCGGCACCGAGGTGTCGATCCGGTCGCTCGGCGAGCCGGCCGTCGTGCCAGCAGCATCGGTGGTCAAGGCAGCCCCCGCAATGACGAGTGTCCACTGTCGCCGTTCGCGGACCATGGTAGTGCCACGTCGGGTGGGGCCGCGGCCCCACCCGACGATCACGCGGGATAGAGGTCGTCCAGCAGCCGGCCGAGAATCTCCGCCGTACGCTCGGGTGGCTCGGCCTCGACACAGAGCCGTTCCATGGCCACCGCGTAGTAGTCCAGGTCATCGCGCTTGTCGAGGTAGATCGCGCTGGTGAGTTGTTCGATGTAGACGATGTCGGGCAACTCCTGGTCGCCGAAGCGCAGGATGGTGAAGGCGCCCCCGGCGGCGGCGTGCCCCCCGGCGGCGAACGGGATCACCTGGAGCCGGATGTTCGGGGATTTGGTCGCCTCGATGAGTGCGGTGAGCTGACCGCGCATGACCTCGGCGCCGCCGATCGGTCGACGCAACGCCGCCTCGTCCACCACGGCCCAGAGCTGCGGCGGGCTGTCCCGGTGCAGCAACTGCTGACGCTGCATCCGCAGGGCGACGCGTCGGTCGATCTCGCCCGGACCGGCCGTGCCGTGCCCGAGCAGCACGACCGCCCTGGCGTACTCCCGGGTCTGCAACAGGCCGGGCACGAACTGCACCTCGTAGCTGCGGATCAGCGCGGCCGCGGCCTCCAGGCCGAGGTACGACTGGAACCAGGTCGGCAACACGTCCCCGTAGCGGTGCCACCAGCCGGGACTGTTGGCGTCCCGGGCGAGCTTGAGCAGCGCGTCACGCTCGTGTTCCTCCGTGACGCCGTAGAGGGTCAGCAGGTCGGAGACGTCGCGCTCCTTGAAACCGACCCGGCCCAGCTCCATCCGGCTGATCTTGGATTCGGAGGAGCGGATCTCCCAGCCGGCGCCCTCGCGGGTCACCCCGCTGGACTCCCGCAGACGGCGCAACTGGGCGCCGAGCAGCATCCGGAGCACCGTCGGCCCGGTTGTCGGGCCACCCTCGGCAGGAACCATCGTCACGTGCGGACCTCCGGACACCAACCCGTGATGGCCGGGCACCCCGGCCCGGCCGACGTGTAAGCATGCCATGGACCGACAGTGAGGTGAACTCCTCCGGACCGGCGATTCGGTCCCGTCGCCGGGACGCTCCCGCTGACGAACGGTCAGTTGATGAGGTGATCGAAGTCGCCGTCTCGGGCACCGAGCACGAAGGCGGTGATCTCGTCCACCGTGTAGATCAGTGCTGGCCCCTCCGGGTGTCGCGAGTTGCGGACCGCGATGCCCGCTCCTTCGGGCAGTTCGGCGAGTTCGACACAGTTGCCGCTGGGGTTGCTCCGGCGGCTCTTCTGCCAGGTCAGCGGTGGCAACTGGTGGATCGGTACGCCATTGGGTGGCTGCTGCATGGAGGCGTCTTTCTGCTCACGAGCCCGCCGGTGGCCGTGGGAGGAGCGGTGACGGCGAGGGGGGTGCCATATCGACATCGGACGGTCATGCACGTGCATCTGCTATTGCATCTGCACCGGACGGCGAGCATGATAACGCACGTGATCGGTGGCCATCCGTTCACTATGAGTTACCCCCGCAGGGGCAACTATCAGGCAAAACGTGGCCCGGACGCGGCACGCCGCGTCGAGGCGAGGCTGGGGGCGGTCGAGGCGATGGGAGGGTTCGTGCCGGATCCGATGAGTGTCGCCTCCGGCATCTGTGCCGCTGGCGCCCTGCTCTCCTCCTGGCAACTACGCCGACGGGCGCTGCGCGCCGAGACCGAGATCGGGCACCTCCACGCCGAGCTGGCCGCCGAACGGCACGCCGCGAGCCACGACCCACTCACCGGGCTGCCCAATCGCCGCGCCTTCTACCGCCTCGCGGCCACCCTGCTCACCGACGCGGCCGGCGAGCCGCTGATCGCCGTCGTGCTCGACCTCAACGACTTCAAACAGATAAACGACCAGTACGGGCACGCCGCCGGCGACCAGGTGCTGATCAGTGTGGCCGAGCGGCTCGCCGGCTTCGCCGGGGACAACCTCGTCGCCCGCCTCGGCGGAGACGAGTTCGCCGGACTGCTCTCCACCCCCACCGTCGACCGGCGCTGGATCGAGCACGCCACCCGCCGCCTGAGCGAGACCGTCGCCGCGCCGATCCGGCTGAGCGGATGCAGCGTCCGGGTCACCGCGTCCGTCGGGCTCGCCCCGGTGACCGGTCCGGCCCAGCTCACCGACGCGCTCAGTCGTGCCGACGCGGCCATGTACCAGGCGAAGAGCCTCGGCGGCGCCCGGTCACCCCGGCAACTCGTCGACAGCGCCCGCCTGGCCGAACGCTGACCGACGTCGACCCGGCAAGGTCACCCCGGGAGCTGACCGGGCGCGCCGAACCATCTGGGCAGTTGGCCGAGCAGGCCCGTCTGGTCGTCGCCCACCCAGGCCACGTGTCCGTCCGGTCGCAGCAGTACGGCGGGTACGTCCAATTCGTCGCTGACGTCGACGACGTGGTCGACCCGGTCCGACCACCCGGCGACGGAGAGCTGACCGGTCTGGTCGAGCAGCAGTCCGCGCCCGGCGTGCATCAGCTCGTAGAGGCGCCCTCGCCGCAGCCGCACATCGCGCAGGTGTCGGCCGAGCAGGTCGTGGCCCTCGCCGACGTCGTAGCGGACCCCGATGGCGGTGATCTTCTCGATCAGGTACCGGTTGACGTCCTCGAAGTCCAACAGCTCCGACAACAACTGGCGCACCGCCCGAGGGCCGGGCTGGGGCGACAGCAGCTCCATCTGCGCGCGGGTGTTGTTCAACACGTCGGAGGCCACCGGGTGCCGCTCGGTGTGGTAGCTGTCCAGCAGCCCCTCCGGCGCCCAGCCGTCGATCTCGGCGGCCAACTTCCAGCCAAGGTTGAACGCGTCCTGGATTCCGAGGTTGAGGCCCTGTCCCCCGGTCGGTGGATGGATGTGCGCCGCGTCCCCGGCCAGCAACACCCGGCCGACCCGGTAACGCTCGGCCAGCCGGGTGGCGTCGCCGAAGCGGGAGAGCCAGCGCGGTGAGTGGACGCCGAAGTCGGTGCCCGCGTACACCCGCAGTTGGTCTTTGAAGTCCCCGATGGTCGGCGGGACCGCGCGGTCCTCGGCCACCCCCTCGGCGGGGACGAGGACGCGGTAGACCCCGTCGCCGAGGGGCCCGAGACCGAACCGGAGATGGGTCTTGCGGACCTCGGCCACGACCTCCGCCACCGCCTCCGGTGGCACCCCCACCTCCATCTCGCCCAGCAGGGTGTCGACCCTCGAAGGCTCACCCGGGAAACCGACGCCGAGCAGCTTGCGTACGGTGCTGCGGCCACCGTCGCAACCGACGAGGAAACGCCCGCCCAACCGCGTGCCATCGGCCAGCTCCACGGTCACCCCGTGGTCGTCCTGGCTCAGCCCGACCAGCTCGCTGCCGCGCCGGATCTCGACGCCGACGTCGCTGGCGTGCTCGCCCAGCAGGCGGTCGGTGCTGGTCTGCGGAATGCCGAGGACGTACGCGTGCGCGGTGTCCAGCCCGCCCGGCGACGGCTTGGGAATGGCCGCGAAGAAGCCGCCGACCGGGTGCCGCGTGCCGAGCGCGAGGAACCGCTCCAGCAGACCGCGCTGGTCCAGCACCTCGAGGCTGCGCGCGTGTAGGCCGAGCGCGCGGACGTACCTGGTCGGCTCGGTCTGCTTCTCCACCACGAGCGGACGCAACCCGTGCAGCCGCAACTCGCTGGCCAGCCACAAGCCGGTCGGTCCACCGCCAGCAATGATCACATCGAGCACAGAATCCCCCGATTTTCCCGAGTTTGGGCTTCGGCTGAGGATTCTGCTGCACCACCCGGGTCTTGCCGCAAGGCCCCGGCTGCGCTATATGGTGGGAGTGGCGAGGGGGACGACCCCCTCGCCTTTGTTCTTGCCTGCCAACCCCGGGCGTGGTCGCCGCTCAGCGGCGGTGCTCAAGGTCGCGCAGCGCCGCGTCGGCGAGGGTGACCAGACCTACCGGCGACCAGCGGTGTCCGGGGTGTCGTAACGGTCGTCCCACAGCAGGCGGTCGGATGCGAGTGGGGGGTGTCCGGGGCCACTGTCCGGGTATGAGACAGCGGCCCCAGACAACTGCCGGGAAGGAACCGACGTGGCGACGATTCGCGCCCTCGTGCTCAACTGCACCCTCAAGCCGTCACCGGCCCCGTCCAGCTCCGAGCAGCTCGGTCGGGAGGTGCTTGCCGAGTTGGCCGCGCAGGGCGTCGAGGGCGAGCTGGTCCGGGTCGTCGACCACGACGTGCGCTTCGGGGTATCCACGGACGAGGGCGACGGCGACGGCTGGCCGACGATCCGCGCCAAGCTGCTCGCGGCCCAAGTGCTCATCATCGCCACGCCGATCTGGCTCGGTCAGCCGGCCAGCGTCTGCAAGATGGTCCTCGAACGCCTGGACGCCGAGCTGTCCGAGACCGACGACGCCGGTCGGCTGCTCACCTACGGCAAGGTGGCCGGCGTCGCCGTCGTCGGCAACGAGGACGGCGCGCACCACACCATCGGCGAGGTGCAGCAGGCGCTCAACGAGGTCGGATTCACCCTCGCCGCCGCCGCCGCGACCTACTGGGTCGGCGAGGCACTGCACAAGGTGGACTACCGCGACGTCGGTCCGAAGCCCGACACGACCGGCCGCACCACGAAGGCCCTGGCACTCAATACCGCGCACCTGGCACGACTGCTCGCCGACCAGCCGTACCCACCGCCCGACGCGCAGGGCGCCGCGGTCGGCCCGAGCCGCGAGTAGGCATGACCAGTGACGCACCGAGCACCACCGCCAGCGTCCCCGCAGCAGGTCGACAGGGGCAACCGCGCCGGGGCGCGCGGTCAGCGCCAGCCGTAGCCCGCGCGCAGCGCCTGCCCGACCCGGTCGAAGCGGGGCCGATCCAACACGGCGCCCTCGCGGCGGATGCTGTCCTCCCGCATGGTGAGCACCCGGTCCAGCCGAACCCAGCTCGGCCGGTTGTCCCGGTCCCACTCACCCGGCCCGAGCGCGAACCAGTGCCGCTGCCCGTCCCGCTCGCTCTGACTGGACAGCATCAGCCCGAACAGCGTCCGACTGTGCCGCCCGACGACAAGCACCGGCCGGTCCTTGCCCTGCCGGGGATCGTCCTCGTACGGCACCCACGTCCAGACGATCTCGCCGGGGTCGGCCTGACCGTCCCGCTCCGGGGCGTAGGTCAGCTCCCGTCGCTGCAACGCGCTCACCTGACGGCGGCGGGCCACCTGCGCGGGCGCCGGCCCGGTACGCCGGGGCGACGGGATCACCGCGCCCACCCGGGAGATACGCGCCGCGACATTCCTCAACAGACCAGCCACGGCGGGCAGCCTACCGGTCGCCGCGCCAGCCACCGGCGTGGGAGTTGCTGCGGCAGACTGGGCCGATGACTGCCGTACCCGACGACCTGCCGATCCTCGAACGGCGTGCGGTGCGGGTGGTGGTCGTCGACCACACCGAACGGGTGTTGCTGTTCCACACCCACGACCCGGACCATCCCCGGCTGGGCAGGTGGTGGGAGCTGCCGGGTGGCGGCATGGACCCCGGGGAGACCTACCGCGACACGGCGGTGCGCGAGCTACGCGAGGAGACCGGCATCGTGGTCGCCGCCGACCAGCTGGGCGCACCGACCTGGCGACGGCGGGCGAGTTTCCTGCACCGTCAGGTGCGGCACGTCCAGGACGAGGTCGTCGTCAGCGTACGACTCACGGGCCCCGGCCCGGACGTGGACGAGGCGCACCGCCTCGACTACGAGCGGGAGGACTACTTCGACTTCCGCTGGTGGCCGCTGCCGGAGGTGGTGGCCAGCCCGGACCGGTTCTACCCCGGGCAACTCCCCCGGCTGATCACACCCTTCCTGGCTGGCGAGGAGATCGACGAGCCCTTCGAGCTGTGGTCGTGAGCCGGGCCGGCGGGCAGAGTGGGGGCATGACGACCGTTCCGCACGGGCCACTCGCCGCGTACGCCGCGCGGTTGCACGCCACGATCGGCGACCGGCACCACGTCGCCTCCCCGCTCGGCGCCTGGCTGCTGCTCGCGGTCTGCGCCACCGCGGCCGACTCCGACCCGGCCGCCGAGGACCTGGCTCGCGCTCTGGGCACCGACCTGGCCAGCGCGGCGGAGGTCGCCCGAACGCTACTGGACGCGCCGCATCCGCTTGTCGCGTCCGCCACCGCGCTCTGGCACCGGGCGGGCCAGGGCGGCGGGTCGACCGGTTGGCGGGCCACGCTGCCCGCGACGACCGAGGTCGGCGCGCTGCCCGACCAGGCCGGGTTGGACGCCTGGGCGCGCGAGCACACCGACGGCCTGATCGACACGTTCCCCCTGAAGATCGGCCCGGAGGTGGTCTTCGCCCTGGCCAGCGCGCTGGCCACCCGGATCTCCTGGGCGACCCCGTTCGACGCCGCCGACGCCCGCGCGCTCGGCGCCGGCAGTGCCTGGGCGCGCCGGCTACGCCAGGTGTTGCGCAGCCCGGCCCAGGGCCACCGGTGCGCCATCGTGTCCGGCACGCCTGTCGGCGACGTGATCGTGCACGCCGCACCCGCCCAGAGCAGCGACGGCGCGGGGGTTGTCGTCCTCTCGGTGGCCGCCGCACCGCAGGTGTCGCCCGCCGAGGTGCTGGCCCTCGCGTACGACCTCAGCGCCGGCGCGGCCGACGGCACCCCGCCGGCCGGCAGCCGATCGCTGTTCGACCTGCCGCTCGGCGAGACAGCGCTGTGGACGCTGAGCGAGGAGCGGGTCCGGACCCGGGCCCGCGACGGTCGCGAGGAACGGCACACCGCCGTACTCCCCTGCTGGTCGGCCCGCAGTGAGCACGACCTGAGCGCTGCCGAGCTGGGCTTTCCGGCGGCGACGGTGGCGCTGGCGGGAGCGCTTGCCCAACCGGTGCGGGGCTTCGAGGCACGACAGACCGCGCTGGCCCGGTACGGCCGGTACGGCTTCGAGGCGGCCGCGGTGACCGGGATGTTCGGGTTGGTCAGCCTGCCGCCGGAGGGCGTGGCCCGCACCGCGGAGCTGCGCTTCGGCCATCCGTACGCCGTGGTGGCCCTCGCCACCGACGCCCGGCCGGACGGGACGACCGGGCCGTGGCACGGGGTGCCGGTGTTCTCCGCCTGGGTCACCGAGCCGGAGGAGCTGTCCGACTCCGCGACGTGAGCCCGCGATCAGATGCGCGCGGACGGCGCCGTCGGCGCGATGAGTGGCTCGTGTTCCGGGCAGCACGGCGCGGGGCGGCTCAGGGCAGGTATCGCGGAGCGTCGCCGTCGCGCGGCAGTCGCGCCACCAACTGCCGGAACTCCCGTACGGTCATCGCCGACCGCAAGGTGCCGAAGACCGCGCCGGTTCCCGCTCGAGCGGTGGCCGGGTCCACTCCGGCGCGCTCTCCCACCCGACGTAGGAACTCCGCCGGGCCGGCGTCCGGTGGCGGAGAAACCGGGGCGGCCCCGCCGACCTCCAGCCCGACGCCGGTGTCCAGCCCGTCCACACCGTCACCCGGTCCGCCGAACCCGGCCGGGTCCAGAATCGCCCCGGCCCGATTCGGGACAGAGCCGGGCAGGTCCGGGAGAGGTCCCGTCAGGTCCGGGGCCGGGCCCGTCAGGTAGCCGTCGACCTCGTTCGGTAGGTGCCCGACGAGGTCGTCGGGCGCGCCGCCGGTCACCCGCTCGGCCAACGTCTGAAGTACGGCGCGGGCGAGTGCGGCGGCCTGCTCGGCCGGCAGGCCGGACCGGCGGGACACCGCGTCGATGAAGTACGGGAACCCGTCGCGGTCGGTCACGTCGGGGCGGTTACCCCCGGCCGGGCGCGACAAACGGCGCCGTCAGCGCAGGAGGTCCTCGGCCCGCAGGTGGTCGAAGATGAGGTGGTCGACAGGCGAGGTACGGTGCCGGTCGGCGTAGCCGAGCCAGGCCATCTCGGCGATCTCGCTGGCTGGCCGCAGCCGTCCCTGGTAACCGGCCCGGTAGCAGGTCATCCGTACGGTGACACCGCCCGCGTGCCCGTGCGCCTGCGCGGTGAAGGTGCCCACGTGCACGGCGTGGTCCACGTCCACGTCGACGCTCAACTCCTCGTCGATCTCCCGGCGCAGGGTCTCCAGGTCGGTCTCCCCCGGCTCACGCTTGCCGCCCGGCAGATACCAGACGTCCTTGCCCGCCGACCGGGTGCTCAGCACCCGCCCGTCCTCGATGAGGATCCAGGCCACCTTGTCGATCTCGCGCACGCCGCCCCTTCCGGTCGAAGATCGGGCACGCTACCAACAGGTGGCCGGGGCGCGATCACTCGGCCAGCAGGTCGAGCAGCAGCGCGGCGGTCCAACTGAACGCCGGCGAGCCCAGCCCGGCGCCGGTGTCCGGGTGGAAGTACTCGTGGCAGCCGGCCCCGCTGACCAGGTCGATCATCGAACGCCGCAGTCCGGCGGCCAGCTCCGGGTGCCCGTGCGCGAGCAGCCCACGCCGGACCAGCCAGCCGATGTTCAGCCAACTCGGTCCCCGCCAGTAGCGCAGGGGCTCGAAGTCACCGGCGGTGCGGTCGTAGGTGGGCAACGGCCGGTCCATCCGCCGGGCAACCCCGAACCGCGCCGAGCGGGCCTCGACGGCCAGCGCGTCGGCCTGCCGCGCGGGCAGGTCGGGCAGGATCAGCGGCGTCAACCCGAGCACGGTACGGGCGCTTACCAACCGGTCGGTGCGCAGGTCACGGGGCTGGAACGTCCCGGTGTCGTGGTCGTAGAGCCGGCGGAGCAGCGCCTCGGTGACCTGGGCCGCGCGAGCCCGGTGCGGTCCCGGATCGGCGCCGACGAGCACGGCGATCTCGGCGAGGGCGTGTTCGGCGGACCCGAACGCCGCGTTGAACAGCGGGCACTCCACCAGGAAGGGATGATCGTCGGCCAGTCGGCGGTCGGAGTAGCCGTGGTCCCGGTAGGCCGCGACGATCGCCAGGTAGCGCGCGTAGTCCAGGTCCGTGGGGCGGTGCGCGGCGTCGGCGTGCGCGGTGTCGTGCCGACGGTACGCGCGCATGACGGCCGCCTCCGCCGCGACGGCGGCCATCGGCTCGTCCCAGGCCGGGCTGTTGTCCAACCCGGACTCCCAGGGGTGCACGATGCAGACCAGCCCGTCACCTGCCACATCCCGCCGCGTCGCCAGGTAGCGCTGCTGGGCGACGAGCGCGGGATAGAGCCGGCGCAGCACGGCCAGGCCGGCGGGATCGGGCGCCCGCTGGTACGCCAGCCACGCCGCGAGCGCGTGCACCGGTGGCTGGACCAGACCTGAGGTGTCCACGGCGGGCGTGCCCGCGACGCTCGCCGAGCGCCACAGCTCCGGGCCGGGGAAGTACGTGCCGACCCGCATCGCCGGGTTGAACACGATGTGTGGCACCCGCCCGTCGGCCCACTGCGCCCGGAAGAGGCTCGCCAGCTCCCGCCAGGCGCGCTCGGGGCGGACCTGGGCCAGCCCGATGGCGATGAAGGCCGAATCCCAGCTCCACTGGTGCGGGTAGAGGGTGCGCGAGGGCACGGTGTGGTCGCGTTCCCAGTTGGCGTCGAGCGTGTCGACGGCGAGTTGGCGCAGCCCGGCGACGTCGGCCGGCCCGCCGGTTCGGGCGGGGTCGGCGTCGGCCGTCACACCGCCGGCGGTCACGCGGCGGCCTCGCGGGGCTGCGCGTGTCGCAGGACCGTCGCGGCCTGTTGCAGGGCCCGGACCGGGTCGCCGCGCAGCCGGCACTCCAGGGCCAGCCAGCCCCGGTAGTCCAGCTCCAGCAGGGTCCGCAGCAGCGCCGGCCAGTCCAGGTGCCCGGCACCGGGCTGGCACCTGTTGGAGTCGCTGACCTGCACGTGCCCGAGGTACGGCGCGGCGGCACGCAGCGCGCGGTGCATGTCGTCCTCCTCGATGTTCATGTGGAAGGTGTCGGCGACCACCCGGACCGACGGCATCCCGAGCGCGGCGCAGAGCGCGACCGCCTCGTCGAGACGGTTGACCATGTGGTCCTCGTACCGGTTGAGGGGTTCGAGGAAGAGGGTGACCCCCTCGGACCTGGCGTGCTCGCCCAGCTCGCCGAGGGCGTCGAGGAGGACCTGCCGGTCACCGGCCGGCGAACGCGGCGGCTCGAACGGCGGTAGCCGGCGGGAGAACATCCCCCAGGACGCCGGGGTCATCACCCCGACGCCGCCCAGCTCGGCGATCACCGAGAGCTGCGAGCGCAGGTTACGGACGGCGTCGGCGGAGCGGGCCGGGTCGAAGTCGCCGATGAAGTGGTCCATCTCGACGCAGACGGTGGGCAGCACGGCCCCGCCGGCGCGGGCCCGACGCAGCTCCGGCAGGCGGCGGGCGAACGCGAGGTCGCCACGCCCGCGTAACTCGATGCCCTGGTAGCCGAGGGCGAGCGCGAGCGCGTACTTCTGGGTCAGGTCGGTGCCCGGCAGGAGTTGTTCCTGGCAGGCCAGCGCGATGGTGGTCATCTAGAACCTCAGCACCACTTGGAGGACGTCACCGGCGCCGCGGTCGAGCAGCGCGAGGGCGTCGGCGACGGCGCTGGCGTCGACGATGTGGCTGACCAGCGGCATCGGGTCGAGGCTGTGCTCAGCCACCAGATCCATGAAGGTCTGCGCCACCCGGTCGCCGGTCCACCGGCCGGCCATGCTCGGCGCGGGGGTGGGTCCGGAGACCTGGGCGGCCACCAACTGGATGCGGTTGTGGTGGAACTCCTCGCCGAGGCCGAGCGCATCGGCCTGGCCCTGGTAGAAGCCGGCGGCCACCACCCGTCCGGCGTGTGCGGTGGACCGGATCGCCTCGTGCAGCGCCGGGTACGCGCCGGACAACTCCAGGCAGACGTCCGCGCCCCGGCCGCCGGTGGCCAGACGTAGCACTGCCGCCGCGGATTCGGTCCGAGCGTCCACAGTGGATCTGGCTCCGTAGTCGACGGCGTGCGTCAGCCGGCCGGGCACCGGGTCGACGGCCACCACCCGGGCGCCGGAGAGCACGGCGAGCCGGGTGGCGAGCAGCCCGATGACGCCCTGCCCGAAGACACCGACCCAGTCGCCGAGGTGCAGGTCACCGGCGAGCACTGCGGTCAGCGCGATGGCGCCGGGCCGGGCGAAGACGGCGGCGAGCGGGTCCAGCCCGGCGGGGAGTGCACGGACCGCGCCGGCGGCGAGCACCGCCTCGGCCCGGTGCCCCCAGATGCCCCACACGAGTTGCCCCGGGTGCCGGTCGGTGACCTCCGGGGACACCTCGATGATCTCGCCGACCTCTTCGTAGCCGAAGCCGATCAGCGGGTAGGGAACCGGGGTCTGCCGGGGGACGAACATCCGGGCGGTGTCGTCCCAGTCCTTGCTGAGCCGGGGATTACTGCCCCGGTAGAGGGTCAACTCGGTGCCGGCGGAGATGCCCGAGTAGCAGGTGCGGACCCGGACCTGACCGGGGCCGAGCGGATCCGGCGGGCAGGGCTCGAGGCTGATCCGTCGAGGCCCGGCGAGAGAGACGACCCAGTTGCCCATGTGTCACATCCCGGTAGCACTGGGCTCCAGGATAGCAAAAAATATCCATATGTCTTGTTATTGATCTATCGAACGTGTTGAATCCGTCATGTACCCTTCGAGAGGAGTGCCACCGATGTCAGCACCTCCGAGGCGGATACTCGCCACCACCCTGATCATGGCACTGACAGCGTCCACCCTGCTGGCCTGCGGCGACGACGAACCGGACAGCAACAGCAAAAAAATCACCGTCTGGAGCCTGGAAGACGTCGCCGACCGGGTCACCGCCACCAAGGCGATCATCGCCGACTTCACCGCCAAGACCGGGATCCAGGTCGACCTCGTGACCGTCAACGAGGACCAGTTCCCCTCCCTGATCGCCGCCAACGCCGCCGCCGGCGACCTGCCCGACGTGGTCGGCTCGGTCTCCCTGGCCGGCATCCGTACGCTCGCCGGCAACGAGCTGCTGCACGCATCGGCGAACGCGGAGGTCGTCGACAAGCTGGGCAAGCAGACGTTCTCCCCCCGGGCGCTGGAGCTGACCTCCGACGACGGCAAGCAGCTCTCCGTCCCCAGCGACGGGTGGGGGCAGCTGCTCGTCTATCGCAAGGACCTGTTCGCCGCCGCCGGCCTGCCCGCCCCCGACACGTACGAGCGGATCACCGACGCCGCGGCGAAACTCAACACCGGCGGCGTCGCCGGGATCACCGCGGCGACCTCCGCCAGTGACGTGTTCACCCAGCAGACCTTCGAGCACCTGGCACTCGCCAACGGCTGCCAGCTCACCGACGACTCCGGAAAGGTCACCCTCGACTCACCCCAGTGCGTCGAGGCGATCCGCTTCTACGGCGACCTGATCCGCACCAGCTCGGTGAAGGGCGCCCAGGACGTGGACACCACCCGGGCCACCTACTTCGCCGGCAAGGCGGCCATGGTCATCTGGTCGCCGTTCATCCTCGACGAGCTGGCCGGGCTGCGCAACGACGCCAAGCCGACCTGCCCACAGTGTCAGACCGACCCGGCGTTCCTCGCGAAGAACAGCGGGTTCGTCACCGCGATCAAGGGCCCGAACGGCACCGAGCCGGCACAGTACGGCGAGATCAGCTCGTGGGCGGTGCTCGACGGCGCCGTGGCCGACCCGGCCAAGTCCTTCGTGGAGTACATGCTCAGCGACGGCTACCCGCGCTGGTTCGGCATGTCCCCCGAGGGCCGCTTCCCGGTCCGCAAGGGCACCACGGCCGAGCCCGAGGCGTACCTCACCGCCTGGAACACCAGCCAGGCCGGCGTGGACGCGAAGAAGCCCCTCACCGACGTGTACGGCGAGGAGGTGCTCGCCACCCTGCGCCGCAGCCCGGACACCTTCCAGCGGTGGGGGCTCACCCAGGGGCAGGGCAAGCTGGTCGGCGCCATGCTCGGTGAGCTACCGGTGCCCAAGGCGCTGACCGACGTCTACTCCGGCAAGTCCGACGCCGCGGCCGCGGCCAGCCGGGCCAAGAAGGACGTCGAGGCCATCAAGGCGGGCGTCAATTGACCACCACCGCGCCCGAGACCGGCCGCTCCCCCAGCGGGGAGCGGCCGGGACGGGCCGCCCGCCGTCGCCCACTGACCCTGCGCCGCCGCGAATCCCGTGCCGGGCTCGCGCTCGTCGCACCGACCCTGCTCGTCACCATCGCGGTCATCGGCATTCCGATCGTGTGGACCGTGGTGCTCGCCTTCCAGCGGGTCCGGCTCGCCACGTTGCGCAAGACCGGTCTGTTCGGCGATGTCACGATGGACAACTTCGACCGGGTGCTGCACACCCCCGGCTTCGCCGAGACGCTGTGGGTCACGCTGATCTACAGCATCGGCGGCACCGTCGGCTCGATCCTGCTCGGTCTGGTGGCGGCCCTCGTGGTCCGCCGGCCGTTCCGGGGCCGCACGCTGGTCCGGGCGTCCATGCTGCTGCCGTACGTGGCGCCGGTGGTCGCGGTGACGTTCGTGTGGCAGGTGATGCTCGACCCGCAGCTCGGCATCGTCAACGCGTGGGGCCAGCGCCTGCTGGGCTGGGACACTCCGGTGCCGTTCCTGTCCCAGGAGTCGACGGCGCTGAGCACCGTCATCGCCTTCGAGGCGTGGCGATACTTCCCCTTCGCGTTCCTGTTCCTGCTGGCCCGGCTCCAGGCGGTGCCAGGTGAGTTGGAGGAGGCCGCCCGGGTCGATGGCGCGACCCCCACCCAGCGGTTCCGGCACATCCTGTTGCCGCAACTGCTGCCGGTGATCGCCCTGCTGGGCGTGCTGCGCTTCATCATGACGTTCAACAAGTTCGACGACGTCTACCTGCTCACCGGTGGCGCCGCCGGCACCGAGGTGGTCAGCGTGCGGGTCTACGAGTTCCTCACCGCCCGCACCGACATCGGCGCGGCCTCCGCGCAGGCGGTCGTGCTGGCCGTGGTGCTCATCGTGTTCGTGGTGATCTATCTGCGCTTCTTCGGACGGAGGGTGAGCTGATGGACCGGGACATGGTCGAGACGGTCAGCCTGCGCTGGCTGCGCCGCCTGGTGATTGCCGCGTTCCTGGTGGTCACCGTCTTCCCCTTCTACTACATGCTCGTGCTGTCGGTGCGCCCCATCGAGAAGTTGCTGCTCGACCCCGGCGCGCTGCTCGTCGGCTTCGGTGAGCTGACCGTCGCCACGTACGCCGAGGTCCTCAAGGCCACCGACGACGGTGGCCAGGGGTTCCTCACCTTCATCCGCAACAGTGGGCTGGTCGCGGTCGCGGCGACCGTGCTCACCCTGCTGGTGGCGATCCCCGGCGCGTACGCGGTGGCCCGGCTGCGGTTCTTCGGCCGGCGGCAGGTCGACTTCCTGTTCCTGGCGGTCTACCTGTTCCCGTCGATCGTCATCGCGATCCCGCTGTTCGTGGCGTTCAGCCTCGTCGACCTGCGCGGCTCGCTGTTCGGCCTGGTGCTGGTCTACATCTCGCAGACGTTGCCGGTGTCGGTCTACATGCTGCGGAACTACTTCGAGACCATCCCGGTCAGTCTGGAGGAGTCCGCCGCCATCGACGGCGCTGGTCGACTCGGCATCATCCGCCGCGTCAGCCTGCCCCTCGCGATGCCGTCGATCATGGCGGTCGCGCTCTACGACTTCATGATCGCCTGGAACGAGTTCCTCTTCGCCCTGTTGTTCCTTATCGACAAACCCAACCGGTGGACGGTGTCGCTCGGGTTGTCCCTGCTCTCCGACGGGGTGGAGGTGCCCAAGACGGTGCTGATGGCCGGGTCGGTCGTGCTCACCCTGCCCATCGTGATCCTCTTCTTCGCCAGCGAGCGGCTGCTCACCGAGGGGCTCACCAGCGGCGCGGAGAAGGGATGACCGAAGGCGTACGGGCGCTGGGCGGCGTGACGCCGTCCAGCGCCCCACCGTTCCTCGATCGTTGGCAGCTGGGCGATTCGACACACCGAGCGCCGCCCTGCTGAGCTGCCACCGATCGGTGCGCCTGGAGCGCCGTAGTCGACCAGGCCGTCACCGACCCCTCGACTCCCCCGCAGCATCCCCACCGGCCCGGTTACGGTGGCCGTATGGCCAACCCGACCCGCTGGGCGACCGACACCGGCCCCGAGCACTCGCAGTGGTACATCGACAGGTTCCGGAAACTCGCGGCCGAGGGCGCGGACCTGGCCGGCGAGGCTCGGCTTGTGGACACCCTTGTCGCGCCCGGCTCCCGGATTCTCGACGCCGGCAGCGGCACCGGCCGCGTCGGTGCCGCGCTGGCCCAGCGCGGCCACACGGTGGTCGGGGTGGACGCCGACCCCGCCCTGGTGGCTGCCGCCCGCGTCGACTATCCCGGCCCGACGTGGCTGGTCGCCGACCTGGCCGAGCTTGACCTGCCGGCGATGGGTGAGGCGGAGCCGTTCGACGCGGCGGTGCTGGCCGGAAACGTCCTCGCCTTCGTCGCCGTCGGCACCGAACCGGAGGTGCTGCGCCGGGTCGCCGAGCACCTGCGGCCCGACGGCGTGCTGACCGTGGGCTTCGGCACCGAGCGCGGCTACCCGCTGACCGCGTTCGACGCCGACGCGGTGGCCGCCGGGCTGCGTGTGGAGCAGCGCTTCGCCACCTGGGACCTGCGCCCGTGGCGCGACGACGCCCCGTTCGCGGTGAGCGTCCTGCGCCGCCCGGCCGACTGACACCCGGCCCGGTCGGGCG